>NZ_JAAIMM010000064.1 GCF_013300725.1 Allocoprococcus comes
GTACTTCTATCCCGGCAAATCTACAGTGTTCCGCAACGCCTTCCGGATCAAATTCCGCAAGTCTTGCAAGGTCAAACGCTACCTTCTGATAGGTTGCATATCCTGATCTTCCTGTTTCATTCAACACTTTTCCAAGTTTATGTTCCTTGATAAAATGAAGCATATCCTTGGTAAAATCTCCTGTTATAAAAGCCTCATTTGGCTCTAAGAACTGATAGGGCAGATTAATGGTTACATCTCCAAAATCTTCCCAGTCTCTCCCTTCCTTATGGCAGAGTCCTACATATAAATTCCCATTGTTCCGATAAGAGCTCACTCGTATCGCTACTGTCTCACGTCCGAATTCCCAGTTATATCTTAATGTTTTCTTTGTATCCATATTTTTTAACCTCCAAGTCCCATCATTTCTCTGACAATACGGTCAGATGCCTTAATTGCTCCAACAAGTACCAATAAATTGAATACCAGTTCTCCTACATAGTTCCACACGATTGTAACTGCACTCAGCTCCGTATCTCCCACTGCCGGAGGACTTGCCGCATAAGCAGAAAAGATAATACACGCCAGTGCAATAATTGCCCCTTCCAGACACACGCCTATATAAGAACGGATAAAGTTCTTTCCAATAGACTGCGTGGGTTCTCCTGCAAACGAGGAAATCGGAATCGGGGCGATTGCCGTATACATATAGATTTTGAACATTCTGCCATACACTGTCAGGATCATCACAAATGACAATACAGTAATCAGCAGACTGCCAAGCAGTGTGACAATCCACAACGGAATGGATTCCAGCATTCCCACACTCTCAATCTTATCTACAATCTCCGTTGGCAGTTCCGTCACGCTTCCTGCCATACTGGAGCCGCTCATTACGGTTGTCACGATTCCCTGCACGATGGAAAACAGTGCCTGCATAAGTTCCATTCCGTATGTGATTGCTCCCTGAGCAAGAGCAAACCGGATAAATGCTTTTAGCACATGTTCCGGCTTTTTCAGATCTGTAAAACTGCCACACGTTTTAATGATTCCGGCTGCGAAAAATAATACCAGTAATCCATAAGCAATGGCTGTCAGTGCATCATTAATATTTACCATAATCCGCCAGATGCCGCCGCCCTTAAAAGTTGCCGGATTTTCAGTCAGCAGAGTCCACAGTTCTGCCATCTTTTCACTCCATGTGGATAGTGCTGAGTTTAGATTCTGTACAATCCAGTTATCACTCAAAAACTCTCACCTCCTTAAACATATTTTTGAATACAGGAGTACCTTCCGGCACTCCTGCTGTTTCCTGATATATTTTTTCAAAGAGGCTTACGCCATAATCAAATCGAGGATTTCTTTGGCGAACGTAATAATTACCCCTCCGGCCAGTGTCAGAAATCCATTTGCCCTCTGGCTTGGATCATGGCTTTTTAAAGACAGACCAACCTGCACAACACCAAATCCAAGCAAAATCAAACCGATCGCACGAATCAGAGAAAAAATAAAGGTAGACAGGTTATTGATAACGGACAACGGATCTCCGGCTGCGAATGCGGTCGTTGCTCCAACCGTTACGGTCAGTACCAGTGCCATATAAAGGCTCATCCACTTTTTCTGTTTTCTCCCCATCGGCATCGGGGTTATCATTTTTTCAGTTGTATTCTTTTTTGTTCTATTTTTTTCTCCTGTGAGAAGTTTCTTCAATACACATCACTCCAATCCATCAAAAAACTGCTATTCACCAAGGATGTCCTCGGTAGACAGCAGTTCGTAATCGTCTAATCTGTTAATGTCAATCTTTAGGTCGTCGTGAGCCAGTGGTGTTTTCGCATAATCATAAGGCGATGCACCACCGTCCT
>NZ_JAAIMM010000065.1 GCF_013300725.1 Allocoprococcus comes
GTACTTCTATCCCGGCAAATCTACAGTGTTCCGCAACGCCTTCCGGATCAAATTCTGCAAGCCTTGCAAGGTCAAATGCCACTTTCTGATAGGTTCCATATCCAGACTTTGCTGTTTCATCCAATACTTTGCCAAGCTTATACGCCTTAATAAAACGAATCATATCTTTGGTAAAGTCTCCGGTTATATATGCTTCATTTGGCTCTAAAAAGGAAAATGGCAGATTGATCGTTACATCTCCAAAATCTTCCCATTCTCCCTCTTCCCTGTGGCAAAGTCCTACATATAAGTTCCCATTATTCCTGTAAGAGCTTACTCGAATCGCTACTTCCTCATGTCCATATTCCCAGTCGTATCCTAACGTCTTATTTGTATCCATCTTCTTAACCTCCAAGTCCCATCATTTCTCTTACGATTCGGTCAGATGCCTTGATTGCTCCGACCAGAACCAGTAAATTAAATACCAGTTCCCCTACATAGTTCCACACGATTGTAACTGCACTCAGCCCTGTATCCCCCACTGCCGGAGGGCTTGCGGCATAGGCGGAATAGATGATACATGCCAGTGCAATGATCGCCCCTTCCAGACACACACCCACATAAGAACGGAGAAAGTTCTTTCCGATGGATTGTGTAGGTTCTCCTGCAAAAGAGGAGATCGGGATCGGGGCGATTGCGGTATACATATAGATCTTGAACATCCTGCCATACACCGTCAGGATCATGACAAACGACAGTACTGTGATCAGCAGACTGCCAAGCAGTGTCACGATCCATAACGGGATAGATTCCAGCATTCCCACACTTTCAATCTTATCTACGATCTCTGTCGGCAGTTCGGTCACGCTTCCTGCCATGCCGGAACCACTCATTACCGTGGTCACAATTCCCTGCACAATCGAAAACAGCGCCTGCATCAGCTCCATCCCATAGGTGATTGCCCCCTGCGCCAGTGCAAACCGGATAAATGCTTTTAATACGTGTTCTGGTTTCTTAATATCCGTAAAACTCCCACAGGTTTTTATGATCCCGGCTGCGAAAAACAGCACCAGCAGTCCATAAGCAATAGCTGTCAGTGCATCATTGATATTGGTCATAATGCGCCAGATGCCGCCGCCTTTAAAAGTTGCCGGATTTTCGGTAAGCAGCGTCCACAGTTCTGCCATCTTTTCACTCCATGTGGATAGTGCCGAGTTCAGATTCTGTACAATCCAGTTATCACTCAAAAATTCTCACCTCCTAGAAAATGTTTTTGCATACAGGAGCGCCTTTCGGCACTCCTGCGGTTTCCTTCTATCTTTTTTCAGAGGCTTACGCCATGATCAGGTCCAGGATCTCTTTGGCGAACGTAATGATCACGCCTCCGGCCAGTGTCAGAAATCCATTTGCTCTCTGGCTTGGATCATGGCTTTTTAAGGACAGTCCTACCTGCACCACTCCAAATCCAAGCAGGATCAAGCCGATGGCACGGATCAGTGAGAAGATGAATGTAGACAGGTTATTGATCACCGACAGCGGATCTCCGGCTGCAAACACCGTGGTTGCCCCTACGGTTGCAATAAGAACCAGTGTCATATAAAGCCCCATCCATTTCTTCTGCTTTCTCCCCATCAGCATCGGGGGTGTCATTTTTTCCGTTGCATTCTTTTTCGTTCTATTTTTTTCTCCTGCGAGAAGTTTCTTCAATACACATCACTCCAATCCATAAGAAAAACTGCTATTCACCAAGGATGTCCTCGGTAGAGAGCAGTTCATAATCGTCTAATCTGTTAATGTCAATCTTTAAATCGTCGTGAGCCAGTGGTGTTTTCGCATAATCATAAGGCGATGCACCACCGTCCT
>NZ_JAAIMM010000066.1 GCF_013300725.1 Allocoprococcus comes
TTTATCATGAAAGTAACTACATCGAAGTCAAAAAATTCTGAATCATTTTATATTGCAAAAAGCTATATCAACAACAAAGGAAAAAGTACATCTGTTAATGTACGCAAGCTTGGAACATTAAAGGAACTTTTAATCGAACATGGTCCCACTCGTGACGACGTCATGAAATGGGCCAAAGAAGAAGCCAGGATTGAAACTCTTAAATATAAAAAAGAACAACAGGCAAAATCTGTCCAGATCACGTTTCATTCTGATCACAAGCTGGATTATGGCCAGCAGGTCTTCTATCGTGGTGGATACCTTTTCCCACAGTCTTTTTATTATCGGCTTCATCTGGATAAAGTATGCCGAAAACTTCGGGACAAATATAAATTTAAATACGACATCAATGCAATCCTGTCTGATCTTATTTACGCAAGGATCCTTGAACCAGACAGTAAATATTCTTCCTATAAAACAGCTTCTGAATTTTTAGAAAAACCTTCTTACCAGCTGCATGATGTATACCGCTCTCTTGATGTGCTTGGAAATGAATGTGATTTTATACAGTCAGAAGTATATAAAAACAGTCATCTTCTCGGAAAACGGAATGATAAGATTCTCTATTACGACTGCACAAACTATTATTTTGAAATCGAACAGGAAGATGGGGATAAAAAATACGGTAAATGTAAACAACATCGTCCAAATCCAATCATTCAAATGGGAATGTTTATGGACGGAGATGGAATCCCTCTTGCCTTTTCTCTTTTCCCAGGAAATGCGAATGAACAGACTTCACTGAAACCCTTAGAAGAGAAGGTATTACAGGACTTTGGATGTACGAAATTTATTTATTGCAGTGATGCCGGACTCGGTTCAGAAGCAATCAAAAGACTCAACCATGCCGGCGAACGGGCTTTTATTGTCACACAGTCCATAAAGAAACTAAATAAAGATGACAAAAAATGGGCTTTAGATAAAAGCGGATTCAAACGGGTTTCCGATAATGCTCCCGTTGATCTTTCCGAAATCCCGGAAGATGATAACGGATTATACTATAAAGACAAACCGTATACGCCACACTCCCTGCATCAACGTCTAATTGTAACCTACTCACCAAAGTATGCAAGATATCAGAAATCGATACGTACAGACCAGGTTGAACGTGCGAAAAAGATGCTTCTTTCTGGAAAAGTAAAAAAAGAACGCAGAAATCCGAATGATCCTGCACGTTTTATAGGAAAGCTCGCGGTAACCAAAGACGGTGAAACTGCAAAAATCCATAATTATCTGGATACCGACAAGATTGAGCAGGAATCTCTCTATGATGGAATGTATGCAGTAACTACGAATTTGTTAGACGATGAGGTAAAAGATATTTTAAAAGTCAGCGAAGGGCGTTGGGAAATTGAAGAATGTTTCCGCATAATGAAAACAGACTTTGAAGCAAGACCAGTGTTTCTTCAGGATGAAGTCCGTATAAAAGCACATTTTCTTATCTGTTTTCTTTCTTTGGTAATCTATTGTTACCTTGAGAAAGAATTAGGATATGCCTTTACCTGTGAAACAATTCTGGAAAAGTTGAAATCTATGAATTTTGCAGATATACAGGAACAAGGGTTTATTCCCCTCTATACACGTGATATGTTGACGGATGCTTTGCATAAAGTTTGTGGTTTTGATACAGACTTCAAGTTTATTACAAAAAGTCAAATGAAAACCATTCAGAAAAAAAGTAAGAGACGGGAATAAAATACTATAGTTTAAAACAACGGCAAAACTCGCTACAATGCCTGTATTTACAAGCATTATAGCGAGTTTATTTTTCTCAAACTGTCAAAGATGGGATTATAT
>NZ_JAAIMM010000067.1 GCF_013300725.1 Allocoprococcus comes
GGGGATGTGAAAAAACTCGATTGAGTTTTTTCGCATCTCCCTTTTTGTACCTGTTGTGTATAAATGACTGAAATCATGCGCAAAGAAAGCGCACTTCCCCTACCCCATAGAAATTCTTTTTTTGAATCTATGCGGCAGTTCTGTTTCTCATCTTTTTTTTCTGATATTTATATAGATTATGGCCTATCGCCACGAGTAAAACTTCCAGTTTGACTGAATGAATGCCTCTTCGGACAATTCTCTTGTACCAACGGTCGTTTTTCATTATTCCGAAAGTGCCTTCTGCTTGTATCGAACGGTTCATTCGTAATAACGCACCGTGGATACTTTCTAGGTTTTCGATTACTTCCTGATGCATGGAAGTTAATTCCTGATTGATCCGAACGGTTCGATTCTTATCTGTTTTCTTACATTTCTCTGCATATGGACATCCACTACAGTCTTCGCATTCATACAGTTCTTCCTTACGTCCGTATTGATTTCCCCTCACATTTTTTCTGTATAAAAAATGGAATGCTTTATCGTTAGGACATCTCATGACACCTTGCTCATCAATTCTGAAGTTAACTGCACGAAATGGATCTTCATGATATTTCCGATCCTTAGTTTCCTTTTTAAACATTGGAAATTTCATATACTTTTCAATTCCGTTCTGTTCACAGAAAATATAATTGTTGTATGAGCCATATCCGGCATCTGCCACAGGATATTTGGGATAGAATCCATAAGTTTGTTTGAAGTGCTCCATCAAAGGAACGAAACAATCCATATCCGAACGATAATGGTTCACGTCAACAACTGCAATATATTCATCTGCTACACCAATCTGTACATTATATGCTGGCAGAAGCTGATCATTGCCCATGTAATCCGTTTTGATACGCATAAAGGTAGCTGAGTTATCTGTTTTAGAGTAACTGTTTCGATTGGGACCACAGATTTCAATTTTTTGCATGTATTCTTGAAGTTTCTGACAGAAAGTAGTCAAGTGTTCATAATGTCGCTGTTCTTTGGATTTTCGCTTTCCACTTCCGTAAACAAATGTACTTTTATCCAGTTCCCATAAAAGTACTAGCTGCTCAACGATTTCATTCAGATAATCCGGTACATACTCCGGATTTGTTGTGATCTGCACCCCGCTCCATGCGATTTCTGCATTAATTTCCTCAATCTCCGCAGTGATTTTTTCGTAAAGCTTGTAACGGAACTTTTCGGTAGCCTTCTTCCATACCCAGGTATACTTGTTTGCGTTTGCTTCAAACTTGGAGCCGTCGATGTAGAGATGTTGCAGATCTACATGCTCCTCGTTAAAGATAGCATGATTGATGTCGTTAAAAATGTTTTCAATCTTATCTTGAAGTATTTCATTAATGAAATATCCAAAGGTTCTGTATGACGGAGTCTGGTGATCCATGAGATACATGAACCTGATATTAACTTTGCAGTTGTCTTCCAGTTCTCTCAGAGAGCAGTAGCCGCCAGTCATAAATCCGAAAAGTACTGTTTTTAACATGTTGACTGGATTATATCTGAGTCGTCCAGTTGTATACTCCGGAATATCCGTCAGATACTTGTTTAAATCGATTCCTCCCATCAATCTGTCAAATGTTAAAACAGGATCCAGCAGATCCAAACAATCTGAAAGAAACAGTGGTAAATATCCTTGTTTTGAATTACAATAATTATTGTGTAAAGTTTTCATCGCAAGTTAATTTTACCACAAAAATAGGACCTTTCGCATGAACGAATGGTCCTATTTCTTTTAGGGACTTATTTCACAGCCCC
>NZ_JAAIMM010000068.1 GCF_013300725.1 Allocoprococcus comes
TGATATGCTACCCTCATATAGGACAATGAAATATAAAAGTCCTATATGGGGGTATTTTCATGTCCAGAAAAAGCAAAATAGATCCAATAGTAAAGGTAAAAATAGTTGAGCAGTATCTTGATGGAGAGATTGGATTGAATCAGGCAAGTAAAAAAATTGGAGTCGCTTGTCCGAGTATTAGAAAATGGATTTCTATATACAAATGCAATGGACCAGCAGGTTTACTTAATCAACCTAAAAACAAGAGTTACTCAAAAGCACTAAAAACATCTGCGGTAAATGATTATCTTAATGGAATAGGCTCTCTTTATGATATTTGCTTAAAATACGAAATCCGGTCACAGACACAACTTTTGAAGTGGATTCAGGTGTATAATTCTGGTGGAATATTAAAAACGTCCACTGGAGGTGCTTGCATGAAAAAAGCAAAATCAACGACTTTTGATGAAAGATTAAAAATCGTTACAGAATGCCTTGCGAACGACAAGAATTATGGGGCAATGGCACTGAAATACCAATGTTCCTATCAACAGGTTTATAACTGGGTAAAACGATATGAAGAAATGGGAAGTAAAGGTCTGGAAGATCGCCGTGGTAGACGAGTCGGATCATTACCAAGTCGTACACCTGAGGAAGAATTACGTGATAGAATCGCTGAACTCGAAAGAAAAAATCTGGATTTACAAATGGAAAATGATCTGTTAAAAAAAGTCAGAGAACTGGAAAGGAGGGATCATTAACTTTAGTTCACCGTTTAGCCGCATATAAGGCAATCAAAGAATTATCTTCTGCCAAGGGATATCCAGTAGATAAACTTTGTAAGTATCTTAATATTACACGCTCTGCATACTATCACTGGCTAAAACATCCGAAAAGCAATAACGAATTGCAGAATGAAACGTTATCTATTGAAATTCAAAAGATACATAAAGAACATCCGGATATGGGATATCGTAGAATCCGAGATGAATTAGATGGACACAAAGGAATTCATGTGAATGATAAACGAGTCCTCCGCATCTGTAGAAAATATGATATAAAGTCAAATATTAAATGGAAACCAAAAAGCTGTACCAAGGGAGACCGAAATCCCGATCACATTTCCAAAAACTATTTACATCGGGATTTTCATGCAGATAAACCGAATGAGAAATGGCTTACCGATGTATCTGAGTTTAAATATTACAATGGAAATGAAGTACATAAGATATATTTGAGTGCCATTTTAGATTTATACGATCGAAGAATTGTAACTTTTAAAATAAGTGACCATAATGATAATCCATTAGTTATGAATACTTTTGATGAAGCAGTTCGCTTGGAACCTGATGCACATCCGCTCTTCCACTCTGATCGTGGATTTCAATATACAAGTGCACAGTTCTGTACCAGGTTAAAGAAACATCATATGAAACAAAGTATGTCCAGAGTTGCCCATTGTATTGATAATGGACCAATGGAAGGATTTTGGGGAATTCTAAAACGAGAGATGTATTACTGCCAACATTTCAATGATAGAACAACCTTAATTGCAGCTATAACCAATTACATCAATTACTACAATAACCAACGATTGCAAAGAAAGTTAAATGTGATGACACCAATGGAATATCATAATCAATATATAAAAGCAGCCTAAAAATATCGCCAGCCGTAAATCGGCTGACGATACAAAAATTTATTATTTTTTATTGTCCTCTTGACAGGTAGCACACCA
>NZ_JAAIMM010000006.1 GCF_013300725.1 Allocoprococcus comes
ATCCTTCTCGCTTTCCGGCGATAGAGAATGCCTGGCAAGGAAATCCTGCACAGAGTAAATCAAAATCTGGCATTCGTTCTGGTTCGATTGTTCTTGCGTCATTACAATACCACTCCCCTTCCGTATCAAACAGCAATCGGTAGTTCTTATCCGCATAAGTATCCACCTCGCAATGTCCGACACAGACAAAGTTTCCTGCCCGTCTTAAGCCTTCACGAAATCCCCCGATTCCGCTAAAGAGATCAAAAAATTGAATGGTTGCGGCTATCAACCTCCTTTTTGCTGATAAAAACAGGCGGCATGATCTCTCATACCGCCCTTCGTTATTCTGTATCAATTGGTTACCATTCTGTTGGTTCTTCTGCTTTAGATTCTTCCGGATCAGTCTCTCCTTCTGGTTCAGTTTCCTCTTCCGGTTCACTTTCCCCTTCTGGTTTGTTTTCCTCTTTCGGTTCACTTTCTCCATCCGGTTCGGCTTCCTCTTCTGGTTCACTTTCCCTTTCCGGCTCAGTTCTTTCTTCCGGTTGAGTTTCTTCTGTTCCCAATTCTCCAGTTGTCTGTTCGGATTCTTCAGGCTGCTCTTTGCTTTGCCATTCGACCTCTACCTTTTCCAGTGCTTCTTCTATAATCTGAATTAAGAAGTCTTTCTGTTTCATGTGTTTCTTTCCGATGACTACTTTTAATCTCTGGAATAATTCCTCTGATACCTGTACTGCTACTGTTCTTACTGCTCCCATGCTTATTTCTCCTTTTCCTTCCACTCTGTTGAAATGTTCTTCAATGACCTGTTGTAAAAATTTTTGTGTGCTGCTTTCTGTGAGTTCAATCTCTTCTCTTACTTTCTCATGTAAGTCCATCGGGATCTTTCCGCAGATATTTTTCATCTCTGCCATAACCTTTCTCCTTTCACTTTTGCTACACACAACATACTCCAAAGCCGCATGGAAAGCTATTCACAATACCCACCAAAGATATCGATGCATTTCTTGCCTTACCCCTAGCAGATCCAACAATGTATGTATCGTGCAATCATAGGCCTCACCCCCTTTACAAATTTTCCATTTGAGATAGAAAATCCATCATCTGATCTGGTATTTCTTCCGATGATAGTTTCGTTGTCGATTGTTCCGTAGTGCCACATATTCCTAATTCCCGAACACTTTCTTTTATCGTCTTTTGAATGACTTCTTCCATCCATTTCCGATCCTCTTTTTCCAGAATTGCCTGAACCAGATACTGGCTTTTCTGCCCTTCTGGAACACTTTGAAATTTCTCCCATGCCCTCTGGTGTTCTGGATTTTTCAGGTTCGGGCGGAACGAATATACCGGGCGTGTCATCTCGTCCACATCTGCTCTACAATCCGTTCATACCCTGTTGCGTTGGCATGGACGTCCTCTATAAAAACGGGGCGGCAAATCGCGTCCTGTGCGGTCACGTGGCGTTTTAAAATTGCGGAGCCTCCCCCCATAAATACGGTGGGTACTGCCCGGAGATCAAACCCGGATTCTGTCACCGCAGACAGTATTCTTTCTATATATTTCCGTCCGTTTTCCTGTATGATCCGTCTGGCCTCCTCTGCCATACTGCAAGATTCCCTCCGAAGCACACGCTCAATTTGAGTTTCTGTCACAGACAGTCCGGTATTTCTACGCACTTGTTCTGCTGTCTCATCAATACATCGGATTACTCCAAGTTCCAGACTTCTGCACGTTGCTGCATTCGGAACAGCATTGTCCAGCCTCATAAGGTCAACGGTCCAGCCACCAATATCAACAAGCAGAACAGACGGTTCATTCTTCAGATACTCTGGATGCAGAGCAAGCGCAGAGTATCCCTGTGGGAACAGTTTCACATCTTTTATTGTTATCTCATATAACTCACTTTCATATAAAAATCGCACTGGCTGCTCTTTCCGCAACAGATACTCCCTGAATCCCTGTTTCTCTCTTCCAAAACTTGAAAGCGGAAGTCCGACAGCCAGAATTACCTCTGTCTTTCGTTCCGCTTTCCGATGCTTGATTTCTTCTGCAATGGCTGCCAACGTCAGCAGATAATAATTATCATTTGACGTTTTATTTTTTACCAGCGTCTGTCTTCCCGTACCGCAGACATAATACTTTCCTTGATATTGCAGAACATTCTGCATGGTATACGGCTCGTAATCATACCCAATAATTCCACTTGGGAAAGACACTTGTCTTGTTTTAATGGCATAATAGCCATGATCAATTCCTATGATTATCACAATCACACCCTTTCATTTTTCTGTTTAACGTAAGGTCAAAAATGCTTTCACTGCTGCAACGGATTGTTGCAAAAGTGCCATTCGTGAACACTTTTCCATGTTCCAGCGTCCCAAAACCTGCGGAAAATCTGGCTTTTTTATACCACTATCGCCAGAGGAACACTACTGTTCCTTCGCAGCCGGTTATAAAATATCCCTCTCCCGTCGGCGGTCCAGCCTGTCCGGGGGAGGGATATATCGCAAGTTTCCTTTTTGAACAATCGCCTGTCTTTTTATTTTTATGAGGTGTTTTTCCTGCTTTTGTAAAATGGGAAGATACTCCGGTTCTGTCAGAAACTTTCGTATGTAATTCCCCTTTTCTCCCAGCTTGTTATCATTTCCTAACAGCTCCATTTCTACCATGTAATGGGTATCTGGATGAAATCTCTTCTCACACAAAATGCTGTCCCCTTTTATATAATCAGATTTAGCCGATTCTCTTGCTGCCGCCAAGAGTTCATAAATACTTACTTCCACCTCTTATCACCTCCCAAAAGACCAGAAAAAAGCAGACCTCTTAATCGAAGTCTGCTCCTGTCGGATATGGTAATCCTCTTTCTTCATATTTTTTATCGATATAATTTCGAATCCATTCCCTGTATTCTTCCGTTAATGCCAGTTCCTGAAATTCTAACAACCACTTTTCCCCTTTTGCTTCGTCATCAAGCCATCGATCTTCTATGCACTCCGGCTCATCTAACATTTTCATCATCGCTTCAAATGGCTCTTTTACATCATCACCAAATTCTTTCCATAAGGCGATTCCATAGTTCTCCAGTTCAAAAAATTCTGTCAGATATGTCAATCGTTCCATATCCCCCAATGTCATTCTTTTTTCACCTGACAATAATGCTCGATCTCTTTTGCCACATAGATTTAAAAATTTTCTCTTTTCCATCTCCACATCCATTATACTTTTACCTCTTCCTGTTAAAAATAATTCCTTATTACGAAACATTATAAAATTTAAATTCTTTAGAATCAATATATATGTTTCTGTATTACGAATCTTTTTATTTTATAAGGGGAGTTCATCATTATGCAAAAGATTAGACCAGATATGGATATTGGTAAAAATATCCAAGCAATTCGATATAAAAACAATATGACTCAAGACCAAGTAGTTGCAAAATTAAATCTTATGGGTATCTCCATCACCAAAAGTACCTATGCCAAACTGGAAACAAATCGCATGAACATTAAGGCATCTGAATTAGTTGCACTTGCAAAACTCTTTCATACCGATATCAATGCTTTCTTTTCCGGCTTGCTATAGTTCGACATTCCCCGACTCCCTGTGTATATAATAGCATATTAAAAATAAGAACCAGTCTATATTCTTATCGGATATAAACCAGTTCTTTTTTCTTATCAAATAATATAAAAGTGACAGGGAATTCAGATTCTTATCTTCTGTCACTCATGTAATTATTATTCTATTTTAAATTTAATGAATTTACCCATTCTTGAATTTCTTTTTCAATGTTATTTTCTATATAAACGTCATACACATTTTTCCACATTATCTGTGTATACTGTTATTTTCAACCCCATAATTATAACTTGGTACACGCTATACACTACTATAAACTGTACTCCATTTTAGGGAATCCTAAAAGAATCTCGTCATAAGAACTCATATCCATCTCTTTTTTCATAATCTCCGGTCTGTATTTCTTATCACTCATTTCCACACTGCTGCGGGATTTTTTATCCATCCAATTCAGATCAGTTTTTGTATATGGAACTTTCGGTTCAATCTCAAATAAATCAGCTTTTACTTCCTCTGCAATCATCTCTGCTACTTTTTTTGTTGTTCCGCTTGCGCTGAAAAATGCAACTAATTTTTTACTCATAATAAAAAGCCCCTTTCTTTGCGAATTTCTCGCATAAAAATAGATGTATAAGATTTGATTTTCTCTTATACATCTATTTTATACCCAATTATTTTATTATGTCTAATGCTTATATTGAATTCTCTTCTATGCCTGAAAAGCATTTATTTCTTCTATCATTTTACTGACTGCCAGAGAATATGGAATATTTCGTCTCCAGGCAATCACAGTACTTGTCGTGATTTCAGGAGAAATTCTTCGCTGTACAAGAATATCCTCTCGCCAATATTTTGCAGCACCTTCGATGGATACCGGATACCCCAGTCCATTTGCTGCCATAACTCCGGCATTGGGTACTCTTTTCAAACTTATAATTTTTTTCCAAGTTCATATGCTTTCTTCATTACATCTACATGGCTTGCAGCTGTATTTGCATCATTAATCCCACCGCCACCGATCATGCCTTTCAAGGAAGCCTTTTCAAAACAGTCTACCCAGCCTTGCAGACCATTATAGGCTTTTTCAAATGCACTTTCATCATTTTCAGCGGCAGTTGCAATCATATAAATATCTCTGAATGAATAATCTGTCGAATATAAAGGATTCAATCTATCAAGAAGTGTTTTCATCTGACCGCACATCTCATAGTAATAAATTGGTGTTGCATAGACAATGACCTCCGCATCCTTTACCTTTGCCATAATATCAGCAACATCATCCTTCAGTACACACATCCCAGTCTTCTGGCAGGAAAGACAACCGATACAATATTTTATATCTTTTCCTTTCAAAGAAAGAAGTTCCACATCATGCCCGGCTTCTTTTGCTCCCTTTGCACACTCTTTTGCGAGTATATCAGAATTGCTTCCTCCTCGAAGACTTGTCGATATGATCAATACTTTTTTTGCCATGATTAAATTTCTCCTTTTGTATGATATTTGTTATTCAGCTCCATTGTTATTTTTAATGCTCTTTGAGACAACTCGTGCATAACCAGATGCTCTTCACTTCCACCATCTACAGTATATCCGGGCTTTATATTACTCAAATATTCCTCACATGTCATGACTAACCAACCCCATTTTCTTCAAAAAATTTCTGGATTTTATCAAATGGAATTACATCCAGATTATCGTAAAGATCTGTATGAACAGCCCCTGGAATTGTTAGCAGTTCTTTATTGGATGTGTACTTGCTGTCCTTGATCATATTCTCATAAGCATCTTTTCCAAAATAATAGCTGTGCGCTTTTTCTCCGTGAACGATAAGAACTGCATTTCTGATTTCATTACTGTACTTTAATATTGGCTGATTCATAAATGACATACATCCAATACTGTTCCAGCCATCATTGGAATTCAGGCTCCTTTTATGATAACATCTGCCTTTATAATACTCACTGTAATCTTTAACGAAGAAAGGCGCATCTTCCGGAACCGGAAGAGGAACACAACCACCGCCTCTGGAATATTCGCCTTTACGGTATTCTTGTGTTCTAAGGGTATTCAGCGACTGTTTCTTCGCATAACGTGCTTCTTCACTGTCCTCAGAATCAAAGTACCCATTCGCATTTACCCTTGTCATATCATACATAGTAGATGCAACAGTTACCTTTATTCTTGTATCCAATGCAGCTGCGTTAAGTGCCATTCCACCCCATCCACAGATTCCAATGATTCCTATTTTATCCCGATCCACATCTTCTCGAACAGAAAGGAAATCTACAGCAGCCATAAAATCTTCTGTATTAATATCCGGTGAAGCCATGTATCTTGGATTGCCTCCACTTTCCCCCGTAAAAGAAGGATCAAATGCAATGGTAAGATATCCTTTTTCAGTCATCGTCTGCGCATATAATCCGGAACACTGTTCTTTGACTGCGCCAAATGGTCCACTTACGGCAATCGCAGGATATTTCCCAGATGTATTTTTCGGCTTATACAGATCTGCAGCAAGTGTGATTCCATAACGATTTACAAATGTTACTTTCTGATGATCTACTTTTTCACTCTGTGGAAAAGTTTTATCCCATTCAGATACCAGCTTTAATTCTTCTGTTTTTAACATATTTATCATCCTTCCATATGCAAAATTTCTTGTAAATACACTAACAATAGTATATGATATAAATATCATATAACCTGAAGTTAACTTTAGGTCAAGCACTTTTTGAAAGAAGGTTTATTATGTATACAATCGGTCAGGTCTCTGCAATGTTTGGTATTCCTGTTTCTACCTTAAGATATTATGACAAGGAAGGCTTTTTCCCTAATCTGGAACGTAAGGGAAACATCCGTTATTTCAGCGATAATGAACTGGAAGCTCTTCGTATTATTGAATGTCTGAAGAAATCCGGTCTTGAGATCAAAGATATAAAGCAATTTTTCATCTGGGTATCTGAAGGCAGCTCCAGCTATGAAAAAAGGAAAGAATTATTTGAATCCAGAAAATCAGCTGTTGAAACTGAAATCCGGGAACTTCAAAAAACTCTTTCCCTCTTAAAATTTAAGTGCTGGTATTATGAAACAGCAATGAAAGATGGTAACGAAGATACTATAAATGCCATGTTGCCTGACAAACTTCCAGAAAATATACAGAAACTGTATGACAAAGGACATGAGTGATTTTTGTTTTCTTCAGCAAACTTGAATTTGTCAAAAACAAAGTTCGCAATACTTGCAGATGTGTTTTCTCCCGTGATATTCTTCTTCCTCGGTTTCGTCCGTCTGCCGCATCCCGTACTTTTCCATCACGCGAAGGCTCGCAGTATTCTCCGCAAAATAGCCTGCGGTAATCTTTCGGAATCCCATTTCACGTAACTCTGTAATCACTGCATGCACCGCTTCTGTTGCATACCCACACCCCTGGTAGCGTGGGTGGACAACATATCCGATTTCTATCTCATCATCTTCAATTCCACAGTCATTGATAAAGCCAATGATTTTTCCATTCAAATAAATGCCATATTCCAGATGTTTATCATCTTCCACCTGGCTGAAAGAGATCAACTTCTGTACCAATTCTTCCAGACAACGCCGAGATTCCATTTTCGGTACCATAAAGGTGTCTGTAACTTCCGGCATTGTAAGAATGTCCAGCAGTTCATCGGCATCCTGCGCAGAATACGGCTTTAACGTGAGCCGTTCCGTTTGAATCATTGCTTTTTTCTTGATGGGTCTTGCCATGTGCATATCCTCCACAACTTTTGATTGTTATCCATTCGTATATCTTAAATAATAGTAGTCGTTTCCTTCCATAACAGCTGTTTTTCGAAACCCATGCCGTAAATAAAAACGTTCTGCCTGAATATTATCCTTATGGCATCCTAACGCAATGGGACGTTTGCCAAAGTCACGATAAACAAGCTGTATCGTCTGTTCCAATATTTCTCCGCCAATCCCACAACCACGAAATTCTTTATCAACTACAAATCCCATCAAACGGTAAAAAGGCTCGTTACTCATTTCCGGCGGATCTGTTTTCCAGGGAATTGCCTCTCCCAGAAGAATGAGCCCTATCGGCTTTTCATGATACTTTACAACGAAGGTATGCCCAATACAATGATGATTAACACCGTAATCCGTAAGATTCATTATAGTTGAAGCCGTATCAACAAAACCCTCGGGTATATCGTCTCTATCAATATTACAAGCATCCGAAAAATTCTGGTGTGTTAATTCCTCAAATTCTATATTCATAATTACCCCCACACAAATCCCGATTGAGATTTCACCTGTTTTAAGAAATTTAAATAACTGTTATATTTTGTTATTAAATTCTCCGCAAGTCCTTGAAAACACTGGATTTATCGCAGGTGAGCTTTCCCTTATTGTTTCCCTTGTGTTATATCGTCCCACCATTGTTTACGAACTCTGATAAGGACAAATACAAGGGCAAGAAAAATCTATAAAACAGTATAACACAAAATAAAGGTGACAAGGTGAACTGATTGAAATGCTTCTGATTTTTGTAACTGATGATTGAATGATAAGGAGATTCGATACGATGAGAACGATATTTGCAGAATACAATCCATAACTCAATAGTATTGATGTTTATACCAGCGCAGGTTACATGCTTCGCATTGACTGCTGGAAAGCTGAAAAGAATTTAAAAACCACACCCGGATCAGATTATGCATTGACCTCACTTGCAGTCGATGAACCACTTGAATGTGCGAGATTATATCTTGCTGGAAATTTGCAGATGTGGGTAGATGCAGAAGATTCACTTGAATTGTAAGCAGAATAACAGCGTGGATATTCAGTTTTATGAATTCCCACGCTGTTACTATTCCTAAAAATTATCTTTTTTACAAAATCAAAAGAACCAAACATATAGTGAAAATTATTATTCCAAGTGCACTAGCAATTGAATATATCTTTTTTGATTCTGAATCATTTTTTTCTTTTACTAAATAATAAATACCAAAACATGAAATAAGAATTCCAATAATCAAACCAATAACCTTAACTGTCATTATTTTTTACTCCCCCATTTTAATAAGAATGCTGAATTTATAATCACAAATATTGAACCCGCATTATGCACGAGTGCGCCAACAACAGGATTTAAGATTCCCAAAATTGCCAATGTAATTGCTATGAAATTCAGAGTCATTGAAAAAGTCATATTCAGTTTGATCGTAACCATCATATGCTTGGACAATGCTACCAGATGTGGCAGTTCTTTCACCTCATCATCCACTAATGCTATGTCAGCAGCATCTACTGCTATATCGCTTCCAACACCACCCATAGCAATTCCAACATCAGCTTTTTTTAATGCCGGAGCATCATTGACACCATCGCCAATCATGCATACTGGCATTCCGTTTTTTTGATATTGTTCAATGTATGCAAGCTTATTCTCTGGCATACAGTTTGCTTTTACATCTTCAATATGTAGTAAAGACGCTATCGTATTTGCAGCATTTTCATGATCTCCGGTCAAAAGGACTGGACATATACCAAGTTTTAAAAGTTCATCTATCATGTTTTCACTTTCCTTGCGTACAGTGTCTGATAATGCAAGAAAACCGGCAAAAGTATTATTTACAGATACATAAATGATGGTACATCCCTGTCTGATATAGTCTTTCGTATCTTCCAGAGCCGGTATCTCCACATGATACGCTGTTAATAACTCCGTATTACCCGCAAGCACCCTTTTTCCCTCTATCTCTGCACACACGCCTCTTCCCGGGATCATCTGAAAATTTTCTGGCTCATCCACTTTTTTACTTGTATCTGACAATTATTTCATATTTGAAAATCGTTCTACCGCTTTTGTAAATTGTTCAATTGTTTTATCCGCATCACCATGCTCAATACCATCTCTGACACAATGTTTGATATGTCCCTCTAAAACAACCTTTCCACACCCATGAAGAGCTGATTTAGCAGCATTAATCTGAGAAAGAATATCTTCACATGGAACATCCTCGTCAACCATGCGATCAATTGCCTGTACCTGACCAATTATTTTTTTTAAACGACGATGTAAATTATCTGCATCCATACATTGCTTCATATTAAGTTCCTCCATACTATAAGGGGTATATGTTTATTGTACTATACTGGTTAAATAAAGTCAATTTGGCATTTGATTTTAATAGCAACCAGGTATCCATAGTTTAAAGCTATATCAAACACTACTTTTTTCGTATTATACAAACACACTATTTTTTGACATAATACAGATAAATCAAACACAACTTGTACAATATCAGGGAGGAATTTTATTATGATAAATCTCACATATGACATCGTAGGTTCATTTCTCAGACCTGCCGAAATTAAAGAAGCACGTAAAGCCTACAAAGAAGGTACTCTTTCCAGAGAAGACCTGACAAAGATCGAAGATCAGACAATTGCTGATCTGGTAGAGAAAGAAGTTTCTCACGGCTTGAAATATGTTACAGATGGAGAATTCCGCCGCAGATGGTGGCATTTGGACTGGTTAAAAGAATTTGACGGATTTGATACCATTCATTTTACAAAAGAGATCAACGGAACCCTCAATGAAATTGAACTCGGAACAGTAACCGGTAAATTCTTCTACGACAAAAACAAAGCACACCCTGAACTTCGCGCCTGGGACTATCTCCACTCACTTGCACAGAAGTATGATGGCATTACCGCAAAAAAATGTATTTCCGGACCAAATATGATCCTGATCGATCATTTTCTTCAGCTTGGTAACAAAGAAACTCCTTACTACGGAACCGATATCAATGCTTTGATCGATGATATTGCCAAAGCTTATCAGGATGCCATTCAGGATTTTTATGTCCACGGCTGTCGTTATCTGCAGATTGACGATACGTCCTGGACTTATCTCATTGATGAGAACTTCTTAAAGAAAGTAACAGCTCTCGGGTATACACAGGAACAGATTTTAAGCTGGTTCCAGCTGGTATCAACCAAAGCTCTGGAAAACAAACCAGAAGATTTCTTTATTGCAACTCATTTCTGCAAGGGTAACTTTAAAGGAAATCCTCTTTTCCACGGTTTTTATGATTCCGTTGCACCGGTGATTACTGAAATTCCGTATAATGCATTTTTTGTAGAATATGATGATGCCCGCTCCGGTTCTTTTGATCCATGGAGTGTTTTAAAAGACAAGGATGCGATCTTTGTTGCCGGTCTGATTTCTACCAAGAATCCAGTTCTGGAAGATCATGATCTTCTGAAAAAACGCTACACCGAAGCACGTCTGGTTGTCGGTGATCAGATTGCACTTTCGCCACAGTGCGGATTTGCTTCTGTCGAAGAAGGAAACTGTATTGATGAAGAAACACAGTGGAAGAAGATTGATTTGCTGGTATCTTGTCAGGATTTTTTATAAGTTTGAAACGCCGTACTACTTAGTTAGTGCGGCGGACAAACAACTCTTTTCTGCTTTAAATTCTACATTTTTTCTATAGCAATTTTTTCCCTTACTTAACCTAAAACTATCTATAACTTCCTCGATAATTCATTTTTTAGTCCCAAAGTGCAAAAAAGTGTTCCTTCAGCAAATCCATCGCTTCATTTTTGCACTGTTCTCTATACTTTTCCAATTCTTTATCTTCAGCAAAATATTTTTCCGATATTTCTTTAAATTCCGATATCTCATCCATAAAATGCATTGTTCTGCTTCCATGTTTCTGACTTTCTTTCAATTCTTCTTCTGTCTGCAATTTTTCTCCAAATAAACCGTATCTCTTCACAAATTCTTTATACGCTTTACCATACTCTTCATCATATGGGTTCTTTCTCTTGCATGTTTCTTCATTAGACTCTCGCCAAAGAAAAATCATATGATCCAGAATTTTATTCCATTCTGCATGGCAAGTATCATTTACCAGAATTCCTTCTTTGTTTGTATAATTTTCTCCAAGATATCCTGGTGATCCCATCCGGTTATCTCGCAAATCCTGTAACATTTCTGGAATAAGATTTTGCAAATGTACATACATATTCCATTTATCACATTCCGCATATCCTCTTATGACACGCTGCCAACTCCAATACATACACCTTTTAAAATGTTTTATTTTAGCTGCAAACTTACTTTTTTTACCAAGCCCACATATTTGAAAATCTTCTTTTTTCCAAATATTATTCACTGATTTTCCTTTTCTCCCATTCATAAATCTACTCTCTCTATTCATTTTCTAATAAAGCCGCAGCTTTTACGCTGCGACTTCTATCTCTACATGCCTGCATTGCAGCCATGCGGATTATCCCTGGTCAATTGGTTTAACACCTTAACCTGCTTCATGGATTTCAGCACATTGTTATGCCTAAATGAAAGTTTTCTATTTACACAAAACCATTTAAGAACAAAATAGTTAACACTTCATGATTAAACATTCAAACAAAACCTAAAATGATTAACGTTTGTAGATGTATATACCATCCAATATCAGCTCTTTAAAGGCAGGATTTGAACCCGCGACATCATGATTAGCAATCATGTACGCTACCAACTGCGCCACTTTTTACTGAGCATCCAGTTAATCAAAACCGGTATTACCTTCTTGTAACCTAACCCTGTTACAGGGAAACCAAGTTCGGGATTTTCGCAATACAGGCAATGATACATCAGGCAATTTCTATAAATGTAGTTGCATTTGACACTTTAATCTGTGTATCCAGTTCTTTCAAAAGAATATTCCGTTTTTCATCCAATGCTTCCAGCTTTTTCTTTACATCCAAAGGATCTATAAGTTCTGTTGTATTTTCCTTGACATAAGCATCAACTACACCAAGCGGCTTGTCATCTTTTACTTTCGTGTCACGCCCAAGAATACTTAAACGCATATTCTCCGCCGTTGCCTGAAGCTGACTGTTCTTCATATCACAAAACCGTACTCGCTCATTATATTCATCACTCAGCTTTTCTCGAAGTTTCCCTTCAAAATCTGCTTCTCCTTCATAGGAATCTATACCTCTAAGTCTGCTTCTGAGAGAAATAGCTCCTGCAACGGTAAATGTTCCATAAGATGTCTTGATTTTTGTCTTAGCATTCGACTCTACGATTGCTGCATCAATCTTCTGAAAACGTTCTATCAGATCTCCAATCTGCTGATATGCGGCCTCTGCTTCCTTTACATATTCTGTCTTCTCGATCCTTTTTGCAAACACTTTATCTTCATTCAGCTTAATCGTATCTACAAAGCTTGCCTTTGCAATTTTATCCGTAATTTTCTTTACTAACAGATCTCTTTCATCCAGTGCCTGTGTAACTAACATCTTCTCACTCATAAAAAAATCCTCCTGTAAAATCATTTCCAACTTCTGATAGAAATAATTTTACCGAAGGATTCCTCATTTGTCATTGAACTTGTAGTATAATAGCACTCTGTTATGCTACTTTTCTTTCACTAAGTCTGTCATAATATGCATGCAAATGTCTGCGCTGTAAGAATTTCTTATCCGATTCAATAAATTTTCTATTACCACACAGCAGCTCATCTACCGGCAGCTGAAATAATTCGCTGAGTGCATATAAATTGTCAATCGTAGGAAGACTGCTTCCATTCAACCAGTGGTAAACGCTCTGAACACTTCCGAGTCCCAAATACTGCTGCACATCTTTCACAGAAAAACCATGCATCTTCATAATTCTTTTCAATCTGATTCCTGTTGCCTTCATATCAATTGTTGGGATCATCGTTCTTCTCCTTCATTTCATCTTAAATGTACTGAATAATTACACCTTTATTTTCCCAAGCTGCCAGAATGCCACCGCACTCGCCGCTGCCACATTCAGCGAATCAACGCCATGTGTCATCGGAATTTTAACCGTATAATCACATAGCGCTATTGTCTCGTTTTCCAGTCCTTCACCTTCATTTCCAAGAATAACTGCCAACTTTTCTTCCTTCATCAGTTCCGGATCATCGATGCTGACCGAATCATCAGTCAGCGCAAGTGCTGCCGTCTTATAGCCAAGCTTTTTCAATTCTGCAATCACCTGTTTTGGCCAGATTACTTCCCGCTTGCACCGCATTTCATTGCTATCCCGGATAAATGTCCACGGAATCTGAAATACGGTTCCC
The DNA here is from genome assembly GCF_013300725.1 of Allocoprococcus comes. Lineage (GTDB taxonomy): Bacteria > Bacillota > Clostridia > Lachnospirales > Lachnospiraceae > Allocoprococcus > Allocoprococcus comes_A. The sequence continues at coordinate 13,671 of NZ_JAAIMM010000006.1, forward strand.
ATACTCACCCTGGAAGCCCGTCTGTAAAGCGGGTCACTGCATCCCGGACTCAGAAGTACCGCCTCCATATTAAGAGCCGCTGCAGACCGGAAAATTGCTCCTACATTTGTCGGATTCTGCACATTTTCAAGAATCGCGATTCTGTTTATCCCATCACACAGATCCTGAAATTTTCGAAGCGGTTTCCGTCTCATTGCACAAAGCATTCCTCTGGTCAGTTTGAAGCCTGTCAATTTAGTCAGCACCTCAAAATCCGCTGTAAAAATCGATACTTTCGTATCATCAAATCTGTTCATAATCTGGCTTGTTTCTTCATTCTCTTCCATCTGCTTCTTTTCAACAAGAACAGACAATGGCTCATAACCTGCATCCAACGCTCTGCCGATCACCTTCGGACTTTCTGCAATGAACATTCCCTCTTCTGGGTGATCTTTATTCAGAAGCCGTGCTTCTGTGCACCTGGCATAAATATCCAATTCCGGCGCATTAAAGTCTTTGATTTCTATTACGTTCATCATTCCTTTTCCCCTGTTTTCATCCGTATATTTAATCTGATCACCTTTTACAGACCTTCGCGATACACCTTATTGATCGTTGTCTGCGCATGTTCCAATTCTTTTTTCTGGATAATTGCGTTCCGGTCGCTTAGAATTGCCAGCATCTCATCCACCACGTCTTCCGGTCTCGGATCCGATATCCGGTACAGATATCCAAGCATTCTTGTTGCTGTGTAATCTGTATTCATCTGTTTATATGCGATTTCCCGGCAGAGGCTGTCCGGGTAACCTTTCTGCTGCAGTGCTTTGTAAAGTTCATCTTGTTTTGATTGTGTCATAAATACTACTCCAAATTTATTTTCTTTCCATTGTTCTTTCTACATTATACTGAGAACAACTTTTGAAATCAATCCGTTTTCTATGACTACAAACCAAAAAGCAGCCAATCCTGTTTCGATCAGCCGCTTCTCCTGTTATCCGTTATTTTTTTATTATTCTTCTCTTAAAAATATGGATTCCAACAACCTACATCCCACTGCCGTCTTAAAAATACAGGATTTCGCATTTTCAATCGACACTTTTGAAAAATTACTCTCACTTGCATTTACAAGAAAATCTGCCTCTATTAAAATCTGATAATCCATCCCATCTATATTAGTGTATGTATGATGATGTGTGACCAGCCAGATAATACGCTCCACTTTCTGTTCTGATACAGACATTCCTTCAAAAAACTCCTTTACCAGCGGTTCACTTTCAAGTTCCTGATTTTTACCATTTGTGTTCCCATATTTTTCACGGCAAAGTGGACAGGATATGTCATGCACAACCGCTGCAAGTTCCAGAACTTCCTGTGTGTTTTCATCCACACTTTCCTGCTCCCCTATCGTCTTTGCATATGCCCATACTTTCAGGAAATGCTCGATATCTCTCAAATTCCCCTGATAAAAACCAATCATTTTTTCAATGGCAACTGCTATAATTTTAGATTTTTCGTCTTTCATTGCGTGGTTCCTCCTGCCTTTTCTGATTTATCTTTTATAACTATAGCATATTCTATAATTTTCTACCAAACTTATTTACATGCCACACTTCCAGAGCAGAAATTCGAATATTTTTTATGTATAACTTTTATTCCGTTTGAAAACATAATATCAATATCATTTGCCGAACCATATCTGACTATTTGTGCACTCATCCCATTTCTCATTATATTTTTCTTCCCAAAACGTCCTCTAATTACTAAAACTCCAATCGAATCTGTCCGTCAATCCAGCTTTTCTGTATTGCCTCACGAATAATATCACCTGGCATATATCCACCAATTAAAAACGGGGAATCAGGATTATGCTTTCTCATATTTTCTTTGACCAAAACCGGATTTACATTCGCATAACAGTATTTACACAAATGTCCGCAAGTATCATAGGCACCTATATCTGTCCCCAATAGACATGCACATTCCCCATTTCTCTGATTTTTCTTTCTCTTTGGAACTTCCAGCCTGCTATGAAGAGCTGTCTCAAATGTATGAACAGTCATACATCCGGAGCAATCTGCACCATATTTGGCAAGCTCTTCTCCTTCCGCACAAGGCTTCAAAACCATTCCGTACTTTGACGCTATGTTGACAAATGCTTTTCCTATCATAGCCCTGTCTTCTGCCCGCACTGATTTTGCTTCTGGAAAATTGCGTTCCACCTTTTTATAAATATCTATAAAGCTGATTACACATGTCTTTGTGTATCCGCTTAATGTAGCTGCTATTTTTTCAAATTCAGAGATATGCCATTCCACCGAATGTTCCACGTCTACGAAAATCGGATCATATCTCCATCCCACACTGTCTATACCTACAACATCCGACAATGCTTTAAAACCTTCCATCACAGTTTCTTTATCCGGAACGTTTGGCTCAATATCTCTTCCGTAAGGTGTAATTGTTACAAACCAGTATTGACCATACGGTTTTAACTCATCAAGAAACGGCAGCATTGGAAGAGGGTTTTTCGTGCAGAATGCGATCAGATCCACAACTTCCGGTGAAAGGCTGTATTTCGTCACCTGTTTTGGATTATAGGGATTCCTCACGCATACATATCCTTCTTTTATCCGATTCAAAAACCATTTTGAATAAAATGCAGGTATATCTGTTCTCATTCCTGTTTGTATTATCATTTTATCACACCCTCTTTGTCACTATTCGCTCCATTCACAGCCGTTCTTTATCACAAGTCTACAGTTCTTTCAGGACTTCTCCGATATCTTCATTCACGCAGACAGATTTTTTCCTTATTTCTTCCGGTGCATAGGCTTCACCTTGATTCAGACACACATAAAATGCTTGTGGAAATGTGTTTGTCATCTGCCAGAACGGATATTTTATAATCCCGGGAGTATTATATCCTACACCAAGTTCAAGGAACACTATTTTCTGCTTTTTATGATCCTGTATAAATTGCTCGTACCGTTCTGCTGCCTGGTGCCATCCCTCATCTTCAACAAATGTCTGATCCGATCTTAAGTTCATACTCATTGGCTTACCACAGTGCGGACAATATGGAATCAGACTCGTCGGAATCGTAAGCTTTATTTCTCCGTCTTCCGGTTTTTGCATTTCCCCGTCTTTTATCTGAAATCCCTGACTCAGCACCATTTTCTTTATGATTTCTTCATTGTCATAGGTTTCCTTATGGCAAGGCTCACTACATTGAAACAGACCATAATCTCCCTGTGTATAAAAGATTCTGTTTTTATCAAAGCCGGCTTTTTGGAAGCAATGATCCACATTTGTCGTCAGTACAAAATAATCCTTCTCTTTCACCAGATCATACAAGTTCTGATATACCGGTTTTGGCGCATACATATATCGATTAATATAGATATATCTGCACCAGTATCCCCAGTGTTTTTCCAATGTTTTGTATGGATAGAAGCCTCCTGCATACATATCGGAAAATCCATATTTCTTTCTGAAATCCGAAAAATATTTTTCAAATCTTTCACCGTTATACACAAAACCGGCTGATGTGGAAAATCCCGCACCAGCTCCGATTATAATAGCATCTGCTTCTTGAATCTTTTCTTTTATCTGTAACATCTTATCCGAGTAACTGTTTGTAGAGTCGTTCATCTTCCTCTTTAAAAACATTAAATATCACCTTTATCTTTGATTTTGTCTTTTCTTTATATTGCTTTACTGTCTGTACTGCAAGTTCAGCAGCTCTTTTATTTGGAAACATGAATACACCAGTTGAAATACAACAAAAAGCAATACTCTTTACCTCATTCTCATCTGCTATCCTAAGACACGATTCATAGCAGGATATCAGTAAACGTTCATGTCCCTTTGTCAGCCTTCCCTGTACGATCGGACCAACTGTATGAATCACATGATCACAGGGCAAATTAAACGCCGGGGTGATCTTTGCATGCCCTGTCGGTTCTTCATGTCTCTGTTTTATCATCATATCATTGCAATAATTTCGCAGCTGAATTCCTGCATAGGTATGAATGCAATTATCAATACAGTTATGACAAGGCTGATAGCAGCCTGTCATACCACTGTTGGCTGCATTTACGATTGCTCCCACCTTAAGTCTTGTAATATCGCCCTTCCAGATAGAAAGATCAGGTTGTACCTCCCTGATATCTTCCAATGTGACAATCCCTTTCTTCTCATTTTCTTCTGAAAGGTACGCATCCTGAATCTGCAAAAATGCGTGGTCCATTTTTCTCGGCATTCTTATATTCATAAGTGACCGAAGCAGCATTTTCTGCTCGCCTGCATCTGAAGGGATCTGCATATTCTCATATTCTGGTCGCTCTTTCAACAATCCTTCAATTAAATATTTTCTTCTGTCATCCTGATTCATTTCCTGATCACCGCTTTCACCGGACAGTGTTCATAACAGTTTCCACAGTGCAGACAGTGATTCTGTCGGATGACAAAAGATGTTCCCTTCTCAATACATTTCTGTGGACAATGTTTCATACATGTCCCGCAGCCGATACAGGATTCTGTTATGTAATATCCCTTTTCTTTTACACTTACATTTCCAAGAATATATGTCTCCCGGAAAATCGGATTCACTCCAAGGTTAAAATATTCCACTTCCGCCTTATCAATGCAGAAAATAATACCGATTTCTCTTGTATACCCCGGATATACATTTGCAAGATATGGCTGTTCTTCAAAAATGATATCCATCCATTTTTTCTGTTCATTCTCTGCCACTGCGTAAGCCTTTCCTGACAAACGAATCATTTCTTTGTATTTTGTATAAGCAAGAACCTGAACCCTGCCATCTTCCATTAATTCTTTACAAAAATTTTTACCTCTGGCGGTGAAAAAATAGAGTGCATCCGGCTCATAATGAATCGCACTGATATTCCGTATCTGTGGTGCTCCTTCACTGTCCACCGTTGCGAATGCAAGCACTCCCACCAGCTGCATCTTCTTTAAACATGTTTGTAAATCCATTCTATTGCTCCTCCAATAATTCCCCGGTAATCTCATTTCTTGACTTCCAGCACTGCGGATCTGCCCCATAAAAGTTACCGCTTGTTCCATTGGCAACTGCCGGACATCCACGGCACCATGCCTTAAGTTCACACTTACTGCATTTTACAAATTTATCGTAATCTCTGTATTTTTCCATCTGACAGATCCAGACGTCTGCCAGTCGGTCTTCAAAAATATTGGCCACTTTACTGTCTGTCACCCTTCTGCATGCCATAATATCTCCGTTGGAAGATATGGTAATATGACAATTTCCACAGTTACAGCCGCCATAGATCATTCCTGCCTCTGTACTCTCAGGAAGCTTAAACTCTCCTGTTTCATATTCATACAGCGTCCACAAATGATCCTTTTTATTAAAATAGGTCTCACATCCTGTCTTTTCATATGCCTTATACTTTGCATCACAAACTTCCAGAAGTTTTCTGTATTCTTCCGGTGTCATGCTTGTATCAACTTCACCACCTGTAGGCACATAGCGCGAAAATGCAAAAACCTTTACTTTCGCTTTTACAACTTCATCAATAATATCCGGTATCTCTTCCATATTTGTTTTGGATACCGTGCTCATAATTACACTTTTTATTCCTGCTCTGTTCAGACATCCGATCTTCTCAATCGTCAGATCAAAGCTTCCCGGCTTTCTGAACCAGTCATGTGTTTCTCGCATTCCATCAAGGGACATCTGATACTTCTCACAACCACAAACCTTTAACATTCTGCAAATTTCGTCGTTCAAATGAAATGGATTCCCCATTAAGGTAAAAGGTATCTTTTTCGATTTCAGTAATATCATTAATTTCCAAAAATCCGGATGAAGGATAGGATCTCCGCCAGTAATATAGAAATATGGTACTCTGCCATATACTTTGCAGAAATCCTCACAGTTTTCCACTACCTCTGTCATCTGCTTCCAGGTCATGGACTTTAATTCCTTACAGCCTTCGCCTGAGAAAATATAACAATGCTTACACCGCTGATCACATTCATCTGTAATATGCCACTGAAAAGAAAAATACTGACTCATCCTATCCAACTCCTTCCTTAAATCATTCTACTTGTCAGATGCTCCACATGCTGTTCCGCATGCTGTCGGTTTCTCTGCTGGTTTGTCTGCTGCTCCACACGCTGTTCCGCATGCTGCCGGTTTCTCTTCCGGTTTGTCTGCTGCTCCACATGCTGTTCCGCATGCTGCCGGTTTCTCCTCTGGTTTACCTGCTGCTCCACACGCTGTTCCGCATGCTGCACTGGTTTCTGTTTCTGCTTTCTTTTTCCATCCGAAAAGATTTGATAATGCCATTTTGTTACCTCCTGATATTTTTGTTTGTTGTTATCTTTGTTGCAAGATTATAATATCAAGAGTTCTTAACTGACAAAAGTACGCACTTTTTTATTACATAGGCATAAAAAGGTGACCCTGGTTACTTTTTTATAACCTATTGCTTCTTTTGGTCTGTTACATTAAAATTAAATATAACAATAAAAAAGGATGTTATACAAGGAGGCGATCATATGTTAACAAAAGAAGAATTGCCGGAATGTCCGGTTGCAACCACAGTTTCGCTCATCGGCAGTAAATGGAAACTACTGATTATCCGAAATCTGTTAGACCGCCCTTGGCGATTCAATGAATTAAAGAAAAATCTTGAGGGAATCAGTCAGAAAGTTCTCACCGATAGTTTGCGCTCCATGGAAAATGATGGTCTCATAGTTCGCACAGTTTACCCGGAGGTTCCACCAAGAGTTGAGTACAGCCTCAGCGAACTTGGACTTACTCTGAAACCTATTCTCGACTCAATGGTCGAATGGGGTAACGCCTATAAAAAAATGTAGGGGAATTTTTAATGGGTCGAATTAAAAAGAGCTGAAGAGGTCATCTGACCTTTTCGGCTCTTTTTTGAATTCATTTATAAAGTCTACTGATTGACGAATCCTCTATTGGCTTTATGTAATCCCATGCACCGTCCTTACTCACAAGAGCCGAAATTGCAAATCTGGATTGCCGATCCATTCTCCATAACCGAAAACCCATATTTTGTGTAAAATGGCACATTATTTTTATCTTCAGGCATTCCTTCAATATGCATAAAATTTTCTGTCAATAATTCCATCTTCTATCAAGTCTTTCAATGTCGCAGCCAATACAGCATCCGTGATATTGTACATTTCTTTGCGAAGTTCGCTATATCGCAATTTTTCATTAGCAGATAGCACACATATAATGCGCGACTTCCATTTGCCGCCAAATATTGCCAGTCCATATTCAAGAGGACACCGTATATCATCCTCTAATTTTTTCTTGTATCTCACCATATAAAAATTATTCCCTTCTGAGCCTGCACACTTACTTTATTAGTAAACTTATTTCCCCAATTTCACCCCTTCCATCCCATCTACTATCTGCTTTTTATTTTTCTCATGCAAATACACTGGATTCAGTCTGCTTTTCTGATATTTAAAGTATGTTCCTTCCGTCAACTGAATTAACAAATGCGTAAAATATCTTTCCCAGCTAAAATATTCTCTGCTATCTATATAATTTTCCGGTTCCTCTAAAATCTTTTCAATCTCTTTTGACGCAATCAAACCTGATTTTAGAATAATCCATTCAAATGATTCTGGTAAATATAATTTCACATTTACATTCTCCTGTGCCAGTCCATAAAGTTTCTCCATTTCAGCCCCTATTGCAGCTCCGTCCGCAATCACACAGACTTCACCCTGCTTCTCCTTTAAAACAGAATACAACTTTGTTTTTCCACCGGCACTTTCACATTCCATATCATTTTCATCTGCTACAAACTTGAAAAATTCATATCCCGAATTGGAATCCTCAACAACTATTTTCTCCGGTTGTACCGAGAGCCTGTCCATTCCGGAATAAATTCTGTACATCTGCTGATAAACACGGCGTGTATTCTGATATTTCCCAGATGAGTAAAGACCGTAAATTTCTTCAACACTGTATGGAAGATTATATAAATTTTCTCTTGTAATAATCACGAAATAATTATCCGATTTCTGAATCGCTGATGCAAATTCTTCCGAACGTATAAATGCATTTTCTTCATCTATAAAAACAATATTTCCCGAAATATTCTGCAAAATCAGTTTCCAGTCTATTCCCTCAAGCACCCTGCATGGAACATCACAGATCACATCGATCCCACTCGAATTACCCATGTTCGCAAATTGCCGGATCATATTAATCAGAGTTGTCTTTCCCGTCGCACTATCTCCTTTTATGATCGTGATATTCCTTTTAATTTCAAATTCATAATGCAGTTTATTATTTTTTACAATTACCCGGTGTCTACCCTTCATTCATTATCACCTATACATACTCTCCGGCAATCTCCACAAATTCTTTCATATTATGGACGGTCTGCCCTGTATTCAAAATTTTCGCTTCAAATGCATCTTTCCCAAAATTCATGATATGACGCAGATTGATCGTCAGTTCTTTTGCTTCTCCAATTTGTAAAATCCATTTTGAACAATTATCACCACATGCAGAAGCATTAAACACTCTCTCATTTTCATCAAACGCCATCAGCATCAGCGTCTTTACTCCCCCAGATAATTCCTTTGGTGAAATAGGACCAAGTATCGGACTCTCAATTAAATGTGTACCAATTACATCTGATTTGTCTACATCTTTTATCATTTTCACTGATAAGGAATTTGTAATCCATTCATCCTCATATGTGTTATCGAAATATGTCGGAGGATGATAAATTGCTTCCGGCATATCACCTAAATATATATTCAGCATTTTACTCCTCCCAGACTGGGCTTCTTATTTGATACTATTTGCAAAAAAGAGCCACTGCAAATCGTATGCTATGACTCTTTTTTCTATCTCATCTTCTATTTATCTCTTAGTACAGCTTTGCACCAGCCGGGATTCTGTCATTTACCATCAGAAGGTTCAGTCCTTCGTGACCGTCTTCCTCATGTACTGCTGAGATCAGCATACCTTCGGAATCAATTCCCATCATCTTTCTCGGTGGCAGGTTCACGATAGCGATTGCTGTCTTACCAACCAGTTCTTCCGGCTCGTAATACTCGTGGATACCGCTTAAAATCACGCGATCCTTGCGTTCTCCGTCATCTAATGTAAACTTCAGAAGCTTCTTTGACTTCGGTACTGCTTCACAAGCTAAAATCTTAACTGCACGGAAATCAGATTTTGCAAATGTCTCAAAATCAACCATTTCTTCAAAGATTGGCTCGATCTTTACGTTAGAGAAATCAACCTTCTCTGCAACTTTTTCTGCAGCTGCAGGAGCTGCTTCGGAAGTCTTATTCACCTTCTTGTCAGCGTCCAGGGACTTCATTGTTGGGAACAGCAACACATCTCTGATTGCCTCAGCCCCTGTCAGAAGCATACACATACGGTCGATACCAAATCCGATACCACCTGTAGGCGGCATACCGATTTCCAGTGCGTTCATAAAGTCTTCATCTGTTGTGTTGGCTTCATCATCACCCTGTGCAAGCAGTTCTTCCTGTGCTTTGAAACGTTCTCTCTGATCGATCGGGTCATTCAGCTCTGAGTAAGCATTTGCCATTTCCCAGCCGTTCATGAAGAACTCGAAACGTTCTACATAGTCCGGATTTTCCGGTTTCTTCTTTGTAAGTGGTGAGATCTCAACCGGATGATCCATAACAAATGTCGGCTGAAGAAGGTGCTCTTCTACATATTCTTCGAAGAACAGATTCAGAATATCACCCTTTTTATGTCTTTCTTCAAATTCAAGATTGTGTGCTTTCGCAAGCTCTCTTGCCTGTTCCAGTGTCTCTACTTCATTCCAGTCAACACCTGCATATTTCTTAACTGCATCAACCATTGTGATACGCTCGAACGGCTTTCCGAGATCCATCTCGATTCCTTTATATACAATCTGAGTAGTTCCAAGAACTTCCTGTGCAACGAAACGATACAGGTTTTCTGTCAGATCCATCATGCCATGATAGTCTGTGTATGCCTGGTAAAGTTCCATCAGAGTGAATTCTGGGTTATGTCTTGTATCAAGACCTTCGTTACGGAATACTCGTCCGATCTCATATACTCTTTCCAGACCACCAACGATCAGTCTCTTCAGGTAAAGTTCCAGAGAGATACGGAGCTTCAGATCTTCGTTCAGGGCGTTGAAATGTGTCTCGAACGGTCTTGCAGCTGCTCCTCCGGCATTCTGTACAAGCATCGGAGTCTCTACTTCCATAAAGCCTTCATTTCCAAGATATTTACGGATTGCAGTAAGGATCTTGGAACGTTTAATAAAGGTATCCTTTACTTCCGGGTTCATGATCAGATCCACATATCTCTGACGATAACGAGTATCTGTGTTTGTCAGTCCATGGAACTTCTCCGGAAGGATCTGCAGACTCTTTGAGAGGAGCTTTACAGCAGATGCATGAATGGAGATCTCTCCTGTCTTTGTCTTGAATACTTCCCCTTCAAGTCCTACGATATCACCGATATCCATCTTCTTGAATGCTTTGTATTCTTCTTCCCCGATACTGTCTCTTGCTACATAAGACTGGATATTTCCCTGTAAATCCTGCACATTACAGAAAGATGCTTTTCCCATCACACGTTTGGACATCATACGTCCTGCGAGTACAACATGCTTTCCTTCCAGTTCATCAAAGTTGTCTTTGACTTCCTGGCTGTGATGTGTTACGTCATATTTTGTGATCTCAAAAGGATTCTGTCCGTTTGCCTGCAGTTCTGCAAGTTTCTCACGGCGCACCTTTCTTAAATGATTCAAATCCTGTTCCTGTCCATTGTTCTGCTGTGTTGCCACTTTTTTCACTCCTTCTCTCTGCTGTATATCGTCTTATACTGAACGGTTGATTTTCAGTACTTCGTACTCAATAACTCCTGCCTGTGTCTCAACTGATACTACGTCTCCGACTTTCTTACCGATCAGGGCTTTTCCTACCGGAGATTCATTGGAAATCTTACCTTCTAGGCTGTTTGCTTCTGTAGAACCTACCAGCTGGAATACGATTTCCTCTTCAAATTCTTTATCATATACATCTACTGTACATCCGATGTTGATGGTATCAAGATCCACGTCATCTTCTACTACAACTTCTGCATTCTTGAGGATTTTCTCAAGTTCTTCGATACGTGCTTCGATATCACGCTGCTCGTCCTTTGCTGCATCGTACTCAGCGTTCTCTGAAAGGTCTCCCTGTTCTCTGGCTTCTTTGATCTTTCCTGCCACTTCTTTTCTTTTCACAACTTTTAAATTTTCAAGCTCATCTTCCAGTTTCTTAAGTCCTGTATAGGTGAGTAATGTTTTCTTTGCTTCCATTATAATTCTCCTTACTTACTGACAAATCATTTTCTATTCAAGCCGCAGATACTGATTTTATCCGCATTTAAAGCTACTTTCACAATTTCATTATTATACATATTTCCGGCGGCTGTGTCAACAATTCTTTGCTGGTTTAATATATGCAAAAACGCATTCTCTCATGCGAAAGAACACGTTTTATGTCTATCCGATTTTTTCCATTAAAAGGTTCTCCAGTTCTTCATAACTTTCCACCTGATTGATCTCATCTCTGAGCTTCGCAGAACCCTGCATTCCCTTGGTATACCATGCCACATGCTTGCGCATTTCACGGATTCCGATATAATCTCCCTTGAACTCGATCTGCAGTCTTGCATGACGCAGCATTGTTTCCCGGATCTGCTCTGCACTCGGTCTTTCCGGCAAGAAACCGGTCTCTTCATACGCCAGCAGTTCCCGGAAAATCCATGGATTTCCCTGGCAGCCTCTTCCGATCATCACACCATCACAGCCGGTCTGCTCAAACATATCCAGTGCCTTCTGTCCGTTTGTCACATCTCCATTCCCGATTACAGGAATCTTCACTGCTTCTTTCACCTTACGGATAATCTCCCAGTCTGCATTTCCGGAGTAATACTGTTCTCTGGTCCTTCCGTGTACTGCAATCGCCGCTGCACCTGCTTCTTCTGCGATCTTCGCAACCTCCGGTGCATTGATACAGGTATCGTCAAATCCTTTGCGGATCTTTATCGTCACCGGTTTCCTGATCGCTCTCGCTGTCTTATATACAATATCATAGATCCGCTTCGGATCCTTCAGTAGCGCCGAACCTTCTCCATTGCGCACGACCTTTGGAACCGGACAGCCCATATTGATATCCAGGATCTGAAATGGAAGTTCTTCGATCCGCTTTGCCTGCTCGGAAATGATGTCCGGATCTTCCCCGAAAAGCTGAAGTGATACCGGGTATTCTCTTGGATCAATCGCAAGCAGCGCCTTGGTATTCTTATTCTTATACTGGAGTGCCTTTGCACTGATCATTTCCATACACAGCAGTCCTGCTCCCTGTTCCTTGCATAACAGACGAAATGGCAGGTCTGTTACCCCTGCCATCGGTGCCAGCACATAACGGTTCGGAAGCTCTACATTTCCTATCGTCAGTGTCTTTATCATTCGATCTCTTCCCCCAGGAAAAATACTTTGTAGTAAAGCTGAAGCTGTGTCAGAAGCTCCTGCTTTTTCTCGTCCGTCTGGATCTCTTTGATCTTCAGTCGGCTTCCGATCTCGTCAAACATCGGATCGCCTTCTGCTGCTGTGACTTCAAATTCCAGCTCTCCATTCTCTTCAAATACAAGCGTCAGGATTCCTCCCACGTCATGTACATACAGCACACACATGATCTTCAGTTCATCCTTGATGTGCTGCGGCAGATTATCAAAATCCGGATTCATATAAAATTTTTCTTCGTAAGAGTTTGCTCCGCATAATACGATCTTATCCTGATACATAAATACTCCTTCTATACATACCCATAAATTCCACGTACCGAAACTTCTCCGGCAAAAACAGACTTTCTGCTTCCGTCTTCACATTCTACCTGTAATTCCCCGGTCTTGTCAATTCCAAGTGCCAGTGCATCGTATTCGTGTTCCGGTTCCAGCACCCGTACCCGACGTCCACAGTTCACCAGCAGACGGTTATAGTCTTCCATGATCGGCTTCAGACTTCCCGCCTCGCAGACCGCTTCGTAAGCTTTTTCAAAATGCTCCATGATCGCAGCGATCAGCTCAAACCGGCGGAATTCTTTTCCGGCTTCGATCCGCAGCGAAGTCGCCGTCTTTGCGATATCTTCCGGAAAGGACTCCATATTGACATTGATTCCGATTCCGATCACCACATGATTGATGTAATCGATCTCTGCACTCATCTCTGTCAGGATTCCGCTGATCTTCTTTCCATTCACGACCAGGTCATTCGGCCATTTGATCCCGATATCCAGCCCGGTCTTTTCACGCAGGGCTATCGTCGATGCATATGCCATGACAAGCGTCAGCATCGGTGCATCTGATGGATTCATCTTTGGTCGTAACAGAATCGACATGGAAATACTACTGCCTGCCGGTGACTGCCAGCATCTGCCGCGCCTTCCTTTTCCCGCCGTCTGCGTCTCCGCAACAAAAAGAGTTCCATCCGCACCTCCGGCCTCGCCAAGTGCTTTGGCCCGGTTATTGGTCGAATCGATCTCGTCATAATACTCCAGATTTTTCGCCATCCATTTTGTCTCCAGACAACTTTTTATCGCATCTGCGGTAATCCGATCCGGAATATCCACAATGCGATAACCTTTGTTTCTCACGGCTTCGATCTCATAGCCTTCTTCTTTTAACTGATTGATTGCTTTCCACACAGCAGTCCTGGACACCTGGAAGTGGTCACAGAGCTGCTGCCCCGACAGATACCCATCGCTCTGCCGGAGCATCTTTAATATCTCTGCTTTCATGCTTATTATTCGTTCTCTCCTAAAGTTGCAACCATAACTGCCTTGATTGTATGCAGACGGTTCTCAGCTTCATCAAATACTCTTGACTGTGGTCCTTCAAATACTTCCTCGGTAACTTCTTTTTCTTTGATCGCCGGCAGGCAATGTGAGAAGATTGTAGTATCTTTTCCCGTACGTTCCATCAGAGCTGTATTTACCTGATATGGCTTTCCGAGACGCTCTCTTTCCTGTTCTTTCTTTTCTTCACCCATGGAAATCCATACATCTGTGTAAATAACATCTGCTCCCTTTACACCGTCAAGATCTTCTGTGATCTCAATCTTAGCTCCGGATTCTTTTGCATATTCTTCACATCTCTTCCACAGGGATTCCGAAGTCCAGAGCGCTTTTGGTGCAACGATCGCTACATCTACACCAACCTTTGCGCATCCTACCAGAAGGCTGTTGGCAACATTGTTACGTCCGTCTCCAAGGTATGCCACTTTCAGTCCTTTGAGATGACCGAATTCTTCTTTCATGGTAAGGAACATGGCAAGGCACTGTGTCGGATGTGTTGCATCTGTCAGACCATTCCATACCGGAACTCCGCTGTACTCTGCAAGTACATCTGCGTATCTCTGTTCAAATCCACGGAATTCGATTCCATCGAACATTCTTCCAAGCACACGTGCTGTATCTTCGATACTCTCTTTATCACCTAACTGGATCTCGTTACCTGCAAGGTATGTCGGGATTCCACCTTCATCCTGTGCACCTACGGTAAATGCACATCTGGTTCTTGTAGACGGTTTTTCAAAAATAAGGGCAATGTTCTTTCCTTCCAGGCTGTGTCCCTTAATTCCTGCTTTCTTCTTTGCCTTTAACTCACCTGCCAGGTCAACGAGATATTCAATCTCTGCCGGTGTATAATCTTCCAGTTTCAAAAAACTTCTTCCTTTTAAATTCATCTTGTAGTCCTTTCTCAGCTTTGCAATCGCATGGACGAATTTCGGCAGTTTTTCTTTTCCCTCATCTGTAAGAGTCTCGTACTTTCTGCTTGTCTCATTCCACAGTTCATCTGCTGTATAAATATTGTATTTTGGAATTCTCATGAGCTTTGCACTTGCCTCCAGCATTCCATAGAACAGTTCTCTGTCTGCGCAGCCGATCGGCAGCTTTAATTTAAAACGATATTCCGTCTTTTCAAGTTCGCTCAAAAGCTTCATTATTTCTACATAATAACACTCTTCTCGCGTTTCTTCAATATAGTAAATCGATCCAGTGAGCCCGTAGAGTGCCCTTTTTGCATCATAATAACCGATTTTAAGGTTCTGGCGGCTCCGCTTTGATGAAAATTCAAGAATACTGCCAAGTCCGACTCTCGGTTCGATCTCCAGCAGGGAACCATCCTCCGGGATCGTTGTCCTCGGCACTCTTCCCGGTCCGAAGATCCTCACCTGGATCAGATCCTTATAGCCTCTTTTTAAGAGAGACCCGGTCGGCACGTTATTGACCGCCCCGCCATCGATATAGGTCTTCCCATGCAGAGGTTCATTTTTAAAGCCAAGCAGATAAGCACTGGCAAGCAGGAAATCCTCCAGAAGTCCTTCCGGTATATCCTCAATACTCAGATCCAGCTCTTTCATATCTGATACAGAAAATGTCAGAAGACAGAATTCTTTTCCGCATTTCCTGATCTTTTCTTCGTCTACAACCTCATGGATCAATTCCTTAAGCGGTGTAATATCAATTCCACCATCTGCAAGTTTCTTCCAGAGACCTTTCAAAATCTCTCTTATGGATGCCTCTCCATCAAAGAACTGTTCCATCAACTCCTCATCCACATCCATAACACGGGAAAATGCCATCTCTTTCCAGATATGTTCTGCTTTCTCCAGATCTCCCATACAAACAAGGGCGCCATTCAGGGCGCCCACAGAAGTACCCGCTACTGCACTGATCTTCACACCAGCTTCCGAGAGAGCCCGCCACGCACCAATCTGATACGCACCTCTGGCTCCTCCTCCATCGAATACCAATCCATATTCTTTATTTAAATCGATTATTGGTTTCATCAAATCACACTCTCCTTTGCGCTTGATTTCCCCTCATCACTACCGGCGCTGTCTTGCCGCCTCGAACATCAATACCGAAGATGCCACTGCCGCATTCAGCGATTCTACCTCTCCGCACATCGGAATTTTGATATAACACTCTGCTGCATCTGCCACTTCATCCCGAAGTCCGTTACCCTCATTTCCAATTAAAAATGCTGTCCCTCTTGTGTAATCCTCCTGATCGTAGCTGTTCTTTCCTTTCAGATGTGCCGCATAGGAATGAATCCCGGCTTCTGCAAGTACTTCCAGAGTTTCCGGTAAATGCTCTACATACACAAACGGCATCCGGTAAACCGATCCCATCGTTGAACGGATCACCTTGGGATTGTAAATATCCACACAGTCGTAACTCATGATCACGCCGGTTACGCCTGCCGCTTCCCCTGCACGGAGAATGGTTCCCAGGTTTCCCGGATCCTGCAGGTTATCCAGCACCATCAGAAGCGGTTTCCTTCCCTGCGCATCCAGATCCAGCATCTCACGTATCTCACAGCTTCTCTGCTCCATCACAAGCAGGATCCCCTGTGGTGTCTTTGTATCTGACACGTGGGAAAATACATGATCTGACAGGATTTCCATCTGTCTTCCCCATGCCGAAAGTCCCAGTTCTTCTCCATATCGGCTGTAAAACTGCTCCGATACATAAACCTCTCTCACCTGCGCACGCGGAGCTTCCCGGTACATCCGGATCCCCTCTACGATATAGATGCCTTCTTCATCACGCGCCTTTCTCTTTTTCTGCCATGTAACAAGCTGTTTTACCCTGGCATTTCCTGTACTGGTTATCATACTGTAATCTCTTTCCTTTTATTCTTCTACTCGATCATTCTGTCCCAATATCAAAGTGCCCGAACGATTGCAAGTTCAGGCGTTTGACACGGGATCCGTTTTACATCTTAAATCGATATCCCACACCCCATATTGTCTCAATATACTGTGGGTTTGAGGTATCATATTCAATTTTTTCACGGATTTTCTTGATGTGTACAGTTACCGTTGCGATATCTCCGATGGATTCCATATCCCAGATTTCGCTGAAAAGTTCATCCTTGGTGTATACATGGTTCGGATGGCTGGCAAGGAAGGTCAGAAGATCAAACTCTTTTGTTGTAAAATTCTTCTCCACTCCGTTTACCCACACCCGGCGTGCAGTGGTATCAATCTTAAGTCCGCGGATCTCGATCACCTTATTCTCTTCCACGGCACTTCCGATCAGCCGCTCATAACGTGCCAGATGTGCTTTTACCCTTGCCACCAGCTCGCTCGGACTAAACGGCTTGGTCATATAGTCATCAGCCCCAAGTCCAAGTCCTCTGATCTTGTCGATATCATCTTTTTTCGCAGATACCATGATGATCGGTGTATTCTTTTCCGCACGAACTTTACGACAGATCTCAAAGCCATCCACGCCCGGAAGCATCAGATCCAGGATCACCAGATCAAAGTCACCGGAAAGTGCTTTTTCTAGCCCTGTCTGTCCATCATTTGCAACCTCTACTTCAAATCCACTCAGCTCCAGATAATCTTTCTCCAGATCTGCAATACTCTCTTCGTCTTCTACAATTAAAATCTTACTCATTTATCGGTACCTCCTGATATTTTCTGATTACAAAATACATCACTATGCCAACACCTTCCCGGCTGGTCGCCCAGATTTTACCACCATGATCTTCAATGATCTTCTTCACGATTGAAAGACCAATTCCGCTTCCGCCCTTGGATGAATTTCTTGAAGCATCCGTCCGGTAGAACCGGTCAAATATATTCGGCAGATCCTTCGCTGCGATTCCTTTTCCATTATCCTCAAGCTCTACCTGGATAAAATCACCCACGTCTTTTACCCGCAGGTTGATCAGCCCGTGCTCTCGTTCCATGTATTTCAGAGAATTGCTGACAATGTTGTTGATCACTCTCTTTAACTGCTCCGGATCTGCAATGATCTTCTGATCTCCTTCGACATAATTGAAATAACCAAACTCTACATTCTTGGAATCCAGCTCCATCTCAATATCTTCCGCACAGTCATTAAAATAATCATTCACTGAAAGCGGTGCAAAATTATACGGAATCCGGTTCGTATCGATCTTCGCATATAAGGTCAGTTCATTGATCAGCGTATCCATCTCATTCGCCTTATTGTAAATGGTTCCGATATATTTATCCATCTTCTCCGGCGTATCTGCAACCCCGTCACGAATTCCTTCTACATAACCTTTAATCGCTGTGATCGGCGTCTTAAGGTCATGGGAAATATTGCTGATCAGTTCTTTACTTTCCCGGTCACTCTTCAGCTTCTCCTCTGCATTGTCTCTCAGACGAATCCGCATCTTTTCAAATGCCTGCATCAGTTCGCCGAGTTCGTCATCTTTTTCCGGTTTGATTTCAAAATTCAGGTTGCCTTCCTCTACATTCTTGGCGGCTTCCTGCATCTTGTGGATCGGACTGATGATACTTCCGTAAATCCACACCACCATGATCATCGCGGTAAGTGCCAGGATCAGGACTACCGCAACGCATGCACTGATAATAAACTGCTGGATCTCCGGCATATCACCAAGTACTTTCATAGAATTGGCAAAATCCTTGTATTCTTCGCCGGTAATTCCGTAAGTATGCTCAATGACCCCGATCTGATAGCGCGCAATTCCAAAAATAAATGCCGCCGTCAGTATGGTCGGTATCGTGATCATCGTCACAAAGGAAATGACCAGCCTTGTCCTTAGTTTCATGCTATATTCATCCTCCATTCATCGCGGGCGCCATCTGAGGTTCGTCCGTCTGGCGCTCACGTAAATCTCTCTGATAACTAATAGCATATCATAAAAACGGGTGCTTCACATCAAAGCACCCGTAAAATTTTCTAAATTTTTTCTAAAACGATCAAATCCAGAACTTGTTATTAAAGATATTTTTTCAGAGTATCCACTTTGTCCAGCTTCTCCCATGGAAGATCCAGGTCGTTGCGTCCAAAGTGACCGTAAGCTGCTGTCTGTTTGTAGATCGGACGTCTCAGGTCAAGCATCTTGATGATTCCTGCCGGACGAAGGTCGAAGTTCTCACGGATGATCTCTACAAGCTTATCATCTGCGATCTTTCCTGTTCCGAAAGTATCTACCATGACAGAGGTCGGCTGTGCAACACCGATTGCGTAAGAAAGCTGGATCTCACACTTTTTAGCGATTCCTGCTGCTACGATGTTCTTTGCAACGTATCTTGCTGCGTAAGCTGCGGAACGGTCTACCTTTGTGCAGTCCTTTCCAGAGAAAGCTCCACCGCCATGACGGGCCATTCCACCGTAGGTATCTACGATGATCTTACGTCCTGTAAGTCCGCTGTCACCGTGTGGTCCACCGATCACAAAACGTCCGGTCGGATTGATGAAGAATTTTGTATTCTCATCTACCATATCTGCCGGAAGGATTTCATCAAAAATGTATTTTTTCACGTCTTCATGGATCTGTTCCTGTGAAACATCCGGATCATGCTGTGTAGAAAGTACTACTGCATCAAGGCGGGCCGGAGCTCCATTTTCATCATATTCTACAGTTACCTGTGATTTTCCATCCGGACGAAGGTAAGGAAGTGTTCCGTTCTTTCTTACTTCTGTAAGACGCTTTGCAAGCTTATGTGCAAGTGAAATCGGATAAGGCATATATTCTTCTGTCTCATCAGAAGCATATCCAAACATCATTCCCTGGTCTCCTGCACCGATTGCTTCCAGTTCTTCATCTGACATCTTGTGTTCCTTTGCTTCAAGTGCTTTATCAACACCCATGGCAATATCGCTTGACTGTTCGTCAATTGCTGTCAGAACGCCACATGTGTCAGCATCAAATCCGTACTTTCCTCTTGTATAACCAATTTCGCGAACAGTATCACGAACGATTTTCTGAATATCTACATATGCATTTGTAGTAATTTCTCCCATTACCATAACAATTCCTGTAGTCGCGCATGTCTCGCATGCCACACGGCTCATTGGGTCCTGCTCCATAAGTGCATCCAGAATCGCATCGGAAATCTGGTCGCACATCTTATCCGGATGTCCTTCAGTTACTGATTCAGAAGTAAATAATAATCTCTCCATCTTTTTTCCTTTCTTTTCTTCTTTGTATCTGCCTCTCTTATCTCTGGAATAATGAAAATCGACAAACAGAATTTCTCTTCTGTCTATGCAAATTTAAAGGTCAGCCCCAAAGGACTGACCTGATATCTCATCATCAATCCTCTTATTGTTCGATTGCTCGCTCAGGTTGGCACCTTCCGGCTTACCGGGGTTGCCGTGGCTTCGCAGGTCCTTTGTACCTCCACCACTCTGAATAAGAGAAAGCGTATTTAATTGTTACCGCTACACATCATAACACTGTCCATACCTTCCGTCAATATACATTTTGGGAAATATGTTCTATCAAAACAGGAATTCCTGTCTTAACCTACTTTTAACTTGAATTTCTGGATCTCACGTTCTGTAGAAACTCTCTCGATCACTGCACCGAGACTTCTGAGCTTCTCTTCAAAACGTTCGTATCCTCTCTGGATATATACGATGTCATCTACGATCGTAATGCCATCTGCGGCCATTCCTGCAATCACAAGTGCTGCTCCTGCACGAAGGTCCGGTGCACTGACTCTTGCTCCCGAGAATTTATCTACGCCTTCGATAGTCGCTGCATTGCCTTCAACCTTGACATTTGCACCCAT
This sequence comes from Allocoprococcus comes, assembly GCF_013300725.1. GTDB lineage: Bacteria > Bacillota > Clostridia > Lachnospirales > Lachnospiraceae > Allocoprococcus > Allocoprococcus comes_A. Next base: position 34,298 of record NZ_JAAIMM010000006.1, read on the forward strand.
TCTTGCAAGTTCTGAAAGATATTTGAAACGATTCTCGAAAATACTTTCTGTAATCGTGCTTGTCCCTTTACAAAGAGCAAGTGTAACACCGATCTGCGGCTGCATATCTGTCGGAAATCCCGGATATGGAAGGGTCTTCACCTGTGTATTGTGAAGGTCTCCCTTGGATACAACACGTACTGCATCGTCAAATTCTTCTACTTCACAGCCAATCTCAACAAGCTTTGCGATCGTAGCTTCCAGATGCTTCGGGATAACGTTCATAACGGTTACATCCCCTCTGGTTGCTGCTGCTGCGAACATAAATGTTCCGGCTTCGATCTGATCCGGAATAATGGAATAATCTGTCTTATGCAGACGGGATACACCGCGGATCTTGATCACATCTGTACCTGCACCACGGATATTTGCTCCCATGCTGTTCAGGAAGTTTGCCACATCAACAACGTGTGGTTCTTTTGCCACGTTCTCAAGGATCGTAAGTCCCTCTGCCATAGAAGCTGCCATCATTACATTGATCGTAGCCCCTACACTTACTACATCAAAATAAATGTGCTTTCCGATCAGACGCTCTGCCTCTGCGATAATCTTGCCATGCTCGATATCCACATAAGCACCAAGCGCACGAAAACCTTTCAGATGCTGGTCGATCGGACGGCTTCCGATATTGCATCCTCCCGGAAGAGCAACTTCTGCTCTCTTATACTTGCCAAGAAGTGCTCCGAGCAGATAATAAGATGCACGGATCTTCTTGATGTAATCATATTCTATATCAAAATTCTCAATATTGCTTCCGTTGATTCTGACTGTGTGCCGGTCAATACGGTCAACCTCGGCACCAATTCCGCTGATTGCTTCCAGCAGAACGTTGATATCGTTGACATCCGGAAGGTTATCGATAGTAACTGTCTCATCTGTCATAATCGCAGCTGCCAGAATTGCCAGTGCTGCATTCTTTGCTCCACCGATCTCGACTTCGCCGACCAGCGGATTGCCACCCTTAATAATATACTGTTCCATTTCGCACCTCAATTAACGATTTCTTTCCCTCTGAAATATATCCTGTTCTATGCTTCTGTCAAACACTCTATTTATACTCTTTATTATTTCATGAATAAAAAACCTCATACTTTCTATTCTTTCCAGATCTCTCAGGATTTGTATGAAGCTTTTCGTAATAATTCTCTATATCATTTATCAGTATAGCATAATTCTATATGCATTGCAAAATTATTTATCTTGCTTTCTTCATTTTCGTAAAACTTTTGTAATATTTTCTTTAAAAAATTTATTGATTTTCCAGAATTTCCATTACATTTTCAATGGTTTCTTCCAGCTCCAATCCATCTTCCGAAACAGTAATATCTGCATATTTTTCAAATAATACTACTCTTTCGTCATATAAATCTTTCAGTGTCTGTCCGTCCCGAAGTGCAACTCCCCTTTTCTTTGCATTCTTCAGTCTGGAATTGATGACTTCAAATGACGCGTGCAGATAGACAATGGTTCCAATCTCTTTGTAGTGCTTCATCGCTTCCTCACAGTAAACAACACTTCCTCCCGGGGAAATCACCGCATGTTCTGCTTCTACATCCCGATTGACCTGATTCTCAATACTTAAGAATCCGTCCAGACCTTCTTCTGCGATAATCTCCCGCAAAAGTCTGTTCTCCTTTTTCTGAATCAGCAGATCCGTATCAATAAATTCGTATCCAAGCCGCTTCGCGACTACAACTCCGACGGTACTTTTTCCGACTGCCGGCATTCCGATAAATATAATATTCTTCATATGTATCCTGGTTCTCTCCTTACCGAAACTCTGTTTCAGATGCTGTCATTTTTATATCGGACGATATTATAGCACAAGTCCTGTGCATGAAGCAACTGTTTTTTCTTTTTGCCTTCTGTCTTTTCCTCTTCTTTCCATCAGTTCCTGGTACATCAGGATTTCTACTATTTCCCGGATTTGCTCCGGGGTATAGGTTTCTTTTTCCCATGTTTCCTGTTTCATAACCTGGTCATATGCTCTGCGGCACATCAGACGGAGCTGGAGTTTATCCGGGTACTCATCGTAGATCATACTTCCTTCGTATTCCTGACGGTCACATTCTTCCTGGATATATGTGTAAATCTTTTTGGCTGTTGCTGGATACATGCTTCGGAGGTATTCCCCGTCGCGCTGCTGGATTTTGTCTTCATCGAATGCGTATGGGATGGGATACATCATATAATAAGGCAATCTCAGGTCCATGTCTGGCACTTCCACTTCTTTTTTCTATGCTTTAGTGTATGCGGTATGGGGGAGTGGGGTTCCTGGGGTTGGGTGTGGAAGGGGGGACGATTTTCGGGCAATCCTGTTTCCGGGGCGGATTCGGAATGTAACAGGGAGATAACGGGGAAGGAAGCGGCAAGTGGCGGCTCAGGCTGTCCTCACCAGTCGTGCGGGAGGCACGGCTGGTGTCCACCTCTTGCCGCTTTCTTCCCCTAACTCCCTGTAACGTTCCTGCATATGCCCCGGAAACAGGATTGCCCGAAAATCTGCGCGCTTCAAGACGGGAGGAGCGCCCCGGAACTCTACTCGCGAAGTTGAGTGTTGTTCAGAACGGGCGCCAGGCGGACATTCGTCCTGTGGCTTGGGATATTGTGTGGGGATTTATTTTACTGGATTTTGGTTGTAAAAAGAACATATTTTATATTGAAATAATTGGGTTTATGGTATACTGAATTATAGGTGTATATTTTTCAGACTTTGCATGTGAACTGGCGGTCTGATATTTACAAAAAAGTCAATCAACATGGAATTATTATAAATAGTGAGGTGCCAAGTTATGAATAATGAAATTGCGAATGCTATGAAGGAACTTGAAAACTGGTTGGCTGATCCGGCTGAGCTGGGGCGGAAACCGGCGAAGATTGAGTATACGGCTTCTTTTGAGGATGAGGATGGGATCAAATGTATGATCTTTAAATTCAAGAAATCTTTCTTTGGGAAATGGCTTCTTGGGATCGTCAGTGAATCTGGAACCTTCAGTGAGATGAAGGAATTCAATTCTGCCACAGAAACAGAAGATGCAAAAGCGTTACTTCATATATTAAAAGAATACTGGAAAAAAATGGCAGAAAAAGAACAGGGATTTATCGAAATCCCGATTGAAAATCTGATCGAATGGGACGAGCCGAATGGGGAAGGTTGTATCGTTTCCGATAAGATAACAAAAGAAGGCTACAAAGTCGGCTACATGCTCCGCGAAGAGCCAACAGAAGGAAATCCGGACAGTGGCTGGAGATTCATGGCTGGCAATGAAGATGACGAATATATGGACAATCCGGATAATCATCATGTCTTTGCACTCAACACCATCTGCAATTACGACAGCGATATTATCCCTTATCTTCATGCCAAAATCGGATCTGCTTTCATACGTGTAGATGAATCTCATTTTGAAAAATATCATGAGTTCAAACCGATGTTCATTCAAAAACAGTAAATTTTTCCAGGGGAGTGTAAAATGACTTTTCAAATAATTGCAATCAGCTCCCTGCTTGCATCTTACGGATGCTATCTCGGTAAAATGTTGCTACAAAAAAAGCAGGGAATCCAGACCGACCAGCAGGCACCAACGGTGCCTGATCGCTGCGCCCCACCACAACGTTCTGTCTGGCAATGGGACGGCGTGTGGAAGGGTTGGCTTTCTGGTGCATTCGAATCGGCTTTGACTGGATGTTGGACAAAACGGAACCATCAAGCCGATGAGACACACCAGAAAGCCAAAACTTCCACACGCCGTCCCAACCCAGCCCTACAACTTAATCTTCGCCAGCGCATCCGCAAACGGATTATTCACCGGCTCATCCTTCTGCTGTCTTAAATATTTCTGCACATCCTTCTTACTGACTCCCGCACCTTCCTTTTTCCTGCGCTCCTGGAAGGACGTCAGCTTCTCCTTATGCCCGCACACGCACACAAAAATCTGCCCGTCCCCTTTTCCGCGAAGCTGCATCTTCTTGTGACATACCGGACACCTCGCATTCGTTGTCCGTGATACCGTCTCACGATATCCACATTCTCTGTCCTGGCAGACCAGCATTTCACTGTTCTTGCCCTTCACAGCAAGCATCCGTTTTCCACATCGCGGGCACGTACTGTTCGTCAGATTATCATGACGGAACGTACCATCCCCTGTCTTAATCTCAGCGACCAACTGATCTGTATACTGATCAATATCCTTCATAAAGACTTTCCGCGAAAGTTTTCCCTTCGCGATCTGCGACAGACGCATTTCCCAATCCGCCGTAAGCTCCGGCTGCTTCAGTTCTTCCGGTACAAGCTCCAGAAGCTGTTTTGCTTTCGAGGTAAGATAAATATCCTTGCCTCTCTTTTCCAATAAAAAGCTCTTGAACAGCTTTTCAATAATATCCGCTCTTGTCGCAACCGTTCCAAGTCCACCGGTCTCACCAAGCGTCTTCGCCATCGCTTTATCATGGCTTTCCATATAGGCAGTCGGATTCTCCATTGCCGAAAGCAGCGTTGCTTCATTAAAATGTGCCGGCGGCTTCGTCTTACCTTCTGTCAGTGACAGCGTAAGTCCTGCAATCTCCTGCCCTTTTTCCAGTTCCGGAAGTGTCTGTCCTTTTAATCCTTTTCCAGACTCATAAGCTGCTGCCTCTTCCTCATCTTCATACGAATAGACTTCCTCTTCGTATGCTGCCCGCCACCCCTGTGCTTTCACGATCTTTCCTGATGCAAGTAAAGTCTCACTGCCGATCTTTACTGTCACCTGTGTCTGCTCATACTCGAACGGCGGATAAAGTACTGCAAGAAAACGCCGCACGACCAGATCATAAATCTTGCGTTCTTCATTTGTCATATGACTCAGATCCACATACTGTTCCGTTGGGATGATCGCATGGTGATCCGATACCTTTGCATCATTTACAAAAGCAAGCTTTCCGCTCAGATTCTTTTTCTGTGCTGTCATCGCAAGTTTGCGGTACGGTCCTGTACCACACGCCTCCAGGCGGTCCTTGATCGTCGGAACAATGTCTTTGCTCAGATATCTGGAATCCGTTCTCGGATAGGTCAGTACTTTATGGTTCTCATACAGTCTCTGCATGATGTTCAGCGTTTCTTTTGCAGAAAATCCAAATCTCTGGTTTGCTTCTCTTTGCAGCTCTGTCAGATCATATAGAAGCGGCGCATAAGTCTTTTTAGGCGTCTTTTTTACTTCTTCTACCACAGCCTTCTGACCATCCAGCTTTTTCACCAGTCCAACCATCTTTTCTTTATCAAAAGACCGGTAACTCTTTGATTTCTGATCCTGCCATGTAAGCGTGATCTGTTTTCCTTTTGCCGCAATCCCGTAATAACTTTTCGGAATGAAACTACGGATCTGTTCTTCTCTTTTTGCAATCATCGCAAGCGTTGGTGTCTGTACACGTCCACAGGAAAGTTGCGCATTATATTTACAGGTCAGTGCCCTTGTTGCATTGATTCCAACCAGCCAGTCTGCCTCGGCACGGCACATTGCAGCATCGTAAAGCGCATCATACTCATGCCCGTTCTTCAACTTTGCAAAACCTTCCCTGATTGCTTTATCCGTTACAGATGAGATCCACAGCCTCTTGATCGGCTTTTTGCTTCCTGCTTTTTCCAGAATCAGCCTTGCTACCAGTTCTCCTTCTCGTCCTGCATCCGTAGCAATGATAATCTCATTCACATCCTTGCGGTGAATCTGTGTTTTCACCGCTGCGAACTGTTTTCCGGTCTGCTTTATTACTTCAAGCTTAAATGGAGCCGGCTTCATCGGAAGCACATCCATTTTCCACTCTTTATATTTTTTATCGTAATCTTCCGGATCTGCCAGGGTAACCAGATGACCAAGTCCCCAGGTTACAATATAACGCTCTCCTTCAATTGCTCCATTTATCTTTTTCCCACATTTAAGTACGCGCGCAATATCACGCGCAACGGAAGGTTTTTCTGCAATTACAAGTGCCTTCATTCTGTCTTTTCTACTCCTTTTAATTCATTTTCTGCCACTTCCATCATTGTCTTTAATTTATCCTGTGCTTCGGTCATACACTGAAGTAACAGTGGGTTAAATGTACCGCATTCACCATTCTGGATCATTTCCAGTGCTTTTTCATGTGAAAATGCCTTCTTGTAAACCCGTTCACTCACCAGGGCGTCATACACATCCGCCAGCGATACTACTTGTGCCGAAATCGGAATTTCTTCTCCGACAAGTCCGTCCGGATATCCCTTTCCATCATATCTTTCATGATGCCAGCGGCAAATCTCATATGCAAGCTTGAGCAGCTTTTCATTCCGGTACATATCCAGATTATCCAGCATTTGTGCACCGATCAAGGTATGTGTCTTCATAATCTCAAATTCCTCTTTGGTAAGCTTTCCCGGTTTGTTCAGAATTTTCTCGTCAATTCCAACCTTTCCGATATCATGCAAAGCCGATGCTGTTGCAATCAATAATCTTTCTTCCCATGAGAGCTGATATTTTCCTGTCTTCTTCACCAGTTGTTCCAGTAAAAGCTGTGTGATCAGATTGATATGGATCACATGACGACCACTTTCTCCGTTTCTGAACTCAACAATCTGGCTCAGGATACCGATCAGCATCCGGTTATTTCTCTCTTTTTCGTAAATCTGCCTGGTCACCAGCCGGATCAGTCTCCTCTGTTTTGCATATAGCTTGATCATGTTCAGGACACGTTGATATACAATTTTCGCATCAAACGGGCGGCTGATGTAATCTGAGACGCCCATCTCATATGCCCGTCTGATATAGCTATCTGAATCTTCACTGGAAATCATGATTACCGGAATATCTTCAATCCAATGATTCTGGTTCATTGCAGCAAGGACTTCAAATCCATCCATTTCCGGCATCACAATATCGAGCAGCACCAGAGAAATCCCTGTTCCATACCGTTCCAGTTGTTCCAGACATTCTTCTCCATTAGCCGCCTCCAGGATCCGGTAGTCCTCTTTCAGGATCTCTTTCAGAATCTCGCGGTTTATTTCCGAATCATCCACGATAAGGATCTGCTGTTTCAGTTTTTCTGATGCAGAATTTTCTTCCTTTTTCTTTCCATTTTCATCCCATTCTGTGACAACCATATTTTTATAATTTTTAGCTATATACATCTGTCTGTCAGCACTGGCAACAGCATCTTCAATATTGCCTTCGCGGAATATAGCTCCGCCGATGCTGACCGAAAGCTGCATTTTCTCATAATTCGGCACAACCGCATCGTGGATCTTTTCCCGGATCAGTTTCAGCTTGTCCTCAAAAATATGCTTCTTGATCGAAGGCAGGATCAGTAAAAATTCATCTCCACCATACCGGATCAGAATATCCGTCTTCCGAATATATTTTTTGATAATGTTCGCCGTCGTTATAAGTGCCGCATCTCCCGCACTATGTCCATAAGTATCGTTATGGAGCTTAAAATCATCCAGATCGATCACTGCAATTCCGGCTTCATCCTCCATGTTCTTGATCTTTTCTTCAAAAAAACGCCGATTATATATCCCGGTCAGTACATCCGTATATAACTTTTCATTATATCCTGACAGTTTACTGATCAGCCTCTCATACCCCTCCTGATCAATCTGAATACTCTCATCAAGATTCTGAATCATTTCCATAACATAAGGTCTGCCATCAATCTCAACATAACGCGAGATCACCTGAAATACCTGCAAATCCAGAAATTCAAATTTTATCTTCTGCGTCTGTTCTTTCAGTGCCAGAAGAGAGCTGCAGTTCTCGCATTCCTTGTCTTTTTTCCAGAAAGTGTAACACTGACACGTTTCAGATAAATCTCCTGCATTTATCCGTTTTTCCCGATCCATCAGCATTTTCCCGTCTACCAGTCTGACAACCTGAAACACTTCCCTCAAAGATTCCATCTTTCTTTCCGCTTCCTGCATTGTCATTTGGTCCTGTTTGTTCATCCCTTTATCCTCTCAATTTTATCCTGCCATCCATACTCTTTTTTACGTTATGTAATGATGTGATGTTGGGGTCAAAAGGTATTTTGACCCCTTTGATACCAGATTGCTACGTGCTTTGGCACTCTCGCAAGCAAGCTTGCATCGGCTTTCTGACCTTTTGACCCTGGTATCATCATATAATAAAATTATTATAGGCAAATTCCCCCTTATTGTCCAGTTTTCCTTCATTAAAAAAACCGAAAATCCAGCAAAGGATTCTCGGTTTTTAATACTTTATGACTGAGTTGCTCCAATTCGGGCAACTGCTCTTTTCAGCGCTGCCTCTGCACGGCGCATATCTGTGCCTTCCTGCTTCGCAGCAATTCTGTCCTCAGCGCGCTTCTTCGCCGCTTCGGCACGTGCCACATCAATTTCATCCGGCCACTGTGCATCTTCCGCAAGCACCGTTACCTTCTCCTGCAGGATTTCTACAAATCCTCCGAGAATTGCCGCTTTCTTAATCTCCCCGTCATTGTGGATTCGCATCACACATGGTTCAAGAATCGTCGTCAGCGGAATATGCTTTGCATAGACACCAAGTTCTCCTTCAGTACTTACAAATTCAAGGAATTCGCAGTCACCCTCCAGAAACTTCTTTTCCGGCGAAATAATGTTAAGTTTAAATTTATCTGCCATAGGACGTCCCTCCTATTTCACACGGGCAAGCACGTCATCGATATTACCTGCATTCAGGAAATATCCCTCCGGAATATCATCATGCTTTCCTTCGAGGATCTCTTTAAATCCCTGAATTGTCTCGCTGATTGGAACATAACGTCCTTCCAGACCTGTAAACTGTGTCGCAACATGGAATGGCTGGGAAAGGAATCTCTGGATCTTTCTTGCTCTGGATACGACCAGCTTATCTTCCTCGGAAAGTTCATCCATACCAAGAATTGCAATGATATCCTGCAGTTCTTTGTATTTCTGAAGAATCTCCTGTACTCCACGGGCCACTTTATAGTGTTCTTCTCCGACAATGTGTGGATCCAGAATACGTGAAGTAGATTCCAGCGGATCTACAGCCGGGTAAATACCAAGCTCTGTGATCGCACGGGAAAGTACGGTCGTTGCATCCAGATGGGCAAATGTTGTTGCCGGAGCCGGGTCAGTAAGGTCATCGGCTGGCACATATACTGCCTGCACGGATGTGATAGATCCGTTCTTCGTGGATGTGATACGCTCCTGCAGCGCACCCATTTCTGTCTGCAGTGTCGGCTGATAACCTACCGCTGAAGGCATACGTCCAAGAAGCGCTGATACTTCGGAACCTGCCTGTGTAAAACGGAAAATGTTATCAATGAAAAGAAGTACATCCTTTCCACCTTTATCACGGAAATATTCTGCAAGAGTCAGTCCTGTAAGTCCGACTCTCATACGTGCTCCAGGTGGTTCATTCATCTGACCGAATACCATCGCTGTCTTTTTGATAACTCCAGATTCTGTCATCTCATAGTAAAGGTCATTTCCTTCACGGGTACGTTCTCCTACACCGGTGAATACAGAATATCCACCATGCTCCGTTGCGATATTGGTAATCAGTTCCTGGATAAGAACGGTCTTTCCTACACCGGCTCCACCGAACAGACCGATTTTTCCACCTTTCTGATACGGGCACAGAAGGTCAACAACCTTGATACCTGTCTCCAGCATCTCTGTCTGTGTTGCCTGCTCTTCAAAGCTTGGAGCTTTTCTGTGAATCGGTGCGTATTCAACATCTTTCGGAGCCTCTTTTTCATCAATCGGCTCACCCAGTACGTTGAAGATACGTCCGAGTGTTGCTTCGCCAACCGGAACTGAAATCGGTCCCCCGGTTGCTACGGCGTCCATGCCTCGCACCAGTCCGTCTGTCGGTCCCATGGCGATACATCTTACGATATCATCACCCAGATGCTGTGCAACTTCTACCACAAGTTTTCCTCCATCCTTGCGTGTGATCTCAACTGCATCGTTGATCTCCGGCAAGTATCCTTCCGAAAACTTAAGGTCAAGAACGGCACCGATAACCTGGGTAATCTTCCCTATATTTTTATCTGCCATTTTCTCCTCCTTACATACAGAAACCTGTATTTATCCGATTGCCTCTGCTCCGGCAATGATCTCGGTAAGTTCCTGTGTGATCGCACCCTGACGTGCTCTGTTATATTTCAATTCCAAATCATCTATCATCTCTTCCGCATTGCTGGTTGCCGAATCCATCGCCTGCATACGTGCACCGTTCTCACTGGCAACTGCTTCCACAAATGCGCCATACAGAATGCTGCTGATATATTTCGGAACAAGAAGGCTGATTGCCTCTTCCGCTTCCGGTTCAAAGTTCATCGGTGTAAGCTGCGCCTTTGCATCCTCTTCTCCCGCTTCTTCCTGCACCTCTGCCGGAAGGACTTTGATCATCGTCGGAATGTGACTTACCGTATTTTTGAAAAATGTGTAGATCAGATAGATCTCACCAATCTCACCATTTTCAAAATCTGTCAGAAGTCTTTTTGTGATACTCTTCGCATCATCATAGGACGGTTCTTCGATCATCTCTGAATAATCAGCGACAATATCATATCCTTTGTGTTTCAGAAGTTCCAGTCCTTTTCCTCCAACTGCATAGATCCGGATATTCTCCTTCGTAAAGGCTTCATTTTCAGTCACCATCTTCACTACATTGGAGTTATATCCACCTGCCAGTCCACGATTAGATGTTACAACAATGACTGCTTTCTTCTTCGAATCATCTGCTTTCAGATATGGATGATTGATATTCCCTGCCTTTGCAAGCAGAGAGGTCATTGTTGCATACATACAGTCAAAATACGGCTTTGATTCTTCTGCCCGGGTTCTTGCTTTCTGCAGCTTTACGGTAGAGACAAGTTTCATGGCTTTTGTAATCTGCTGCGTGCTCTGTACACTGGTACGGCGACGCTTGATATCTCTCATAGATGCCACTTTGTATCACCTACCTTGCCTGAAATTGTTCTTTATATTCTCCGATTGCTTTTCTGAGAGCTTCTTCTACTTCTTCTTTCAGCACTTTGTCATTCTTGATAGATTCCGGAATTTCCGGATATTTTGTCTTAATATAATCAAAAAGTCCGCTTTCAAAAGTCAGAATATCTTCTACCGCAATATCAAGAAGAAGCTTCTTAACTGCTGCATAAATGATAATAATCTGGTATTCTACCGGCATCGGCTGGTACTGCGGCTGTTTCAGGATCTCTTTGATCCGGACTCCCTGTGCCAGACGTTCGGAAGTCTCTGCATCCAGTTCCGATCCGAACTGTGCAAAGGATGCCAGCTCACGATACTGTGCCAGATCGATACGGATTGTACCAGCGATCTTCTTCATCGCCTTGATCTGTGCCGATCCACCTACACGGGATACAGAAAGTCCGGCATTAACGGCCGGTCTGAAACCAGAGTTGAACATCTCTGTTTCCAGATAAATCTGTCCGTCTGTGATGGAAATAACGTTGGTAGGAATGTATGCTGATACGTCACCTGCCTGTGTCTCGATAATCGGAAGTGCAGTAAGTGAACCTCCGCCAAGTTCATCCGAAAGACGGGCTGCTCTTTCAAGAAGTCTTGAATGCAGATAGAATACATCTCCCGGATAAGCCTCACGTCCAGGTGGACGTTTCAGAAGTAAGGAAAGGGTACGGTATGCAGTTGCATGTTTGGACAGATCATCATAAACGATCAGTACGTCATCTCCGTTCTCCATCCATTCTTCTCCCATCGCACATCCTGAATACGGTGCGATGTACTGCAGTGGTGCAAGCTCACTGGCTGTTGACACAACTACAGTTGTATAATCCATTGCCCCAAAGGTCTCCAGAGTCTTAACAAGGGAAGCTACGGTCGAAGCTTTCTGACCGATTGCTACATAAATACACTTTACGCCCTGCCCTTTCTGGTTGATGATCGTATCGATTGCGATCGCTGTCTTACCGGTCTGTCTGTCACCGATGATCAGCTCTCTCTGTCCACGGCCGATCGGAACCATGGAGTCGATCGCTTTAATACCTGTCTGAAGCGGTGTATCTACTGACTTACGGGAAATAACACCCGGTGCCACACGCTCGATCTGACGATGCCTGGTTGCCTGGATCGGTCCTTTTCCATCGATTGGCTGTCCAAGTGCATTAACTACACGGCCAAGCATACAGTCGCCTACCGGAACCTCTACAACTCGTCCGGTTGTCTTTACAGTATCACCTTCATTGATATTCTTATGATCTCCAAGAAGAACAGCACCTACGTTGTCCTCTTCCAGGTTCAGAACCATTCCGTATACTTCTGAAGGGAACTCCAAAAGTTCACCCTGCATTGCATTTTCAAGGCCGTGGACACGCGCAATACCATCTGCCACCTGAATAACCGTTCCGACATCCGATACGTTCAGCTCAGAGGAATATCTTTCAATCTGTTCTTTTATTACAGAACTTATTTCTTCTGGTCTTAAATTCATGGAGCGAATCCACCTTCTTTCTACTAATTCTAACTGCTATACCTGAATTTTCTTCAGGCTCTTTGACAGTTCATACAGCTTTGTCTTAATACTTGTATCCACAACTCTGTCACCGATACGGATCACCATTCCGCCGATCAGAGAAGCATCTACCTGATAATTCATCTCAAAGGATTCATATTTTGTCGTCTGAAGAAGCCGCTGCATGACTGCTTCTTTCTGTGCCTCGCTCAGTTCTACTGCTGTAGCGATATATGCAATCCCGATTTTCTTTTCTTCTTTTACAAGTCCGATAAAATATTCAAATACAGAATCAATCTTGCTGTAGCGCCCTTTTTCGATCATCAGCTTCATCAGCTCTACAATCTCATTTGAAACACGTCCGCGGAAAATCGTCTCGATCATCTGCTCTTTGTCTTCACGCATAACTCTCGGATTTCCGAGAATCTTCTGAAGCTCTGCATTTTCTTCGAGGATCACTCCGATACTCTGTACTTCCTCGAATATCTCATCCATTTTTCCGCAGTCACGGGCAGCTTCAAACAGGGCGTCACCATATACCTTTGATACTAGCTTAGCCATGTCTGTTCTCCCATTTCTTTTAATGTCTCTTCGATCAATTCATCCTGTACACTGGTATCGATCGAAGCTGCTACTACTTTACCTGCCATTGCTGATGCAATGGAGATCATCTCCTGCTTCATATCATCAAGCGCACGCTTCCGTTCCAGTTCGATCTCATTATTGGCACGTGTGATGATCCTTGCTGCTTCTTCTTTTGCTTCTGCAACAATTTCATTTTCGGTCTTCATCGCTTTTTTCCGTGCTTCACTGAGAATAACCTGCGCCTCTTTATCGATTTCTTTTAATTTCTGTTCGTATTCTTCTTTGTAAACGGCTGCCTCTTTCCGGTCATTCTTTGCTGACTCCTGTTCATCAGCAACTCTCTGCTTTCTGTCTTCCAGAAGTTTTCTTACCGGTTTGAAAAGCAGATATGACAGAAACGTGAACATGACAAGCATACTGAGTGCCATGACACAGGCATCAAAAAGAAGCTGCGCATCCAGATTAAACAAACGTTCCAAGGCGTTGCCTCCTTTCTCTTATTTTACAGGCAAAACCCTTTTTACAGCTTTCCAAGAAGCGGGTTTGCGAACAAGAGAATAAGTGCAATAACCAAACTGTACAGACCTGTTGTCTCTGCTACTGCCTGTCCTAAAAGCATTGTAGACGTGATGTCTGATCTTGCTCCCGGGTTACGTCCTACTGCAGATGCACCATGACCTGCTGCAATACCCTGTCCTACACCAGGACCAATACCTGCGATCATCGCAAGTCCTGCGCCGATTGCTGAACACGCTAAAACTAAAGCTTCATTTGAAATATTACCCATAATAATTTTCCTCCTTAATCACTGCAAACCTGATACTGTCTGAACTTAGATCCCAGTTTGCTTTTTACTCCGCTGACGGCATCTTGTCATTGATATATACCATCGTCAGCATACAGAATACATATGCCTGAATTGCTCCCGAGAACACATCGAAATAGATGTGTAAAAATCCCGGCCATGCCCATGCGATCTTATACAGAAGACCGTAGATAAGTCCCATGATTACAGTACCGGACAACACATTTCCAAACAGACGAAGTGAGATGGAAAATGGTGCTGCGATCTCCCCGATCAGATTGATTGGGAACAAGAACGGCAGTGGTTTGAACAGGCCTGTAAATGCCTCAATTTTGTTGTATTTGATGTTATTGAACTGAATCAGCACAAATGTGATAAGTCCAAGTGGAAGTGTTACACCATAATCTGCAGTTGGTGGCCTAAGCCCCAAAAGTCCCGATAGGTTTGCCACAATCAAAAACAAAAACAAAGACCCGATATAATTCCGGAACGCCAGTCCGTTTTTCCCCATGCTTCCTTTTACCATATTGTCAAGCATCTCAACAATAAGCTCGGCAATATTCTGCAGGGTTCCGGGTTTGCCTTCGGCATCGCTCAGCTTAGCTCGGACAACCAACGCAAAAATCAGCAGTAATAACGCTACGATCAATATGCTGACATGTGTAGTGGTGAGCCATAACTCCTGCCCAAATAACTGGAATTTAACGAGACCGTGAATTTGAAAATCCGGCTCCTTAGCTGCCAGCATTCCTAAGCTGTTCCCCACGCGCTCTACCTCCTTTACTTAGTTTTTTTGAATTTAGCGAAAAGCTTATGCATAATTGGCTGCAAATATGCCGCAAGCTTTAAACTCATAATTCCTGCAAACAGTGTAAGTACATTCGCAATCCGAAGCCAGCTGACGGCTATAAATACTACAACTACAACCAGATATCTTATCGCGTAAGATTTCTGCATGTATCTCTGTGCTTCCTGTTCTCCATAAAGTACCGCCTCATCCAACGAGTTTTTCATATGGATTACCATGAAAACACCTGCAGCCACCCCGATCCAAAGCCCTGCTGTCATTCTCAGATGATCCCCTGGGATAATCAGACATACAATCTGTGCGATTATTCCATACAGAAGCATAATGATGATCATATCCTTCAGTACGGTATTGTCTGTCTTACTCATGTTGTTTCATTCCTCCCTGCTCAATTTTTGTTTTTGTCTTCCGGATCTTCATTCGCATGTCTGGCAAGTACCCATGCATTGCGCAGACCTGCCAATACACCCATTATCACCAAAGGGATAAAAACTGGAAAAGAAACCTTCTTTTCCAGCCATGTACCAAAAAAAGTGCATAGCAAAATGGGAATCAGTATACTGATGCCTAACTGACTGATGAGTGCAAAGGTTTTAAATACGCTTTGTTTATATTTCATGATACTTATCTCCATTCTCTATATCACTTTCCATTTATTATATCCTTTTTTATGAAATATGTCCACCGTTTTACATGCGATTGTATTTTTTCTTATACAATTTCCAAATATTGTCATCACTTTTACCAATAAATGTCAATAAATGCGTTGATTATTTAAAATATTTTATATAGTCATTTTTTCACAATAGTAAAAGTGCTGCAAAACGTTTTTAGCCTTGCAGCACTTTTTTATTCATCCCATTCCAGTCTGTGGAGATGTCCTTCTGTATTCATTCCGGCAAACCCATTCTGCCGGAGTGCTTCATATAACACGATCGCAACCGAATTTCCAAGATTCAGCGAACGGATATCTCCGATCATCGGAATCCGGATGCTGTCTTCCTTGTGGTGGCAGAGGATTTCTTCCGGAATCCCTGCACTTTCTTTTCCGAACATGATATAGCAGTCCGGTTCATATTTAACATCCGTATAAAGATTCGGTGATTTTGTAGTTGCCATGTAAATCTTCGCTCCCGGATTCTTTTCCATAAAATCCCGGTAATCAATATAAGTTGTCACATCCAGATGTTCCCAGTAATCCATCCCTGCCCGTTTCAGGTTCTTTTCATTTAACCGGAAACCAAGTGGCTCGATCAGATGAAGTCGGGTATTCGTCGCCACACAGGTCCTTCCGATATTTCCGGTATTTGCCGGGATTTCCGGTTCAAAAAGTACAATATTAAGCATTTGCATTCTCCTTCATTTCGTAAATTCGTGCCAATTCGTCCGGTGCCGGTCTGTCGAGAAATCTTTTTTCTCCCCCACCCCAGATGATCCGCTCGTTTCCTTCTGTCGTGTGTCCGATGATCTCTGCCGGAATACCTTCCCTTTTCAGTCTTTCCTTTAGTTCTTCACCCTTCGGTGTCACCATAAGAACCGCTCCTGTACTGGTAAGCTGATAAGGATTCAGATGAAATACTTCACAGACTTCTATCGTTTCCTGACGTACCGTCATTTTCTTCATCTCTACTGAAAGTCCAATTCCTGCACCTTCTGCCATATCCCAAAGTGCTGCAAGAATCCCTCCTTCTCCGATCGGATGCATCGCTGACACCCCGTTCCGACCGGCAATCTCCATTGCCCTGTCACTGAAAATTTCATCTCTCATATCTTCCAGCTTATTTAAGAATCCCGGCGCAAACCGCTCTGCCAGAGCCGCCCCTTCTTCCCGCATGATCCGTAAGGTTCCTTCCATACCAACCCATTTAACCAGGACTATCTCTTCTCCTGCTTTTGCCGATCTGCTCGCAAGCAGCTGTTCTTTTTTTGCCTCACCGTGTGCTGTTACATGAACAATACTCGTCTGGATCCCATTTACACTTTGCGCATCCGCAAAGAAAATCCTGAGACTTTTTTCTTTACATATCTCCGAAATCTCCATCATCATCGCTTTTAATCTGGACTCATAGGCAAACGTCGGAAGCATGATCCGTACACTGATTCCATATGCCCTCGCCCCTCTTGAAGCCAGCTGATTCACCACCTGCGCTATGGCAAATACACCAAGATCTTTTTCATTTCCGGCTAACGAAACATCTGTTGCGATCGTAAGCCGCTCTTCATTTTCATCTGCCACATAACAGGTTTCTTCCTGTGATGGTTTTAAAAGAGCTGTATCTTCTATATTATCCTGTATCTGTTTTAAAACTGAACGCCGATAGACAGTCTGTGACACTCTTCCTGCTTTCATATCTTTATCCTCTTTCTCTCCTGCCATTTTTTGTGGCAGATTCCTGCTTTTTATTACTTCAGAGTAGATGCCTTGCTGATCGCCGCATCGATCTTCTCCTGATCCTGTGTTGCAATTGCTTCTTTCACCAGTTTCGTTGCCTCTGCATTATCTGATTTTGTACCGACTTTCACAGTAACATCTGAAGTCTGATAAGTACTGTTATTGATTACTTCCCGACTGACTTCTTCTCCGTTTTCATAAGTAACTTTCCAGAGTCTTGCTGTACTTCCGTCCATTCCGGTTCCTTCTGTTTCCTGTGAGCCGACTGCGCTTTCCGTATCTTCTACATATTTTGTCGTATACTTTGTCGTTTCCAGTGTCTCACTCTCAAATTCTACAGAATGTCCCGCATCTCTGGTATCTTTTCCGTAAATATAAAAGCCAAGCTGGTTGTTACCGTCAATATAACCTTCAATCAGAATTGGTGTATCATAATTATTAACAAATTTAAAATCACTGATTCCTTCCGCTATCATTGCATCCCTTGATGGTTCTACATAGCTGACACTCATGGAATGCGGTGCGCGCTGGGTGACCTCCAGTTCCGCATAAAGAACCGCATTATAAAGCGTCGTCGATACCTGACACAGTCCGCCTCCGATACTTTCTACAATCTGTCCGTTCTCATAGGCACTTCCTGCCACATAGCCATTCTCTTCTGTGTAAGGAAGTGTGGCCTGTTCCACCGAAAATTCTTCTCCCGGCATAACAACAGTTCCGTTGATCAGTTCTGCTGCACGTCTCAGGTTCTGCACACGATCTCCCCATCCGGCGTTTGTTGTATAAGAGCCAAGCTCATCCTGCAGAGACTCCAGATCTGTCTTTTTAATCGTCGGCTTTTCCGTATCCAGCTTTAACTCGACTTCTGCGTCCTCGTAATTCCATTTTTTATTCATGAAGTTCTTAATCTTCTTCACAGATTTATCTACATCAACCGTATAACCTTCTGCTTCATCTGTCAGATTAAATCCGCTTCCATTATAGGATGCCGATGCATTGACCGCTTTCTGTTCCAGCGGAACCGCACGTTCCTGGATCAGCTCTCTGAGTTTTGCTTCATCAACTTTAAAGCTTTCATCTATAACATATTTCTTCTTATTCAAATTATGTATCTTCCGATAGCGGTTCCAGATGCTTCCATTTTTTCCGTATCCGACCGCCTTTTCTGCAAGCTTATCAATATTTTCTACTTCCGCTCCCATTTCCTCGATTGACACATCTGCGCCCTGATCTTTTACCTTCAGTACAAGCTGCTTATTCCGATAATCTCCAAGTGTATTGTTTACCGCTTTCACTGCCTCTTCCTTGGTCATCCCGGATACATCTGTCTTCCCAATAAAAACATTTTTGCAGATATGCTCCTCATCCACCTTGCTCACATACCGCCATAATGTGAACTGAATCACGGAGAAAATAATTACGATGGCTGCAATAACCGTAATCCCTACATGCAGATTTCTCTGCCGGATACGCTTTTGTGCCTTTTTACTTAACTGTCTCTTTTTCTTTTGTGCCGCCATCAAAAAATCCTCCTGATGTTATATGATATATGGAATAATTGATGTTGCTACCATTGCAACAATCACAACAAGAATAATCACTGCCGCTATCTTACGTGTCTGTTTTGGATTAAACACTTTTTTCACCTCAAATCACACATTTGTTTTCATTCTATACTTTTTCATTTCTTTTTTCAAGATATCCCTTGGTACTGTCAGTTGCCTTTGCTGCCGAATCACTGTTCCTCTACCGGGATCCCTCCTGTTTACATAATTCCCGGATTTCCTCTGTAACACGAAACACCTTTGCCTGATGATCCAGCGGGTTCCGGTTCTGGTAGTCAAACAGAAGCACACATTCTTCCTCTTTCATATCCCCCAGAACATCATAAGAAAACCTCTCGATATGCGTCATTTTTCTAAGCTGCCGCTTCTCCATATTTTCATAATTTTCCAAATAACGCCTCTCTTCATCCTCACGGTCATAGAACAGACGGAACTCTTCTTTGGAAATCCGCTCATCGCCTGCAAATAACGGACGGCTCTTTGCATTCTCTCTCAGATAAAAGTCCAGTGTCAGAAGCTGCTTATACGCCTCACATCTTTCTGCATCATAAAACCTTGCAAAATCATACAGGATCTCATATCTTGCCGTGCGTGCATGACTTAAGGTATCCAGCCCATTTTCTTCATAATACTCTGCCAGCTTTTCAAAAAGCGTAAATGGTCTTTTAAATTGTCGGATCAGATAAGGAAGCGTGTAACAGAACTGCCTGCTGTTATAGTAAGTCTCCACCATTTCCTCGATCCCTTTCAGGCGCAGGGTATCCTCATATGGAAGCCACTTTGTATACAAAACTTCATACGGTGGCATTCCTTTATAAACCAGTCCGTAGTCGTCTTTCTTCTCT
Source organism: Allocoprococcus comes (assembly GCF_013300725.1). Classification (GTDB taxonomy): domain Bacteria; phylum Bacillota; class Clostridia; order Lachnospirales; family Lachnospiraceae; genus Allocoprococcus; species Allocoprococcus comes_A. The sequence goes on from NZ_JAAIMM010000006.1 coordinate 53,795, forward strand.
TCCATATAAGAACCCTTCAGCACTTTCAGAAAACCAAGCTGCAGCTGCTCCGGTTCCAGTGCATAAACATCATCAAAGGATTTTCCAAAGCTTTCATAATCTTCATACGGCAGTCCTGCGATCAGATCCAGGTGCTGATGTACATTACCATAAGAATTGATTCTCCTTACCACTTCTGCAACCTGTTCAAATTTCATTGTCCGGTGAATCTCACGTATCGTATCCAGGTTGGTAGACTGCACACCGATTTCCAGCTGGATCAGCCCTGGCCGCATGGTTTTTATCAATTCCATTTCTTCTTCATTCAAAAGGTCTGCCGCAACCTCAAAATGGAAATTGGTAATGCCGTTATCATGCTCTTTGATATAACGCCAGACTGTCATGGCGTGACCATGTTTGCAGTTAAATGTACGGTCTACAAATTTAACCTGAGGTACTTTATGATCGATAAAAAACTGCAGTTCTTTTTTTACCAGTTCCAGATCACGGAACCGCAGACACTTATCTATAGAAGAAAGACAATAACTGCACGAAAACGGACATCCGCGGCTTGTCTCATAATAAATAATCTTATGTTCAAAAAGCTCCATATTCTCATATACAAACGGAACCTTACTCAGATCCATGGTCTTGCGCCATTCATTTTCCACAATCTGCCCGGTCTGTTCCCGGTAAACGATTCCTTTCATATTCTGAAGTCCGTCCGCTGTCTTGTTCTGGTAAAAGTGTAAAAGATCGCAGAAAGTCTGCTCCCCTTCTCCTTTCATGACGCCATCCACTTCTGGCAGACGCTCCAGCACCTTTACTCCATCATAAGACACCTCCGGTCCGCCTATCCAGATGATGATCTGCGGCATCACCTTCTTGATCTCCCTGCAGATTTCTTCAATATAAGTAAGATTCCAGATATAGCAGGACAGACAGAGCATGTCTGGCTTCCTTTTGTAAATATCCCGCAGAATCTCATCGAGCTGCTGATTGATCGTATATTCCCCAATACTGATCTCATCTGACGTATCACCATACTTTTCTGCATATGCTTTCAGACAATAGACTGCCAGATTGGAATGTATATATTTCGCATTGACTGCACCTAAAAGTACTTTCATATCGTTTCCTTTCCGTTTCCAAAAAGTTTTATCTTTAGTATCATACTCCATTTTCAGATTGGCGTAAACTAAAATGATAAAATAAAATCTCCTCAGATACATTGACATTTTCACAAAAACACGGTAAAATAATGTTCTGTGCAGCCGGGGTGCTAGCGGTACCCTGTACCTACAATCCGCTATAGTGGGGGTGATGCTGTGCCGAGGGCTTTACTTGTCAAAGCTGCCTCTGGTTTGTGGCGTTGAGATTTGGGTCTTACGCGGCGAGACTCTGTGAACCGTGTCAGGTCGGGAACGAAGCAGCACTAAGCAGAACCTCTCGGGTGCCGTAAGGTAGCCTGGGTTGAGTTTACAGCCAGAGTAACGTTTGGTAGGCTTTAGTTCGACGCACAGCGCACAGAAAAAAGGAAATTACAAAAGCTACGGATTTTGCTTCCGTAGCTTTTTTTCACGCAAGAGAGCCTGCCTTTGACAGGTTCTTCGATTAATGGTTTTCTTCCGGCATATTTGTTGATTCCTGTTCTTTCTTTTTCATCTTCTGCTTCTTGCGCAGTTCCTTGAAAAAGCTCTTCATCATCTGTGAGCATTCTTCTTCCAGAACTCCTGTCGTAAGCTCTGCCTGATGATTAAACGCTTCCACCTGTAGAAGATTCAGGATAGAACCGGCACATCCCGCTTTCGGATTCATACATCCAACAACCACTCGTGGAATCCTTGCCTGTACAATGGCTCCGGAGCACATCTGACATGGTTCCAGCGTCACATACAAGGTGCATTCTTCCAGACGCCAGTCGCCCATTACCTTACTTGCCTTTTTGATCGCAGTAATTTCTGCATGTGCAAGGGGATTCTTATCTGTTGTCCGCCTGTTGTATCCTCGTCCGATAATTTTTCCCTGATATACGATCACACAACCAATCGGCACTTCCTCAATCTTCCATGCTTTTTTCGCCTGACGGATCGCTTCCTTCATGTATTTTTCGTCTTCGGTCAATATCTGCCGCATCTTCCTTCTCCTTTATTTCTTTTCGAATCACTGCCCCTACCGGTCTGCACCAGTAACCGAAATGTTCTTCATCTTCAATTTCATATTCTTCCAGATCCAGTTCACCATCAGACGGCTTCATGAACTGATTGAATCCGAATGCTCCTGCCGCCCGCTGCTCACCCGGAAAATAAAGTCCCGGAACCCCAATCCAGCATTTCCCTTCTTTTTCAAATGATACCAGATGATGGTAATTATAATATCCATGGAGAAGAAAATGATTATTCGCAAGCTTCCATTCCTTTCGCGGAAGTCCGGCAATCTCCTGTCGGGTGATCTTATAGATGATATCCTTTGTGGTTTTTGGTGGTAAATCTGAATTTGCGTTCTGAGAGTTTCTTTCTTCCGGCACATTTGGATTGCTTTTCGATTTCCTAACTGCATCTGTGTTTTTATCTTCCGTAATCATCCTGCTAACATCTACCGGTCTCGCCTCATCCCAGACTGCTCCGTAATATCCTGCATCCGCTCCGTTTCCAGTCCGAAGGATCATTCCACCAATCTTGCCAAACTGTCCATCTCCTCCCACATCGTCTGTCGTATAAATCAGCTTGTAGCCAAATGCCGCCTGTGCGCCTCTGATCTCTCCCATCCGGATTCCAATACACTTGCCATCCTCTTCATAAAAGAGATATATTTCCAGTGTACGTCCTCCTGCCACCGGAAATCCTCTCCCATAAATCTGGATTTCCGCTGTATCTGTCTGTTCAAGAACCTTCACAAATCCTGTATTTCTTGTCCTTTTTCCATTCTGATATTCATATAAGTACCGGATAAATCTTTTCATAATCTAGCACCTGCACCTTCCTTCTAACTGCCTGTTCTAAACTATTCTGACTTTCCGGTAAAAATTACCATTTTTAAAAAATCAGAGCGGAATCTTCCGCTCTGACAAATAACTCGGTGATTAATCCAGATAAATCGGTGGCTCGTAGTCTTTTCCCATCGTAGCTTTCTTTCGCTCTTCTACCCCAAGGAACGCCCACTCTGTCATATCTGTCCACTTGTGATCTTTCCGGTCATATACCTGTACATAACCGATTCTGTGTGGATGCATACGCACACTGTTTGTCCGATACTCATGTCCGGTATATGGGTTCACATCTCCATTTACCAGATCTTCATCAATATCCTCCCGACGCTTGATCGGCTGGAAATCCTGCGGCCATCCGGAAGATTTCTTTTCCTTTTTCGGAGTGATCAGCTTTGTGAGCTTTGAAAACGGAGAATGCTTCTCCTCGTGAACCTCTTCCGCTGCCGGTTCTTCTGTCTGGTCAGCTTCTGCCTGGTTCTCTTCATCAGCCGGCTGCTCCTGATATGCTGCTTCCGCATCCACTGGCTGTTCTGTACAAGCTGGCTGTTCCTCATATACAGTATCGTCTGCCTGCACTTCCGCTATATCTGCAGTTTCTTCCGTATAAACTGGTTCGGAAACCTCTTCTGGAATTACTTCTTCAGCTGCTTCAAGAACTTCTTCCGGTTCTGTGTATGGCTCTGCTTCTTCTGTCGGAACCTCCTCTTCCAAAGCTTCTGTCGCCACAGTATCTTCTGAATCTGCAGCATCTTCTGCCTCTTCAGATTCTTCATATACTTCCTGAGTCTCTGCTTCTTCTGCAACCGGCTCTGCCGCATCCAGTTCCAGTTCCATCTGTACCGCTTCTTCCTCTGGTTCCGCACCGGTCTCCTCGAGCATATCTACAAACTCGCCAACCGTAATATCACGTTCTACACTCTTCTTTGCCTCTTCTTTCGCAGCTTTTCTTTCCTTTTTCGCTGCAAGCTTCTCAAGCTCTCTTCCGGTCGCCATCTCATCTTCATCAGAATCTGCTTTCTCTGAATCCGCATTTCCCAGAATACTGAGCTGGAACGGGCATCCAAGAATGTCTGCGATCATACGCATATCCTGCTCCTGAAAATTATCTCTGCCAAGCCGCTGTGTCAGATTCTGACGGGACATCTTTTTCCCGGTTCTTGCTTCGATTTCTTCCGCAAGCTCTTTAATCGTCATATCTTTTCTGCTTAAAACAATTTTTACCTGCTCCCCGAATGTGAGACTAATCATGTATTTTTCCTCCTTTTCTCCCCGTATAAATATATCTTCTTTCTAAATACAGACTTATTGCTTTGTTAACTTAAATCTTTCTTGATAAAGGAATCTTTTTCACTTATCTTTTATTCTAGCAAATGACATTTTATCCGTCAACACCTAATAAATGCGCCATTTTTTTTGTATTTTTTCAAAAAATAATTTGACAAATCAAAATCAGTCGCTATAATAAAGCGTATCAAGAACGAAGGCGTTCCCACTTATGAAGGGAGCGCCTTTTTTGTTCTTTCTTTTAGAATGAGAAGGAGGGAATCAGTTATGAAAAAACTAGAAATCGTTATCCAGCCGGAAAAACTGGAAGCCCTGAAGGCAATCCTGGACGCTTCCAATGCCAGCGGTGTTATGATCAGTAACATTATGGGATATGGTAATCAGAAAGGACACAAGAAAATTTACCGCGGTGCTGAGTACAGCGTAAATCTTCTTCCTAAGATTAAAGTAGAAACTGTTGTTGATCCGGAGGTTGCAGAACCTCTGATCCAGAAGATTGTCGAAGAGATCAAAACCGGCGCTTACGGCGATGGTAAGATTTTCGTTTATGAAGTACAGGATGCAGTAAGAATCCGTACAGGCGAACGTGGATCTGCTGCTCTTTAGCCAAAAAATATATGTGAATCAAAATAGTGTTGAATATTGTTATCAAAGAGGATAACTGCAAATGAACTGCCTGTAGATCATTCATTGCAGCTATCCTTTTTATTTGAAATGGAGGATGTTAAATATGGGATTATCTGATTTAATTGCAGGCGGAATGGATGCAACCGCCGCCACTGAACTACTGTTAAATGTCGTCTGGACAATTGTCGGCGCAACGCTTGTTTACTTTATGCAGGCTGGTTTCGCAATGTGTGAAGCCGGTTTCACACGCGCCAAAAATACTGGAAACATTCTTATGAAAAATATGATGGACTTCGTACTTGGAAGTTTGTTCTTCTTTATCTTCGGATTTGCCATCATGCACGGAACAGACTGGAACGGAATCATCGGTGTCAAAGGATTTTTTAATCCGACAACACTTGCCGATGCCGACGGACTCTTTAACGGACTTCCGATCGGAGTCTTCCTCATTTTCCATACTGTATTCTGTGCTACAGCCGCTACCATCGTATCCGGTTCCATGGCAGAACGTACAAAGTTCCTTGCTTACTTATTATATAGTGCAGCGATCAGTATTTTCATCTACCCGGTAACAGGTCACTGGATCTGGGGCGGTGGCTGGCTCTCCCAGATGGGATTCCACGATTTTGCCGGTTCCACAGCAGTCCACATGGTTGGTGGTATCTGCGCACTTGTAGGTGCCAAAATCCTTGGACCTCGTATCGGAAAATATGATAAAGAAGGAAATGTCCGTGCAATTCCGGGACACAACCTTTCTATTGCCGCACTCGGTGTATTTATCCTCTGGTTCTGCTGGTTCGGTTTCAACTGCGGCTCTACCACAGCAGCTTCCACAAACCTTGGTGATATCGCAATGACAACCAACCTTGCCGCTGCTGCCGCAACACTTGCAACACTCGTTGTAACCTGGATCCGCTACGGAAAACCAGATGTGTCCATGACATTCAACGGTTCCCTCGCTGGACTTGTAGCAATCACCGCCGGATGCGACACCGTCAGCAACTACTCCGCAATCATCATCGGACTCATCGCCGGCGTTCTCGTCGTATTCTCCGTAGAATTCTTCGACAAAGTAGCCAAGATCGATGACCCGGTAGGTGCGATCAGTGTCCACGGCGTATGCGGTTTCACAGGAAGTATCCTCGTCGGAGTCTTCTCCCCGGAATACACCTTCAAAACCCAGGTAATCGGTGTCCTTTCAACCGTAGCCTACGTCCTCGTAATGGCAATCATCGTATTCACCATCATCGATAAAACCGTAGGTCTCCGCGTCACCAAAGAAGAAGAACTCGACGGCCTCGATATCCACGAACACGGCTGCTCAGCTTATGCAGACTTTAACTTTCGTTTATAGCCGGGCGAAGTAAGAAAAAAAGATATAGCCACTGGAATGCTCGCATTTCAGTGGCTATATCTTTTTTTCTTAGTGAGCGGCTACGCGACTGAGGAAAGTCGTCAGACTTTCCGAGGTCTCGCCCGGCGGATGTCTTGAACTACCTTCATTATTCAACAGCCACTGAAACTCTTCCATTTCAGTGGCTATATCTTTTTTTCTTAGTGAGCGGCTACGCGACTGAGGAAAGTCGCCAGACTTTCCGAGGTCTCGCCCGGCGGATGTCTTAAACTGCCTTCATCATTCTACCACTTCTTATTCTTCAACACGATTGCTGATTTCTTACCCATCATCAGTGATATATTTCCATCTTTCACAATATACTCTTCAAACTCACCAATATATCCATCTTCATAAGAATACATCACTCGCGCCATATTATGCCCTTCGGCAACTTCTGCCTGCCATACCGGAACTCTTACTTCCTTCAGATGATCTGAATTATTGATAATAACCACGATCTGCTCATTCCCCCAGAATCTTCCGTAAGCCAGAAGATCCGGCTCCGCTTTCAGCATCTTGATCGAACCCTTTCTGAGAGCCAGAGACTTTCTGTGGATCTGGATCATCTCACGGTAGAAATTGATCAGATCCCGTTTTTCTCTTCCCCACGGATAAGTTCTCCGGTTATCCGGATCCGTGAAACCACAAAGCCCTGCTTCATCTCCATAATAAAGGGTCGGTGCTCCCGGCCAGGTCATCTGCATGATGATCGCTTCCCGCATAACTGCAAGGCTTACCCCTTCTTCTGCCGCACGCGATCCAAGCTGTCCCACACGGCCAACCTTGTGGTTGGTACGCGTCAGGAAACGGGAATGGTCATGGTTTGACAACTGATTCATCGCCGTCTGAAGTGACGGTGTCATCATATTTGCCATATGATGCTTCATCGCATTCACAAAATTGTCTGCATTTCCGAGAAGATCACCGCGATATTCATCACTGTGCTTCTCCATCCCGGTCAGGAACCAGGTGACCGGCTCCATAAATGCATCGTAATTCATAACGCTGTCCCATTCATCGCCCTGCAGCCAGTCACTTGGATCTCCATAGTGCTCGGCAAGGATCAGTGCATGTGGATTTGCTTCTTTTACTGCCTTACGGAATTTCTTCCAGAATTCATGATTATACTCATTGCTTCTTCCAAGGTCTGCTGCAACATCCAGTCTCCATCCGTCTACATTATACGGCGGTGAAACCCATTTCTTTGCGATACCAAGAACATACTCTTCCAGCTCTTTTGAATCTTCATAATTCAGCTTTGGCAGCGTATCGTGTCCCCACCAGCCGTCATAGCTTCCATTGCCCGGCCATTCATTCTCCCCGGTGCGGTGGAATAGGAAATAATTCCGGTACGGACTCTTTGGTGACACAAAAGCACCTACTTCGTAACCATCGGCGCTCTCGTAGATCAGCTCTCTGTCCAACCATTTATTGAAAGAACCACAATGGTTGAATACGCCGTCAATAATGATTCGCATTCCCCTCTTATGGAGTTCTTCTACCAGCTTGATGAACAGCCGGTTACTTGCTTCCAGATTCTCTTTTCTGGTGGTTCTTGTCCGGTAACGGTCCGCATGGATATTGTTATTTTCTCCCGGAGCCAGGAGCCTTCCTTCATCGACTTTAATTTTACCGACATGCGGATCAATATAATCGTAATCCTGTGTGTCATATTTATGATTAGATGGTGATACAAATAGTGGATTACAATAGACAACTTCTACTCCAAGTCCATGCAGGTAATCCAGTTTATCAATGATCCCCTGGATATCTCCTCCGTAAAATTCCCGTACATCCATCGGCTGCGGATCCCGGTACCAGTCATCTACATGATGAACCTGCTCTCCAATATAAAAGTACTCTCCCGTCTGTACATCATTATCCGGGTCGCCGTTACAGAAGCGGTCTGTATAAATCTGATACATGACCGCTCCTTTTGCCCAATCCGGTGCCGTAAAGCCCGGCACGATTTTAAAATCATAATAATCCACAAGTTTGCTCTCTGCTCCCCACTTATTATAGTAGCAGATCTCATTTCCTGATCTGATCTTAAAATGATACCGGAATGGTTTATCTTCTAATTTGTATTTCACTTCATAAAAGTCAAACGCCTTATTTGAGATTACTTTGTTCATTGGAATGCATAGTTCGCGGTTTTCCAGATAGACTTCATCTACATCGTGAGCTGCTGTACGGAACCACAACTGAAGTTCATCTCCTGCCTCCGGTTCCGGCGGACTCACATACGCCTCTGTTCCATCACAAAACAATGCTTCTTTTTTCATAATCTAGCCTCTATTCTTCAAATAATGCTTCAAATTCTTCTCTTGTAATCTTCTCTTTTTCAAGAAGCAGATCTGCGCATTTATAAAGAACATCTTCGTGCTCTTTAATAATAGTCTTTGCACGGTCATAACATTCATCAATGATCCGCTTCACTTCACTGTCGATCGTTGTGGCAACCTGTTCACCATAACCTCTGGATGTATGACCAAAATCTCTTCCGATAAATACTTCATCATTATCATCCCCATAGCTTACAAGACCAAGTGCTTCCGACATACCGAACTTCGTTACCATGGATTTGGCGTATGCTGTTGCCTGCTTGATATCCTGGGATGCCCCGGTTGTAATATCATCAAAGATCAGCTCTTCTGCCACACGTCCACCGAGTGATACGGTAATATCCTGCAACATCTTTCCTTTAGTATTGAACATCTCATCCTTTTCAGGAAGCGGCATCGTATATCCGGCTGCCCCGACACCGGTAGGAATGATCGACACGCTGTACACCGGCCCTACATCCGGAAGTACATGGAATAAGATGGCATGTCCTGCTTCATGGAATGCAGTGATCTTCTTCTCTTTATCCGAGATCACACGGCTCTTCTTCTCTGCACCGATTCCGACTTTTACAAATGCTCTGCGGATATCATCCTGCTGCAGATACACTCTTCCATCCTTTGCTGCAAGGATCGCAGCCTCATTCAGAAGATTTTCCAGATCAGCTCCGGTAAATCCTGCCGTTGTTCTCGCAACCTGTTCCAGATCCACATCATCTCCGAGCGGTTTGCCCTTGGCATGAACCTGAAGGATTTCCAGACGTCCCTTCACATCCGGTCTGCCGACCATGACTTTACGGTCAAAACGTCCCGGTCTTAAGATCGCCGGATCAAGAATATCGACACGGTTGGTTGCTGCAAGCACGATGATTCCTTCGTTCGCGCCAAAACCATCCATCTCTACGAGGAGCTGGTTCAGCGTCTGCTCTCTCTCATCATGTCCGCCGCCCATACCGGTTCCACGACGTCTTGCCACGGCATCGATCTCATCGATAAAAATAATACAAGGTGCATTTTTCTTGGCATCCTCGAAAAGATCTCTTACACGGGATGCTCCGACACCGACAAACATCTCCACAAAATCAGAACCTGAAATGGTAAAGAACGGGACACCTGCTTCTCCCGCAATTGCTCTTGCAAGAAGTGTCTTACCTGTTCCCGGAGGTCCTTCAAGAAGGACACCTTTCGGGATTCTGGCTCCTACCTGCGTATATTTTCCAGGGCTCTTGAGGAAATCCACGATCTCTGCAAGCTCTTCCTTTTCTTCCTGCAGTCCGGCAACCTGTGCAAACGTCACATGGTTTTCTTCCTGCGTGCTCATCTTCGCTCTGCTCTTTCCGAAATTCATCGCTTTTGCATTTGATCCGCCCTGACGATTCATCATCATCACAACAAATACCATGATGCCTGCCATCAATATGATCGGAACCAGTGTTGTTGACATCCAGCTGTCCTGCGGGACATTGTCCACACTGTAGGAAATGTCATAAGATTCAAGCAGATCCTCTGCACTGTTCACATCGGATACATGAAGCTGTTCGATGTCATCATTCTTCAGCCGGATCTTCAGTGTCCCGGTCGGTGCGACTTTGTTCTGCTTGATCTCTACACTTTCTACCTTCTCTTTTTTCAGATCTTTCTGAAAATCCTGATACGTGTATGCTGTCTGCTGCACACCCGACTGGCTCATAAACCAGTACACACCTGCCAGCACTAGAACACAGAGCAGAATCGAAAGTCCACTGATTCCTCTTGTCTTATTATTATTCAAAACCTGCTCCTTCCACCTGTTACATCTCTACAATTCCGATGTACGGTAAGTTTCTATATTTTTGTGCATAGTCCAGACCGAATCCTACCACAAATTCGTCCGGAATATTAAATCCGACATAATCTACATGTACGTCGCGCACACGACGATCCGGTTTGTCAAGAAGTGTACAAAGCTTCATGCTCTTCGGTCCTCTCTTCCGAAGGATGTCAAGCAGATAATAAAGAGTACGTCCTGAATCTACGATATCCTCAACAACAATTACGTCTTTTCCTTCCAGAGACTCATCCAGATCTTTTGCGATCTTAACAATTCCACTGGACTGGGTTCCGTCACCATAGCTGCTGACACTCATAAAGTCCATTGTTACCGGCACCGTAATCCTTTTTGCCAGTTCACACATAAAAAACACTCCACCCTTTAAAACACAGATCAGATGAACCTGCTTTCCCGCATATTCTTCACTGATCTTTTTCCCAAGTTCTTCAATTCTGGCATTTACTTCTTCTTCCGGAATTAACATTTTCACTTTCTCGGCCATTTAAAGTACCTCCATTTATCGTAATTTCTAATATTTTTGTTGTCTGCTCTGTCACCTGGTATGCCTTGCTCTGCCGGCAGCCCACAATCCATAAAATCTCGTTTCCCTCTGCGATCAGAGGAATTCCGGCACGTTCTGCCGCTGGTATTTTTTTATTGATAAAATAGGATTTCAGCTTCTGCCTTCCTCCGCTTTCATCAATTACAATAAAATCGCCAGCCCTTCTGGTGCGTACAGCGACACTCTGTTTTATTATACCATAATCAAACCATTTCGTGTACGTTTTTTTCGGGATCTGGCATCTGCATTCTTCTTTTCCAAAAATACGGTAAGAAATTTCCCATTTCCCGTAAGTTATCTTTCCCGAAACCTGCTGCAGATCCAGAGTTTTCTCTTCTTCTGCCAATTCCGGACTCTTCTTTTTCCGCTTCAGTTCAATCCCTTCATAGGTTCTGCATGCGCAGACCTCATAAGGAAGATCCAGTCTTTTTCCTACCTGCTTTTCAAACAATCCCTCCAGTTTTTCTATATGAACCTGCTCCAGATCTTTTTCATGTCCTGCCACCAGTGCCAATGCTTTCCGGAGAATCATTTTCCGGATCAGCCGTTCCTGTCTGTGATATGCCTCTGCATGGATGCAGATCTTTTCTCCATTTCGGGCAGTACATATCTGATATGCACTTTCCGTCTGCCGTTCCATATAATCCCAGATCTCCCTGAGCTGATCCATAGACCGGTTCATATGCTCCACAGTTTTTTCATTGATATTTTCTTTAAAATACGGAATCACATGGTTACGGATGCGGTTTCGCATATATGCATCTTCCATATTTGTCGCATCAATGCAGTAAGGCATCTCCCGTCCCTTCAGATAATCCTCGATCTCTTTTCTCCCCACGCAAAGAAGCGGCCGTATATACATCCCGTTTACCGGATATATACCGCCGAGCCCCCGAAGTCCGCTGCCGCGGGCAAGATGCAGGAAAAATGTCTCTGCATTGTCATCCTGATGATGTGCCAGTGCGATTCTGGTTCCTCCCCATTCTTCCGCTGCCTGCTCAAATATTTTCCTTCGTGCAGTCCTTCCCGCCTCTTCTTCTGACATCCTGTATTCCACTGCCATTTTCGGAATATCCACCGATACACTTCTGCATGGGATTTCTTTTTTCTCACACAGTGTCTTTACAAATTCTTCATCAGCTTTTGCCTCTTCCCCACGGATCCCGTGATTCACGTGTACCGCAAGGATCTCAAATCCGATCTTTTTTCGCAGCTCTTCCAGTATCAGAAAAAGGCATACAGAATCTGCCCCTCCGGAAAGGCCAACAACAACTTTATCTCCTTTTTCAAGCATCTTCCACTGCCTGATATAGTTCTCTACTTTTTCTAACATGGTAAATTCCTCTCATCTTTTATCTACTGTAACACATCTTCCAGATTCCCGCTACAAGGACTGTCATATCATCTCCTGCTTTTCCGGCCGCCAGCTCCAGCACCTTATCCAGAATATAATTCGCCAGTTCCTCCGGATTCTCCAGCGGACTTCCCCCAATCATCAGATCCAGCAAATGCTCCTGCTCTCCTGCCGGAAGCGCATCCAGGATCCCGTCCGATACCATGACCACCACATCTCCGGATTCCAACTGTCTGGTTTCCTTTTCGCTTTGCTGTCTCTGGATCACACCCAGCGGAAGACTTTCCGAACGGATATGCTCCATCCCTTCTTTAGTTCGCAAAAATGTCTCTGCCGCTCCTGCTTTTACAAACTCACATTTTCCATTATAGAGATCAAAAATACTCATATCAACTGTAGAAAAGCGAACCTCTTCCCGTCCCATAACAAGAGCTGTATTGATCATGGAAAGTGCAGTTTCCACAGGAAATCCTGCTCCAAGAAGCTCTTCCAGCATTTCTACCAGCATCCCGCTTTCCTGTAGCGCCCTCTCACCAGATCCCATTCCGTCCGACAAAATTGCCGCCTCTTTTCCACCCGGAAGTGTCTTCATAAGAAAGCTGTCACCAGATATCTTTTGTCCGTTTTTTCCCATTTTTGCCACACCCTGCAGCACATAATATCCCGGTCCTTCCACACATACAATAGTTTCATACTCCTGTCCCAGAACCTGCCTCTCATTCTGAGCCGGGCACATCCTTCTCTTAGTACAGACTGATAAAAGCTCTGCCGCTTTTCTGGTTGGGATACAATTCCCCTTCTCACTTTTTACCGTTACATGAATCTCATATCTGCCATGCTCATCCACAAAAAAAACGGAACTCAGCATCCGGATCCCTGCCTTTTTGAAATGCTGTGCAACCTTTTTTGCAAGCGGCGGATCCGTAAAAATACTCGCATCCAGATCTCTCGTCACATGGCAGAGCATGTCCGCAAAAGAATCCAGCTGTGCCGCACATCCCTCACGGCTCTGTACCATCTTATTATTCCACACCAGAATCCTTTTTGCCTCCTGGAAAGTCTCCAGTGATTCTCGTAAAAACCGTGGTGCCTGAATGCACTCCCTCTGAAGATGCTGTTTCATCTCTTTATTCAGTTCTGCACCATATCCTTCAATCGTACACAAAAGATCATAAAAAAGCTGCCAGTGTTCTGCCTTCTTTCTCTCCAGACACTCTGATTTCCTGCTGCATCCTCTGCACACCTTTTCCGTAATCCGATCATACATTTCTGTCATTTCGTCGGGTGTAAAACACTGCTTTTTCGGCTCCATTTTCAGGAATCTGTCTGCCAGATGCCGAAGCGATACTGCCATCTTATCTGCCTGCGTTACATATGGACTTGTGATCACTTGCTCCTCTCTGTATTTAACCTCCATTTGCCACCACCCTCTAAATTTCTATGAACGAAAAAAGCTTCGGGATATTTTCTTCCCAAAGCTTTTCTTACGTTACTGCTGTGCGCGGAACAGAATCTCATTCTCCTTTACAAGTCCCAGCTTCTCTCTGGCAACTTCTTCGATGTATTCATCTGTTCCTACATATTTTTTCAGTTTATTAATTTCTTCTGAGCGTTCTTTTTCCGCATCGATCTGTGTCTGCAGTTCTTCTTCCTGCACCTTATATGCATCATTGCTCTTTTTGAGCGCCATCCCATGTACAATAACCATGCCGCATAATAATATAATAACTGCGGTAATCGCAACAATACTTCTTTTGTGCTTCTGAAGCCCGCTCCCCGGACGCTTTTTCCGGTTCTTCTTTAAGCTTCCCATCTAATCTATTCACCTTTCGCTATCAGTTGATCTTGTATAGCTTCTTACTACTAAACCCATTTATTCTTCTACAGTGTACCGTTTTTAACCAGATTTATCAACTCTTTTTACTTTTTTTTCACAAATTCGTGTAGAAATCTTCTTATAAGCTCTTACAAAGACAGCTGAAAGCAGCGCCATCCAGATTGCTCCGAGCGCAATCCCCAGTCCGATATACCACCGCAGAACACCATCACTCGTATGATAGATCTGCACAAAGGTATAAACAGAAATTCCTGCCCAGTAACAGGCATCCTCCAGATTGATCAGCCACAATCTGTGAGCAACCAGTCTGCGCAAAACCCTGATCCACAGATAGACTGCCACGATCAGGACACCGGTCAGGATTGCATAGCAGAAAACCCTGATCTCCGTTCCGATACCAGACATTTTTCTCCTCCTACCGAAACAGTTTTGACAACAGATTTTCTCCGGCTTTTGCTCCCGAATGGATATCCGAATAAGAAATATTGTCAATATTGCCTGCCAGGTCGACCTCCCCTTTTTCAAGATTCAGCCGGTTTACATGCATGTCCGTACCTTTTACCATCAGCATTCCCTGCTCTGTCTCAAGCAGAATCTCATTTAAATCAAAAGAAAGAACGTCCAGCACTCCCGTTACTGTACCTGTCTTCCGGTTATTGATAACCAGCCTGTGATTCTGAGGTTTTACCAGCTGTCTCTCTTCCATACAAATCCCAACCTTTCCTATACTGTCTTTCTAGTTATTGTATGAATAACATCCGGTAAATATGCCTCGGATCCGCTGTCGGAATGATCTCAAACCACATCTTTTCTGATGTTCCGGAGCATTAAAGATAACGGAATAAATCTGCCGCCTCTTCTTTTTTAGTCGTATCTCGCAGATCCAGAACCTCTGCCTTTACAGTCTTGGTTCCAAACTGGATCTCAATGATATCACCTTTTTTTACTTTCGTGGAAGCCTTCGCCACCGCCCCGTTGATCAGGACTCTTCCTGCATCACAGGCTTCATTTGCAACGGTGCGCCGTTTGATCAGGCGGGACACCTTTAAAAATTTATCAAGTCTCATTTTGATTTTCCCTTCCCGTAATACGAATAAAGCGCAGCCCTTTTCAGACTGCGCCATTTTTCAAAAATGTTTTACAAATTATGCATTAACAGCATCTTTTAAAGCTTTTCCTGCTTTGAATTTCGGAGCCTTGCAAGCTTCGATCTTCATAGTTTTTCCAGTCTGTGGATTTCTTCCTTCTCTTGCAGCTCTTTCGCTTACTTCGAAAGTTCCGAATCCTACTAACTGAACTTTTTCACCTTTTTTCATTTCTTCTGTAACAACATCAACAAATGCTTTTAATGCTTTTTCTGCATCTTTCTTTGAAATATCTGCCTGTTCTGCAACTGCAGCTACTAATTCTGTCTTGTTCATGACCTACGTCCTCCTGTAAAATATACTCCCGGAACACCCCGGCATTTTGTCTTTTTGCTAGGTTTATTCTGCGTATCCATGCGGTCTGACACGCCCCTTACCCTACATATGTTATATAGGTTTTTACCTTCTTTGTCAAGTCTAAACCCTTAAAATCTAAGAAAACTGAACGCTATATCTGAAACGCAAACAGATTCCGCAAAAACCGCTTTTTTTCTTCTGTCTGTGCGACAGAAAGTGAAAGTTTTTCGACATTTTTTGCAGGGATCCATGCCTTTCCTGAGTGGTAATAAGAATTGGTGATCTTCCAGAATTTTTCCGGATAAGCAAGACGGATTGCAAGGTAATCCCGTTCTTTTTTTCCAAGCTTATTCACCGAATCATACGCTCTCATCATCCGATATCCAAGCCGTTCATCATAATGATGCTTTTCCATACATTTGCGCAGGAAATAATACAGATCTTCCATCTGAACATCCCGGTGTGCATGTTCAAATCCCGTCACCGCCATGCCCTCCTGACAGACCAGAAGATTATGATAATTATAGTCTCCGTGGACCATATGATTTTCTGCCTCCGCTTCTTTAAAAACACTGTCCAGATCCATATTTTCCAGTATTTCCAGCACTCTGTCTGCCCAGAAATACATCTGGTCATATCCCTTTAAAAATGCAATCTCAAACGGGCTTTTCACACTTCTTCTGCAGACAAATTCCCGAACCTTTCTGAGTTCTCTGTTATGCCTTGCATACTCCTTGATCACCGGATTTTCTTCTCTTCCTGCAGATCCGTTTTCTTCCCCGGCCAGACGCATGCGCAGATGGATCCGGGCAAGATTTTCCGCACCGGCGATCAACTCATTTTCACGTCTGACATCACACTCACGTCCCTGAAACCATTTCTTTAAGATATAGCCTGTTCCGTCCTCGGCTTTACTGACATAAACATCCTCTTTATTAAGCAGAGGCGTATCCACGCACTCAAATCCATCCGCATTTAACTGCTCATATATTTTTGCAAGCGCGCAGATCCGACTCTCCTCCATGCGCGTCTCCTTCAAGAGGAGCAGCCCCTTATCTGTATCGCATAAAATAGCACCCCTTACTTTGTGGGTGCCGAATACTTCCATCTGATATTGTGTCAATACACTGATTCCATAATCTTTCATGGCTTCCCCCTGCCGCTTTGTTTTACCGGTCTTTCTAATGTATGCAGGGGGAGACTTAAGTCATGCATGATTTTTGATTATTCCAGCTCTTTTATTCTGGCAAGTAAATATTCCCGTGTATTTTTCTCCGGTTCCTCGATCACTTCCTGTAAAAGTGTCTGGAGTGTCTGACCAATTTTCGGTCCTTTTTCAATACCTGCCGCGATCAGATCCTGACCGTTTACCTTCAGTTCTTTTAAAGAAACACATTGCTTTTTCTTCAGAATCTCCTGGTAGCACTTCTCGATACCAGCCAGGTTTTCCAGCTTCTTATCACGCTGATAATCACTCTGCGCCAACGTATCAGCCATCCGTACCTTCATGTAATACGGGAACAGTTCCTCACTGATCCGGTTCATTGCACGGCGTACATGCTTCATCGTTGCAGGCATCCGGTCATCATGATACAGCACCAGCTTTGACACCTTACGCAGCGTATCATTATCGAATTTCAAACGATGCATGATCGACCTTGTGAGTTCTTCACTGACGTATGCATGCCCTTTAAAATGTGCCGTTCCGTCCGGATCGACCGTCTTTCGTGCCGGTTTCCCCGTATCGTGAAACAGCATTGTAAGACGCAGCACTTTATCTGCCGGAATGTTCATCAGCGCATGGATCGTATGCTCACCTACATTATAACAGTGATGCAAAGTTTCCTGTGTTGTTTCCATCATTGCATCGAATTCCGGGAGGATCACCTTTGTGATTCCAAGCTCATATGCATCCCGGATCTTTTCCGGATGATCGGAAACCAGAAGCTTTACAAGCTCTGTCTGGATACGTTCTGCACTGATATAGGAAAGATTTGGTGCAAGTTTTCTGATCGCCTGTCTGGTCTCTTCCTCGATCTCAAATCCAAGCTGTGCCGAAAAACGGATCGCCCTCAAAATCCGCAGGGCATCCTCCGAAAAACGTGCCTCAGCATTTCCCACACAGCGGATCACACCTTTTTTCAGATCCTCCATCCCATGAAACAGATCCACCAGTCCGTCCTGTTCATTGTACGCCATCGCATTGATCGTAAAATCCCTGCGCAGCAGATCCTCTGACAGGCTTCTGGTAAACTGCACTTTACTCGGATGCCGGTTGTCTTCGTATTTCCCGTCAATCCGGTATGTCGTCACTTCAAATCCTTCTCCATTTAAAAGCACCGTAATCGTTCCATGCTCGATTCCGGTGTCAAAAGTTCTGGCAAATAATGACTTTGTCTCTTCCGGTGCTGCCGATGTTGTGATATCCCAGTCACCCGGCACACGTCCGAGAAAAGAATCCCGGACGCAGCCGCCGACTGCATATGCCTCAAAGCCATGTTTTTGTAATGTAGTTATAATTCGATTCACCTTTTCAGGTAACTGAATTTTCATATACATTCGCTCCTAGTATGCTTTTCCAAAATAAACAACGTGTTTAGCCTGTTTGCCACAGAAAATACAGGTATCTCCATCTTTTACCTGATCCTCTTTGCAGATACAGCGAGTGGTTGCTCCACCTGTTGCTGCCTTGATCTCATCTTCACATTCTGCGCTTCCACACCATTTTGCTTTGATGAATCCACGTTTGGTGTTGAATTTTTCATTCATTTCATCCATGGTTTCAGCAAAATCAATGTGGCTGTCAAGGAATGCTTTTGCGCGGTCATACATATCCTTCTGGATTGTTTCAAGGATCTCGCCAAGTTTTGTCTCGATCTCATCTAAAGAAACAACGATCTTTTCTCTTGTATCACGACGCACAACAACAACCTGGTTCTGTTCGATATCTTTTGGTCCGATCTCGATACGTGTCGGGATACCAAGCATTTCCTGTTCGCTGAATTTCCATCCCGGGCTCTTCTCAGAATCATCAATCTTCACGCTGTAGCCAGCTTTTTTCAGCTTATCGGTCAGTTCATTTGCTTTTTCAAGAACGCCTTCCTTATGCTGTGCGATCGGAATGACTCTTGTCTGAACCGGTGCGATTCTCGGTGGAAGAACAAGTCCGCTGTCATCACCGTGAACCATGATCAGAGCTCCGATGATACGTGTAGAAAGTCCCCATGAAGTCTCATATACACTGTGAAGTTCATTGTTCTTATCCAGATATTTGATATCAAATGCATCCGGGAACGCATTTCCAAAGAAATGGCTGGTTGCAGACTGAAGTGCTTTTCCGTCATGCATCAGCGCTTCTACGGTGTAAGTATCCTGTGCACCGGCGAACTTCTCACTCTCTGTCTTCGGTCCTGATACGAACGGGATTGCAAGGGAATCACGAATCAGTTCCTGATAGACACGAAGCATGGTCAGTGTTCTCTGTTCTGCTTCTTCATAAGTTGCATGGATGGTGTGTCCTTCCTGCCATAAGAATTCTCTGGAACGGAGGAATGGTCTGGTTGTCTTCTCCCAGCGAAGTACAGAGCACCACTGATTCCATACCTTCGGAAGGTCACGGTAAGACTGTACGGTTCTTGCCCACAGGTCGCAGAACAGTGTCTCAGATGTCGGACGGATGCACATTGGTTCCTGAAGAGTTTCAAGACCACCCTTTGTTACCCATGCTACTTCCGGTGCGAATCCTTCAATATGATCGCTTTCCTTCTGAAGAAGGTTCTCCGGAATCAGCATTGGCAGGTATACATTTTCAACACCTGTCTCTTTAAATCTCTTATCGAGGTCTGCCTGGATCTTCTCCCAGATTGCATATCCGTTCGGAAGATAGTTCAGACATCCTTTTACACTTGAATAATCACAAAGCTTTGCTTCTCTTACAACGTCGGTATACCACTGTGCGAAATCTTCATCACGAGAGGTAATCGCCTGTACAAATTTCTTTTCCTTAGCCATTGATAAGTTCTCCTTCTCTTCATTTTTGATTTTATAAATAAGGTTATCATAACAGGGGAACACAAAAACCGCCGAATCTTTGCGCCCCTGACAAGGGACCGAAAATTCGGCGGTACCACCCTAATTAATCGTATTACGATTCACTTCATTACCCGTTAACGCCAGGCATACGCCACACTTTTCATGCGGAACTCCAAGGTCGGTTCTATAATTTCCATGCAGCTTCCTCCCACCAGCCGGAAGCCTCTCTGTGCCACTTTCATCATATACTAGTCCTCTTCATCGTCAAATCTCTTCGATTTACTATAGAGTTTAATTGAGATTTTCGGATTTGTCAACCCAATTGACAAGCCCTTTCCGTTATGTTTTAATCAAAGAAACAAAATTTTCGCATATGGGGAGGAATTATTTTGCAAACACCTGAAATTCTATATGAAGACGACCAGATTCTGGTCTGCCACAAACCTGCCGGTGTTCCCGTGCAGACAAAAAAGATCGGTACACAGGACATGGAGAGCATTCTGAAAAATTATCTGTTCATCCATTCTTCACATCATGCCGAACATAAGCCACCTTATCTTGCCGTGATCCACAGACTGGATCAACCGGTTTCCGGCATCCTGGTTTTTGCCCGCACACCTGCGGCTGCGAAAAATCTGAACCAGCAGTTACAGAACGATCGATTTGAAAAATACTACCAGGCTGTAGTATGTGGATCCCTTCCGGACTCCGGCACTCTGACTGATTATCTGGTAAAGGACGGCCGCACCAACACCTCCCGCATCTGCAGTAAAAATACACCCGGTGCCAAAAAAGCTGTCCTTTCGTATGAAATACTGGAAACTTCCGAAGTAACTGGCTTATCCGTTGTTCAGATCCATCTCGGAACCGGACGCCATCACCAGATCCGTGTCCAGATGGCAGGTGCAGGCGCACCACTCTGGGGTGACAACAAATATAACCCGGAATTTGTAAATAAAAGAGGATATTTCCCGATTGCACTGCGGGCTTTCCGGCTTTCTTTCTGCCATCCGACCACCGGAAAACGCATGGAATTTGAAGTCCCATGTAACTGGGAACAGTTGGAAACAAAAGCAGATTAGAATGGAGAATACAAAAAAATGAACTTATTAGAAGAATTCAAAAAAAATCCCGGATTCGTCTACCGAATCGGGACTGATTACTATTATATAGGAAAATGGATCTGCAAGCCATGCACAGACGAAGCCGTTACAGACTGCCATGCCATGTATGAAATGTGCATCCAGGCAAAAGAACAGGCAAACACAGCCCTTTATTTTCAGAAGCTGCGTGCCTACAGTGAATTTGCCCTGGACATTCCATACAATCCGGCGAAAATCCTTCAGGACCAGACCGCTCTTGTCGAAGCACTTTCCGATGCTGATATCCAGTCTCTTACCGACCAGCTTCGACATTTTCACGATCAAGCAGCTTAATCACATCCAGAAGTGTAGGATACACATACCGGCATAATCCTCTCTCTTCTTCATCCGGCTGTGCAAGATCCGGGATCATCACCGGGATCATGCCCGCAGCCGAAGCCGAGCGGATTCCTGCCGGTGCATCTTCAAGCGCAATACTATGTATCGGCTCGGCTCCGATCGCCTCGCACGCTTTGAGGTAAATTTCCGGATCCGGCTTTGCATGTTTCACCGAATCACCAAAAACCCCGCCATCAAAATATTTCCACAACCCCACTTTCTCAAGAGATGCCTTTGCATGGATCTCTCTGGATGACGTCGCAAGTCCGACCTTGTATCCGTGTTCCTTCGCATAGATAAGCAGCTCTCCTGCCCCTTCTTTTACGCCTATCCCTTCTTCGTCACAGATACCGTAATACTTCTCCCGCGTCAGTTCATTGAACTTGTCCATCGGAAAATCTTCGCCATATACACTTTTAAAATACTGCTCTCTGCGGACCACATTAAATCCAAGCGTATGATAAATATGCTCCCCGATCCGTCCGTATCCGAGCTTCTCTCCTGCATAATTCCAGGATCTCTGCACAACACGTTCCGAATCAAGGAGCAGTCCGTCCATATCAAATACCAGTGCTTCTACCTTCATCAGAATTCAATTCCCTTTCCGAGGGCATCTTTTAAATACGTGGTCACGTCTTCCAGTTTTTCCAGAATCTCATCACGTTCTTCCCACTCTTCACCGGTCATATCTTTGCTGACCAGTGCCTGCTTGACATCTTTTAATTTTTTGATCAAATCTTCTGTCATAATAAATCCCCCTTTTCTTATCAATTACTGTTTTTCTATAAATTTATTTTACCGATATTGTCAGCAAATTACAACAGTTCATCCGAAAATGTAAACAAATCTTAACATTCACCGCTATAAAAAACTCTTAGCTAACTTCCATTTTTCTACTTCCATTATATAACAAATGTGCTATAATAATTCAGTATGTAAAAAAGTGTTATATTCATAAGGGGATTAAGAAATTGGATGACAACAAATTAGAAGCAAAACTGCTGAAGATTAAAGCGCTTGCCGAACGGGGAGAAGGTGGCGAGAAAGAGGCCGCCATCAAAATGTATCATAAGCTTCTGAAGAAGTATGATATTGATGAAAAAGCATTACAAAAAGACAAGCTCAGCAAGCACTGGTTTACATATGAGACAGATATCGAGGAAAATCTTCTGGTCCAGATTTTTTACATGGTGACCGGAGATCCCGAATATTTCCGCCGGACAAGCCGTACACGCGGAACCCAGTGCGGATGCATATGTACCGATTTTGAGAAAACTGAAATTCGTTTTTATTTTGAATTTTACAAAGATGCACTCAATCAGGAACTGGAAGCCTTTTTGATGGCTTTCAAATTAAAAAATCATCTGTTTCCGGATGAAAGTGCAAGATGCTTTGTTCCTGAGGAAGAGGAAGAGATATCAGAAATGCTGTTAAAAGCGCAGAAATTTGCAGAAGATATTGATAAGTCCAACCCGGTCCGCCGGATCGCATCTGCCGATCTTTCTGCTGATCCGGATGCACTGGAATCATAGGTATATACGCCGTTCTTTTGCGATACGCATTACAGCCAAAAAGAAGATATTCTTAAAACAGGAGGGTATGACTCATATTGAATCATACCCTCCTGTTTTGATTTCTCGAGCTGTATCTGTGATAAAACTTATCCTCTGTACAATCAATCTATAGCCTGCAGATACCGCCCTTAATAACTCTTTTCCATCTGTCTGACCGCTTATGCAAGATCCCGAAGCCTTGCGATTTCTTCTTTATGTCCCGCATCATCCAGTGGCGTTTCCAGATAAAACGGCAGATCTTTTAACTTCGGGTGACGCATGACATTTAAAAGTGCCTCCATCCCGATCTCTCCGCCGCCGATCACCGCATGCCGGTCTTTTCTTGAACCAAATGGCATCATACTGTCATTTAAATGAATCGCTCTCAAAAGCTCAAGTCCAAGTACTTTGTCAAACTCTTCCAGCACCCCGTCCAGATCATTTACAATATCATATCCTGCTGCAAACACATGACAGGTATCCAGACAGATTCCGATCCGCTCCGGATGGGATACCCCATCGCGGATTGCTTTCAGCTCTTCAAATCTCCAGCCAATCTCTGTCCCTTTTCCGCTCATTGTCTCAAGCAGAACCGTAATATTCTCTTTCCCGGTAATCGCCTGGTCAAGCCCCGCAATGATATTCTGAATCCCTGCTTCTGCGCCAATTCCGGTATGGCTTCCCGGATGAAACACCAGATTCTCGATCCCCAGTCTGTCCATCCGCGCCACATCCTCCCGAATCACCGTACAGGCAAATTCATACACCTCCGGCTTCGCACTCGCCAGATTCATCGTATAAGGTGCATGCGCCAGAATCGCTCCAAAACCGGCCTCTCTTCTGATCCTCTGAAACTCCTCCGCTTCCTTCACTGTCGGATCCTTATAATTCGATCCCCGCGGATTCCTGCTGAAAATCTGCATCGTATCCGCATGCATCTTCACCACGTTCTCTGCAGTCTTCACAATCCCTTTCGCAATCGACATATGTGTTCCTATTACCATATTTATTAGATCGCTCTCGTATACTTCTTCAGCCATTCTTTCTCTTCATCATTCAGATAAGGAGATACCTTGTCATATACAGTTGCATGATAAGTATTCAGACGTTCCTTATCTTCTGCATTCATGATATCCGGATTGATCGCATCCAGGTCAAACGGCACATAAGTAATCGGTTCAAAATACAGGAATTCTCCATACTCATTCTTCTCGCCTTCACAAACAAGCAGTTCATTTTCCAGACGCACACCGTGAGATCCTTCGATGTAGATTCCCGGTTCATCTGTAATGACCATACCTGGCTGAAATGCATCAGACTCACCTGCTCTGTAAGTATAACGGAAGCCTGCCGGTCCCTCGTGGATGTTCAGAAGATATCCAACCCCATGTCCTGTTCCGTGATTGAAGTCCAGTCCTCTGTCCCAGAACGGCTTTCTTGCCAGATAATCAAAGTTCATTCCGCAGCAACCCTTCTTGAAGATCGGACTTGCAAGGTTCAGGTTACTGATCGCAACCAGTGTAAAATGATCTTTCATGATCTGTGAAACTTCTCCAAATGCATACGTTCTGGTGATATCAGTAGATCCTTCGTAGAATCCTGCTCCTGTATCCGTCATCAGGAAAGTTCCCTCATGAAGCTCTACATTGGTCTCCGGTGAAGAAGAATAATGTACGATCGCACTGTGCTCTCCGAACGCGGAGATCGGTCCGAAGCTTGGACGGATAAATCCACCCATCTCGGCACGGAACTCGTCCAGTTTGTCAGAAGCACTCATCTCTGTGATCGTCTCTTTGCCAACATTTTCTTTCAGCCATTTCATAAATCTGACATGAGCTACGCTGTCCTTGATCTCAGCGATACGGATATTTTCAACCTCTGTCGGATTCTTTACACATTTGAATAAGATCGCCGGATTTCTCTCTTCCACTTTCTTCACATTCTCCGGAATGTTCTTGTAAAGTGCAAAGTTCAGTCTTCCCGGATCTACCATCAGGACTTCTTCTGCTGCAACCTTCTTGATGTCCTCATAAATATCATTGTATGGGTGCAGAATAACCCCGTCTGCTGCAAGATGTGCTTTGATCTCATCGCTTAATTTTTTCTCATTTACAAAAAGATCCACCTTGTCCATTCTGATCACTGCATAGGTCAGAACCAACGGAAAATATTCCACGTCATTCCCACGAATGTTCAGTGTCCAGCAGATGTCATCCAGTGTGGTAAGAACGTGTGCTGTCGCACCTGCTTCTTTCATTGCTGCACGTGTTCGTGCAAGCTTGCTCTCCACAGTCTCTCCTGTGTATTTCTGTTCCAGTTCAAATACCGGCTCTTCTGAAAGAATCGGACGGTCTTCCCATACTTCATCGATCAGATCATATGCATAAACGACCTTTCCGTTCTTCTCAGATGCGATCTTCTCGTATTCTTCTCCTTCTGTTACAGAAACAACACGTCCATCAAATCCAACATTTTCGCCTTCTGCCAGAGCTGTTTCCAAATATTCCCCAATCTTCGGAACGCCCGGCTGTCCCATCTTCATCAGTTCTACTGTTGTTCCCTCCAGCTGCTTTGCCGCCTGGATAAAGTATCTTCCGTCTGTCCACAGACGTGCTTCTGTCTTTGAAACCACTGCTGTTCCTGCAGATCCCGTAAATCCGGTAATATACTCTCTTGCTTTAAAATGCTCCCCCACATATTCGCTCTGATGAAAATCTGCAGTTGGAATAATATAAATATCTATTCCCTTTTCCTGCATTTTTTCACGCAATTTTTCAAGTCTTTCCGGTATTGTAGACATTTTAAAAAACCTCCTTTATTGTTTTCATTCTCTGACCATTATAACCCGTAAACTTTTGAAAAGCAACCTAAGAAAAGGAGCTGACTTCGGCAAAACCAACATGCCTGTTCCAGCTCCTTTTTACTGCCTGCATTTTCTGTCACAGACAGCTTTCATCACCTTTCGCAAACTTTCACGGACACTAGCTTACTAGAAAAATTTGTTCTGTCTATGGGAAAATGGTGTTTTTTCTGTGAAATTAAAGCTGATGCATCGCCGCATGCTCCTTTTCCAGCTCTTTAAAAAGTTCCGGCACAGTCCACTGACTGTTTGTATCTGTCAGAACCGCTTTATAATCAATGCCTTTCATACCTTTCTTTCGCATCATAAATAAAATCTGATCCAGATGGCTGCCTGTCACTCCGGCAAATACCATCATCTCATCTGCCAGCTCTTCACCCTCATAAATCCCGTCTGTCTCTGACGCTTCTTTCATTCCGGCAAGTACACCAACCGGCTGAAAATACTCTTCTTTTTTTATCAACCGCACCCGGATCCTGAGTGACATACAGATCATCTGCAGCTCCTGTGCACGCTTCTTATCTTTTATATTAAATAATAATACTGTTTCTCTCATGAATTTCCTCGATTACTCCGCTTTTCTCAAACGGTTCTTTTTATGTTTATTCCACTCCCCGATTACCTCACTGACAGTTGATACCGTAACGAATGCACTCTGATCTGTCTCATGGATAAATGCAAGAAGCTTTGCATATTCACTCTTTTCCAGAATTGTAACCACTTCTGTCTGTTCCTGATTATCCAGTCCTCCGGCTGCCGGATATAGAGTCGCCCCTCTGTGCAGCTCATGTACAACAAACTGCTGGATCTCCGGATATTTCTTTGACAGGATACACACCCTCTTACGGATACTGAAACCGTCAACAAAATTATCCAGAACAATCCCATAAAGATAGGTTCCCAGAAGGCTCACTACCAGTGTCTTTCTGTCGTAGACAAGGATAGACGTCGCAGCGGTCACAAATCCTGCGATCGTAAGACTCTTTCCGATTTCAAAATGCAAATATTTATTTAAAACCTTTGCAACAACATCAAGCCCACCAGAAGATGCATTGACATTAAACAAAATCGCCTGTCCGATGCTGATCACCAGAATATGGCACAGCATATTGATAAACATATCATCCGTGAGTGGCGGAACATCTGGTGTCACTGTTTCAAAAATACGCAGATAAACCGGGAGCATTAAAGAGGTAATGACCGTCTTACCCCCGAATTCTTTTCCGACAAACACAATTCCTATGATCAGAAGTGCTACATTTAAAATCATAGTCATCGTCGAAGCCTTCAGCGGAATAAAGTTTGCCAGAACCATGACAAGTCCCGAAATACTTCCCACAACAAAGGAATTCGGCATCATCAGATAATACACTGATGCCGATACAATAAACATTCCTACCGTGATCGTTGCATACTCTTTCAATATGTTTTTTGCTTTGTTCTTCTCTTTCAATTTTCTTTCCTCTCTTTCATACCGGTGCCTCTTATTTCCCCAAATATGCGGCACACTATATTTCCCAACATTGCACGTTCATCATAACATACTTCTCCACAAACTTCTACGCTATGTTTCTCATTAAAAACATGAAATCTTCTTTCCATTTATAGTAGTTTCAATTATAATAAAGGAAGAGTGAATTTTTTAACAATTTAGAGAAGAGAGGGTTAATTATGAATGCTGATGGAAACGTAATCAAAATCAAACATGACGTACTGTTCGAAATAGCAAAGCTTGCTTTTGCAGGTGAACTTGAAGAACAGCGTGATCACCTCCCGCTGAAGCTTATTCCGGGACCGACACCGCAGTTCCGCTGCTGTATCTACAAAGAGCGTGAGATCATCCGCCAGAGAATCCGCCTCGCAGAAGGCAAAGCTCCGGGACCGGAAGATGATGGCAATATCATCCAGGTTATTTCTTCTGCCTGCGAAGACTGTCCGATCTCCAGCTACACAGTAACAGAGAACTGTCAGAACTGTCTTGGAAAGGCATGTATCAATGCCTGTAAGTTTGGGGCAATTGAACCGGGACATTACCGTTCCCACATTGACGCATCCAAGTGTAAAGAATGTGGTCAGTGCGCCAAAGCCTGTCCGTACAATGCCATTGCACATTTAAAACGTCCGTGTAAATTCAGTTGTCCGGTTGATGCGATCACTTACGACGAGCATGGCATTTCCGTAATCGACAAAAACAAATGTATCCGCTGCGGTAAATGTATCCACAGCTGTCCATTTGGTGCAATTGCTTCCAAAACATTTATTGTTCCGGTAATCAATGCTTTAAGAGAAGGCAAACACATCTACGCAATGGCTGCTCCTGCCACAGAAGGTCAGTTTGGTGCTGACATTACCATGGAAAGCTGGCGCAAAGCAATGAAAGAGCTCGGATTCGTAGATTTCTACGATGTAGGACTCGGTGGAGATATGACTGCTGCTTACGAAGCTGAAGAATGGGCTGAAGCTTACAAAGAAGGACAGAAAAAAGTAACCTCCTGCTGCCCTGCATTTGTAAATATGGTTCGCCTGCATTACCCACAGCTTGCTGACAATATCTCAACAACTGTTTCTCCGATGTGTGCAATTTCCCGTATGATCAAAGCACAGGATCCGGAAGCGATCACTGTATTTATCGGACCTTGCCTTGCTAAGAAATCCGAAGTTGTCGATCAGCAGATTGAAGGAAATGCAGATTATGTTCTTACATACAGCGAGATCCGTGCGATCATGAAAGCAAAAGATGTTGAGCTCGAGGCCTGTCCGAATGACAACCAGACCGCTTCTACCTTCGGAAAACGCTTTGCAAATTCCGGCGGTGTAACAGCAGCTGTTCTGGAAAGTCTGAAAGAATCTGACAACTGCATCGATGCGAAAGTCTGTCGTGCAAATGGTTCTCAGGAATGTAAGAAAGCCCTCCTTCTCATGAAGGTTGGACGTCTTCCGGAAGACTTCATCGAAGGTATGGCATGTGACGGCGGATGTGTCGGCGGTCCAAGTTCATTCAATGACCAGATGGCTTCCAAGAAGAACCGTGATGCCTTGATTTCTCAGGCTGATGACCGTGGAATTCTTGATAACCTGAAGAATTATGATATGGATAAGTTCTCTATGCATAGAGACTAAAATTAAAAGGGCGTGTGAAAAATGAGAAATCATTTTTCACACGCCCTTTTTAACAAAAAATTCTTATTCAAATGCATCAAAAATCGTGCAGGCATTTTCAAATGATGAATAACCGGAAAGATTAATTGTGCAAACATACTAATCGCTTGCATATTAAGGCAAAAATAAGGGAGTTTTGCTCTATCATTGAAATAAGTTATAAAGTAAAACTCCCCTTATTTTAATTATACACACCACGCATCTATTTATTATCCCTTATACCACGGCAGCCTATCCCGCAGCATCATCTTTTCCATCCGCTCCAGATTCTTATCCGAATGCTCAATCTCCCGCGAATACCGGTACACCAGCTCCACAATCTCTTCCTGCGCAAGCGTCCCTTCATTCTCAATCCACCGTGCTTTCCACAGCTCATAAATATGGTAGGTACTTATCACCGCCATCTGCACCTTCGCATAAATCCTTCCATCATAAACCGCACCGCAGAAATAAGTGAAAATAAAATATACCAGAAGCTGCTCTGCCTGGATCTGGATATCACTCTCTTCCTTCACCCACTTCTTAAAGTCAGACGAGATTCCTTTATACGCATCTGCTCCCTGCGCATACAGAAGTTCTTCGCTCTCCATCAAAAGCATATCCCAGTCCTCGCGCAGAAGTTCCAATTCATAAAGTTCCCGGAACATCTTATGCGCCATCTCCCATCTTTCCTGCACAGACAGCTTTTCCTCTTTCCAAAGTTTCCGTACAAACTTTCGGGCACTCTTTGTCTGATAACGGTCAATGACTTCCTCGCAGGAAAATAACTGTTCCCGGTTAAATCTGACCTGCAGGTCATGTGCCATCCCAAGGACCAGACCGGCTCTTACTTTTAAGGAATGCTCCCGGTCCTGCAGGATTGCAAGCATTGCATCTCTCGCATCTACAAGCATAGAATACAGAAACGGATCAAATTCCTCGTATTCCTCTTCTCCTTCTTTTTCATAAGTAAGAAAACGTACCGGCTTCTTCTTCTCCATCAGGATCCTTGCCACCTCCGGACAGGATACAGACAGGGTAATCTCCCGGACATCCTCAAACTCCTCGACATGTCTTGGGTACAGACGACAGGTTTTACACAGACTTTTCTCTCCGAGATTCGCATACATCTCACACAGATTGCAGTCATTTAAAAATGCACATCGCTTTTCTTTATCCTGCCTGAAAATACCACGGATCCAATCTATAGACTTCAACATTGTAAAACGGAATTTCCCTTTTACATGCTTATATTTGTTCAATGATTTTTTGTCAATAACGATCTGCCATCCCGCACAGCAGGTATCCTCGCATTTGTCTGCGATGCAGGTGAACTCTTTATAATAATCCGGAATTGTATATTGCATTTATTTTTCTACCCCTACCTTCTTACAGATATCCGCCAGACAGCATCTGTCGCAGTGCGGCTTCGTCCTTGCCGTACAGACTTCTCTTCCGTGGTACACCAGTCTGTGACAGAAGTCACTTCCTTCCTCCGGCGGAACCAGCTTCCAGAGTTCCATCTCTACTTTCTTCGGATCCTTAATCCCGTCTACCAGTCCAATGCGATTTACCAGACGAATACAATGCGTATCTGTAACGATCGCAGGCTCTCCAAATACATCTCCCATGATCAGGTTCGCGCTCTTTCTCCCAACACCGGGCAGCTTTAAGATCGCATTAAAATCCTTCGGAATCTTACCGCCATATTCATCCCGGAGCATCTTCATACAGGCACTGATATCCCGTGCCTTACTTTTCCCAAGCCCGCAAGGACGGACGATTTCCTCAATATCATTGACATCTGCTTCTGCAAGAGCCTCTACTGTCGGATATTTTGCAAATAAGCCTTCTACAACTACATTTACCCGTGCATCGGTACACTGCGCCGCAAGACGCACACTGACCAGAAGCTTCCATGCCTGATCATAATCCAGGGTACAGTCTGCATCCGGATATTCCTTTCTCAAGCGTTCTATTACTTCCAGTGTTCTCTGTTTCTTTGTCATCTTTTTTATCCTTCTTTATCTCATATTTTGTATGGTAAGATAATTCATCTGCTTCATAAGTTTAAAATCTTCTTTGTTGAATGTAAGAAGATTCATAAGCTTTTCTTTATTTACAATTTCTTTTTCCGAAATCACTGCTTTAAAGGTCACCGGAAGCATCGTATAATTGGAGAGACCGGACACCAGTGCCAGCTGCTGTCCCGGATTCACCAGATTATTTACACAGGAGATCATGATGTGTTCTGATTTCAGCGCCTGGTTATGAAGCATATAGGTTCCGATAAATCCTTCCTTTTCATACTCACCAGCATAAAGTCCTCCACATTCCCCCGGTTCTTTGACCTCACTTACGTCATTAAACAAATGCACTTTATATTTGTTATTCTTTCCTTCCACCGCCTGCTGTTCAATCACACTTTTGACAATTACTTTTCCAATCCCGTCATAGCTGTACATATACAATTTTTCAATCGTCTCCGCATAAGTATATTCTTCCTCTTCCTCGGCAATCTCATCTCCGATAATCGCAAGAGGTGACACCTTAAAAATCTTAGACAATTCAAGAAATGTCGAAATGTCCAATGAAATATCCCCTTTTTCGTATTTAGAAACTGTCGACACACTCTTATGCAGTCTTACGGCAAGTTCTTTCAGTGTCATATTATATGCCATTCGGTATTTTCTAATATTACGCCCTACCTTCTCATCTGCATTCATACCAATTTCCTTTCCTTTAAATCAATTTTTTTATGACATGTGCATAAATTTTAATACATTTCCCCAATTTTCTAACATGCACCATGCTTTTTCTCTTCTTTCAATAATAACACGTCTGATTTTTTCGTGTCAATAAAACGCACCCCTTTTGTCTTTTCTGATTTACCCGGATAAAATCTTTTCCTTCTGCTCTTACTATATTATTTATCGTCCTTATTTTCGCTACACTCGTATCCACTTATGCCTCTAATGGGTATGATAACCGTATTCAGTGCCATCATACTAATCATTCAGTTATATGTATAATCAACTGGCATAAAAAGAAAAACTCTTATGAATTTTGAAAAAGAAGACTGCGAAAGTCTGATCCAGGATATTATAAGTCTGGTATTCATAAACATTGTGGAAGATGCACCAGTCAAATGATTTACAATTAGAGATAGGATAACGTAATGTTTTTGTTAATTTTCACGTTATTCTCTCTTTTTCTGTTCATTTTTTGTTTATTATGCATAGTTTCTATCCATTTCACATACAAATTCGATGACATTCCAGAACATTTATGATATAATTTAGAAAATCTAATTACTTATTTGTTAAGATACCGGGGCAAAAGGTCAGAAAGCCGATGCAGCTTGCTTGCAAGAGGATTTTTGACCTCTTGACCCGACAAAAACATGAGTAAGTAGCCATTTTTCAAAGAAAAATGAGTGGATTACGAATGTTTTTGAGGATTGCGAGAGTGCAAAGCACGTAGCAATCTGGTATCAAAGGGGGCAAAATACCTTTTGACCCCAACATCTTGTTAACGTACAATATGAGGGGGATCTTACATGAAAAAAATATCACGTCATGAACTGATGCAATACGGAACGGCTGTCATTTCGTTCCTGATTGTAATGACGTTCACACTTCTGATTTTTTTCTGGTTTGTACAACAGAGCGTTGATAAGAGTGTACAGAACGTTATTCAAAAAAACACACTGCAGCAAAAGGATCACCTGGAACTGGTTCTGGAAAAAGAATATGAATTCCTGGAGAGTCCTGCTGCATACTTCGGAACAACTTCCGATCTGTTCAGCAACGATAATCTTCAGCTTCTTGCTGAACTGGCTTCTTCCAGCTCCTATCATCGGCTTATGCTTTTTTCTACAGACGGTATCGGGCACTCCAGCGATGGGAAAAAAATCGATGCAAATTCACGGGACTATTTTCAAAAGACATTGGAAGGCAGACGCGTCCTTAGTTCTCCTCTGTCAAGCAGAATAGACAACGAAACCCTTGTTGTCCTCACAGTTCCTGTTTATGACAAAGATCAGAATATTATCGGTGTCCTTGGAGGCTCCATCGATGTCACGGAACTGACTACCATGCTCTTTGAGGATCTTTATTCCGATTCCGGCTACTCATTTATCACAGACTCGGACGGCAACATCATTTCCATTGAATCTACGCACAACGAAATCCGGGAGAACTTTTTTACTTCTTCCTCTGACTGGGTATTTCAGACCTCGGAAGATGGTGCTACCCTTCAGGAAGATTTTAAGCAAGGACACGCAAACTGCCGCAAGATTACAGCAGATTTATCACATGCACGCTACATTTCCTACCAGCCACTAAAGTACAACGGCTGGATGCTCTGCTATATCGTTCCTGCAGTCGATGCCCGTCAGCCCTTTGCTTTTATCAACAACTTTGAAATCATTCTGTTCGCCTTTTTTATCTGCATTGTGCTGATCCTGATCTTCGCACTCTGGAAGATCAACCGGAAGAATCAGACTTCGCTTCTTCGCCAGGCGCATACAGATGCTCTGACCGGACTTCTGAACAAAGTTTATACAGAACACACGATTTCCGAATGGCTGCGCGAAAAAGATTTTGAAGATTTTCAGGCTTTAATGATGATCGATATGGATTATTTCAAGCAGATCAATGATACTTATGGACATGCAACCGGTGACCAGGTACTGAAAATATTTGCCGGATTTCTGAAAGAACAATTCCGGACAACCGATATCATCGGTCGTGTCGGTGGTGACGAATTTATGATCCTGATGAAAAATGTACGTCTGGATTACAGTATCCATCTGCACTTGCAAAAGCTCTATACAAATCTTCAAAATATAGATATCCCGGAACTAAATGGTCGGAAACTTTCCTGCA
The DNA here is from genome assembly GCF_013300725.1 of Allocoprococcus comes. Taxonomy (GTDB): domain Bacteria; phylum Bacillota; class Clostridia; order Lachnospirales; family Lachnospiraceae; genus Allocoprococcus; species Allocoprococcus comes_A. The sequence continues at coordinate 87,370 of NZ_JAAIMM010000006.1, forward strand.
GTATCGGCTGTGCTGTTGCTCCAACGGATGCTGAATCTTTCAGCCAGTTATACCGCCTTGCTGATCATGCTCTGTATACAGCTAAGCACAACGGACGTGGACGTTTTGTTATTTACCACGATATCAAAAACCAGCAGAAAACCGTTTTATCCTGATCCACGCCAGGAATTCTGGTACAGATCAATATTCCTGTCATTTAATCTCAAAATTCCCGCCGGGCAGATCCTGTACCTGCCCGGCGGGAATTTCATTCTTCTTTATATCTCAGATACGCCTCCGGCATATCCAGTCATTTTTAATCATCGTAAGTATCCAGGAAATTATGTCTTACACCTTTTGCCTTGTAGCCGACAACCGTATCCAGATTGACATTTTCCACACTCTTGAAAATATTGCCCTCCACAAACGGGTTCGTCTTCTTAAGCTCTGCAATCAGCTTTTTGATTTCCATACGCTTTGACTGATTTTCTTCATTGTTGCAGGTTGTACAGGTATCGGTAAACTTACATGCACACTGGATAAAATGCAGATCATTGTAATCTCTCCATGCCTTGATGTCATCCTCACGGATCAGATACATCGGGCGGATCAGTTCCATCCCTTCAAAATTTGTACTGTGAAGCTTCGGCATCATAGTCTGCACCTGCGCACTGTAGAGCATTCCCATCAGGATCGTCTCGATCACATCATCATAATGATGTCCCAGTGCGATTTTGTTACAGCCCATCTGCTGTGCAAAATTATAAAGATATCCCCGCCTCATCCTTGCACAGATATAACACGGTGATTTTTCAATCTCAAATACCGATTCAAAAATATTGGATTCAAAGATCTGGATCGGAATCTTCATCTTCCTTGCATTTTCTTCAATGACCTTCCGGTTCTCCGGACTGTATCCCGGATCCATCACCAGGAACTTTACTTCAAAGTTAAACTTGTTGTGACGCTTTAATTCCTGGAAAAGCTTTGCCATCAGCATTGAATCTTTTCCACCGGAAATACATACTGCGATCCGGTCACCTTCTTTGACCAGTTCATATTCTCTGACAGCTTTTGTAAATTTAGACCAGATCTTCTTTTTGAACTTCTTGCGGATACTAAGTTCCACATGTTCACAGACATCATCTGCTTCCTTTTTCTTCATATCTGCCATCAGCCATCCAACATAACCGCCCTTCAGGCTGTATGCTTCATATCCCTGATCCTGCAGTTCTTCTGCGATATCCCTGCTGATCTGTCCTCTGCTGCAGCAGATAATGATCTTCTTTTCCTTATCTTCCGGCGGATTCTCCATCAGTGCATCTGCTGAGCTTGCCGTCGAATTCGGCAGGATTCCATGGGCGCGCTCGATCTCGCCACGGATATCAAAAAGCTCATAGGACTCTGCAGGAAGCGCTTCCATTTCCTCGATCGTAATATCTATACTCATTGATTTTCTCCTTATAAAAAGAATGTACCCTGACACATAATCCTCTTTATTGAACAGAAAGTTCCATCTGGATTGTTGTCAAATAAAAAATACGCGTGTATCGGTACATATCATAGCATAATCTGTGCATCTGGTCAAAGGGAGATCCATCCGAAAATACCGGATCTCCGCTTATCCCACAGCATTTTTAACACTCCTGACTGTTGCAACTCTTACAATACTCTTAACAGCACCATATGCAGGATCGTTCCCGCTGCAATACTTATGAGTGTGTTGTGTTTCCATTTGTAGGTAACTGCAACAGCAGCCACCGCAATTCCTTTTGGAAATGCGATTCCTCTCAGATCACTTCCCACATCTTTCAGACAGTAAACGATCAGAACTGCCATGATCGCCGCCGGAAGTACCTGCCCCAGCCTATCCAGCCACAGCGGCATCCGTCGCTCTCCGCTAAATGCCAGAAACGGCAATGCCCGAAGCGCGAACGTGCAAACTGCCGATACCAGAACTGCCAGTAAAATTCCGCCCGTCGTCATACACTTTTTCCTCCTTTTTCCGTAATGACCAGAATTCCGGATGTAATAAGAAGTGCCGGAAGCATAAAGCTTTTCTGCCCGAAGATCACCAGGCACAAAATCCCGATCCCAAGTCCGGTCATTGCCGGAATGTGTTTTCTGGTCTTTTCCCACTGATCGATGAAAATGATCACAAACAGTGCCGTCATACAAAAATCGATTCCTTCCATATCAAACGGAAGCAGCTGCCCTATGACTCCACCTAAAACTGCCCCTGCCATCCAGTAACACCGGCTGAAAAATGCAACCAGGAACATCGTATCCTCCTTCTCTTTTTCCGGGAGGTCGAGCGTACAGTTTACCGCATAGGTTTCATCCGTCATCGTGTGGATCATATAGAGCTTACGCCTGCCCATCTTCTGAAAATCCTTCAGAAAAGTAAGGCTGTAAAAAGTCTGTCTGCTGTTCATCAGAAACGCTGTCAGTGCGATCGTCACGATCGAGGCTCCACTGGATAAAAATGTGATCAGGACAAACTGGAATGCCCCGGTATATACGGTAAGACTGACAAACAGTGAATAATACCAGCCAAATCCGGCATTTTCCATCATAATCCCATATGCCATGCTTACGAAAATGTAGCTGCACATGATCGGAATGGATTTCAGAAAAGCATTTTTTCTGATCTGTGCCTTTGTCATAATGTTTTCTCCTTAAATTTTCTGTACAAATCGAAAAAGACGAAGGTTCCGAAAAACCTCCGTCCAAAATTTCTGTGTGTATAATATTTATTTGCCCTGAACCGCTGCAAATCCACCTTCAAGATCTGCGATGATATCATCGATATGTTCGGTACCGATAGAAAGACGGATTGTGTTCGGTTTGATTCCCTGATCAAGCAGTTCTTCTTCTGTCAGCTGAGAATGTGTTGTTGTTGCCGGATGGATAACAAGACTCTTAACATCCGCAACATTTGCAAGCAGTGAAAAGATCTTCAGGTTGTCGATGAACTTGTGAGCTTCTTCCTGTCCGCCTTTGATCTCGAATGTGAAGATGGATGCTCCACCATTCGGGAAATATTTTTCATAAAGTGCATGATCCGGATGATTCGGCAGTGACGGATGGTTCACATGCTCTACCATTGGATGATTAGAGAGATATTCTACTACTTTCTTTGTATTTTCTACATGACGGTCAATTCTAAGTGACAGTGTCTCTGTTCCCTGCAGAAGAAGGAATGCGTTAAATGGAGAGATGGTTGCTCCCATGTCACGAAGAAGGATTGCACGGATGTAAGTTACAAATGCTGCCGGACCTGCTGCATCTACGAAAGATACTCCGTGGTAGCTTGGGTTTGCATCTGCGATTGCCGGGTATTTTCCACTTGCTTTCCAGTCAAATTTGCCGGAATCTACGATGATTCCACCAAGAGTTGTTCCGTGTCCACCGATGAATTTGGTAGCAGAATGTACAACGATGTCTGCTCCGTGTTCGATCGGCCGGATCAGATACGGTGTTCCGAATGTGTTGTCGATCACAAGCGGAAGTCCATGCTTGTGTGCGATTTCAGCGATCGCATCGATATCCGGGATATCACTGTTCGGGTTACCAAGAGTTTCAAGATAGATGGCTCTTGTGTTATCCTGAATTGCATCTTCTACTTCTTTCAGGTTATGTGCATCTACAAATGTAGTGGTGATTCCGTAATGTGTCAGTGTGTGCTCAAGAAGGTTGAAGCTTCCACCATAGATTGTCTTCTGCGCTACGATATGTCCGCCATCTGCTGCAAGTGCTTCGATGGTATATGTAATTGCAGCTGCTCCGGATGCTGTTGCAAGAGCTGCCACACCACCTTCAAGTGCTGCGATTCTCTTTTCAAATACATCCTGTGTAGAGTTTGTCAGACGTCCGTAAATGTTACCTGCATCTGCAAGTCCGAATCTTGCTGCTGCATGTGCAGAGTTCTTAAATACATAAGATGTTGTCTGGTAAATCGGTACTGCTCTGGCATCAGATGCCGGATCTGGTTCTTCCTGTCCTACGTGAAGCTGAAGTGTTTCAAATTTATAATCGCTCATATTTTTCTACCTCTCTTTTCTGATTGTCTGATGTATCGTGATCTCTATAGTGATCTTTCAAATTTGATAGTTGCATTATATCTACTTTTACCTACTTTGTCAATAGGTTAATAGGGAATTATTTTAAAAACCTTTAATTTCAATATGTTTTATCTGTTTTTTCTCCTGTAAATGCAAGAAAGAATGTGCCTCGGCACATTCTCGCGCCGAGCGCGTTGCTGAGCGCCAGTGACGCTCGTTAAGCAACGACCGAAGCGGAGCGTAGACCGCTTGCGACATTCTTCATCTTCGTGCAAGTGCGCATCTCCGGCACGCAGTGCCTTTTATTTCATAGGAAGTTCCTTTGGAATTTCCTATGAAATAAAGACGCTTTGGGCGTCTTTTCTGTATAATAACAGACACTACTGCTCATCGGTGATCAGCCCGGCGATCAGTTCTGCTCCTGTCACAAGATCTTTGATTGTCGTATATTCATTTACCGAATGTGCCTGGTACATTCCATTTGACAGCACCAGTCCCGGAATCCCGTTCTTCGCAAAGCTGTTGTTATCACTTCCTCCAAATGTCTCCACCAGGTCTCCTGCAAGTCCCAGCTCTTTGCTTACTCTTTCAAACCGTTTTACCGGCACACTGTCTTTTGCAGTCTCATAAGCGATCAGATGAACTTCGTAGGCGAGTTCTGACTCAGCTCCGTATTTTTCAGCCACCTTTTTGAAAGTATTTCCCACTTTTTCTACACAACAGATTGTTTTTTCATGGGAATAGCTCCGGATTTCTCCCTTTACGGTACATTTTTCCGGAACAATATTCGTTCCGCTCCCACCTTCGATCAATCCGATATTGCAGGTTGTCTCTTCGTCCACATGTCCCTGACTGATCTGTGAGATCGCTTCGGATGCAATAGCGATCGCATGAATGCCGTGCTCCGGATCAAATCCGGCGTGGGATGCTTTCCCAGTTACCGTCACCTGATAAGAGATCAGGGACGGTGCTTTATATGCCGCGCTTCCAACCGGTCCGCTGATATCCAGTACATAAGCTTCTTTTGCACGGACCTTTGAAAAATCAAATACACTGCTGCCCTTGATATAAAGTTCTTCTGCAATTGCAAAAAGAATCTCGATATCCCGGTGTGGTACTCCCGCTTCTTTTACACTGCGGATTCCTTCCAGGATCTCCACAAGTCCTGCCACATCATCAGCTCCAAGAACTGCCTTTCCTGCGGAACGGATCACACCGTCTTCTCCGATGATCCCTTTCTTGCCTTTGGAAGGCTCAACCGTATCCATATGACCGGACAGAAGGATCGGATCTCCCGGAAGGTCTCCCGGAAGATATGCATATAAGTTTCCGGCGTTTCCTCCGAAATGTTCTCCGGCATTGTCTTCCTCCACCTCAAAACCAAGTTCTTTTAACTTCGGGATCAGCCGGTCTGCCATCTCACGCTCTCCAAAGCTTGGTGCATCGATTGCGGTCAGCTCCTGAAATTCGTCAACTACTCTTTTTTCATTTACTTCTATTTTGCTCATTTCTGCCACTTCCTTATCTGCACGGTCATCGTCCGTCTGTCCTGTACACCTTCCATCACAGATGTCTGCTGCTTGACTCACACTTCTACTTTAATACAGCTTCCAGGTCTGCGATCAGATCCTCTGCGCCTTCGATTCCAACGGAAAGTCTTAAAATCCGGTCTGTGATTCCGTTCCGGTCAAGCTCTTCTTTGGAAAGATCCGCATGTGTCTGTGTGATCGGATAGGTGATCAAAGTCTCTGTCCCTCCAAGACTTTCCGCAAACTGAATCAGTTTTACATTTTCCAGAATGTGATATGCTCTCTCTTGGGAATCTACTTCAAAGGTCAGGATCGAACCAAATCCTCTTGCCTGCTTTTTCATCAATTCGTAGCCCGGATGTGATTCAAGCCCCGGATAAAGTACCCTTGTCACATGCTCCTGCTTTTCCAGAAAATGTGCGATCCTCAGTGCATTTTCCTGCGCCCTGTCCATACGGACTCCAAGCGTCTTGATCCCTCTGAGGATCAGCCAGCTGTCCATCGGTGCAAGGGTTGCCCCTGTCGTCTTGATGATAAAACGAAGCTGTTCCTGAATGTCCTCGCGGTTTGTTATCAGGAAACCTGCAAGTGTGTCATTATGTCCACCCAGATATTTTGTCCCGCTATGCACAACAATGTCAGCACCAAGTTTCAGCGGATTCTGGAAATATGGTGATAAAAAGGTATTGTCCACGATCAGAAGAAGATCATGTTTTTTTGCTTTCTTTAAAAGTTCTTCCAGATCGGATACACGCATCATCGGATTGGTCGGTGTCTCTGCATAAATTGCTTTTGTGTTATCCTGGATATAATCCTCTACATCCACACTGCTTAAATCCACGCTGGTAAATGTCAGTCCATTTTTCACATTGATGCTGTGGAACAGACGGACGCTTCCTCCGTAAAGATCCTCATCAATGATGATGTGATCGCCCGGTTTGAAAATCTCCATCAGAGCAGTGATCGCTGCCATTCCTGTCGAAAATGCCAGTGCATCGATTCCTTCTTCCAGTGATGCTACGATCTTCTCAAGATGTTCTCTCGTCGGATTCTGTAATCTGGAATAGTCATAACCACTGCCTCCACCTACTCTGTCTCTCGCAAATGTTGCAGACTGATAGATTGGATAACTGATCGCCCCATATATTTCATCCTTATTATCGTCAGCCAGATGCTGACATCGTGTATCGATTCCATACTTCATGTTTGTCTACTTCTCCTGTCTCTTGTAATCCGTAATATGAAAGCTCAAAATTATATTGACCTCTCTGATACCAGCTTTCTCTCCTGATATCAGTCAATTTCGCTATTTACTTTACAATATCTTTCCATCGAAATCCAGTTTTCTTTTTTATTTTTCAAAAAATTCTTTTCCGGGCATTTACGCAAGTTCTTTCTCAGTCATCACACATTCAAACTCTCCGGAGCCGCTTACCTGTGAATAATCCGGTGTATAGCCAAGCTTTTCATAAAATCCAAGGGCTGCCTTTCTGGAATTGATATAGATTTTTGTCACACCTTTTTCGCGCATCCAGTTTTCCGCCTCAATGATCCCTGCCTGTCCGTAATGCTTTCCCCTGTAGGATTCCAGTGTTGCCACGCGCTCAATTTTTCCGGTATGTTCATCCAGATAATGCAGCCTGCAGGTGGATACCGGATAAATTCCGTCCATAACCAGAATATATTCATCCTCCGGTGTGTCATCTGAAAATTCTCCCTCAAGCGGGATCTTAAATCCCAGGCACATTGCCTGTGTCCGCACATAATGTACGCCGGCTCTCTGCCATTCTTCTGTTACTCTGACTGCTTTCATCATTCATTCCCCACTTTCTTTATTTTCCGGATAATTTTTCTTTTATCCTGTTGGAAAAATCGACTGATCCCTCAGCCGATTTTGTTTTTCTCTTAAATTGAATAATCCGGTTCTTCCATCCGGTTGATCTTTGTAAAGAACTCTTTGACACGTTCGTTCTTCGGATTTCCAAACACTTCTCTCGGCGTTCCGTCTTCCAGGATCTTTCCTCCGTCCAGGAAGATCACTCTGGTTGCAACGTTTCGTACAAAACTCATCTCATGGGACACCAGAAGCATTGTATATCCTTCATTTGCCGCTTTTTTGATCGTATCCAGAACTTCTCCGACAAGCTCCGGATCCAGTGCAGATGTCGGCTCATCCAGAAGTAAAAGCTTTGGCTCCATTGCAAGTGCTCTTGCGATTGCAACTCTCTGCTGCTGGCCACCTGACATATGTCTCGGATAATGGTTTGCGTGATCCAGAAGACCTACATTTTTAAGCTGCTCTCTCGCAATCCTTTCCGCTTCCTCTTTTTTCATCTTCTTTACCACGATCAGCCCCTCCATTACATTCTGAAGTGCTGTCTTCTTTGAAAAAAGATTGAAATTCTGGAACACCATGCTGGTCTTTTTCCGGAGCTCTGTCAGATCTTTTCCGTGAATATGTGCCAGATCCTGTGTTTCACCGTCAATCGTTATAGTTCCGGTTTCCGGTTTTTCCAGTCTGTCCACACATCTTAAAAATGTGGATTTCCCCGTTCCTGAAGGTCCGATGATCGCCACAACATCTCCCTGATTGATGGTAAGATCGATCCCATCAAGAACCTTATTGTTTTTAAATGTTTTTGATATATTTTTGATTTCGATCATACCTTATTCCACCTCTGTATCTCTGATATCTAAAAGTGCCGGTGCATCTTCCGGTACGCGGAGTTTCTTCTCCAGATAGCTGATCACTCTCTCCAGTACGAAAGTAATTACCCAGTAAATAATTGCCAGTGAAATATACACTTCAAAGTAACGGTAATTTCTTCCCGCAAGGATCTTTCCTTCTGCGGTCATCTCCACTACAGAACAGACAAATGCAAGAGAAGTTCCTTTGATCAGTCCGATAAATGCATTTCCCAGGGATGGGAGTGCTACCACGATTGCCTCCGGAAGGATGATCCTTATCAATGCCTGGAAATAATTCATTCCCAAAGCGCTTGCTGCCTCAACCTGTCCTTTATCTACTGATTCGAGAGAAGCACGGATGATTTCTGCGTTGAATGCGGATTCATTGAGTGCCAGCGCAACGAATGCATATACGATCGGTGCGACTCCATTGACATTGTAGTTGGTTCCACATTTAAAGTTGATATATTTCAGAATCATCGGAATACCGAAATAGGTCACATATAACTGAACCAGGATCGGCGTTCCGCGGATAACCGAGATATAGATACTTACCAGCTGTTTCAGTACCGGTACCTTTTTAATCTTCACAAGTGCAAGGAGCAGTCCCAGGATGAGACTGGCGATCATTGCTGTGACAGCCAGTTCCATTGTAACCGGAAGATATTTTAAAAGTAGCGGTATCTGTGTAAATACCAGTTTTCCATCAAATAATTTACCCATTAGTTAATCGTCTCCTCGAACTTATCATCCTCCGGTGCGGCATCCTGACCATACCATTTCTTACTGATCTCAGTCAGCGTTCCGTCTTCCTTCAGCTCCTTCAGTGCTTTGTCTACCTGTTCTCTTAAATCTTTCTGGTCCTGTGGGAAAATAAAGTATGCATAAGAGTTTTCGGCAATCATTTTTGCTTCATCTTCCGGAATATCATTTTTCTGCACTTCATAGTTAAATTCTTCCATGTAAGAGTTATACATTGCAAGATCGATGATCGTAAAATCCTGTGATCCGTCTGCTACATGCTGTAAAAATACAGATGTATCTGCATCCGAGTAAGTAATATTGATCGCTTTATCCGGATTCTTTTCATTCCATGCTTCTACTGCATTGGATACGCTGATTCCTGTACCACCTTCAAAAGAAAGTCCGGCTGCATCTTCAAATGATTTGATCTCTTTTCCACCTTTCTTTGTTACGAATACATAGCTGATCTTGTCATATGGATAAGAGTAAAGATAACTTGCCCCACGTTCTTCGTTGTAAGAGAAGTTGTTGACTCCGATCTGATAATTTCCACTGTTCAGTCCGGAAAGTACAGATCCAAAATCAGTCACTTCGTATTCCAGTTCATAATCCGGGAGCTTATCAAAAACTGCATTCAGTACATCCACATCGTATCCTGCCGGCTTGTCATCATCGCCTACATAGACATATGGTTTTGCGTTTGCTCCGGTTGCTGCTTTGATCACTGTCTTTCCACTGTCTGAAGAGCTGTCCTTTGAAGCGCTTCCGGAAGAAGATCCGCATCCTGTAGCCAGAACTCCTGCTGCCAGTGTAACTGCTAAAATGCTTGCCAACTTTTTCATAATATTTTTCCCTCGTCTTTCGTCTGTTATTTTTCTGCTTTAAATTTGTGTGCCGGATCTTTACTGAGTGATTCTCTTCCTGTCGGTGTCTTCCAGATAGTATCCCAGTCCGTTTCCTGCACCACGATATCATAATATGTATTTTCCCAATACTCTTCATCTGCTTCATTCAGATCGACAGATGCCGCAAAATCCTTAAAATATGTGTTATGTCTGAATGCAGGGATCTGATACAGATCTCTTGCATATCCCCACAGATTCGGGTAATCTACCAGACGATGCTTGCAAGGTCCGATATTTCTTGAATAAGACACATCCAGTCTTGCGATGGTTGTATAAAGACGGATATCACTGTCTGTCACATAATCTCCAAATAAGAATCTCTTGTCTGCAAGTCTTTCCTCCATTGCATCAAGCCCTGCGAAAAATGTCTCATATCCATCGGCAAATGCCTGTAAGGATTCAGCAAACTGCGCACGATAAACAGCATTGTTCACATTTTCAAAGAGCCATTTGTTCAGCTTATCAATCTCCGGTCTTAATTCTTCAGGGTAAAGATCCGGTGCTCCCTTTTTATGGAACGGCCTGAACGCTGTTTCCAGATGATTTGTAAGCCAGTGGTAATCATTATTTACCACTTTTTTTGTCTTATAATCTACAAATGCCGGAACAGTTGTACGTCCGGTGTATTCTTCATCCGCATTGTAGTAAAGCTCACTTAAGAACTGTGCGCCCGTTTCCGGATTGATATGATCCGGAGAATTTACAAATTCCCATCCAAGATTTTCTTCCCGGTCTGTCCAGTCTACGATCTCAACCTTCACTGCATCCTCAAGTCCGAGAAGTTCTCTTGCGATCGCTGCTCGATTGGACCAGTTGCATCCTTTTGCCCAGAAAAGAATATATCTGTCTTTTTCTACCGGATTTTTCCCTTCTCCAAACCCTTCTGTGAAGCGGTTTGGCTGACGATGGAAATTTCCATATTCATCAATTTCCTGTGCGGTCTCTCTCGGTCTTACTCTGATCTGTCTTCCATTTACATCTACATATTCAAAATCTGCCATGATTCGTTCCTCCTACTGTTCTTCTGCCTTAAATTTATTGCCCGGATCGCTGCTCAAATGTGCACGGTCATGCGGTGCACCCCAGTATGCATCAAAATTGATCTCATCCAGAAATCTTGCATTGAAAGATTCAAAAAATAATGCGCCGACCTTCTTGTTGTTGGGATTTGCAAAATCCTTAAAGTAGGTGTTGTTTCTGAATGCCGGAATCTGATACAGGTCTCTTGCATATCCCCACAGATTCGGATAATCGATCAGGCGGTGTTTGGTATGTCCAAGCTGCCAGGTATAACGGATATCCAGTCTTGCCAGTGTTACATAAAGCCTTACATCACTGTCTGTCACATAATCCCCAAAAAGAAATCTTTTATCTTCCAGACGTTTTTCCAGAATATCCATTGCTGCGTAGAAGGAATTGTATGCATCCCAGTAAGCTTCCTTTGATCTTGCAAATGTTGCTTTATAGACACCGTTGTTGATGTTGTCAAAGAGCCAGTCATTCATCTCATCGATGTCTTTTCTGAGCTCTTCCGGATAAAGATCCGGTGCTCCTTTTTTGTGGAACGGTTTAAAATCTACTTCAAAATAATGGGTAAGCCAGGTGTAATCGTTATTTATAACTTTTCCTGTCTTGGTATCGATCAGAGCCGGTACCGTTGTTCTTCCTGTATAATCATCATCTGCTTTGTAATATGCTTCACTTAAAAACTGGATTCCAAGGACCGGATCAATATGATCTTTGTCGTATACAAATTCCCATCCAAGATTCTTCTCATGCTTTTCATGATCAACCATGTTGACACTGATCGCATCTTCCAGTCCAAGAAGTTCTCTTACGATCGATGCTCTGTTGGACCAGTGGCAAAGCTTTGCCCATACCAGATGGTATCTTCCTTTTTCTACCGGATTCCTTCCTTCTCCAAATCCTTCTGTAAAATGATTTGGCTGACGGACAAAATATCCGTTCTCATCTATCTCCGATACAACTTCCTGCGGACGTACACGGATCTTTCTTCCATTTACTACTTCATAATCAAATTCTGCCATTACTTCTTCCTCCGTTCATATTTATCAGTACTGGTTATTTTGTATAACCTTTATTTCCTATCAACTTAGTTGGTATAATATCATCTATTACCTACTAAGTCAATAGGTTATTTTGTTTTTTTGTTTTTTCCTTGAAACACATATAACCCTACGGTATAATAGGTAAAAAAGAATGTGCCTCGGCACATTCTCGCGCCGAGCGCGGTCGCTTGCGACATTCTTCATCTTCGTGCGAGTGCGCATCTCCGGCACGCAGTGCCTTTTATTTCATAGGAAGTTCCTTTGGAATTTCCTATGAAATAAAAAAACACCAGGGTTTATAAACTCTCTGGTGCTGCTATTATACATATAAAAATATGGGGGAAAACTAATTATGATTTCTACAAAAGGACGTTACGCACTCCGCGTGATGATTGATCTCGCCCAGCATAAGGACGAAGAATATGTTCCGCTTAACGAGATCGCAATCCGCCAGGAAATTTCCGAAAAATACCTGGAAATTGTCCTGAAAATTCTTGTAAAGAAGAAACTCTTAAAAGGACGCCGTGGCAAAGGGGGCGGATACCAGCTTACCAGGAAACCTTCTGAATACACTGTCGGCGAGATTCTTGAACTTGCGGAGGGCAATCTTGCTACAGTCGCCTGTCTGATTCCAGGTGCCGAGACCTGCAGCCGTGAAGAGCAGTGCATTACGCTCCCTTTGTGGAAGAAATTTGATGGAATGGTACATGATTTCTTCTACGGAATTACATTGGAAGATGTGTTAAACGGAAATATTTAAGGAGATTTTTATGAATGCTTCAAATTTTGAATGGCCAGTTGATAAAAAGCCACTGTATTCCCTGCTTTCCATCCGCCTCCGCGGTCTGATCGACGGGATTCCTCACCAGATCTCCAATCTGGCAAATGCATCTGCCCTTCTCGGGGATGCGCTTCGGAATATCAACTGGGTTGGTTTTTATCTAATGAAAGAAGGCAGACTCGTCCTTGGTCCTTTCCAGGGCAAACCTGCCTGTATTGAAATTGAAATCGGAAAAGGTGTCTGCGGAACCGCTGTCTTAAAAGACCAGGTCATGCTGGTAAAGGATGTCCACCAATTCCCGGGACATATCGCCTGCGACAGTGCCTCCAATTCCGAGATTGTAATCCCACTTCATAAAGGCGATGAGATCGTCGGGGTTCTGGATATCGACAGTCCCCTCCTTGCCCGCTTTGATGAAGATGATGCAGCGGGACTTACTCGTTTCGCACAGATTCTGGAAACAGTTTTTAACAACTAAGCTGTTTTTTCAGATAACCTGCAATCACCCGAGTTGCACATTCATGTGACTTTTTCCCCGGATGCTGAAGGGATCCCATTTGTTCTTCTGATGTGTCCGGGAGTTCCAGAAAACTTACATTCAGATCTTTTGATTCTTTCTTATAATTTTCCACTGCTTCTTTTATGATCGGCGAAAGCTCATGTCCAATCATCCCATATGCCCATAAAATGTGTGCTGTCGGATTATCTTTTCTTACCATGGTAAGGAAGTCTGTCATTGCCTTTTCCAGTCGCAGAACATCTTTTCTCATATAACTTCCATCCGCATTCTTATGCTGTTTAAATGTTCTTCCACTATAACTATCTCTCCACATTGGCTCCTTAAATGCACTCGCATCATTGGTTCCCAGATTGATGATCACGGCGTCCGGAATCCATTCAGAAAAATCATATGGCTTATCTGCACCGGATTCTCCCGCCGTCTTTCCTTCTTCAAATCCACAAATTTTCTCATAACGTGATGGCACATTGTGATCCGGATTATTATCCCATCCGGTCAGCACGCCCCAGCCACTCTGTGAAATAGCACGGAACTCCGCATGCATTTCCTTTGACACCAGATATGGAAAACTGTGACTGCAACTTTTGAACATGGAGATCCAGTCCTCTTCTGTCTGTGCACCATAAGTTCCCTCACCTGATGTAATGCTGTCTCCTACAAATTCCAGCTTATACGCTTTTTCCTCTACCGGCAGAAACTCCCCGTCACTTTCCATTCCCCAGATTAAAAGCTGGTGATCCCTCTCTTCCGTCATTGCCTGCAGTTCGCGGAACAGATAGACATTCTTCACCGTATCCGGGCTCATATTCCGGAACAGGCAGATCTTTGTGCGTCCGTAAGGAAGCATCTGTCTGCCTATCAGTTCTCCATTTATCTCATAGGCAATCCACATCTCATGCACCTTGTATACTGATTCTATGTCTATCCAGAGCTCTTTTCCTGTCACGCTTACCTCAATTCCTCCGCCGTTGAAAAATACCGGGAGCGGATATTTTGTCTCATCGGTTCTTCCGTGGATTTTATAGTTTGGGATTTCCTTTAAGCTATATGATTTTAAGTGTCTGTTTTCCATCTGTCTCTTCCTTTCCGGTCTGTATTCTCCGTTCATTGTAACAGATTTTTCGGCAAATGTTAGCTTTTTCCTGCCAGATACTTTTTCTGCCCGATTTGTTTTCAAATTAGCAGGCATTCTTTTTCTGCTCTTGACATTTTTCGCATCAGTTTATATGATGTTTGGGGCAAAATCTTTTGTGATTCAGGAGAACTCATATGAACCAACTATTAGAAATGATCCGGCAGAAAGACGCTTCTGCCTTTACACACAGTGGAAAATTCCACGCAGATGATGTCTTTTCATCTGCCCTTTTACTCTATCTGAACCCGGAAATCACAATCACCCGCGGAAACAAAGTCCCGGATGATTTTGACGGTATCGTATTTGATATCGGACGCGGCAGATATGACCACCACCAGAAGGACAGCCGTATCCGCGAAAATGGAATCTCTTATGCAGCTTTCGGACTTTTATGGGAAGATCTTGGGTGTGAAATCTTAGGTGACGAGCTTGCTGAAAAATTCGACGAGGCATTCGTCCAGCCACTTGATAACAATGACAATACCGGTGAGAAAAATGAACTTGCTTCTCTGATCGGCAGCTTCAATCCTTCCTGGGATGAGAACGGCGGGACGGATGAAGCCTTTTTCCGCGCTGTCAGTGTTGCCGGTATGATATTAGAAAATAAATTCGCCCGCTATCTTGGAAATGAACGTGCAGACAAACGAATTGAAGAGGTTCTTGAAACCCGTGACCAGACCGGCGATTCCCGTATTCTTGTTCTCCCGGAATTTATTCCATGTCAGAAGCGTCTTTCCGAAACAGAAGTTGCTTTCGTCATCTTCCCGTCCAACCGCGGCGGCTACTGTATCCAGCCACAGAAAAAGGAATATTCTCTGAACTACAAATGCAGCTTCCCATCCGAATGGCTTGGTCTGGAAAATGAAGAACTCCAGAAAGAAACCGGTCTTTCCAGTGCCACTTTTTGTCATAAGGGTGGCTTTCTGATGTCCGTTGGAGATCTGTCAGATGCTATCCGGGCATGCCAGATCAGTCTGGATGCATTTACCGAAGAGATCACTCTGGTAAATCTCGGTGATGATACTTCCGCCGATACACTCCTTGCACAGCTTCCGGGACTTGCACATGCAAAGATTATTCATAAATCCCTTCCAGAGTTCCCGGAACTTACCCTGGATGGAATCTATGGGGAAGTTACTATGGAAAAGCCAGAATGGAAAACGTATGTGAAGGATCAGGTAAAAGAATTATTGAAGACGAAACCTGAGGCAGTCTATGTAAATGGGAATCTGTTTTCTCTTTATCCGATCGTTCATCAGCTTCGTAAAAAACACATTCCGGTCCTCACCTCTTCAATGAAGGATGGGGAAAAAATTATTATCCGTATTCCTTCCGGTTCATAAGTAAAAAAATGGCGTCCAGTCCACTCTCGACTGGCGCCATTTTCTGTTATTATCGCTGTCAGAAAAACATCATTCTATGCTCCCTGACTATCCCATGTTTGCAAATCTCTCGACTGCTTTTGTAAAATCTTCTATCGTCTTATCTGCATCCCCATGCTCAATTCCATCTTTTACACAATGCTTGATGTGTCCTTCCAGAACAACCTGACCACACTTGTGAAGTGCTGATTTTGCTGCATTGATCTGCGATAAAATATCTTCACACGGAATATCTTCATCGATCATCCGGTCGATTGCCTGTACCTGTCCGATAATCTTTTTCAATCTGCGATGCAGATTGTCCGAATCCATACACTGCTTCATCTGTCAAAACCTCCTGCTCTTTCAAGTATAGCAGACCTTTCCTTTTTTACAAGTAATAGCTTAATTATCCCAGTACAATTTTCGCTTTGTGTCATCCAGTCCGTCCACAAATCTTCGCTTGAATACCAGAAACTCTTCCAGATCCATCAGAATATGATACAGCATCGCACGGCTTTCGAATTCTTCCCGGGTCTTCGGAAGAGGATTCTTCCTTATAATGTCAAAAAGTTCATGAAGCTCGTCCAGCTGCGCAGTCGGAACGGTATGCTCTTTCACACAGACCAGCATGTCCAGCACATAAGCGGATATGATCATTGCTTCCTCCGGCATCTTTCGAATCTTTTTCATCTCATAGTGAAGGTTATGGATCACGTTGCACTGCTTCATACGCATTTCAAAATAATCAATATAATATCCCGGATGTGACTGGAACGTATTATCCTGATATTCATATGCATCCTGAATGAATCCCTGTACCTCTTCCTCCAGTTCGCAGATATCTGACCATACACTTCTCTGCATCTCTTTGTTCGCCAGATATGCAGAAATCTCACCAAGGATCATTTGCAGACGCTCTTCTGTGTAACGCATATTTTCCACCAGTGCCTTGCGCTGACTTCCATAGTCATAAAAAAGATTCAGGATCAATGCCATCGTAATGCCGATCAGCACCAGCATAAATTCATTGACAATGAAATCTACTTCAAAATCCCGGATTTCCAGAAAATGCATTCCGATCAGCGCATTTACCGATATTGTCGCTCCCCATCCGATCATCTCAGCAATAATAACAACAAAAAATGCATATACACCATACGCAATCCATTCTGATTTTACGATAGAGAATATAATCATCGCCATCAGTACCGATATCACAAACGTCACTACCCTGGCGATCGATAACTTCACCGTCTTCCATTTCGTAGTTACCATTGTAAGAAGCGCAACACTTCCCGCCGCCAGTGAATATTTGAGTCCTATCAGATTCGCAATATAAATCGCCAGACTACTCCCTAAGGCAATTTTCAATGCCTGCATCCCGATCTTTTTACTTTTCATTTTTCCTCCCGTAATCTCATGCCCCAATCCCCATGGATTCTGTGCACTTGATTTTGTATCCATATTTATGATACCGAGAGAACGGATACTGTGTCAAATATTTTCTCTATAATCTGCTTATTTACCAAATTACACTGGTAAATTTTAGGCAAATTGCTGTTGATATTTTTAATCATTTACTCCTTTTTCCAGTTTAAAAGGAGTGCGGAATTGATAATGACCAGAACCGATCCCGCGTTATGCACAAGCGCACCTACAACCGGGTTCAAAATTCCAAGTATAGCAAGTACAATCGCCAGAAAATTCAGTCCCATTGAAAAGCTCATATTGCATTTGATCGTGAACATCATTCTCCTGGACAGTGCCAGCAGATGTGGAAGTTCTTTTACCTCATCATCTACCAGTGTAATATCTGCCGCATCTACTGCGATATCACTCCCAACACCGCCCATGGCAATTCCGACATCCGCTTTCTTAAGTGCCGGTGCATCGTTGATTCCATCTCCGATCATACACACCTGTTCTGCCTTTTTCTGATAGCTGTCGATCCAGTTTAATTTGTCTTCCGGCAGACACTGCGCATGTACTTCCTTGTTCCCTTTATTTTATAATTGCTGTTTCTTTCTGTTCTCTACGGCATCCTGTACCATAAAATAATATTCTCCTTCTTCACACATTCCACTCTCCCGGATTTTCCATCCGTTTTTCTCATAAAAAGTCAATGCATTTTTATTGTCCTTCATACATTTTAAGGATAATGGACTTCCATATTTTCTATTTGCTTCTGCGATCAATGCTGCTCCTAAACCAGTTCTTCTATATTGCTTACATACAAAAAGATTATGTACAAACAAATCCGGTTCCCACACGGAAATAAACCCGGCTATAGCTCCATCCACAAGACCAGCCAATATTCTTTCGCCTTCTGTACTCTTTTTAAAATCATCCATACATACTTCTTTTTCCCATACAAATTCTTTCAGCCGGATATCATAATATATCTTTGCCAAAGCTGCATTATCCATCTCGTCTGCAACTTTTATTTCTATCATACCTGCTCCTCTCCAAAAATAATTTTAATCAGCGCCTTGCTCAGCATAATGGTCCGGTTCCATGGATTGATGATAATTCCTTCAATTTCCTCCACCTGGAGTGCTGATTCAAAAAGTTTCCGAATATCTGTCATAAATGTAGATTTGACACTTCCACCACCTTTTAACTCTTCCTCAAAACCGGTAAACGCTGCCCACCATTTTTTTCCATCCTCAGTCTGAATTGCCTGAAGCTGAATCTGACCATCACCTTTTGGCGGTTCTACTGCGATAATCAGCTGTCCGTTTTCCTTCATTCTTCTGCGGATCACGGTCAATGTATGTGCCAGCATTTCCTGTGTCGGTTCCTGCTGCAATCCAGCAATCGCAGCTTCCATTTTTTCGTTTCCCTGCAGTCCTGGATCTTTCTTTTCCATTTCATCGTTTCCCATTTTCTTTTCTCTCCAATATCTTTCGCTCTGACTGTCTCTTTCAAAGCTTTTACTTCTCTTTTTATCCCGGTCTGTTTTAAACTTCAATCTCTTTGCAGACATCAATCCATCCTTCAGAATCTACTGCATTTTCCAAATCTTCAATGGTAAGTCTTACGGCACTGTGATCATTTCCGGCTGCCGGATAGACCGTATCGAACCGTTTCAGGCTCTCATCAAGATAGACCTTGATCCCTTCTTTCACACCAAACGGACAGACTCCGCCCGGAGCATGTCCGATGATCTCTTCTACCTCTTCAAATGGAATCATTTTTGCTTTGATATGAAAGGTATCCTTGTATTTCCGATTGTCAATCCGCGCTGTTCCTTCTGTCAGAATCAGTACCGGCTGTTCTCCCTGGAGAAATGACATGGTCTTTGCGATCATTCCAGGTTCAACGCCAAGTGCCTCTGCTGCAAGCTGCACCGTTGCACTTGATTCCTCCAGCTCAATAATCCTGTCTGCATAACCTTTTTCTGTTAAATATTTCTTCGCCTGTTCTAATGCCATCTTGGTGTCCTCTTTTCTCTTGTTTCATTGCCTTATTTCTAATCTGTTTAATTTTCTGTATTTTGTCAATTCTGTCTATCGATATTCAAGTACATTTTCCAGCTGCTTTCTTGGCCGCGATGCCGGTTCCTCATCCGGCACACCAAGTGCAACTGCACCTACAAGCTGGTTTTCTGTACCAATATATTCTACCAGTTCATCATATGCGAAGCAGGTATTGGCAATCCACAAAGTTCCAAGCCCCAGCTCTGTTGCACGGAGCAACATATTTTCTACCGATGCTCCAATAGATAAAGAATCGCAGATTTCTGAAACCCTCTTATCTGTATCAATATTCTCGTACGGTGTGCGTCCATTCTCATTTAAGATTATAATCGTCACCGGAGCCTCTCGCATAATCTGTAACGTATGAAATGCATCCGGCAATCCAAACGCTGACTCTGGTAATAAAGCCTTGCCGGACTTTTCTCGGACAAGCCCTCTCTCCATGGCATCAAGCAGATGCTCTTTTGAGGCTCCTGTATACACAATGTATTTCCATGGCTGCCGGTTCTTCGCAGACGGTGCCAGAATACCAGCTTTTACAATCTCTTCAATCACTGATTTTTCTATTTTATCCGGTTTGTATTTACGGATACTTCTTCTTTTCTCTATACTGTCCATTTTTTGTTCCTGTCATTTTTTGCTGTTGATTCGTATACATCCGTATTTTATCATATCTTTCTGAAATGTAAAAAGATTTTCTTCCTAAAAAATCACTAAAAAAATCCCGGAAGCCCAACATCTGAACTCCCGGAATTTTTTCTTCTTTTCCTCTAAACCATCCCGTTTACCATCTTATATTTATACAGCATCTCAGCATGGTTCTGTTCTTCTACCTGGATATCCGCCAGTAATTTTCTCAGCTTCGTATCGCCAAATGCAAATACGTCGGAGTTATATTCTCCGGATACCAGCTTTTCCGTCGCTATACAGTCTGTTGCAAGAAATGCATCCTGCATCTTGTCTTCAGGAGAACTCATAGCTGTATAAGTAGCTTTCGGCTCATAATCCCGTCCGTCAGTGTCATTACAATTGCACTCCGGCACTGTACCGTTCAATACTTTTTCCAACGATTCATAGTGTTCTTTTTCCTTGTTCTGCAATGTCTGGAATAAGCTTTTCAGCTCCGGATCCTTTGCCTGACCGGCATACATTCCGTATTTTTCCACACAACTTTTCTCCTGTGTCTGCAAATCTTCAATCGTTGCTCGTTCCTTCTCATTTAATACCATGATTTTCAGCTTCCTCTCTTCGTTTTTCAATGGTATTATCTGTCTGGATCTGCGGATTTATTCATCTTCCCTGAAAAAACTATCCGGAAAATATATTTCTCAACTTTTACCTGAATTTATAATATTCAGTTTTTCACTTTCCCCCATCTACAATAATCCGATCAGCTCTTCATATCCGCTTCTCTTTGCCAGCATTTGCAGCCCATCGAAGACCTCTTCTTCCGAATAATCATGCTCTTTCAGAAAAGCTTCTCCTTTTTCACTGACATAGCCATAGAACCAGATTGCTTCCTCTACCGCTTCTCTGCTTGTATAGTCCATCTCATCAAGAAGCAGATTCTCCGCCTCGTTGATTTCTCCGTTATCAATCATTTTTTTCCACTGATTCACATTGTCACCGGAAACTTCGTACTTATTCTCTGCATCAAGCTCTACCTGTTTGTAAGTTTTTCCAAGTGCAACTGTAACCAGAACCCGGATGACTTCTTTGATCATCCGCATGATATAATCTTGCTCATCCTGAAATCCCATCTGTCATTCCTCCTGTTCTATGAAATCTTTCTTTTTCTAAGCTGTACGCAGGAATGTGTATAAGAAAACGTACTGACCAGATAAATAACGCCTACTACTATTACAGCCAGAAGCCCTGTATTAAAGAACAGATGCAGAAGCATTGTAATAACTAACAATATTCCAATCGTTCTTTGCATCATTACATACGTATGATAAGCACTTTTATAAATTACCTCCTTTTCTGCTTCATCACAACTCCCCAGGAATTCCTTCTGGAATCCCTTTGAAAATGGATCTCCCTGCTTTTCCGGATGGATTTTCTGTACCAGTTTTACATACCGGGTCTGCGCAATCGCATTATAAAAATAACAAATGATAAATATAATGCAAGAAACTAAGAACTGCCCTCTTCTCTGATCCGATACTTCCTGAATATAGCGGATAGAATAACCGGTAGACAAGATAACAAAACACAGAACCTGTGATACGACACCTAAATTAACCAGAATGCCGCCCCATCTCTCTTCTTCATATTCCCACTTATCACATTCTTCATCTTCTGTTTCCAGAATTTTAACTCCAATCTTCTTTAATCTGTTATAACAATATTCTCCTCCAAGCACTGTAATAACAGTTATCAGACTCAGCAGCGGCAACATTATCTTCGTGATCACAACCAGAAAACTGCCTGTTACACCTGTCATATTTTCGCCAAATGTAAAATATAATTTGCCCGTTACGCCTCCAATAACCATACCAATTATCACCAGTAAAAACATTTTTATAACTCCATTTTTATAACTTGCCCTCTTTTTACTCTTCATCGTCCTCATCCTCTTCATACTCAAATATATCTTCTACTGTTACCCTGCAGATCTTTGCCAGCTTCAGTGCCAGTGTCACCGATGGTGAATAATCGCCTCTCTCGATCAGGCTGATCGTCTGCCTAGACACCCCGGCAAGCTTTCCCATCTCCGTCTGGTTAATCCCAAGATCAGATCTGTACTCCTTTAATTTATTTAATAACGGCACTTTTTCCATTCACCCCTTTCTGTTTTGACAACTTTCCTTGTCACATTTACTATATCATTGACAACTTTTTTTGTCAATTCATTTTATTTAAAATAATAAATCACTTTTTACTAACAAATTTCCTCTTCCTCAAAAAACAAAACGCCATTCCTGGCAAATGCTATACCGTCTTCCAGATCAATTACTTTTTAATCTTTCCTGTCTGAAAAAAGCCAGCATTTTGCCAGAATTGGCGTTTCTCTATCACGAGATGTATTTTACATCTCCACTATTCCAACTATTTATTTTTTTCGTACTTCCTCAATTCTTCCAGTGCCTCTCCTCCCATAAGATACAAGGTCACAATATTAAAAATCGTCATAAGTCCGATTCCCACATCGCCAAGATCCCATACAATGTGATAAGCCGCAATTCCTCCGACAAAGAGCATCACAAGTGCAAGAACTTTATATGCTGTCTGCCAACACCATTTATCCCCGAAAAGATATGCCACATTTCCTCTTGCATAAAACAGGATTCCAAGAAATGTTGAAAAACTGAAAAGGAACAATGTCACTGCAATAAAGATAACACCTGCTTTACCGAGATGATAATTCATTGCTGTCTGCAAAAGTTCCATTCCTTCCAGCCCTGCTATCATCTTTTCCGGAACAAGAAGCATGATCATTGCCGTACAGCTACAGATCACAATCGTATCTATAAATACACCCAGTGCCTGCGTAAGTCCTGCTTTGACCGGCGTATCACATTCTGCTGCTGCAGCCGCACAAGGTGCTGAACCGGATCCTGCTTCGTTAGAAAATAACAGACTGCCATAATCGGAACCAGGATATCCAGAACTTTTACCGTAGCATTTTTCCGAAGTACAATCATTGCTGCAACAACGACCAGAAGAACCGTGGTATAGATTGGCGGAATCCCAAATGCATTTTCAAAAGAAGATGCAACGGAATTACTGATCACCTGACTGATTCCACACCAGCAGATCAGACCTGAAATTGCAAATAATACTGCAATCCACACGTGCTTTTTCTTCTTTCCGGTACGCTGCTCTGCATAACGATGCATATAATATGCCGGACAGGTATGAAACTTTGTATCAATAGTGAGTACGCACCAGAGTATCTGAAGGAAGCTGCTGAACAGTATGCAGAAGTCTGGCAGATTAATGAAGCAATGTTTGTTCATGGCAGGGGACATCGAAAAACTACACAACAACGTCATTATGAGAAACTCAAAGAGTATGCTGCTAAGTTGGAAGAATACGTGGAAAAAATCAAAATCTGTGGAGAAGATCGCAACAGCTACTCGAAAACAGATCATTCAGCCACTTTTATGCGAATCAAGACAGATTACATGGGAAATGACCAGTTGCTTCCAGCTTATAATGTACAGGTCGGTGTTGCAGATGAATATATTGCGGTTGTTGATGTAAATCAGTATCGCTCAGATATGGATTGTTTTATTCCATTAATGAACAAGTTTTATACTACATATGGTTTCTATCCGAAGTACCCAGTAGCAAATGCCGGATATGGTTCTTACAATAATTACATCTTCTGTGAGCAACAGGGAATGGAAAAATATATGAAGTTTCCCATGTTCAAGAAAGAGACTACTGACAAGAAGTATCATGAAGATCCATTTCGTGCAGTAAATTTTCCAATCTGGAAAGACGGAATCATGCGTTGCCCAAACGGGAAAAAGTTGCAACTGCCGCATAGGATTTCATAATAGCATTCTTATTGGGTAAGGGGAGTTATACACTTTTTTATAAAATATAACAACTGTTGCATCCAAAAACAAAAGGACGCATGAAAAAACTTTCGTTTCACACGCCCTTTTTGACAAATGAGAGCTTAATTATCCCAGTATAATTTTCGCTTTTTATCATCCAGCCCATCCACAAACCTTCTTTTGAATACAAGGAATTCTTCCAGATCCATCAGAATATGGTACAGCATCGCACGGCTCTCAAATTCCTCTCTGGTCTTTGGAAGTGGATTTTTCCTGATAATCACAAAAAGTTCATGTAGTTCATCCAACTGAGCCGTCGGAACTGTATGTTCCTTCACACATACCAGCATATCAAACACATAACTCGAAATGATCATTGCCTCATCTGGCATATGTCTGATTTTCTTCATCTCATAATGTAAGTTATGGATCACGTTGCACTGCTTCATCCGCATTTCAAAATAATCGATATAGTATCCCGGATGTGACTGAAATGTATTATCCTGATATTCATAGGCATCCTGGATAAAGCCCTGAACCTCTTTTTCCAGCGCACAGATATCATCCCATACATTTCTCTGCATTTCCTTATTCGCCAGATATGCCGAGATCTCTCCAAGTATCATCTGCAGACGTTCTTCTGTATATCGCATATTTTCAACCAACGCCTTGCGCTGACTTCCATAATCATAAAACAAGTTCAGGACCAGTGCCATCGTAATTCCGATCAATACCAGCATAAATTCATTTGCAATGAAATCAAATTCAAAATCTCTGACTTCCAGAAAATGCATTCCGATCAGTGCATTTACGGAAATCGTCGCTCCCCATCCAAGCATCTCTGCGATAATAACCACAAAAAACACATAAATACCATATGCCATCCATTCTGATTCTACTGCTGAGAATATAATAAGTGCCATAAGTGCTGAAATTATAAATGTCACAACCCTCGCTACCGATAATTTGACAGTTTTCCACTTTGTAGTCACCATCGTAAGAAGCGCAACACTTCCTGCCGCCAGTGAATACTTCAGTCCACACAGATTGGCTATGTAAATCGCCATACTGCTTCCTATCGCAATTTTTAGTGCCTGCATCCCGATCTTTTTACTTTTCATTATTCCTCCCGTGATCTCATGCACATATTCCTATGAATTCTGTGCACTTGATTTTATATCCATATTTATGATACCGAGAACAGGATAACTATGTCAAATATTTTTTTACGTAGTGTTCTTCTGAAAATGCAGGCAACAAAAAACAGGCTTTTCCGACAAAAAATCGCTTGCCGGCAGATAAGTTTCTGCCGGCAAGCGATTTTATTTTTTCAATTAAAATCCTGTCAATCTGAAAAACATTAATTCATTTGCTGATCCGTCGTCTCGTTCCTGTGTCAGCATAATTAACAGAGAGCCGTCATCTAAAAGCTGCATATCTTCCAGCCATGGATAACTGACACCAAATATGTCCTTTGTAGAAATTGCACCTACGTGCGTTCCATCTTTTGCCCAAAATTGTATTTCGCGCATATTTCCATCTGCAGCCACAAAACCATTTTCTGTTTCCGCCATGCCCGTAATGGAACCAAGCTTGTCCGGAGAACTGATATCGTCTCCACCTAATTTCAAAAGCTGATTGCCATCATAATCATAGACAACAATTTTTGTGCCTTCTTCTTCCGCAGCCATGGAACCGGCAACCATAATATGACTATTCGTGATCTGTACGTCATCTATCATGGAAAATAGTCCCTTGCGCTCTTCATCTTTATTTAATCCGGTCAGTATCCACGGTTCTGCTGTCAGGTTACCGCCTTGATTCGCAATCTTCTGAGTATCACTGTTCACCCAGAAACTGATTCCCCATTCTCCGGATGGATGCATATTCAGATCTCCGTCTACTGTTGTCTGAAGTGCCTTTTTCCCATCTTTTACGCCAATTACATCTCCAATTCCAGGCGAAAGATATAACATTCCACTGCTGTCCCCAGACAAATATTCAAAATCATCGTCTAACTCCATCGAAGATACGAATTCGAGTCCACTTTCTGAATATTCATAAGTATCCAGTTTGTTCTCCAGCAAATGGAATACCTGATTGCCCTGTTTTACAAACTGATGATCCATAATCTGCATAACGCCCTGTGCTTCTTTAAATGGGATATATTCCGGAACGATTGTATAAGAACCTACCATCTGCTCTGCCAATACAGGTTCAAAAGGCTCTCCCTCCCATGGCCATGGTGCGTCTTTATTTCCTTCATCCTCTAATTTCAGCACAATTCCTTCTAACAATTCTTTGTCAGAATCATCTATTTCCTGTCCTCTTACTCTGATATCATAGGATGTGCCAGACTGTTCATAACGATACATATACGTTTTTTCTATGGAATTACTTTCCGGCATTGCTGTATATTCTGCATTTCCTATTGTTACAGTGTCCATTTTCCCTTCAGCATATGCCTCTAAATCCACTCCAAAGGCAATTAAACTCTTTCGATATGTATATGCCTCCTCCTTGGTCGCTTCTATAGAAATGACATTCTCGGATCCATCTACTGTATCTCCATCAAAAAATCTAACGTAAGAATATTCTTCATCTTTCTTCATATTCTCTTTATCGTAGTTCCATGCCTTCGGATAATACACTGTAAATAAACTTAATTTAAGACTTTCTCTGTCTTTAAATTCTGTTTCTTCCTGCTCCGCTTTTTCCGATTTTTTCTTCTCCGGATTCTTTTTTTGTCCACATGCCGCTATCATCATCATGCATATCATGATACACAGCACACACCATAGTTTCTTTTTCATGGTGTCTTCCCTCCCTTCATGATTTCCACATCCTTTTCAGTTATTCACTGTCGCTTTTTACACAGTGGAATGTATAGTAGTCATTATCATCACTGTAGTCTACTTTCAAAGTATCATCGTCATTTATCATCACTGTAAGAGATGGATTTTCTGATTCAATCGAACAATATCCCAGTGCAACTGACCATGGGAAAGTCCCAATCTCCTCCCCTTTATAAATAACTGTTACATTACGGTCACTTTTGAAATCAAGACGCAGTGCATCATTGATGTTGTCTACTCCTTCCATAGAAGTCTGAGGTCCGTCTCCTAAAAGTTCTTCCACGCTTTCAGCGGCCCACTTACCTATGACTACACTTTCCTCCTCTGTCAGATAGAGCGAAGGATCCATTGCATCTGTTCCATCCTTTGCAAAAATCACCTTTACTCCCATCTCGAGCATATTATCAAAAGAAATAATATCTTTTCCGATGATTCCCACCATCTCTTCTCCTTCGATGCTCAAGATAAACTGATCATCTTCGACAGACCATTTTCCATTCCCGGTAGTGTCTCCAACTGAAAAGGAAACTTTTCCGTTGTTTTTCACTTCAAATTCAAAAGCACCTCCGAAAACTTCATCTATACTGACAGACATTCCCATCATCTGAGCGGACACCGCTACCCATTTTCCTTCATACGGGTTCTTCTCTCCTGTTTTTCCGGAGCCTCCACAACCAGTCAATGCTATCATACTGATGATAAGCACTATTCCAAATAACAAATTCAACTTTTTTTTCATAATCTTCTCCCTTTTCAATTACTTTTTATCTGCAAAAAACGGAGTCAGCAATTCTGCCACCTTGCTGATTGGCATTGTCTGTAAGATCACCTTTCCCGGTCCTTTCACAACGGTATTAAAAATGCCCTCTCCTCCGATCAGCATATTTTTTACTCCTTTTACGGTTACAACATCCATAGTGCAGGTTTCTTCCATTGCCGCTAAGTACCCCGTACTAATCACTATTTCCTGTCCGGCACTCAGATCATATTCCACTGCATGTCCGTCAATTTCTACAAATGCAGTTCCATTTCCGCTCAATCTCTGCATAACGAAACCTTCTCCGCCAAATAAGCCTTTTCCTAATTTTTTCTGGAAATGCATGGACAGTTCCACTCCTTCTTCTGAAGCAAGGAATGCGCTTTTCTGCACAATCATGGAGTGACCGTTGCTAATCTCCAGTGCTTTGATCGCTCCCGGAAAACTTGATGCAAATGCAATCATTCCGTCTGCACCTTCTGCGGTATATCTGTTTTGAAATGCAGAATCACCAGACATCATTCTGCCGAACATTTTCTTCATTCCGCCACCGGAAATCGTCTCCATTTTCATGTTCGGACTCATCCAGCTCATACTTCCGCTTTCTGTGATCATAGATTCTCCTGCTGCTAATTCACATACGACAACTGGTAAATTTCCTCCCAAAATCTCATATTTTTTCATAGTAAAGTTCTCCTTTCTTTTTCATTTTTCTTTTTTCATCCTACAACAGTACCTTTTTCATTAAGTTTTGCGGCACATTGCACACACATATCCAGATCATCACAGATCAAAAAGCAATGGTCACATACAAGGCGCTTACATATCGGACAAATATTAAAGATTTCTTTCGCCTGATTCAATGCTTTTTGAAATGCTAAATTCTTTTCCCGGTCATAAAGCGTATCATAAATAATCTTCCGATTTTCATTTTCCGGTTTTTTCCCCGCTTTGGAAAAACGAATTGGTGTGCTTTTCCATACTGTTTTACATTCCATGCAGCATAATGAAAAGCAAAACTCATCCGGTGTAGAACAATCTATTAAATCCTTCTTCGTAATATATTCCACATTTTTAACCTCCTTGTTAACCTCCTTGCTCTATCACCATCCCACTCTCAGTTCTCCCTCCTTATCCATTTCCTTTATTTTTTTCTTTTATCGGGCGGCCACCATTTCGTAATAAAAGCGTAGCAGATACGGAAAGCAAATACTATGGTCGCCATTCGTATATTATGCTTATTTTTCAAAATACGAACGATTAGTATACTATATATAGTGTTTTATTCTTATTTCTCCGCTATATATGCACAATATCTTTTTGTAAAAATATAAAAGAGCTCTATCAGCAAACAAAAAAAAGAGCCTGTACAGACCAATGTCATCTTAACTTAATGACATTGCTGTAAAGACTCTTTTTCGTTTACTCAGTTCTATTATATGTCAGCTTATCTAACTGACCGCATTTTCGAAACAACTCAATATACAGCATTAATTCCTCTCTGACAGTTATTCCCAGTTTTCGATTCATATTTGTATTATGCTTTCTCGCTGTTCCAATACTGATATAAAGCAATGAAGCAATCTCCTGTATCGTATATCCATCAACATAATACTGAAGAACCATCCTCTCTGACGGAGTCAGAGTTTCCACACGCAAAGCAAACGCCTTGAGCATTTCTTCTATATTCGGAGGAATGCCTCCATTTTCCAGTTTCTCCGTATTCTTTTTTTTCTGCATAAAATCAACCAGTGCATCCACTTCTGAAATGCCTGATAAGTTTTCGTCCGTCAGCGTATCCTCCTGCAGTGCTTTTAAACTCCGAAGAATCGGCTTCACAAAACGATGGGACATACTGACAGAAACAACCAATAATAAAATCAGGAATAACAACGTACCGATGATCCAGTCCCTTCGATTGTCCGCTGTTAATTTTTCATAATTCGCTTCTGATATCAATGTCAGTACCGCAAGCGGCATCCCATTACAACTCTTCAATTCAAGCAGTTCATGCCTGCCTATATAATTCCCGAAAGCGGTAGAATATGTATTATAATATTTTCCTTTCTTCACTGTCATCGTTCCTGATGGTGAAAGATACGTTTCTTTTGTATCTCCGAACATCGCCTTATCCAGATAGATGTTTCCTTTTTTGTCCACAGGAGCCAGTACTGTCACTATATTCCCACAGGAACCTTCCACCATAGGATAAGACAGTCTGAAATACAGATTACTCATCTCCATACCGCACAAACCGCGTACTTTTCCGGTACTGTCTAAAACCGGGACATATAAAAGCTGCACATCCTCCCATGTATCACTCAGCTCCAGCCGGTCTGTCCACAGGCAACTCTCTACCAGCCGGTTTCCATCAAACTGCATAATCTGTTCATAACCCGACAATGCGGACGTATCAAATTCTAAATTCCAACGGTTATGGAGCTGTACCTGCTCTGCTCTTGCAATATCAGCATTTCCCCTGAAAAAAACTACGTGCTGTTTGCTTGTATTTACTGCCTTTAAATCAGACAGGCGCAGGTAGATTCCCATGCGTGATGTATCTGCATATTCCGTCTTCGTATTTACCGTTGCATCCAATACAACAAAAACTCCACTGCAATATTTCACATCCAATGCAGATTTTAAGGAGGGATACAGCGCAGCCTCTAAATCCATGATCAGCTGAGGATTATCATTCAAATTTGAAAATGTCTTTCCATTGGCTGTCAGGCATTGGTTCAATTCTTTTGTAATATCTTCTGATAAAGAAATACTTCTCGCCATCATAATGTCGGTCTGCTCTGTCATCGCTGACAACGTATTCTTCTGCTGGGCAGACAACATTTCCCGCACTTTAAAATCCATTCCCGGAAGGACTCCAATAATACTCAGTAACAGAACTGTCGCTAAAAAAAGTGTTAAAATCACCACGCACCAATAAACAATCAGTCTTTGCTGCATACGGACGCTTTGTCTCTTTATTCCTTTTATAATCTTTCGGAAATTTATTCTCTTTTCTCCCATATGTCAGCCACCTCTTTTTGCCGATCCGGCAGACATTATTGTGTGTATGCTGCTTTGAAATCCTCTAATGTCTCTGAAACAAGTTTATCCATATCTTCCGGATGTTCCAGCCACTCCAACCGCTTTACTGACAAGGTTTGCCTGATAAGTTCTTCGAACTTTGTTTCCATATCCAGATAGGAATCCAATTTCGGAGCAGTATAAAATGTATAGTTCTCCTGCGTCTTTAAAAAAGCCTGATACAGGGATACATACATCGGATCACTTAACTTCTCGATCGCCTCCGGAAGATAAACATCGAAAGCCTCCTGTTTTACCGGCATATATCCAAGACTGGTCACAAATTCTACATTCTTTTGGGCTTCTGTCAGCCATTTAAGAAACGTAATACAGGCCTTTTCTTTTTCCGGTGTAGATTTCACCGTACAAATGCCGGCACCTCGCTGCATGACCATCGTTTCTCCCCTGGAAAATACAGGACATGGCATGGAAACAATCTCTACTTTTTCCGATGTGTTATCCGCATACGTAACTTCGTCTGAATAATATAACACGCTGGCTGACGAAGCCACCGATACAATCGAATCTCCCGTTCGCAAAGGTTCCGTTGCATAACCGCTGCGAAGCCATACTCCTCCGGACAGTGCCGCTTTTGCATAAGGTTCCCATACTGTTTGAAATTCCGGTCCGAAAGCCAGATTTTCTCCCTTAAAGAAATTTTCACCCAGAGATTCTACACCTACCTGAAAATAGTTAAAATGATAATCATGAACGAAAAAATTCTTTCCATCATCAGGTATGTCCGGCGTCTGGTTATCTGTCCATGCAGCATATTGTTCTGCCATTGCGAAGAGTCCTTCCCATGTTTTTAAATCTTCCATCTTCGCTCCTGTTTCTTTCGCGAAACGATCAAATGCTGTTTTATTGATAAACATAACTTCCGTTGATTTTGCCACCGGCAAAATGGAAAGTCTTTCATGAATGACACCTTCTTCCAAAAAGGCCGGAATAAATTCGTTCAGTTCTTCTTCTGTAAAATAATCATAATAATCTACAAGTTCCGTATCATCTGGCATCGCCAGAACTGTTTTAGGATAGGAAACAAACATATCCGGCAGTTTAGAAGCTCCCGGATCTCCAAATGCAGATGCCAGTACATTTTCATGTATCGTATTCGTATTTGTACCACTGCCAACCTGTACCCGGATATTTTCCTCTTTTCCAATCGTTTCATTAAATTCATCAATCAGATCATTTAATGGCGATTCTGTCTGTCCGCCATATACATGCCATAATGTAACGGTTACCGGATCTTCGTTTTTCTTCTGCCCACATCCTGTAAAAACTATGACCGCAATCATTACCGGGAACAGGCAGATTTTTCTCATAATATATCTCATATTATTTTTCTCCCTTCCAGACAGTATCTTAATAAACCATCTGACATCTCAGCAAAAACAAGTTCTTAGGATTAAGACACTTTTACACAGTATATGATAACGGTTTTCAGCGATTTAGACACTCCCCATGTGGGTAGTAAAATACTATTTCTAAAATCCGTTTATAATCAGGTTTTTCTTTGTAACAGCTACCGCCAATTTCGTTTTGGAATCAAAATTCGTTTTCTGCAGCATATTCTTGATATGCCATTTTACAGTCTCCGGTGATATACCCAAACTTTCTGCAATTTTTTATACGATTCTCCTTCCACCACTAATCGCAGAACTGCTAATTCCCCAGGTGTAAAATCACAGCTTTTCGCTGTTCCGATCATCACAACCGGCGGAGCATCCGGATACACGCTCTCCCCTTTCATCGTGCGATCCATAACCTCCAACAGTTCCTCTTTACCGGCATCTTTATACCAGAAGCTTTCTACTCCCGCTTTGCGCGCCCTGTCAATAAAACTGCACTCTACTAAAGAAGTCACGATAATTATTTTTATCTGAGGCATGGTCCTTTTAATCTTCTCTGCTGCCACAAGACCACTCTCATCATTCTCCGTACAGACATCCATCAAGACAAGTTCACACCTGCTCTGCCTGCATACAGTCTCTGCCATAGCTGCGTTTGTGATAGAAGCCGCCAGACAATATCTCCCACTGGACTGAATATAATTTTCCATATCTTCCCGAGCCATACGTTGATCTTCCACGATTAGTACCCGTATCATCTCCGCACCTCCTTTGGTATCTTAACGGTCATCGAAAATTTTGACTCCGCACAGATTCTCAATGTACCTCCACATTGCTCCACCCTTTTTCGTATACCGGATAATCCTCCTCCTTCTTTGACATTCTTCTCCGTTTTTTGTCCATTATCTGTGATTACCATAATCCACTCTTGTTCCCCACTACTACATTTTACATACAGTTCGCTTGCCCCTGCATGTCGGACACAGTTGGAAAGTGCCTCCAAAAGTATTATATCCATCAGTTCGGAAATATGAGATTCCCAGACTTTTTCTCCTGTATAAATGATTTTCACACCCAAAATCTCCGCTCTTTCCTGCACCTGCCTGTGCAGTTGTTCGCCTTCCACAGACTCGTTATCTTTATTCAGCAAATCCAATGTCTGCTTCCATTGCGAAAGGAAAACATCCCGGTCTGCTTCCGATTCGCGCAACAACATCCGCTGTGCCGCCAGGACGCTATATCCCAGATTATCATGCACTCTCATTTTCATAGATAACATTTCTTCTTCTCTGGTCAGAGTTATTACATTTTTAGAAAGTTCTTTCATAGCCACAGACATTTCCTGAAGTTTCTGATTTTCCTCCTTCAACAACACTTTGTTCCGATATAATTCCGACACTTCAGAAGCAAGAAATTGAAAAAATCGATCTCCGGCTGTCGTAGCAATCTCTTTCTCTGAAAATTTCCACACGCTTCCATCCGCAAAGCAGTATACTTTCAGATCAACATCATAAAATACATTCTCTTTCCGAGGATGTTCCAGTGCTTCCTTCAGTTCTGTAATATTCTGTATATCTCTTCCTGCCAGATCCTGACAAATTTGATACATTTTCCGATTCATCAGTTTAGGCATTCCGTTCCCATCAAAAAAAACAATTCCGCTCGGCAAATTGTCCAGACTTTCCTGAACTGCATTTTCCCTCAGGCAGTTCTTGCGGTACTTATGAATTCCAAAGATCTTCATTCCTACATATAAAAAACCACAAATTCCTATAACAATTAAAATCACATATGGTATTTTAAATAATATCATGGAATCCTCTTCTCCATAAAACATCCGTTGCCGCGCACACAAGCCGGATGTTATAAGGAAGATAACTATAAGCAATGCACTGTCCTGCAGTAACATCTTTCTTTGTCTTTTTCCTGTTCCTTCATAAATAACCAGAATCATATACAGCAAAGTTAAAAAAATAAAAAAGCAAACAAGCGTAATCTGATACTCCTTCGAACAGTTTTCAAATGTTTTTAGCATTTGCCGCTACCTCCTCCCAGAATCAGAGAAAGCAGACATGCTCCGTCAAAATCCTGCTCCGCATAAGCTCCATATCGTCCGGCAATTTCCCGCAGATCTGTTTTACATTCCACACTCATAGACATGTCGATCCGCTCCCCTCTGCGTTTCAGATTTACAGTAAATGCCGACAGATCTTCCAGAGATTCTTCAATGACCGCTTCAAAAAAATCATAAATCTGCATAGCATCTTCACTTCGTATTTCATCTAAAGCGCTGGAAAAACCTGCCTCAACATGGTTCCATTCCAGATTCTTTATCGTTTCCCTGAAACATAACTCCAACTCTCTGATCGGAAATTTGACTGTCTGCTCCGCAATAAAAATAAGATTACTACGCCTTTTTATATAGGCTCCGATCACAACTATCTTCCCTAATATTTTTTTCCTTTCGTTCTCATCTTCTTCCATAGAATATGCTTCAATGAATTCCGTCAAAAGTGCACTCTGCCTTGCCGTCTGTTTCTGTATTTTATCATAAAGCTGGTTCTTCACAGAAAGTTTTTCTACTTCTCTTTTCGTTCTCAGATTTTCTTCCTCAATCAGATTCGCATCCTTTAATTCTTCCTTCCTGTCTTCAAGCTCTCTTACGATTTCCTGTAATTCCGACAGGTTTTCCTTCCACAACACATAGCCTCCCAAAATTGGTTTTCCCGACAGCCTGATCCCATTTTCTAACATGATCGGGCTTTGAACTACCTGTCTTACGATTTCCGGCGCAATACATTCCGAATCCTGAGATTGATAAATGCATTTTCCATTCTGATCTGTAATCTGTGCTGAAATTGTAGATGCTGCAAATAACTGTGCGTACCCTGTATTGGAAGGGATCAATCCGCACTGGATGCAGCTTTCAATGATCAAAGCAAACAAAAGGCATAATGCAGCCGTCATATCGCTTGAAAATATTTTCCAAAAGGGCAAATTCAGATAATAGGCAATGCCATAGACAACCGCCATGCCATAAGCGCCAAAAGGCATCCAAAGCATTTTCTTGTTTTTAATTTTTCTGCACCTTAATAGAATAATCAGGAGTGCTGCCAGCAGACAACCTAGATCCCAGGCGACTATAGCGTAATACATTGCTCCATATCCATAGACTCCTACTTCATAGGAAGCTGCTTCCCCCAGTCTTCCCTCTGGGAAAGTAAAAACTAACTGGTGCAGATCATTCGTTAATACAATCCCTATCAGAAACAATGCCGGAAAAAACAGCAGACACCGTCTTTCCGGTAATTTATAATTCTCCGGCTGCCGTATATAAAATGCCAGATAAAGACTGACCGTAGGGAGTAACAGCATAGGAATATAATAAAGATACCAGGCGTAGCGCAGTGCTGTCGGCATCTCATATGGTATTTCAAATTTACACATACGAACGAGCATCCAAAAAACCATCATCGCTGCAATCATTATTAAACAACGACGGGGTTCCTTTTGGATAATTCTCTTTTGAAAAGAAATCGCCCATACCAGATAAAGTCCTATATAAATAAAAGGCCTTAAAAGGTGACAAACAGATTGCAGATAAGGATTGGTGAAGGACACATAATGCAGCAGAACGGCCACACCTACGCATAGTGCCACACTTCCGATGTATACTGTAAACTTCTTTTTCTCTGACACGGTGCGTACTCCTTCCTGTTATATTTTGCACTATATCTTGTTTACAGTATATCACATTCTCCATTCCGAATTATATCTTTTATTTCTCTGGTGTATGAACAAAACCCGACTTTGCCATCACAGCTATATCTCCAACTCCATTTTTTAATGCAATGCTTTGGTTGGACAGACCTTTGTGCATTCGTAACAGAGTATACACTCCGTTCCTCTCTTTCGTTTGCGGGATTCCTTATTGACCTCCACATTCATTGGACAAACACGCAGACATTTCCCACAATGAACACATTTGCTTTCATCGCAGTGAACACGCAGGATTGAAAAATAGCTCATTGGCTTGAAAAATACCGTAACCGGACACAGATACTTGCAGAATGCACGATTATCTTTGAATATAAAAGCCAATACAATGCCCACAATGTAGTAAAGTGCGTTTCCTACAAGGAACATCCAAAACATGATTTCCTCCAGATTTGCGACATTCATCAAAAACAGTCCGGAAACCAACGTCAGGGATAATGCAAACATCACATATCGCAGAACGCCTAGCTTTTCCTTTCGCGGTTTTTCCGGCTGTTTGTAAGGCAGAAAATCCAGCACCATAGCTGTCCAACAGGCATAGCCGCACCAGCCGCGCCCGAAAAACAGTGGACCGAATATCTTCGCGACTGCGTAGTGGATTGTTGCCGCCTCAAAAACGCCAAGAAACAGATAGTACCAGAAACCCTCGATCTGCATATTTTCATGGGAGATCACACCGAGGTACAACAGCATATAACTTCCCACAGCCAGCTGCACGAAATGCCTGGCATAGCGTTTTCCTGCAGTAAAAAGTGCTGTTCCCAACGCAAGGCATCCTCCAATGTAGCTGAAATTCAACAGATAAAACAAGTTTCCTTTAGCCTTCCACAACGTGATCGCCACTGTCTCAAATAACAAAAATAATAGAAGTGACGCTATATATTTGCGAAACACAGTATTCTTTCTCATCATAATTCCTATGCTCCTCTGATTTTTTATTTTTTCTCAGCACATCAATTGCAGGACCGACGCTAACACCCATCATAACCCCCAGACACATTCCAAGACCAATATCATCTATTAGAAGCCCAATAACTATACCTAAGCTTAGTCCGATAGCAATCCAGTAAATATCATGTTCTTTTGCAGTAAGAGGTAAAATCTTATCTTCCCATATATCCTGTGCATTAGCTAAATCAATAATCCTGTACTCATTGATTTCATACTGTCCTGGTAATGGAATATACTCTTCTATAAATGAATCTTCTATTTCTTCAATAAGTTCTGAATTATCTTCGCCATCATCTTCTAATTTAACCTTCATTTTCTATCATCCCGCTAATTTTCTATAATCTCCCAGTAGCCGCTCTTAGGCGATCCATGTCTTATAAGTATGGATGATGTTTCGTTTTCCTTCTGTCATTTGTACACGATGTACAGGTTTCTTTTGTCTTGCCATAATAAAAGGCCCTCCTAATGATATTTATTGTATCATAGAAGAACCTTATAAACATTATTTTACAGAAAAAGTTTCATACTCTCATGGTTGTCAAAAAAGACACTGACCGCCTTACTGTAAAAATTTTTCCAAATTAGTGAAACCTCTTGAATTATTAGACATAAGATGATAATATCTAATTAAACAGAAAGCACCCACTCCAAAGGTGGATGCTCCGAGTTTAGGTTAATGAATGTCCTTAAGGACACCGCCTATCCTGTGGATCAGACAGGATAGGCATTTTTATTTTCGCTTGTTTCTCTTATCGAGAAAGGCAAGCAACGCTACAATCAAGCTACCAAAGGACATCAACAATGCTAATATCCCAATGAAAATCGAAATGATCTCATAAGCTGTCATCGGCGCCACCTCCCTTCCTATGTATTCCGGTTGCCCGGTATCATAAAACTCGGGAGGCTACCTCTACGCTCCGCTCCGGTCGGCGCTAAACAAGCGTTCCCCGGACGCTTAACGCCCTGTCATGGGTACTTTCCTTAGATAGTATCCTAACATAAGAACTAATGCCTCTGCAAGGGAAAAAATTATTGGTTATCAAGAATAAGGTCTATCATATCTTGCTTTCCATTAGTGTATGCTACTCTATCATCTGCATACTTACTTTCCAGTTCTTCCTTTACCTTCTGATACTGCAAAGCCATATTCTCATTATCATTTAGATAATCTCTGAAATGAATATAATTTTTCCACTCAGTTCCGTTCCATTTCACAATATGAATATGGTGCATTCTTGTATCATTTTCCATATCGCCCATTACATAAAGAAGCTGACGTTCCACATCTGAACCACGATAAAATATTCCCACTTGTCGTAATTGCTCATTATGTAACATTACTTTATCAAAATCAGTTACCCCAACGACAATATCAATAATCGGTTTTGCTTTAATTGCCGGTATTGCTGTACTTCCAATATGCTGTATATCAATAGCATCATCTCCTAATATAGATTTAAGTATTTTGATTGTTTGAATGGCAGCCTCATCCCACTGTTTATCATGTGGTTCAAGCTGCACTATTCCTCTTTTTAATCCTAATGACATAGCAATCTCCTTAATATTACATCACAATTTCACTGTCGAAATATTGTTCCTGAAAATGAATCTGTCTCCTGATTTCTTCCTTTGAAAAAGTTACTCCGTCTGGTACAACTACCCACTTTTCTTCTATATCGTCTTTTCTCCGAACAATGGCAATAATTTTACCTGTAAACTTCTTTACTGGTTCATTTACACCTAATATATAAGCGTCCTGCTCTTCTCCATCTGGTGCCATAACTCCTTCAATGTAACCATAATTTATTGGATAATACATATCCTTATATTCAGGATGATAACTTCCTAATGGTCTATCGACTGTGACAGTTACTGTTGCTCCAATTATAGAATTATTTTTACCTGTAAATACTTCTCTATCAATTTCGGCTGTATCAACGGATATGTCCAGTTCTCAGGCAACTCATCCATAAGCACAACTTTCTCCATTTCGCTATGTAATTCTTTCGCAAACTCTGTTATCTCCGCAAAACAAAGCAGTCCAAATGTTTCTTCACCGGTATCATTTGCTCTAGTCTTACCTATCACCGAATATATGCATATTGGTTTTATCTCAAATTTGATAGCTCCAGTCTCTTCCTGCAGCTCCCTTTTAGCTGTTTCTAAAATATCCTCTCCAGCTTCTCTATGTCCTCCCGGCACTTCGTATGTATCTCTTTCTTTATGCTTGCAAAATACCCACTTGCCGTTACTCTGTGAGATAATCACTGCAAATTTCAATAGTTCATCATTAACTGTATCATAAAATTTTACTTCCATCACTTTTCCCCTTCCCATTCCAGCATTAACTCATTCAGAAATTCCTGCATTACAGCCTGTCTGTGTTTTGCCAGTTTCCTTCCCTTATGCAAACCTTTATCATTGGCATTAGAGATATTGTAAATTCATATGGTGCAACACATCTTAACATGCCATTTTTTACACTATATATAGCCTTTAAGCTATCACACTTTATTGAAATATCCATGTTGCCTCCTAACTGCAATGTAATACCTTTCACCCCTCAGTTTTTTGTACTTACATATCTATCCACTGTATAAACGCTGTTTTATCCGTACTATTGTAACCAGCATTTCTATAGAAATTCAATGTACTCTCTTCCTTTGAACCAGTAAGTAACATCATTTTATAGCAATTATTTTCCTTGGCAATATGTTTTGCATAATTTAAGCAATCCGTAGCATATCCCTTCTTTCGGTAATCTACGTGTGTTACTACATTCTCCACAAAAGCATATGGACGAACATTTCTTGTAAGATTCGGAATAACCACACATACACATGATGCAACTATCTTTCCATCTACCTCACAAACAATCAAATGATGATTGTTGTCATTCATTATATTTTCCCACGTACTCCTTAACTGCTCAGATTCTTCTGGTACGCTCTTTTCATGCAAATATAGATATAAATACAGTATTTCAGTCAAATCTTCTTCTTTTGATTCTCTTACCACCACAATTGGCACATTGTTAGCACCAATATTGGCATGTAGCACAAATCTTTGATTAGGATACCCAAATTCTTCAATCAACTCATCCTCTTCAAAGCCAAATTTCTTATATAAATTTCTAGGTGCAATTCCCTTAACATCGTTCTCTCTAAATGTGGACACAGTTATATCTTTATCTCGGTCAAGTTTATCAAGTGCCTCACTCAAAAGCATCGAAGCAATTCCCTTTTTTCGATAAGCCGGATCAACAGCCAGACAACATATCATATTATGCTTTCTTGAATACAAAAGCACGCCAACAATATCTTCTTCATTCTTCACGCACAAAGCACGCTTGTCATTCATAAATTTCAAAACAATTATTTTGTGTTCTTCTATACTCTGCTCCGTCTCTAATCCCGGAAAATTCCAACCTACTTTTCTAACTAATCGCATCCATGAATTAATATCTGATGGTCTGCCCAATTCTACCTTTATATGTTCTATCATCGAATTTCTCCTCATATCTGTTTTGAAACAAAATGTACAATTTCTTTCCCCGGCTCAAGAATATATGGTATCAACTCCAAAGGATATACCTTAGTACCTTTCTTTAAATCCTCTAGCGGAACCCAGCAGAAATCCAAATCAATTCTCTCATTATTCAGCTCATCATATCCATGAAACACTCCATCTAATGGTATATTATCATCAACCAGATGCACATTATAATATAAGCATATCTGATGACACGGTCTCTTACCCCATGGAAAATATATTTCTCCAATAGCCAGTAAATTATCTACCTCAATCTTAGCATGAATCTCTTCTTCAAATTCTCTTTTTAGCGTTTCCATACTTGTCTCCATAGCCGCAACATGTCCACCAATAATGGCATAATCATCATTCTTCGGACGCTGTAACAAGATTTTACCATTATGTTTCAATATACCGCCAACTCTGTATGAAAATACAAAATGATCATTCTTAAATAAAATATCCACTTAACCACCTACCAATCATTACCTTGAAATACATATCATATTTATACATTGCTCCTCACACAAATAGAGCCAAACTAGAGCCATTTGAGAAAACAAATGCCGGAAGCCCGCATAAATACAGGCTTTCGGCATTTCTGTCCGTTATTCGAACTCGGCAAATTCAAAGATATTCTTAAATATATTTGTTTAGGTTTTATATCTTTTTTGCCATTATTTTATTTCTGTTGCATATATTATTTTGGCTCGCTGATTTTCTGTTGCCAATTTGTTGCCAACTTATTGTAAGTGGTGTAAATAAGTTTGACATCATTTATTTTGAGAACACTGCATCATTTCTGGAAAGAAGGTACACACAATACTGATTCATGCTGATTCCTTCTCTCTGAGAATGTTCTGCCAGTGATCTGTGCAGACTTCTCGGAATTCTCAATTTAAACTGTCCAGAATAGTCTTCCAAACTGTCTGGTTCATTAATCTCTACACCATCTTCTAATGCAGCTTCAATCCATGCTTTTTTTGCATCCAGTGCATTTGCTACCGCACTCTCCACTGTCTCACCACAAGTAATGCAACCAGGCAAATCCGGATAAGAAACCACAAATCCGCCTTCATCTTTGTCTTCCACAATTTCCATACGATAGGACATTGCCATATAATCATTCAGCGTCTTCATCATTCTTCGCCTCGCTTTCTACAATCTGCCTTACCATTTCTACATATACTTTCTTGATTGGTTCGTGCTTTGGTATTGTAATTGGCATACACCCTTGTTTTCTGAAAGTGTAATGACTGCTTCCACTTCTTGGTGCATTCATTTCGTATCCATAGCTTTCCAATACCTTCCGTAACTCATCAAACCGGAGGTCTTTCGATAAATTGCATATACGTGTTATCAGTTTATCCCACTTTGACATTTGTTATACCTCCTATTCATATTATATGTGGTATCGCATGTGGTGTCAATTATTTATTTATAAACAAGTCGATTCTATACATATATCAAATGCCATTGCCTTTCCATAATGAAAAATCAATATGATATTCTTCTTCATTAATCCAATATGTTATTACCTGTAATAATATCTGTATGTTTTGCTTTTCAAAAAGTATTTTTAATAATTTATCTGGTTCAATATGTTCTCCATTTTCAGTTGCCTCAAATACTATTGCATATTCTCGTTGAGTATTGCGTAATGTTCCCGCCAATTCAAAACTTTTTTGTTTTGCAATAGTAACAGCCTTTTCAACTCTTTCAACGAAACATTTAACCTCATCCCTAAAAAGATGTGCTAAAAAAATCATAACTTCATAACAACCATCTGTTTCTGAAAGAAATTCTGTATGCTCTTGTAAAACTAACGCATATCGTCTAAATAAATCATAATACTTTTTATTTTCTGAAATTCCATTTTCTCCATATCGTTCATACAAATATTGATGCACCAAGGTCTCATGTCTCTGCGGCTTACTCACAAAAAATCCAGTGGTCATTTCTGTAAGTAGAAAATCGATTGATCCGTTCCTCTCATAAAAATCTTTTCTCCACTTTATATATTCTATTATTTCAATAGGAGCTATCAATTCCTTACACATACATTGAAAATCATCTATTGACATACAATTAACATTTAATCCTTCAGACGTATGGCTTCTAAGTAAATGTTCATATTCAGATATATTTTTATTTTCAAATATCACCAGCGGCACGATTTCTGCGTTTGGATTAATTTTTGCTTTTCTTCCTCTGGCATTGTAAAATTCTGCTTCACTATTTTGAATATACACAAGAGTATCTTTTATCTGTTCTTTTGCCTTTTTACATTTTTTCTTTAGCCATCTTTCTTCTATATTTTTATCTTGCGTCCTATCTTTCTCATTTCTTTCT
This sequence comes from Allocoprococcus comes, assembly GCF_013300725.1. Classification (GTDB taxonomy): domain Bacteria; phylum Bacillota; class Clostridia; order Lachnospirales; family Lachnospiraceae; genus Allocoprococcus; species Allocoprococcus comes_A. The sequence goes on from NZ_JAAIMM010000006.1 coordinate 129,800, forward strand.
TTTAATTGAATGGCTAATACAATGTCTTCAAAATTAATTATTAAATCTGCCAATTCAATCTCAGTTCCTCCCTTGGGAGTAAATTTTAAATCAGCATAAACAAATTCCTTATAGAAAAAATTTTCAGCAAAAGAACTAAGTAATTTTTCTGATTTTGTCACTGCATATCACTATTCCTTTTCTTATTGTAATATCTTTTCTTCAATCCGCTTTCCGAAGCTTTATCATATATTCATTTAGTTTTAATGGTAATTTACTTTGATTACTCCTGAATCTACTATAATCAATAAATTCAACATCTACTTCTCCATACTTTTTTAACAGTTCAACTAACGTTTCTAATGGAAATAAACCATCCTCACTGTAGCTAATTATAAAATTCCTACAATTCATTTCACTTACAACTTTTTCAAATGATTGTAAACCTTTTGTCTTTGTACAAAATTTAGAATGTTGATCCCACCAATCTCTTAAACCGCTTTTCCCCTGGGCTACCGGATAGTCTCCTCGTGCAATAGTTTCTAATATATGATAATTTGCTGCATATTGACGTTTTATATATGGTGGATCCATGTAACACAAATCTGCCGTAATATCTTTTGCAATATCTTCAGCAAACCCCTGTATTACTCTATTATTTTGAATATTTCCAGCACTAAACTGAACAGGTAACAATGAAATGGAATCCAATGCATTTCTTTTCAATTCCGATAAATAATAACCATATGTACCTGATATATTTGCAACTGTATTAACAGCCATAATTAATGAATGCTTCAATACAGCTTCTTCTTTCTCTGATAAACTGTCTGAGGCAATCCAGTCATTAATCTTTTCTCTGATAGCATCAATTTTACATGCATTTTCCGCCGAAAAATACTTTCGACTTGCCACACCATTCGCTGGAGTTCCAGCTGGTGAAAACTCACGAAAAAAATAACCTTCAATAGGCTCCAAATTATTCAGATAATCTAACACCGATAAATATTTATTATCATAGCATGAAGATATTTTCAATTTATCAAAGGTCGGTTCTCTATCCATCATAATCTGAGTAATTAGATGCCATTTTGAATATGTCATCATATCAGATGCAATTACAGCATAACCCATTTTCCTATATTCTGCTGCTACCAGCCCTGTTCCTGCCATCAAATCAACAACTGTACCTGTTTTTCCTATCATTTCTTGTGTACTAGCCATAATATATGGTAGTAATTTTTTTTTATTTCCTATATATCTATACATTGTTCTAATTCTTCCTCAGTAAATTTCATATTATTTATAGCAGACAAATTAGGTAATTTATTAATCTCTTCCATAATCATCAATACCTCTTCTCTGGAGATATCATATAATTCAATTACCTTTTTTTCCAATTCTAAATCTATCTTTCTATCATAACCAAATAATAACTTTCGTGCAAGTTGACATATTTCACCTGTTAACGAAGAACTAACATATTTTTTTAGTGGCAATGAGAATATGATTTTTTTGGTTAAGTAGGGATGTGATTTCCATTCATTTTCTCCATATTTTTTTAAATAATAATAATAAATCACTCTTGAATTTAAAAGTGCTAAATAATATTCTATAGGATCAGAATTTTTTCTATCAATATATTGACATGAGTATACTGTTTGGCTAATATATGTACTTTCCATATCTAAAAAGGCATTTATTCCTAATCCTGTTTTTCGAATTACTATTTTAGGTGGCATATACAACATTGCATTTTTATAATTTATACCTTGAATTCCTAATCTCAAATACCTATTTCCACTCAATCTATATCTATGTAGATTTTCTCCTACATAAATTTTTTCCATATCATATTCTCTCGTTTCTGATATCACATTAATAACTCTACTATCCAAAAAATCAACTTTTCCTCCACAGTTAGAACATATTTTGTTTTTAGAAATTTCTTGTTTTTTTGTATATCCTTGTGCAAAATTACAATGTTTACATATCACTGCCTTTCCTGACTTTGAAATCTCAACTCCCCGGCCAAAACTAAATATTGTATTCCAGTTAATTTTATCTTGTTCTAACTTCTTTATAAGTTTTTCTTCATTTTCATATAAGTCAACATCAAAGAGACATTCTTCCGTCTCAATAAATCTTCTTTGCTTTTCTTCATGAACACCATTTAAAAAACAATCCATTAACTTCACTTCATTATTTAAGACCTGTTTTCTCTCTTTTGTTCCAAGTCTAAAACATTTTGTTTTAACATTGTTCGTCGGTAATTCATTTTCTACTACTATAATTGTTGTAGCTCTATTTACATTCGGAAATATTTTTTCCCCTAACCGTGCAATAACAAGAATATGTGTTTTTTCACATAGCATTTTTCTCAATTTTATCGCATCATCGGAAAAAATAGAATCCGGCAAAATAAATGCAGCTTTACCACCAGTTTTCAAAATTTTAAGGCTCTGTTCTATGAAGAGAAAATAATTATCATATTGTCCATCTGCCAATGTATATCCTTCTTTTATCAAATCCTCTTTGTTATATAAACGTTCACAACTCCATGGTGGATTTGCTATTAAACAGTCAACCTTTCCTATCTTTTCACACCAATATCGTAATGTATTTTTTTCCTTTGCTTGAATTAAAAAATCACCTTGAAAATAACTAATATTCTGTCCATTATTTATCTTATTTTCCTCAATCACATGCTCATCTACATCAATCCCAATATAGTTATTATTTCCTGCACACTTCATTTGCATTGCTAAAAGCAACGCACTTTCCCCACAAGCTGGATCCAATATTGTCAACTCTTCCATTCCATATTCCATATATAATAACTCAGCTGTAAAATCTGCCAATTTTTCAGGGGTATAAACAATTCCATACTTTTTCTTATCTAGCATTCTTTCCTGCCTCCTCAGCTATTTGTTTTATTTTTTTCAAATACTCTAATTCTACAGGACTGTTATTTAACGCCCTAACTACTTCAATAATTTCCTCGTGTTCTAAAATATATTTTGTCACATCTGCTGGAATACCATTTCTTTCTTTAGCTGCAAGATCAAAAAACAGTTCTCTTTCACCCTCATGAAATTCTAACTTATCCGCCAATGAAATTAAAATCGATTCTTTGGGAGCTGTTCTCGCTCCTTTTTCTATATCAAGTAAATATACATAAGAAATTCCAACTTCTTTTACTAGTTGAGAAGCATTTTGCCTACTCCTAATTAAATGTAACAGTTCACCAAATGTTTTCATATAAGACCCCTTATAAACTAATTGCTTATAGCTTTTTGTTTATATTAACATATATTTTTTTTCTTTGCAATTAAAAAAATTCAAAAGTGAACCATTATCAGTCCGTTATTTTATGGTCTGTGTTTTATAATGTCATAAAAGGAGGAACGTACATGATTCAGAAACTAAAATCAAACAAGGTATTGGGGCAACGTCTACGCACATTAAGGCTAGAAAATGATTTTCATGTAGTAGAACTGGCAACAGCGATGCAACTTAGAGGTTGTAATATTACACGAGAAACTCTTGTAAAAATCGAAAGTGGAAAAAGACACATAACGATTAAGGAATTAATTGCTCTCAAAGAAGCCTTAAATGTAACCTATGAACAAATTTTTGACAACTTACTCAGTGAGGAGGAATAATTATGGAATATGTATCTGCCATTTTATACCACAAAATCCAAGATTCAGACTTTACAAATATGTATGGCATTAAGAAGCCTTCCGGTGGAGGTGGACAAACCTACATTCAAGCTGCCGGATATGATTTTTCAGAATTAGACAGAATGTTTGCAGAATCTGATATCATAACGGATACTCTTGAATTTTGGGACTCTGAGAAAATTTTTCCTCGGAAAAAATATAATTTTAATGCTATTGCTATAGGATTAAATCAATCAGCAGAAATCGAATTAGCTCCAAGAACCGGACGTAAAGATTATAGAATCTCTCGTCAAGGATTAAATCACCGTCACCCAGCATGGAGTCCTTCCAATGGTTTTCCAGAACCAAAACGAATTTCTCCGCTTCCTTCGTCTGGATCAATTTACGAATATGAAAAAAATTATCCAGGTATAATTGATAACCTTTATATATATATTCTAAAAACTGTGTCCACCGAAAAAAATGTACACTACTACGCTTCATTTATCAATACCGATTCAATGCCAGCTAATTGGCCAACTGGTCTTGGGCTAGAAAGAATATTCAAAAAGCAATCCAGACAAGGTATTATCTTTTTTGATGGACTTTATATAAGATTCCGCAATAACCCCGATTGTCCATTTGAATCTGGTTGTGTTGCAGACTTAGATATTGAAAATGTAATACTACCACCAGATATTGCGACAAGTACAGAAGACGCTGTTGAATATGCACATAATAAAGTTTCTATTAACATTGATTATAACTCCTTAGACTTTATTCAAATTCCAGTTCCCTCAATAGCTCATCGGGCCAAAACATACTCGACACATATACGTAAAGATTCCAATTATTCTCGAAGAGAGCAAAACAAAAAAGCAATTGGTGATATTGGTGAAGAAATAGCTCTTGCTTTTGAAAAGAATAGATTATTAAAATTAGGGAGAATGGACTTAGCTGATAAAATAGAACATGTTGCCAAAACCAAAGGAGATGGTTTCGGTTATGATATACTTTCCTATGATGTTATAAATAATGCTGTTGTCGAAAAATATATCGAAGTAAAAGCCACAACTGGAAACAGCACAAAACCGTTTGATATCTCCGCAAATGAAGTGGCTGTTTCAGAACTGTATCCTGAACAGTATTTTATATATCGTATATTTAATATCCATAACCTTATGCAATCCGCATCATTTTATGTGATGAAAGGATCCGTCCGTTCAAACTTTAGCCTTGAACCAACTTCATATAAAGCATATCCAAAATCTCTATAATCAAATACATGATAAAAACTAACAAATTGGTTTAATTCCAGTTTGTTAGTTTTTATCACTACTTCAATTTTTCTATACTTTAAAGAAGATATTATCACATTTATCTATAATCTTCCAAATCGATTTTCAACAATTTTTTTCTGCATACAATATATCCTTTACTACAATCTCCTCAGTGCAGGCCCGGATATTGTTCATTTTCCCAACCCATGCCATCTGATCCTGCATCTTCAGTTCTTCCGTCACTCCCTGCTTTTCTTTCATCTGCTCTACCAGTCTTTCCATCATCTGATTACAATCCTCATCAATCTGATGCAGATGCTCATTTAACTTCCCAGCAAGTATCAGTTCCAGATATAATTCTTTCCGATGCTCTTTCAAGTATGATTTTCTCAACATTCCATACTTTCCAATCGGATACTCTGTCTCTTCCGGGAGGTACAGGTCTGGATAATACAGACCGTCCTCTCCTAAAGTATAACTGATTCCATTTTCTCCCATAATGTGTTTCTCCATGATTGTCCTCCTATCTTGCTCCCCGATCTTTGTTCTGACTACGGGTATGCTGTTTATTTTTCTGTTCATTCTGTATTTCTTGTTTCTTTTCTGTCAGCTTCGCTCTAATACCATGTGCTACTGGCTCTTTGCCAGTTTCTTTCTTCCATTTTGCTATTGCAGTTCGATACTCGCTATACTCAATTTGAGAAGCCTTAAAATCTTTTAAAAAATCCTGTACACTTCTATAACCGATCTTCTGCACAATCCTCGGAAGGTAATCTTTCATATCTCTGATCTGGCTTTTCAGTTCATCAATTTCTTTCTGCAATTCTTTTTTCTTTCTTCCTTTAAACCATCCCGTGACCTCTGACAGTTCTTTCTTCTTTGCAGAAAGCTGTTTTTGTTTCTGTTGAATTGCACCGTTTTGATCTTCCAGCTCTTTATTCACTTTAAATAGTTTCGGATACTTTGATGCAAGCCTCGTCATTTTAGGTTGTTCCGGTTCTGCCTTTTCTTCTTTTGTTGTCTTGACTGCTGCCGTGCTATTTTCAGCAACATGCTTTGGGTGTTCTGTTTCCGTTTGCTCTGTCTGTTTTGGCACTTCCCTGGGTTTCTTAAACAGCACACTTGCTATTAAAAACTCCAATGCCTCAACAGCCACTGTTACAACTCTGGAAAATAATCGTGGTCTGTTTCCACGCCGGGCAATTGATTCCCTGATTGGCTCCGTGATTTCTTTCCGCTTCACTTCCATTATCTTCGGTTCCGGCACTCCACTAATCAACGCCATATCAACAGCTCTGTTCCATTCCCGGCGTTTTTGGTTATCTGCTTCTATTTCCTGTGCCTTCGGATTATTTTTTCCGATTTTCTTTGTTGCAAGATAAACACTGCCACGCTCAAATACCTGTAGTTTCTGTTTATCGTCCTGCACATAAATATTGATTAAATCTGTATAAGAATGCTTTACCTCATCCAGAAATGAATTGCTCTTGAAGCGTTCATCTTTCGCAGTAAACAGCTTCTTCTCATAGACTTCTCCTTTCTTCACAATACTGCAGCCTTCCCGAGTCTCGCCATCTTCTCCTAATATCTCTTTCTTGGTTCGGACATGTTTTCCATTTTCATCATAAAACATATTTCTGCTGGCAATCTTAATGATTGGTTCATCCAGTAGTTTCCGTTCTGCAAATATCAAATGAATGTGATAATTGGTCTTTCTTTTATTGTGGTGCAAAGCAGCAATACACTCTGTTCCATAATTCTGTTTAAAATGATTTGTAAAAAGCTGCAGCAATCTATCCGGCTGATATTCTGTAAAACTCTCTGGCAAAGCAATGATCAGTTCTCTTGCCTCAATACATTTTCCTTCTGTTCCACTTTTTGCAAATTCTTCCTGATTACATTTTGCAAGTTCCCGCCAGAATTTCCGTTCTGTGGTTTCATAAACTGCATAGAGGTTTTCCTGTTTTGCATGACTGGATATATAAGTGATCCTGCCTTTTACATTGCTTAGTTTTGTCATTTGAATAAATGAATTTCTTCCGATAGGCATTTCCTCCTTGTCTTCGGCAAAGTAACTTCTGCCATATTATTTGTGAGTGGATGCATTGACATCCGTTTACGAACTAACTGCCATTTCCGGCACAAATAGCTCCCAGCAGGGCGAAATATCCTGAGTACAAATCTTTGATTTGTGCGATGGGTGTATTTCGCTCTCAAACGCCGAGGGCTTTGTGAGATACTACTTGCTTATGCCATAACTTGTCTTTAGTTTTTTATTTTGGGCGTATCCGCCCTCTTTTTCTGCCCGTATCCGGGCTTATTTTTTCACTAACAACAAACCGACTATTACTCTTCTTGTCTGCTTTATTCCGGTATCCTTGCCCGTACATACTCCAGATCTCCGCAATACGGTGTTCCAACCAAATACCATTCTCTCGCCAGATTCATTTCCATTCGTGTCTTTACCCACTGATCATCAACTAGAACTTCCAGACATTCTCCGCAGTGAAATCCTGGATCAATCCATAAGTCTGATGACAATAATCCATATCTTTTGTTATAACTGTTGTAACCTAATCTTCCTTCTCTCATGGTGTCATTCTCCCTTCATTTATTATTTCCGCAGGGACGCCCTGAATCAGTAATGCCAGTTAGCTAAAATTGGAATAAAATAGTAGGTATCCTAAAGTAATGGT
>NZ_JAAIMM010000069.1 GCF_013300725.1 Allocoprococcus comes
ACTTAAATGAAAAACTAATTTCCAGCTGTAGATTATCCCTGTAATTCTGCAGGATTAATTTCCACTTTACGCCTTAACAAATTCATATATTTGCTTTATAATGAGTCCATAAGCACCCAGTTTTAATGTTTTTTTACATGCTAAATGGGCATCTGAAAATAGTATGCAGGACTAAATTCCACATGCCTTATGTGTAAGACTAAGTTCTGGTGCAGTGAAATCTGCCTGTGCTTTACTGTTTTATTTTATAAGTTTCGGACTAAGCATAACGTCATCAGGTTCAATCGCCTTTAATCCTAATGCTTTATGCAGCTTGTTGTCCAAGAGTAAAAGAGAGAGTTCATATGGACTGTGTCCATTAAAACTGTCTCTTTTTTCGTTATTTATGTGATTCATCATAAGCCTGACTTTATCGTCATTTAAATCAGCGAATGAGCTGCCTTTCGGACATATATAGCGGATATATTCATGATTCTTTTCACAGGCACCTTTTTGCCAAAAGCTGTATGGATCACAGTAAAAGACAGTAGTACTTTTACTTCCGTCACAGAATTCCTCCATCTCTTTTCGGGCGGAGAATTCAGAACCTCCATCTGTGAGGATTACTGGAAAAAGCTTTTTGAATGCCTCCTGCCCCAAAACTGTTTCCAGCCATACAAAGACCTCCAGGACGCATTCCTGATCCTGATATTCCAAAAGGAACATGAGCATAAGATTGCAGTTGCGGAACGTAAAGGTTAAGATGGCTTTGCTTTCGCCTTTCTTACCTTCCACACAGTCCATTTCCACGACATTGGTATCTGGATGTTCCTTTATATAATCCTGAAAATCTTCGTAGTTATGACCTTGGCGGTAAGAACGGTCTTTTGATCCTGCCTTCGTAGGTTTCCTGCGCTTTTTATAGCGCACAGAGCGTCTTAAATCACCATTGCGAATATCAAATACACAATCATTAATGTAAGAGTAAAGTGTTCTTCTGGAGCAGCCTAATTCCTCTGCGTGGGTAGCATAAATGTGTCCGATGGACTGGTGTTTATCCCTGATCAGCGGGACCAGTAAATCGTTCATGGACTGAATGCTTTCTGGAGTCTGATTGATACCAACTCTGCTATCAACAAGCACACTGCGATATTCATCATGAGCATACTTGGAAGAATAAAACATTCTTGGCATGAGACAATGGCTTTTTTTAGCGCATCCATTACATACATATGGCGGCTTTTTAAGCTTTTCACATTCCGCCGTTTCATATGCAGGACATACATCTATACAACGCATGTTTTGCTTTTTACAGATTTTACACATAGTTCCGCATTGCTCATCACAGAGACAGGTCATTTTACATTTTTTTCGATGAATGCAGGGAGGATTGGTATAACCCGGATCCGGACGCTCTTTGACACGTGCATGAAGACGTACTTCCTTAGATATTGTTGAGGAATCTTTGCCTATGATTCTTCCAATTTCAGCAAAGCTTTTATTCTCAGTAAGAGATTTTTCAATCTCAACACGCTGCTCAAATGTTAAATGTTTCCGATTGCCTTTATTATTCATATTTATCTCCAATCTGCACAGGCAGGCAATCAGTTGCAAGTACAGTATACATAGCAATGGTTATCAACGACAATATATATGTGCAGAAGTAATTTCTATAAGACTAGAATTTACTCTTGCCAACTGGAAGTTAAAAATACATTTAAGT
>NZ_JAAIMM010000070.1 GCF_013300725.1 Allocoprococcus comes
TAGATAATATGAAGTGACCTCACATTTGTAGCAACGTGGATTTACCTGTATACTAGAGTTTGATAAGAACAAAGGTAACAGGAATTACCACATACAAAAGGAGATCACTCATATGAAAAGAATACTAAAAATCGGCATGGATGTCCATACCACAAATTACACATTATGCGCAATGGAACCAATCATCGGTGAGGATGACCGCGTATTCGCAACAATCAAGGTAACACCGGATTATAAAAATATTTTGATGTTTATTGAAAATCTGAAAATGAAACTAGGATTGAACGATGAATACGATATCCAGTGTGGATACGAGGCAGGATGTCTGGGCTATTCGCTCTATAACCAACTGACGGCCGCAGGCGTAAAATGTGTGATACTTGCACCAACAACAATGCTTACACCTCAAGGTGTGAGAATTAAGACAGATATGCGAGATGCATATATGATTGCCCAGTGTTTGTCATATGGTGGTTATCATGTTGTTTATATTCCGACAGAGACCGATGATTCGGTAAAAGAATATCTTCGCATGAGAAACGATCATAAGCTTGCGTTAAAGAAAATCAAGCAGCAGATCAACGCATTCTGCATCAGACATGGATGTTGCTATGATGGGACAAAATGGACCCTAGCACATCTGAAATGGCTGAAGAAACTTGAAATCACAAATGAATTGTATCGAGAAACACTTGACGAATACATGGCATCATACGAAGAACAGGAAACCAAGATTGAGAGATATGATAAGCGGATCGAGGAAATCGCTGAACAGACAAAATATCATGACAAAGTCAAAAAACTGGAATGTTTTCTTGGAATCAAGACGCATACAGCATTGTCATTGATTGTTGAAACCGGAGATTTTGAGAGATTTGCAAAAGGAAACCAGTATGCAGCATATCTTGGACTTGCACCGGGAGAAAACTCAAGCTCAGACAGTATACATCGGCTTGGAATAACAAAAGCAGGAAACAGTCATTTAAGACAGCTGCTGATAGAGGCATCTGGCGGAATCTGTAAGGGTGCTGTGGGGCATAAGTCAAAAGAATTAAGAGCAAGACAGAATGGTAATACGGCAGAGGTAATTGCGTATGCAGACAAAGCGAACACGAGATTACGGAGCCGATACTATAAATTTATAAGACATGGTAAGAAAAGAAATGTGGCAGTAGCTGCAATAGCAAGAGAATTGGCATGTTTTGTATGGGGCATGATGACAGATAATATCGAAATGAAAGTAGCGTAGAGGTATATCATAGTCATCTGCCAGTCAAGGGTGCAGGCACCGCTGGGGCGGCTAAGCCCTTGACAGCCAGCTGCCTATGATAAAAGAGTAGTCAAGCAGAAAAAGCAGCAATATGCAGCTTATTTCTGCCACAAAATAACAAGTAAACAATCTGACAGTATTAGAAAAGAGCTGTGGTCACTGTAAGGTCTGGGTTATCTGCGTTTCTCCTATGTGCGCACATGAAACACTGTGATCCACGCTGATAGATCGTAGAACCCAACGGCGAACCATTAGCCTGTAGGTAATCAATCCACGTATAACAGAGTGGCCAACTGCCGGGGACTGTTAAACTAGGGCTCTTTTCCAATGCTGTCAGGAAAACAAATGTGACTGGAGTTGAGAAAAATTTCTTAAAATTAACTCTTGACAAAAGTCACTTCATAACAGGAGA
>NZ_JAAIMM010000071.1 GCF_013300725.1 Allocoprococcus comes
GTAATGCCAGTTAGCTAAAATTGGAATAAAATAGTAGGTATCCTAAAGTAATGGTAATAATGCACAATTCATAACATTGTTTTTCTATGTTTCAAAACATAAAAATCACTTGACAAATACATCAAAATTTGCGGCGCAGCCTCTTGAATATACATTTTTAGGAGGTTTTACCATGAATCACTATGCAAACTACGTTCGCAACACTCTTTTTAAAGCTATTTCAGAAATGGAACAGCAAATGGAAGATTTCGTAAAGAATCCCGGACACGATTTTTCAAGGAAAGGGAAAATGGAATTCTCCGATGTCATAAAGTTCTATATCTCATCAGGTAGCAGTGCCCTTGATGTTGAACTATGTGAATACGCAGACCGAGAAAAACTCAATTCTGAGCTTCCTATTTCAAAATCCGGCTACATTCAAAAGAGAAATAAACTAAAGCCTGACACTATGGAAAATCTGTTTCATTCTTTTAATAGAAAAATAAAGTCTAAGAAAACTTTTCAGGGTTATGAGCTTCTTGCCTGTGATGGAGCAGACCAAAATATTTTCCGTGATCCAAAAGATAAAAAGACACATTTTCCTGGAAAGAAAGAGCGTGGAACTTTTGGGTTTAATCAATTGCACATTAATGCCTTATATAATCTGCTGGATTTCAGATATGTACATACATTAATCCAATCACCATATGAGGAGAATGAATCATCAGCTCTTATTCATATGGTAAAAGATCTTCCGAGAAACAGAAAAACAATCATTATTGCAGATCGGGGATATGAAACTTACAATATTTTTGCAAATATTCAGGAAAAAGGTCTCTTCTATCTTATTAGAGTAAAAGATGTCACCAGCAATGGAAGTATCGCGGGTAGCCTTTGCCTGCCATCAAAAGGGGAATTCGATGAAGACATCACTCTTAAAATGACAAGAAAGCAAAAATATTTAAGAGAAAAAGGTTATAAATATCTTGCCAAATCGTCTCCTTTTGATTTTTTGGATTCAGAACATCCTTTTTACGAACTATCCTTCCGTATTGTCAGGATTCTTTTGCCGAATGGTAACTATGAATGCCTGATTACCAATCTGGATCGCAAAGAATTTTCGACTGAAAAACTGAAAACTCTATACAAAATGCGGTGGGGCATAGAAACATCTTTCCGAAAACTTAAATATACGATAGGTATGTCAAACCTTCATAGTAAAAATCCCGAATACATTTGCCAGGAAATATTTGGGAAACTGATTTTGTACAATTTCTGTGAGATTATTGCCAGCCATGTAGTACTGGAGCAGCGAAACAAAAAATATGAATATCGAGTAAATTTTACTATGGCAGTCTATTGCTGTAGAAGATATCTAAGAGATTCTTTGTTTAACAATATCGAACAGTTGATAAACCGAAGTCTGACACCAGTAAAGCCGGATCGACAGTATAAACGACGCGTGATTAAAAAAAGATGGATTAGTTTTACATACCGTGCCGCATAAATATCCTTTCCCTTACCGTTATATTATCAAGCAGAAGTTTTTCAGACTATCTGCTTTAAAGTGCTGCCCTTTTGTCTGATTTATCAAGTAGGAATCCTTTCAGATAGCGGGACTTATATTCTGAAGCTGCTGTAAATGATATATGCATTAAGAGCAGTCCTGTTTTCTAATTTTAGCTAACTGGCATTAC
>NZ_JAAIMM010000072.1 GCF_013300725.1 Allocoprococcus comes
GAGGGCACTGAAAAAGTAGATAGTACCGCCTATGTTTGATATAATATAAATATCAAGTATAGGCGGTGTTTTTATGATTGAACAACAACAGAAGTTAGTACTTAGTCCTTACATGGAAATATATGAACTGGTGGTTCCAAAAGACAATCTGCTTCGTCATATAAAAGAACTGGTTGATTTTAAATTTGTTTATGATGAATTGATTGATAAATATTGTCTTGATAATGGACGTAATGCAGTTCCGCCTATTCGAATGTTTAAGTACTTGCTTTTAAAAGCTATCTATGATTTATCTGATGTTGATGTTGTAGAACGTTCTAAATATGATATGTCATTTAAATACTTTTTGGATATGGCACCAGAAGAAACTGTTATTAATCCCAGTTCTTTGACAAAATTTCGTAAACTACGTTTGAAAGATATGAATCTGTTGGATATGTTGATTTCAAAGACGGTTCAGATTGCATTGGATAAAAAAATAATAAAATCAAAATCTATTATCGTAGATGCTACTCATACGAAATCAAGATACAATCAAAAAACGCTCCGACAGGCACTTCAAGAGCAATCAAAAAAACTACGACGTGCCGTTTACGAAGTGGATGAAACAATGAAGAAAAAATTTCCAAACAAAAATACGGAAGATTCTCTTGAAAAAGAGTTGGAATACTGCAAACAACTACTTTCTATTGTAAAAGACAATGAAGACATATGCAGTTACCCTAAAGTGCAGGAAAAGCTAAATTTATTGGAGGAATCTGTCAATGATGATCTTGAACATTTGGAAACTTCAAAAGATAATGATGCAAGGATAGGACACAAAACAGCGGATACTTCTTTCTTCGGATATAAAACACATATAGCTATGACAGAGGAACGAATCATTACAGCCGCAACCATTACCAGTGGTGAAAAAACAGACGGAAAAGAATTGTCAACTTTGGTTCGGAAAAGCAGAGCTGCGGGAATGAAAGTTGAAACTGTGATTGGTGACAAAGCCTATTCAAGTAAGGAAAATATTGATGCTGCAAAGGATAATCATTATGAACTTATCTCCCGGTTAAACAGTATTGTTACCCAAGGAAATCGTACAAAGCCAGATGAATTCGAATTTAATAAAGATGCTGGAATGTATCAATGCAAAGCAGGGCATTTGGCAATTCATAAATATCTTGACAAGCGAAAAACAGAAGGAAAGAATCCTCGAATGACATACTTTTTCGATGTAGAAAAATGTAAGAGATGTCCTTATAAAGCGGGTTGTTATAAAGAAGGAGCAAAAAAGAAAACCTACACAGAAACACTAATTTGTGATTCACATAGTGAGCAGGCTCAATTTCAAGAAACTGAACATTTCAAAGAAATGGCGAAAGAACGCTATAAAATAGAGGCAAAAAATAGTGAATTAAAACATAGACATGGTTATGACATTGCGTCATCATCAGGTCTTATTGGCATGGAAATGCAGGGAGCTATGACTATATTTGCAGTAAATCTCAAGAGAATTATTAAGCTAATAAGTGAAAAATAAAAAGAATTCGCATGCAAGACAAGAAATCAGCAATAGAAAGAACGGAAAATCCACCAGAATAAGTTTAAACTGGTGGATTTTATATGTGCATTATAATTTGAAATTTAAAGCGGTAGGTTTTTCAGTGCCCTC
>NZ_JAAIMM010000073.1 GCF_013300725.1 Allocoprococcus comes
TCTTACCCTGTCCTACCTTCTTGGTTATGCCCTCGACCGATTAGTAACAGTCAGCTCCATGCATTACTGCACTTCCACCTCTGCCCTATCTACCTTGTCGTCTTCAAGGGGTCTTACTACTTACGTAGGGATATCTCATCTTGAGGGGGGCTTCACGCTTAGATGCCTTCAGCGTTTATCCCTTCCTGACTTGGCTACTCTGCCATGCTCCTGGCGGAACAACAGATACACCAGCGGTCAGTCCAGCCCGGTCCTCTCGTACTAAGGCCAGCTCCTCTCAAATATCCTACGCCCACGCCGGATAGGGACCGAACTGTCTCACGACGTTCTGAACCCAGCTCGCGTACCGCTTTAATGGGCGAACAGCCCAACCCTTGGGACCTACTTCAGCCCCAGGATGCGATGAGCCGACATCGAGGTGCCAAACCACTCCGTCGATGTGAACTCTTGGGAGTGATAAGCCTGTTATCCCCAGGGTAGCTTTTATCCGTTGAGCGATGGCAATCCCACTTTATACCACCGGATCACTAAGTCCTACTTTCGTACCTGCTCCACCCGTCGGTGTCGCAGTCAAGCTCCCTTCTGCCTTTGCACTCTTCGAATGGTTTCCAACCATTCTGAGGGAACCTTTGAGCGCCTCCGATACCCTTTCGGAGGCGACCGCCCCAGTCAAACTCCCCACCTGACATTGTCCCCCAGCCGGGTCACGGCTGCTGGTTAGAAATCCAATACTGCAAGGGTGGTATCCCAACAGTGGCTCTGCATCAACTGGCGTCAATGCTTCATAGCCTCCCACCTATCCTGTACATACAATATCGAATCCCAGTATCAAGCTGGAGTAAAGCTCCATGGGGTCTTTCCGTCCTGGCGCAGGTAACCAGCATCTTCACTGGTATTTCAATTTCACCGGGTGCATTGTTGAGACAGTGCCCAAATCATTACGCCTTTCGTGCGGGTCGGAACTTACCCGACAAGGAATTTCGCTACCTTAGGACCGTTATAGTTACGGCCGCCGTTTACTGGGGCTTAAGTTCAAAGCTTCGCGTTACCGCTAACCTCTCCCCTTAACCTTCCAGCACCGGGCAGGCGTCAGCCCATATACTTCACCTTACGGTTTTGCATAGACCTGTGTTTTTGCTAAACAGTTGCTTGGGCCAATTCTCTGCGGCCAGCTCTCACTGGCACTCCTTCTCCCGAAGTTACGGAGTCATTTTGCCGAGTTCCTTAACAATGCTTCTCCCGTCGGCCTTAGGATTCTCTCCTCACCTACCTGTGTCGGTTTACGGTACGGGTACAGTACAAACAATAGCGGCTTTTCTTGGCAGCTGGCTCACACATTTCCCTACTTCAGTTCGGTATGCATCACGTCTTCGGATTGTCACGCGGATTTGCCAACGCGACTCCTACCTCGCTTGCCACGGGATTCCATTCCCGCTAGTGCTCTCCCTCTGCGTCCCCACAGTTCTGTTATACTGCAGTACAGGAATTTCAACCTGTTGTCCATCGGCTACGTCTTTCGACCTCACCTTAGGCCCCGACTTACCCAGAGCAGATCAGCTTTACTCTGGAAACCTTGGGTATTCGGCCGGAAGGATTCTCACCTTCCTCTCGCTACTCATTCCGGCATTCTCTCTTCTTAAAAGTCCACAGCTCCTT
>NZ_JAAIMM010000074.1 GCF_013300725.1 Allocoprococcus comes
AACAGCGTCCGATGAAATTTTTTACAGTACCGGGTGACAGACTGAAAGAGTTTGCGAAAGAAGCCAAAGCGAGAGGTATCTTATATGTTGTCATCAAGGATAAGGTGAATCCGGACCAGACAGAAGTGATGGTATTTGCCGATGACGCAGCAAAGATGAACCGGGTATTAGACCGTATGAATCTGGACTTTGTAAAAGCAGAATCAGGATCTATGGTTACAGAAACAGTAGAAAAAGAGACTGCACCGGAACAGGCAGAGAACCAGATGGAACAAGCATCCGGGGAGAATGTACGGACAGAGACCGTTGTCCTGCCGGAAGGCAAGATAGAATTTGAACTGGACGATGCGGAAGAAATGTTTCAGATTGGAGATGAAGTTTTCCCAGAAGGAAATTTTACACAGGCGCAGGAGGGGGAAGTAAAGAATCCATCCGAACCTTTCTCGCGCAACAGAAATACTTCTTCCGGTCGGGAAACTAGCTGGGAAGAAAAAAATGAAAAACCATCTGTGCGGAAAGAACTCGGAGATATCCGCAAGGAGCAGGAAGAGAAACGTAAACGGCCGGACAGACGGAAAAATGCCAGAGAGAGACGGAAGAAACGTAAGAACATGAAAACGAAAGGCAGGTAATGAAAATGGATTTAACAGATATGATTTCAGGTGGAACGGAAGAACAGCAGGTTCCTGAACAGAAATTGACCAAGGAAGAATATGCAGCCAAGAAGCAGCAGGAAAGAGAAGAGGTATGGGCTGAAGTAGATTCACAGGCACAGGGAGTTTTTCAGGATGGAGAAAAACTGAAAGGCTTTCTGGATTTTATGGCAGAGTGTAATACACAGAGAACTCCGAATCTGCTTTTGATCTACGGACAGCATCCGGATTTTAAGGTGGTAAGGTCTTATGAACGCTGGAGAGAAGAACATCGTTCAGTAAAAGCAGGGGAGCATGGCATTACTTATATGATTTCCACTGAATACGAAAAAGATGGAGAAATGCGGAGAGGGTATACGATCGGAAAAGGATTTGACATCAGTCAGATGTCAGGAAAGCTATTAGAAGAACGCCCACAGCGAAGTCTGACAGAACTGGTAGGAGCTGTCTTAAAAGACCAGTCGGTGCGTGTACAGATTGAGGATAATCTGCCAGACAAAGTGCAGGCACAGTACAATCCGAGATACCGTACCATTTATATCCGCAACGGAATGAGTGAAGTAACGACATTCCATGCACTGAACCGGGAACTGGCATGTGCAGCACTGGACCAGCATACCGGGACCTACAGCCGACAGAAAGTCAGTGCACAGGCATATTGTGCGGCCTATGTGATTGCAAAACGTTATGGTGTGGATGTCACCGGATTCAATCTGGAGTATATTGCACAGAGGAATGAATGTGGAAAGAAAGATCCGCAGGAACTGAGAGACTTTTTAAATGATGTCCGTCAGGCTTCCTACAGTATACGAAACCATATCGAACGCAATTTTGGTGCAAAGGAACAGGAGTATATAACCGATAAGTTCGCAATCGGAGACCCTGTAAAAATACCGGAAACCAAGGATGAAAAACCATCTGAAAAAGCATCTGGAAAAGAGAAAAAAGCAAAGAGCCAGCCGGAACGATAAAAG
>NZ_JAAIMM010000075.1 GCF_013300725.1 Allocoprococcus comes
CTACTACAATATATTTATGGTTAATATCCCTTACAGCCAGTAAGGAATTATCCATCTTGTTGCTTAAGCTGTTAGAATGAGTGGAGCAATAGGTCTGGCCTCCTTCTCTCAGGACTTTACGTCCGTAAAATAGTCAGCCAACCAGCCACTCTTTCGCAGCATTCGTTTTATGCAGGTTGAACCTTGATACGTTCGTGTGAAACACCCAGTAGATTGAATAGGCAATGAGAAAACTGGTATTGACCATTGCTAATACATTACAAAGGAGTATCTGTTATGAACGCTGTTGGTATTGATGTTTCCAAAGGAAAAAGCACTGTCACTATCCGAAAACCAGGAGATGTGATTCTTATGTCCCCCTGCGATATCCCTCATTCCCAGTCTGCCATAAACGACCTGATCAAACAGATCAAAAGCCTTGAAGGCGAAACCAAAGTCTGCATGGAGCATACCGGCAGATACTATGAACCGGTTGCCACATGGCTTTCTGATGCCGGTATCTTTGTCAGTGCCGTAAATCCTATCCTGATCAGAGATTTCGGTGATGATTCCCTCCGCACACCCAAAACAGATAAAGCAGATTCTAAAAAAATCGCACGTTATACTCTTGACCGTTGGGCTAAACTGAAGCAATATGGAATCATGGATAAAACACGTAACCAACTAAAAACTATGAACCGACAATTTGGATTCTATATGGCTCAGAAAACTGCAATGAAAAACAATCTCATTGCACTGATCGACCAGACTTATCCGGGAGCCAATGATTTCTTTGACAGTCCTGCCCGCAATGACGGCAGCCAAAAATGGGTAGATTTCATTCATACCTACTGGCATGTCGATTGCGTCCGCTCCAAGTCATTAAATGCCTTTACGGAGCATTACCAGAATTGGTGCAAACGTAAAAACTATAACTTCAGTGCAGAGAAAGCAGCGAAAATTTATCAGATTTCCTCTGATCTGATTGCCGTATTTCCAAAGGATGACATCACAAAAATGTTGATATGGCAGGCAGTAGCATTACTAAACACTGCTTCGAAAACAGTAGAATCGCTCCGTTCAAAAATGAATGAGCTTGCATCCACACTTCCGGAATATCCGGTTGTTATGGATATGAACGGTGTAGGGGCAACCCTTGGTCCGCAGCTTATCGCTGAGATTGGGGATGTTTCCCGTTTTACACACCGGGAAGCCCTTACTGCTTTTGCAGGTGTTGATCCCGGTAAAAATGATTCTGGAAAGCACATACAGAACAGTGTGCGAACCTCTAAAAAGGGGTCTCCCTACCTGCGTAAAGCTCTTTTTCAGATCATGGACAGTCTTATCAAACGATCTCCAGTGGATGATCCTGTTTATGCCTTTATGGATAAAAAACGATCCGAAGGCAAACCTTATTATGTTTATATGACTGCCGGGGCAAACAAATTTCTCCGGATTTATTATGGTCGGGTAAGAGAATATCTATCCAACTTGTCGAATAATGAAACTATTTAATATCACTTTTTAACTTCTACCAGACTAGCGCATCGCGGTGGTCTTATTTTCATGTCTTACGTTCAACCTGTATAAATTTTTCAAAGTTCATTAATCTCTGCTTGACTTTTTATTTGCAGACTATTTT
>NZ_JAAIMM010000076.1 GCF_013300725.1 Allocoprococcus comes
AACAGCGTCCGATGAAATTTTTTACAGTACCGGGTGACAGACTGAAAGAGTTTGCAAAAGAAGCCAAAGCGAGAGGTATCTTATATGTTGTCATCAAAGATAAGGTGAATCCGGATCAGACAGAGGTCATGGTATTTGCAGATGATGCAGCAAAGATGAACCGGGTATTAGACCGGATGAATCTGGATTTTGTAAAAGCAGAATCAGGCTCTATGGTTACAGAAGCAGTGGAAAAAGAGAATGCACCGGAAAAGGCAGAGAACCAGATGGAAAAAGAAACCGGGGAGAATGTACGGACAGAGACCGTTGTCCTGCCGGAAGGCAAGATAGAATTTGAACTGGACGATGCGGAAGAAATGTTCCAGATCGGGGATGAGGCTTTCCCGGAAGGAAATTTTACACAGGCGCAGGAGGGGGAAGAAAAGAATCCATCCGAACCTTTCTCGCGCAACAGAAATACTTCTTCCGATCGGGAAATTAGCTGGAAAGAAAAGAATGAAAAACCATCTGTGCGGAAAGAACTCGGAGATATCCGCAAGGAACAGGAAGAGAAACGTAAGAGGCCGGACAGACGGAAAAATGCCAGAGAGAGCCGGAAGAAACGTAAGAATATGAAAACGAAAGGCAGGTAATGTATATGGATTTAACAGATATGATTTCAGGGGGAACGGAAGAACAGCAGGTTCCTGAACAGAAATTGACGAAAGAAGAATATGCAGCCAAAAAACAGCAGGAAAGAGAAGAGGTATGGGCTGAAGTAGATTCACAGGCACAGGGAGTTTTTCAGGATGGAGAAAAACTGAAAGGCTTTCTGGACTTTATGGCAGAGTGTAATACCCAGAGAACACCGAATCTGCTTTTGATTTACGGACAGCATCCAGATTTTAAGGTGGTAAGGTCTTATGAACGCTGGAGAGAAGAACACCGTTCGGTAAAAGCAGGGGAACATGGCATTACTTATATGATTTCCACTGAATACGAAAAAGACGGAGAAATGCGGAGAGGGTATACGATTGGAAAAGGATTTGACATCAGTCAGATGTCTGGAAAGCCATTGGAAGAACGCCCTCAGCGAAGTCTGACAGAACTGATAGGAACTGTCTTAAAAGACCAGTCGGTACGTGTGCAGATTGAGGATGATCTGCCAGACAAAGTGCAGGCCCAGTACAATCCAAGATATCGTACCATCTATATCCGCAACGGAATGAGTGAAGTAACGACATTCCATGCACTGAACAGAGAACTGGCGTGTGCAGCGATGGATCAGCATACCGGAACTTACAGCCGACAGAAAGTCAGCGCACAGGCATATTGTGCGGCCTATGTGATTGCGAAACGTTATGGTGTGGATGTTACCGGATTCAATCTGGATTATATTGCACAGCGGAATGAATGTGGAAAGAAAGACCCACAGGAACTGAGAGACTTTTTAAATGATGTCCGTCAGGCTTCCTACAGTATCCGAAACCATATCGAACGCAATTTTGGTGCAAAGGAACAGGAGTATGTAACCGATGAGTTTGCAATCGGAGACCCTGTAAAAACACCGGAAACCAAGGATGAAAAAGCATCTGGAAAAGAGAAAAAAGCAAAGAGCCAGCCGGAACGATAAAAG
>NZ_JAAIMM010000077.1 GCF_013300725.1 Allocoprococcus comes
GCTTCTGCATATCTTTTTGATACTTCTGGTGATAACGGGCTGCACTGGCTTGTATAACTTTCTTCCTGTTTTATCAATTGTATTCCATACAGTTTCAGTTTATAGTCCAGCATGATGTACAGCCTGTCATATGGCAGTCCGTGAAACTTTTGGTTGGTCTTATGCCCTATATCTTTTCCTTTACGAATATTTCGGATATCTCCCACAACCACACAGTGGATATCTTCTTTTCTGCAATATTCTGCAATCCATCTGGTCGCTTTGTGAAAGTAGTCTTTTACTGCATTCTGCTTTTTCCTATATAGTCTCTGGATATGTTTTGATGATTTTGGATATTTTATTCCTTTTTTCGATTGCTGCGCATACCATACAGACTGTACTCTGGCTATCTCTTTATGAAAGTATCTTTCCAGAGAAAGATATTTTCTTCCTAGAATAAAAGTCCTTCCATTTCCTGAATCATAACAGGTCATCAAATTGTGAAGGCCAAGATCAATAGATAAATAATGTCCATTCTGGGAAAGCTGCTCTGGTTCTTCAATCTCATAGATAACGATAAGGTCACATTTTTCATTTTTCGGTGGATAGATCCGCAGCTGTTTTATATGATCCATGTCCCTGAAAATCTTATTTTCAAGATATAGAAATTTTTCATGGATCCCATATGTTTCTTCCATATAGCTTTTCAGATCCTTTGGCAGAGACAGCCGCAGCTGGTCTGAACCTTTCTCATGCCGGATTCCCATCTGCATGTATGTAACAGGTATATTGTCCTGTTTAAAACGGGGCGGATTTGGTTCTTTGATCCCCCCAGTCTTTTTCAGGACATAAAAAGATTTCCATGCTTTGTCCAGCTGTTTACAGGTTTCCTGCGCTGTCTGTGACGGAAGTTGTCTGTACCACAGATTTCCTTTATGTGCTTTTTTCTGATAGTACCAGTCAGGATACTTTTCCAGTCCCAATTCTTTATAATGATGACGTTCATAGTTGCAGATATTCCAGAGTTTGGAAGCTGCATAACACATATGTCCTATGATATTGGAATATTCCGGCCGAATTTTTATAGATGTTCTGTGCGACAGTAGCATTCTTCTTCCCCCTAGACATTCTTGTAGATGGAGATTTACATTCCATCTTGAATTAATACGACTTGCTCTGATGTTCAATATAACGGCGGATATTTTCTTCAGATACAGATCCGATTGTTTCCACATAATAGGAATGATTCCACAGCTCTCCTTTCCATAGCTGGTTTCTTATTTCCGGAAAACGTTCGAACAGTTTTTTTCCAGTGATTCCCTTCAGATACTTAACAATTGCTGTTATGGACAACTTCGGTGGAGCAGATACAAAGCAGTGGACATGATCACCTTCACCACATTCGAATAGATGGACGGTAAATCCCTTATCCGCAGCAATCTGCTGCACCAGTTCCTGAAGATATTCCTCGATTTCTGGTTTTAATATCTTTCGCCGGTATTTCACCGACCATACCATATGGTAATTGATATTACACACGCAAGTCCTATAATGTATAAGTTTTTCTTTCATACACATAGTATAACATGAGGAGTAAAAACGCGCAACGGAAAATCGAACATATTTTCG
>NZ_JAAIMM010000078.1 GCF_013300725.1 Allocoprococcus comes
ATCATGAAAGAATTTAAGTATGTAGTAACAGATGCACAGGGAATCCACGCAAGACCGGCAGGAATTCTGGTAAAAGCAATTGCGAAAAAAACTTCCGATATTAAGATCAAAAAAGCAGGAGATACACGTGAAGTCAATGCAAAGAGCATTATGGCAGTTATGAGCCTTGGCGTAAAGCAGGGAAATGAGATCACCATCACAGCTGACGGTGCAGATGAAGAAGAAGCAATCGCTGAAATCCAGAAAGTATTAGAGGAGAATCTGTAGGATTATGATTACACTAAGTGGTAAAAGTGTTTTTGGTGGCGTGGCCATCGGGAAAATCGCTTTCTATAAAAGACAGGAAAAGCAGATAAGACGGTATCATGTAGAGGATACCGAAGCAGAGGTGGCACGTTTTGAGGAGGCCCAGGAGACTGCGATCGCACAGCTCGGTGAGCTGTATGACAAGGCAATGGAAGATGTAGGAGAAGCCAATGCGGCAATCTTTGAAGTACATCAGATGATGCTGATGGATCTGGATTATGTGGATTCGATTAAGAATATTATTACCACCCAGGAAGTCAACGCAGAGTATGCCGTTGCAACGACGGGAGATAACTTCTCCCGGATGTTTGCATCTATGGATGATGCTTACATGCAGGGACGTGCAGCCGATGTAAAAGATGTATCGGACCGACTTCTCGGTATCCTTTCGGATGCCGGGGAAAGCGGTGTTGTGGCAGACGAACCGGTGATCGTGGCAGCAGATGATCTGGTGCCGAGTGAGACCGTTCAGCTCGACAAGTCCAAAGTGCTTGCTTTTGCAACCATGTACGGATCAGCAAATTCCCATACGGCAATCCTTGCAAGGACCATGAACATCCCGGCTGTTATTGGTCTGGGAGAAGGGCTTGCAAAAGAATATGACGGACATATGGCAGCCATCGACGGATTTACCGGAACCATCTACATTGATCCGGATGAAGAGACCATGAAGGCCATGACCGAAAAGCGCGAAGAAGACCGCAGACAGAAAGCGCTTCTGGAAGAATTGAAGGGCAAAGAAAATGTGACCCTGTCCGGCCGGAAGATCAATGTCTATGCGAACATCGGAAATCTTTCCGATGTGGGCGCTGTACTTAAAAATGATGCAGGAGGGATCGGGCTTTTCCGAAGCGAGTTTCTGTATCTGGAAAGCGAAGATTTCCCGACGGAAGAACAGCAGTTCCAGGTATACAAACAGGTTGCAGAAAATATGGCAGGCAAAAAGGTCATCATCCGTACCCTGGATATCGGAGCAGACAAGCAGGTGGATTACTTTGGACTGGACAAAGAAGAGAACCCGGCACTGGGATACCGGGCAATCCGTATCTGCCTGACAAGACCGGAGATCTTCAAGACACAGCTTCGTGCCCTGTACCGGGCATCTGCTTACGGACAGATCGCCATCATGTTCCCGATGATCATTTCGGTAAAAGAAGTGAAGCAGATCAAGGCGATCATCGAAGAGGTCAAAGAAGAGCTTCGTGAGGCACAGATCCCGTTCCGTGAGGATGTGGAACTGGGAATCATGATCGAGACACCGGCTGC
>NZ_JAAIMM010000007.1 GCF_013300725.1 Allocoprococcus comes
GCTGACTGTTACTAATCGGTCGAGGGCATAACCAAGAAGGTAGGACAGGGTAAAGAAATGGATGGAGTAAAGATTTAAGTTTGTATGTGGTTTTGAAGGTACATGAGATAATTCGAGAGAAGTTGTAGACCAGATGGTTTGCAGCTTTTTTTGTGCAATAATCCAGGGATAACAGAAAAGAGCCGTGAGCCAACTGATAACTTTTGCGGAAGAATAGTATAAAAAAAGATTTGTAAATCGTAAAAGTAGAAATACAAATCTTTTTTAGGGATATTTTACCAGCCGCATCTGCCACAATTTGTACAGGGAATGCAGCTCTTCTTTTTTAGAAGAGGGTACCAAGGATGAATCTGAATATCCGGTAATTTATGAAGATCCAAGGTTAGAGAATGATAATGATCTTTCAAAATAATCTGATCATCATGACAATGGATAATCGTCAGTGGATAGATGGTTTTCTCTTCTGGAATCATGCAATTCTGATGAAGAACAGGAGTGTATTTATCTGCTCTAATCTGAATTAATTGATCTATTGTGATAATTTTATAGATATCGTCAGAATCTGAAACAATAGCAGGAGAGCTGTAAAGTGTATAACCAGCAGGAATCTCATAAGAATTTATTGTGAATTCTCCGATAGGAGTTACTATTTTTTTCATACGATTATTTGTTGAATCATCCATTTTTCTGTTCTTCTTTCATGGCGCTGTCTTTTCCCTGCATAAAATGATCTTTTTTCAGGATTGCAAAAGCCCGCTCATAATCATTTTTACGCATATATTTAACCATTTTTTTCAAATTCTCATTCGTTGGAACGATCCGCATGCCGTTTTTCAGCGAATACATACCCACTCTTACCAGCTCTGATAAATTGGATTCGTAGAATTTGGTGATCCGGTCATTATTGAAAATGCTGACAATTTCCAGATGCATCTGCGTATCAGCAAGCTCCCACTCATAAACATCGGAAGCAACCGCACACATATGTACCACTTTTTCTTCAATTCGATAGGAATATTCTTCTGCTTTTCCACTTTCAAAGATCAGTTTAAATGCACTGCCCTCTAAGAGTTCGCGGAGCTGATAAAGTTCATTGATATCTTTATCGGTGATTTCTTTTACAGTCATGGATTTATAATAATCGGTAACGATCAGACCTTCAGACTGCAGCATTTTGAGTGCAGTGCGTACCGGATTACGGCTCATACCAAGTTCTTCTGTCAGAAGTGCTTCTGTAAGAGGCATTCCTGGTGGATAAGTCAGATTCATAATATTATTTTTGATAATTTCATAAGCCTGATCGGCAAGTGATTTCCTTTTTTCAGCCATGTGAAATCCCCCTCTGTCTGGTGAATATATTAAGTATAACACATTAAAACGGGGTTTGTAAAAAACAAAATTGGGTATATGTAAAGTCGCGTTTAATATAAGAGTACAGACTGGTGATTGTATACAATGGTGCACGTATTTTCGACGGAAAACGGCATTTTCTATTGTGAAAATGTTGACTTTAAACAGGGGAAGTGATACATTGAATGCAGAAAGAAATTTGTATACAAATTTAAAGATTGTATACAAATTAAAAATGAAAATGTATAAGGTTTTAAGTTCATCAGGAGGAGAAAGACTATGAAATTAGGATTTATCGGAACAGGTAATATGGCAGGAGCAATTATGGGAGGCGTTATTAAAAGTAACGTATTCAAACCGGAAGAAATCATCGGAGCAGATCTTTTTGCACCAGGCCGCGAAAAAGTAAAAGAACTTTATGGAATCAATGTTACCGATAGCAATAAAGAAGTAATTGAAAAGTCAGAAGTTGTTATTTTTTCTGTAAAACCACAGTTTTATGCAGATGTCATTCAGGAAGTAAAAGATCTGGTAAGACCGGAACAACTTATTATCACGATCGCACCAGGAAAGACACTTGCATGGCTTGCCGAACAGTTTGGAAAAGATGTTAAGATTGTTCGTACAATGCCGAACACTCCGGCTATGGTTGGAGAAGGTATGACAGCTGCCACGCCGAATGAGTATGTAACAAAAGAAGAACTTGATTATGCATGCAAGATCCTTTCTGCATTTGGCAAAGTAGAAGTTGTGACAGAGCATATGATGGATGCAGTTGTTGCAGTAAGCGGAAGTTCACCGGCATATGTATTTATGTTTATCGAAGCAATGGCAGATGCCGCTGTTGCAGAGGGAATGCCGAGAGCACAGGCATACAAATTTGCAGCACAGGCAGTTCTTGGAAGTGCGAAGATGGTTCTTGAAACAGGAAAGCATCCGGGAGAACTCAAAGACATGGTATGCTCACCGGCAGGAACAACGATTGAAGCCGTAGGTGTATTGGAAGAACACGGATTCAGAAGTGCGATCATTGATGCAATGAAGGCCTGTGTTGATGTTGCAAAAGGAATGTAGATACGATATACTTGTTTACGGGGAAAAACATGTCCACGTAAACCTGAGAAGGACCGGGGCGTATGACGCAGCCGGTCCTTCTTTTATTCATAGGAAAATTCGAAGGAACTTCCTGTGAAATAAAAGACACTGCGTGTCGGGGATGCGCATTCGTGCGAAGAGGAAGAATGCCGCAAGCGACGACCGCAGATGTCGAATAGCTGTAAGCGGTCTATGAGGAACATGATACCACAGGAGGTAGATAGATGGCAGCAAAACAGAATGTAAAGCGGCGGATCGTAGATGCCGCATGGGAATTGTTCTATGAAAAAGGATATGATGATACGACAGTAGATGATATCATCCGTCTTTCTGAGACATCAAAAGGATCGTTCTATTATTATTTCAGCAGTAAAGATTCTCTGCTTGATACATTATCAACTATTCTGGATGAGAATTATGCAAAGCTTGAAGAGGAACTGGATCCGGAAATGAACAGTTTTGATAAACTGATGTATCTCAATTACCGTTCGCATTCATTTATGGAGCAGAAAATTGATGTCGCATTGTTATCATCTTTGTATTCGACACAGCTGATCGCAAAGGGAGACCGTAATCTTCTGGATCAGAACCGTACTTATTATAAACTGATCAGCCGGATTATTGAAGAAGGACATGTGCGCAACCAGATCAGCAGAGAGAAGAGTATTCAGGAAATTACAAAATATTATTCACTTTGTGAGCGGGCATTGGTATCGGACTGGTGTCTGAACAGGGGAAACTATTCTCTTGGAGAATATAGTAAAGAGTATATGCCAGTTTTGATGGAACATTTCCGGGTAAACGAGGCAGAATAGATTAAAAATAGAAGTTTCCGGCATGTAGACAACTTTGGGCTGGATAGTCATTGCAATAGGTAAGAGCCAGATGCAGGGAAACGTGTCAGAGTCTAATTTTGAAGAGTTGATTTGAGAGGAAATTACAAATGGGGAAAACAGAACTTACGGAGAAGTTTGACCGCCGTGAGAACTTAAGAGGAACTGCACTTACCATTATGGGTGGAATATTTTGGGGACTGGCAGGAGTGTTTGGAAAATATTCTTTTGTATACAGAGGAATGACAGCACAGTGGCTGGTAAATGTAAGACTTATTATTGTAGGAATTATCCTGCTTACGGCTGTATACAGAAAGCAGGGAAAGGATACCTGGAGAGTATGGAAAAATAAAAGACATGCGATTCGGATGATCCTTTATGGCGTGATCGGAATTGCTGCATGCCAGATGACATACTATATGGCGGTGGACGATTCCAATGCCGGTATTGCGACGGTACTTCAGTATACAGCGCCGGTTATGATCATGATATATCTTGCCATCCGTAATCGGAAAATGCCGAACTGTACCGAGCTTACTGCATTATTTCTGGCGTTTGCAGGAACCGTGCTTCTTGCTACTCACGGGAATCTGACAGAACTCAGTATTTCAAAAATAACGCTGGTTCTGGGACTTCTTTCAGCAGTGGCAACCGTCTTCTACAATCTGCTTCCGGGAGAGCTGATGAACGAGTATGGAACCTTTGAGATTGTTGGCTGGGCGATGCTAGTGAGTGGAATTTTATTACTTCCGGTTGTCAGACCGTGGACGATACAGGGAATTATCTGGGACTGGCAGACCGTGCTGTGTGTGGGAGTCGTGATTATCATTGGAACCGTGCTGTCTTTTGGATGCTACATGGAAGGTGTCCGGCTGATCGGAGGAACAAAAGCAAGTCTTTTTGCATCGATAGAACCGCTGACCGCAACGGTTATTTCAATCCTGTTCATGGGAGGTGCATTTTCATGGATGGATCTGTTTGGCTTTGTGGGGATCATCGGAGCAGTTACAATCCTGTCATTACCGAAAAAGAAGGCATAAAGAAAGGATTTTTATATGAAAGAGAGTCAGGGGAAAGGGTTAATTTCAGTACATATTGCTGTTGCATTGTTTGGCTTTGTAGGGCTTTTTGCAAAGCTGGTAGATCTGCCGGCGGTGATCATTGTACTTGGAAGAGTGTTTTTTTCATCCATTTTCCTCTGGCTTTTTCTGCGTTTTAAGAAGCAGAAAATTCGCCTGGAGGAGAAAAGTGATTATTTTTGGATGATCGGAGCCGGAATGGTTCTTGCGGTACACTGGAGCAGTTATATGCAGTCGATTCAGAGTTCGACTGTTGCTGTCGGGACGCTTACGGTATCTACATTTCCAGTATTTGTAATTTTTCTGGAGCCATATCTGTTTCATGAAAAACTGAAAAAATCAGATGTATTTTGTACACTGATGATGCTGGTCGGAGTTTTCTTTATCGTACCGGCATTTCAGATGGACAATCAGATCACACAGGGAGTTCTGTGGGGACTTTTGAGCGCGTTTACTTATGCAGTGCTTTCACTGATGAACCGGCGTTTTTCCTGTAAATACCCGGCGACATTGGTGTCCCTTTATGAACAGGGAACAGCGACGATCGTTCTGATTCCGACACTTTTTGTGTTAAAGCCGGTGATCACACTGGCAGATGCGGGTGTTCTGATGATGCTGGGAATTATTTTCACTGCGGTTGCACATTCTTTATTTATCGGTGGGCTTCGGACGGTCAAGGTAAGGACAGCGGGGATTCTGTCCGGACTGGAGCCGGTATACGGAACTCTGAGTGCATTTCTCTTTTTGAAAGAAGTTCCAAGCTTCCGGGAGT
The DNA here is from genome assembly GCF_013300725.1 of Allocoprococcus comes. GTDB lineage: Bacteria > Bacillota > Clostridia > Lachnospirales > Lachnospiraceae > Allocoprococcus > Allocoprococcus comes_A. The sequence goes on from NZ_JAAIMM010000007.1 coordinate 5,130, forward strand.
GCCTTGGTGGTGTGATCATTCTGGTTGCAGTTTTCTTATCGACACTGAAGCCGGAAGAGAAAGAAAAATAGCCGAAGATTCACTGGCAGGAAGGTTTGGCAGAAGGACAGAAAGGAAGGACTGGCATGAAAAAGGAACTGGAATATTTTACAATAGACGGTGAATTTGGCGGAAATCAGGACTGGTTTACCAATGTGGTCATGCATGTGGGTGGCTGCGCTGCGGCAACTGCATGCGACAGCTGTATCTATTTTGCAAGAAAATTTGGGATGAAAAGCCTGTATCCGTTTGATACATGGAAGTTGAATAAAGAGGAATATAAAAAATACAGCCAGATCATGAAGCCTTATCTGAGACCGCGGATCAATGGAGTTAACAAATTATATCTGTATACGGACGGATTCCGCGAATATCTGAAGGATAAGCAGAAAGATGGTGGAGTTTGTGTTTCTGCGGAAATGAAAGAATTTTCCGGGGAGCATACGGTGACGGAGGCAAAGCAGTTTGTCAGACAGCAGATCGGAAAGGAGATACCGATCCCGTATCTGATGCTCCGGCACAAGAATAAAGAGAAGTTTGAGGATTTTATCTGGCACTGGTTTCTGGTGATCGGTTATGAAGAAAAAGAGGACGGATTCTGGATCCGGGTTGCGACCTATGGGGAAGAAACCTGGCTGAACCTGGAAGAACTTTGGAATACCGGAGAAAAAGAAAAGGGCGGTATGATCGGATATCGTCTGGAAAATGTATAAAGACTTTCTAAAAACTATTTACGGACGGGAAAAGTTCCGTTACAATAGGTAGAGAAATCAATGAAAAGGAGATTGTATAAAATGGCAAATCCAATAGTAACATTTGAAATGGCAAATGGCGATGTGATCAAAGCGGAATTATATCCGGAAATCGCACCGAATACAGTGAATAACTTTGTATCTCTTGTAAATAAGGGATTCTATGATGGACTGATCTTCCACCGTGTCATCAGTGGATTCATGATCCAGGGTGGATGCCCGGATGGAACCGGAATGGGTGGCCCTGGATACAGTATCAAAGGAGAATTTAAGCAGAACGGTTTTGCAAATGATCTGAAGCATGAACCGGGCGTTCTTTCGATGGCGCGTGCAATGCATCCGGATTCAGCAGGATCACAGTTTTTCATCATGCATAAGACTTCACCACATCTTGACGGTGCATATGCAGCTTTTGGTAAAGTTACAGAAGGTATGGATGTTGTAAATAAAATTGCTGAGACGGCAACAGACTACAGTGACAGACCGCTGGAAGAACAGAAGATGAAAAAAGTGACTGTTGAGACTTTTGGAGAGGCTTATCCAGAACCAGAGAGAGTCTAACAGGAGTTACAAAGCAGACAACATCAGAGACACTTGTGCATGGCAGGTGTTTCTTTTTAATTCATAGGAAATGCCGAAGGAACTTCCTATGAAACAAAAGATACTACGTGCCGGAGATGCGTACTTGCACGAAGATGAAGCATGTCGCAGGCAACTGTGCTCGGCGTGAGAATGTGCCAAGGCACATTCTTTTTATACAAAATATTCAGAATTATGGAAAAAGAGAGGAAGAGAGTCAAATGAGAACAGCACTTACAATTGCAGGAAGCGATTCAAGCGGAGGAGCAGGTATCCAGGCAGATATCAAAACAATGATCAGTAACGGAGTCTATGCTATGAGCGCAATTACGGCTCTTACTGCACAGAATACAACCGGAGTTACAGGAATTATGGAGGCAACGCCGGAATTCCTGGGAGAACAGCTGGATAATATTTTCACGGATATTTACCCGGATGCAGTGAAGATTGGAATGGTATCTTCAAGTGGTCTGATCACAAAGATCGCAGACAAATTAAAAGAATATGATGCGAAAAATATTGTAGTTGATCCGGTTATGGTAGCAACAAGTGGAGCAAGACTGATCAGCGAGGAAGCGATTGATGCGCTGAAGAGCCGCCTGCTTCCGATGGCAACCGTTCTGACTCCGAATATCCCGGAAGCAGAAGTGCTTGCAGGTATGAAAATCCAGTCGCAGGCGGATATGATAAAAGCAGCAGAAGAGATCGGCACCCAATATCACTGTGCAGTTCTTTGTAAGGGAGGGCATCAGCTGAATGATGCCAATGATCTGCTGTGGAGAGACGGTGGATATAAGTGGTTCTACGGAGAGCGGATCGACAATCCGAATACGCACGGAACAGGATGTACTTTATCCAGTGCGATCGCATCAAATCTTGCAAAAGGATATGATCTGGATGAGTCAGTAGAACGTGCGAAGAAATACATTTCCGGAGCACTTGCAGCAATGCTGGATCTTGGTAAAGGCAGTGGTCCGATGAATCATGGATTTGCAATTAAAAATGAATATACAGAAAGCAAAGTGGAGGAATAGAAGTATGAATGAAAAGGGAACCTCTATCTTTGAAAATGGACTGATCTGGTTTGGGGCAGGCGTGTCCCTTGCAGAGATCCTGACCGGTACTTATTTTGCGCCTCTTGGATTCGGAAAAGGAGTTCTGGCGATTATTATTGGTCATATCATAGGATGCACGATGCTTTTCCTTGCCGGAGTAATTGGTGGAAAGACCAGACGAAGTGCAATGGAAACAGTAAAAATGAGTTTTGGCGAGAAAGGAGGAGTCTTCTTCTCCTTCCTGAATGTGCTGCAGCTGGTTGGCTGGACAGCGATTATGATTTATGATGGGGCACTTGCAGCAAATGGTGTTCTTCATACCGGCAGATGGGTATGGTGTCTGGTGATCGGTGCACTGATCATCTTATGGATTGTGATCGGAATCACAAATCTTGGCAAGATCAACACGGTTGCAATGGCTGCTTTATTTATCCTGACACTGGTACTCAGCAAAGTGATCTTTGGTGATGGATCGGTAGCAGGCGCAGGTGGAGATGCCATGACGTTTGGTGCAGCGGTAGAGCTTTCCGTTGCCATGCCACTTTCCTGGCTGCCACTGATCAGTGACTATACAAGAGAAGCAAAAGAACCGGTAAAAGCAACCGCAGTCAGTGCCGTTGTTTATGGAGTTGTCAGCTGTTGGATGTATGTGATCGGTATGAACGCCGCGATTTACACAGGAGAGTCTGATATTGCAAATATCATGGTGAAGGCCGGACTTGGAATAGCAGGACTTCTGATCATTGTATTTTCTACCGTTACGACGACTTTTCTGGATGCTTACTCAGCAGGAATTTCATCAGAGTCAGTATTTTCAAAAATCAATGGGAAATATGCAGCAATTGTTGTCACTGTGATCGGAATGATCGGAGCGATCGTTTATCCGATGGACAACATTACCGATTTCCTGTACCTGATCGGTTCCGTATTCGCGCCGATGATCGCAATCCAGATTGCGGATTTCTTCATTCTGAAGAGAAAGGACAGCCTGGAAGTATCTCTGGATGTCATGAATGGTGTGATCTGGGTGATCGGTTTTATACTTTATCGTATTCTGATGAATGTGGATATTCCGCTTGGAAATACACTCCCGGATATGGTCATTACCATCGTAATCTGTATTCTTGCAAGAAAATGTATAAAGACAGAAAAATAGCTTTGAAAGAAAATGGAAATGCCGTGTTGACATTTCCATTTTCTTTTGACAGAATATGTAGCGATCTACAGAATAGAGGTGGAAAAATGAATGATGATGCCTGGGAACGTGGTAAAATTTTATAAGAAAGAAGTTTTGGAGAATTTAGAAGATTGCGAGAGTGCAAAGCACGTAGCAATCTGGTATCAAAGGGGTCAAAATACCTTTTGCCCACAACATCTATATATGGGAAAAAGAGTTGGGCAGAATGAAAAAAGAGCTTACGACATATGATCGGGGGAAATGTCGTAAACTCTTTTTTCTGTAATTTCATTAAAGGAGAAATGAAAATAAAAAGTATCAAAATACTGAAAACGTCTTATTTGGTTTTGATTCCTGATCAAGTGGGGCAATTGTGACTGACTAAGATGCCGCCCCACCGAGGAATTCTTATCTAGTTGTTATCTTCAAGCTGATATTATAATACCAAGAGGCTGGGAATTTGTATATTCGCAAAAAAAACAAAAGAAAAAAGCTTTGAAAAATAAAATTGTGCAAAATAACAGGGGAAAAATCAATTTATACAAAAGGTTATCTGGAATTTAGAAATTGATAATAAAATTTGCATAAATGCAAAAAAATGAGTGCGAATGATTTCTGTGTAAGAACAAATGTGTTTTTGAGAAGGAATTAGGAATGCTTATTGTAAATGTCAATATAAAAAATTTTCGAACATGAGGAGACCGGTATGAAAATCCTGAAAAAGAAAAAGAGCTTACGACATATGATCGGGGGAAATGTCGTAAACTCTTTTTCCAATAATTTCATTAAAGGAGAAATGAAAATAAAAAGTATCAAAATACTGAAAACGTCTTATTTTGTTCGGTTAAGTGTTATCCTTAACTTGTTATTATAATAGCATTTGCCGGAAGTTTTGTATATTCGCAAAAAAAACTAAAAGAACTGGAAAGTTAAAATAAAATTGTGCAAAATAACGAGGTGCAAAACAAGATTGACAAAAGAATGCAAAAAAAGGAAATTTTAACGGTAAAAATATATAATGTCTAATAATTAACAAGAGGTTACAGAAAGTTACAAGGAAAACTGTAATTTTTGAAAGTTTACTCCGGAAGCAAGGGGAAAAATAGAGGAGGATACTGTTTGTGAATGCCGGAAAGATTCAGATAATGGAAAAAGAGCTTGCGACATATGATCGGGGGAAATGTCGTAAGCTCTTTTTCTGTAATTTCATTAAAGGAGAAATGAAAATAAAAAGTATCAAAATACTGAAAACGTCTTATTTAGTTTCGTTAAGTGCTATCCTTAACTTGATATTATAATATCATGTGTATGCTCTTCTGTAAATTCGCAGAAAAGACAAATGTTACAAAAATGATACTATAAAATTATGCAATATTACCAAAGATGGTGCAAAAAATGGAAAATGTGAAAGTTTTATAATCTTACGACTTCTTATTTGATTTGCTTTTCCAATATGTTAAAATTAAAAAAAGCAGAAAATTTTTACAGATAAGGGGAAAGATGATGAAAGAATTTGTTGAAATGCGGGATGTCCGTAAGATTTACCGTATGGGTGAAGTTGAGATTGCCGCAGCAGATGGAATTGATTTTCAGATAAAAAAAGGTGAATTTGCAGTTGTAGTAGGTCCAAGTGGTGCGGGAAAAACGACAGTGCTCAACATTCTGGGGGGAATGGATACGGCAACAAGTGGAGAGGTCTGGATCGATGGAAAGAATATTGTAAAGTATTCGTCGAGGCAGCTTACTTCCTATAGAAGGGATGATATTGGATTTGTATTCCAGTTTTACAACCTGATTCCGAATCTGACAGCACTTGAGAATGTAGAACTGGCACTTCAGATCTGCAAGGATCCACTGGATGCAGAGATGGTTTTAAAAGAAGTCGGGCTTGCAGACCGTATGAAGAATTTTCCGGCACAGCTTTCCGGTGGGGAGCAGCAGAGGGTATCGATTGCGCGTGCACTGGCAAAGAACCCGAAGCTTCTTTTGTGTGATGAGCCGACAGGGGCGCTGGATTACAATACCGGTAAGGCAATATTGAAGCTTTTACAGGATATGTGCCGTGAACGAGGGATGACGGTGATCCTGATCACACACAACTCAGCGATCACGCCGATGGCAGATCGTGTAATTAAGATGAAGAATGGAAAAGTCGGAAGTATGAAGCTGAATGAAAGACCGGTTCCGGTAGAGACGATTGAATGGTAGGTGGACGTAAAGACCGATGAAGAAAAATATTTTACGCAAAGACTTTATAATAGAAATTAAAAAGACGATGGGACGGTTTATATCGATCTTTTTTATCGTGGCATTGGGTGTCGCATTTTATTCGGGAATCCGTGCATCAGAGCCAAGTATGCGGATCACTGCAGATCAGTATTTTGATGATTCGGAGCTGATGGATCTGAAGGTAATGGGAACCATGGGACTTACCAAAGCGGATATCAAAGCGATTGGAAAGGTATCGGGAATTGAAGCTGTAGAAGGCGGATACAGCAAAGACGTGCTTTGCCCGGTTGGAGACAATGAAAAGGTTGTCCATATGCTGAGCACGCAGAAGAATTTTAATCAGGTTTCGGTTGTAGAAGGCAGGCTGCCGGAAAAAGCCGGAGAATGTCTGGTGGATGAAGATTTTCTGAGCTATACAGACCTGAAGGTTGGCGACACGGTAACTTTCCATTCCGGCGATGGAGAGGCATTGACGGATTCACTGGTTACAGATACATACAAGATTGTCGGGATCGGGAACAGTCCGCTGTATATTTCATTTGGAAGAGGAAGCAGTACGATCGGAACCGGAGAGATCAGTGGATTTGTTGTAGTGAATAAAGCTTCTTTTGACATGGATGTTTATACGGAAGCTTATGTGAAAGTGAGTGGTGCTGCAGAGAAAACTGCATTTACTGATGAATACAATGATCTGTCGGATGCAGCAAAGGAAGCCGTGAGTGCGATTGAAGAGGAACGCTGTGCAATACGTAAACAGGAGATCGTAGATGAGGCAAATGAAAAGCTTGCTGATTCAGAGAAGACAGTGAATGAAAAATCGCAGGAACTGGAGGATGCGAAAAAAGAGCTGGAGAGTGGGAAAAGTAAGGCAGCCGAAGAACTGGAAAAAGCAAAGCAGCAGCTTACGGATGGAGAAGCAGAGCTTGCGGATGCAAAGCAGCAGATCGCAGACGGCGAGACGCAGCTTGCAGATGCAAAAGCGCAGCTGAATGATAAGCAGGCACAGCTTGATTCGGCGGAGGCACAGTATGAATCCGGAAAAGCACAGCTGGATCAGAAAGAACAGGAGCTTGCAGATGCGGAACAGGTTTATCTGAGCAATTATTCGAAATATATGCCGATCATTACGGCGGGGAAGGAACAGATTGCAGCAGGAAAGACACAGATTGCGGATGGAAAGAAACAGCTGGACGAGGGACTTGCACCGCTTAATCAGCTGAAAGACGGACTGGCTGAGATTGAAGATGGAATCAGCCGGTGTGATTCAGAAATTGCAGAATTGAATACGCAGCTGAACGGAATGGACAGCAATGAATATCAGAAATATGTAAATATTCCTAAAGAGAATAGAAATGAAGAACAACAAGCTTATGTGGAAAAGTGGGAGAATTTAAATATACAGCTTGCCGGTATGCAGGAGCGGAAGACACAGCTTGAAAATACAAAGCAGGAGAAGCTGAAACAGGCAGGTTTTGCCACAGAAGCAGACCTGGAGGCACAGATCACCAGCCTGACTGAGCAAAAAGAAGATCTGGATGCAAAAGAGACGGCACTTCTTCAGCAGGAGCAGACACTTGCCGCACAGGAAGAAGAGCTGTTAAGTGCAGGCAGACAGATTACAGACGGCAAGAGTCAGATTGCAGCAGCCAGAGCCCAGCTTGACAGTGCAAAATCACAGATCACGGACGGAAAAGCACAGATCCAGTCTGCATGGGCACTTCTGAATGAAAAAGAGGGCACTTTAAATGCAAGTAAAGCACAACTTGCATCCGGTGAACAGGAGCTTGCGGATGGCCGGAGTGAATATGAGCAGGCAGCAAAAGAAGCTGAAGACCAGATCACGGACGGGCAGGTGAAGATCATAGACGGAGAAAAGCAGCTTGCGGATGCAAAGCAGAAGATCGCAGACGCAAAGGCTGAGATCAAAAAGATTGAGAATCCGAAATGGTACGTGCAGACGAGAGAAGATGCGCTGACAGAATATCAGGGATACGGGGATAATGCAGACCGCATGCGTTCCATTGGAAAAGTATTTCCGGTACTCTTTTTCCTGGTGGCAGCATTGATCAGTCTGACAACGATGACACGAATGGTAGAGGAACAGCGTGTACAGATCGGAACGATGAAGGCTCTCGGTTATGGAAAAGCTGCGATCGCAGGAAAATACATCGGATATGCGCTGATAGCAACGCTGGGAGGAAGTATTTTTGGGGTACTGATCGGGGAGAAGATTCTGCCGCTTGTCATTATTTATGGCTATATGATTTTGTATAAGCATTTGCCGGCAATCCTGCTTCCGTATCACATGAGCTATGCAATCCAGGCTTCGGTGATCGCAGTTGCCTGTATACTGATCGCTACGATCGCATCCTGCTACAAAGAGCTGGCAGCAGAACCGGCAGAACTGATGCGTCCGGCAGCACCGAAGCAGGGCAAGAGGATTCTGCTTGAACGGATCGGAATTATCTGGAAGCATCTGAATTTTACATGGAAATCGACCGTGCGGAATCTGATCCGGTATAAGAAGCGATTCTTTATGACTATTTTCGGAATCGGCGGCTGTATGGCGTTGATGGTAGTCGGATTCGGACTGAAAGACTGTATCTATGAGATTGTCAGCTTACAGTATGAGAAGGTGCAGTTCTATGATGCAGCAACCTATATGAATGATGATATTTCTGAAGAAAACAGACAGCAGATCCAGGAGTATCTGGATCAGAATGCAGATGTAAAAGAGACGATCGAAGTACATATGCAGAAGACAGATGTAAAGTCTGCATCTGGTAAAAAGACACTTTATCTGATGGTTCCGTCGGATGATGAAAAGATTGAGGACTTTTTAAGCTTCCACAGCAGAACGAATAAGAATGAAGTTTATTCACTGAAAAAAGATGAGGTGATCCTTACCGAGAAAATGGCATCTCTTCTGAATGTGAAGGTGGGAGATCAGCTTACAATCGAAGATGAAGACCGTGGGGACCAGACGGTTACCATTGGAGCAATCTGCGAAAACTATATGAGCCATTATCTGTATCTGTCACCGGAAAAATACGAGGAATTGTATGGAAAACCGGTCGAATACAATACGATCATTTACAGTGTGAAAGATGGAAAAGATGATCAGATCGAGAAGACAGGAACAAAGCTTCTGGCGATGGACGGAGTGTTGAATGTAAGCTACACCAGCAGTATTGAGGGCAGACTGGATGATATGCTCCGCAGTCTGAACCTGGTTATTGTGGTACTGATCGTATCGGCCGGAATGCTTGCCTTTGTGGTACTGTACAATCTGAATAATATCAACATTACGGAGCGTCAGCGAGAACTTGCCACACTGAAGGTTCTGGGCTTTTATGACGGAGAAGTTGCCTCTTATGTGTACAGGGAAAATATTCTGCTGACGATCATCGGATCAGTTGTAGGTATGGTGCTTGGCAATTTCCTGCATCGTTATACTATCCTGACGGTTGAAGTGGAAGAGGCGATGTTCGGACGTCAGATACACTGGCAGAGTTATCTGTACAGCTTCTTGTTTACTGCAGCATTTTCTTTATTTGTAAACTGGGTAATGTTCTACAAACTGAAGAAGATCGATATGGTGGAATCTTTGAAGAGCGTGGAATAAAAGCTTTTGACAGTGTATGTCAAAGATTTCTTATAGACGGTACACAAAGGATCGGGAAATATATTTCACAGAAATTTTATATTTTTTACAGAATTATTAGCACTCTTGTTGAAAGAGTGCTAATTTTCTATTGACATTTAGAAATCAGGGTATTAAGATATTTCATGGACAGAAAAATACGGTGTTTGAAACCGCAAAAAGATAGAATATGAAATTTAGGAGTGATAAAAATGGCAGTAAAAAAAGGTAGTCTTTCAATCAGCAGCGAAAATATTTTCCCGATTATCAAGAAATGGGTATATTCCGATCATGATATTTTCGCAAGAGAGCTTGTTTCCAATGGATGCGACGCGATCACAAAATTAAAGAAGCTGGATATGATGGGAGAATATACACTTCCGGATGGTTATAAAGGAAAGATCCAGGTTATTGTAAACCCGGAAGAGAAGACTTTGAAATTCATCGATAATGGTCTTGGTATGACTGCTGATGAAGTAGAAGAATATATCACACAGATCGCATTTTCAGGAGCAACCGAATTCCTGAACAAATACAAAGATAAGACAACAGAGGACGATATGATCGGACACTTTGGTCTTGGATTCTACTCTGCATTCATGGTAGCTGATGAAGTTCATATTGATACCCTTTCTTATAAAGAGGATGCCAAACCGGTACACTGGGTAAGTGAAGGCGGTACAGAGTATGAGATGGAAGAAGGGGATAAAGAGGAAGTTGGTTCTGAAATCACCTTATTCCTGAACGAAGACTGTGTAGAATTTTCAAATGAATACAGGATCCGTGAAGTCCTTGAGAAATACTGTTCATTCATGCCGGTAGAGATTTTTGTATCCAAAGCAAATGCAGAACCGGAATATGAGACGATCCCGGAAGATGAAGTCCTTGATACCGATACGGTTGTTGAACATATCCACGAAGATGCCAAGATGGAAGAAAAAGAAAATGAGAACGGCGAAAAAGAAATGGTTGAAGTTTCACCGGCATCCGATAAAGCAAAGATCGTGAAACGCCCGGTATCGATCAGTGAGCCGGCACCGTTGTGGACAAAGCATCCAAACGAATGCAGCAAAGAAGATTATATTGATTTCTACCGGAAAGTATTTATGGATTACAAAGAACCTCTGTTCTGGATCCATCTGAACATGGATTATCCATTCAACTTAAAGGGTATCCTGTACTTCCCGAAGATCAATACGGAATATGATTCTATTGAAGGAACGATCAAACTTTATAATAACCAGGTATTTATCGCAGACAATATCAAAGAAGTCATTCCGGAATTCCTGATGGTATTAAAAGGAGTCATTGATTGTCCGGATCTGCCGCTTAACGTATCACGAAGCGCACTGCAGAATGATGGATTCGTACAGAAGATTTCTGAATATATTTCCAAGAAAGTTGCTGACAAGCTTTCCGGAATGTGCAAGACAGATAAAGAAAACTATGAGAAATACTGGGATGACATCAGTCCGTTTATCAAATTCGGCTGCCTGAAAGATGAAAAATTCTGTGAGAAGATGAGCGATTATGTTCTGTTCAAGAACCTGGATCATAAGTATATGACACTCAAAGAATGCATCGAAAAAAATGGCGGAAAAGCAGAGCCGGAGGAAAAGACCGAGGGTGAAAATGCAGAGCAGTCAGCAGAAAAGAAAGAAGCAGAGAAGACAACGATCTACTATGTAACAGATGAACAGCAGCAGAGCCAGTACATCAATATGTTCAAAAAAGAGGGACTGGATGCAGTGATCCTGTCACATAATATTGATTCTCCATTTATTACTCAGATGGAGCAGAAGAACGAACATATTAAGTTCCAGAGAATCGATGCAGATCTGACCGATCACTTCAAAGAGGATGTATCTGAAGAAGAAAAAGAAGCATTCAAAGAAAAGACAGACAGTCTGGTTGAAATCTTCCGTAAAGCACTTGGCAATGACAAACTGGAAGTAAAAGTGGAAAAGATGAAAGATGAAAATGTGGCATCTATGATCACACTTTCCGAAGAATCACGCCGTATGCAGGAAATGATGAAGATGTATGGAATGTCAGGCATGGATCCGTCTATGTTCGGAACCAATGCAACCCTGATCCTGAATGCAAATCATCCGCTGGTAGAATATGTTGTAGAGCATAAAGATGGCGAAAATACAGAGATGTTCTGCCATCAGTTATATGACCTGGCAATGCTGGCACACAAGCCACTCAGCCCGGAAGAGATGACAGAATTTGTAAAACGCAGTAATGAAATTATGATGAAACTGGCAAAGTAATTTTGCTGTAGATACCAGGAAAAGCCTGAACCATTCAGATTCCCGTTTTCGCTTATGCGAAAAGGTCTGAATGGTCAGGCTTTTTTGGGCTGTATTTGGAAACACTTTCCACAAAGTGTTGGTGAACTTCCCGGTCTTTTATAGTATAATATAACAAAAGAGAGGCGGTGGATACGATGAAGAATTATTCAGAGGATATAAGCAGACAATATCATATTCAGGTGGCCAACGGGGAAGTCGGTCGTTATGTCATTCTCCCGGGAGATCCAAAGCGCTGCAAAAAAATTGCACAGTATTTTGACAATCCGGTGATGATTGCAGATAACCGGGAATTTATCACTTATACAGGAACTTTAGATGGCGTAAAGGTAAGTGTCACATCTACCGGAATCGGCGGACCATCGGCGGCGATCGCAATGGAAGAACTGGCAAGATGTGGAGCAGATACGTTTATCCGGATCGGAACCTGCGGTGGGATACAGCCGGAAGTAAAAAGCGGAGATATTGTGATTGGAACCGGGGCAGTCCGTATGGAAGGCACAAGCAAAGAATATGCGCCGATCGAGTATCCGGCGGTGGCAGATCTTACAGTTACCAATGCCCTTGTGCATGTTGCCAAGGAAAAGAACTGTGAATTTCATATAGGAGTGGTACAGTCAAAAGATGCATTTTACGGACAGCATGAGCCGGAGCTGATGCCGGCAGGTTATGAACTGATCGATAAATGGGAAGCCTGGAAGAAACTGGGATGTCTGGCATCAGAGATGGAGACGGCAGCACTTTACATTGTGGCAGCAAAGCTTCATGTACGCGTGGGTGCGTGTTTCCTTGTAATGGCAAACCAGGAAAGAGAAAAACTGGGACTTGAAAATCCGGTAGTGCATGATACAGATATGGCAGTACAGGTGGCAGTGGAAGCCATCAGAAAGTTAATCAAAGAGGATCGGTAAATGAAAGAAACAATATATAAACGAATCTTTGTGATCGTTCTGGATTCGCTCGGAATTGGTGCAATGCCTGATTCTGAGAAATTCGGTGACAGGGATGTAGATACATTTGGTCATATTTTAGACAGAATGGGAACACTGGAGATTCCAAATCTTCAGAAGCTTGGTATGCTGAATCTGCATACCGGGGGAAAGATGTACGGAATCGAGAATCCGGTTGGAAAAATTACCAGACTGAAAGAGGCGAGTAACGGAAAAGATACGATGACCGGACACTGGGAAATGATGGGGATTTATACAGAAAAACCATTTAAAACCTTTACCGAACATGGATTTCCACCGGAACTGATCGCAGAATTGGAAAAACAATGCGGGAAAAAAGTGATTGGAAACCGTAGTGAGAGCGGAACAAAGATCATTGAAGAACTTGGGGAAGAAGAAATCGAAACAGGTGCAATGATCGTCTATACCTCTGCGGATTCTGTATTGCAGATATGTGGAAATGAAGAGACATTTGATCTGGCAAATCTGTACCGGTGTTGTGAGATCGCAAGAGAGATCACGATGAAGGATGAGTGGCGCGTGGGACGAGTCATTGCAAGACCGTATGTAGGAAAGAAAAAGGGTGAATTTAAAAGAACCAGCAACCGCAGAGATTATGCACTTGAGCCGACCGGAAAGACTGCACTTGACGCACTGAAAGATGCGGGAAAGGATGTGATCGCAGTCGGAAAGATCCATGATATCTTTTGCGGGGAAGGAATCACAGAATCATATCATTCCAATAGCTCCGTGCATGGAATGGAGCAGACCATTGAGATCTGCAAAAAAGATTTTGACGGACTGTGCTTTGTAAATCTGGTTGATTTTGATGCACAGTGGGGACACCGGCGTGATCCGGTTGGCTACGGACATGAGATTGAGAAATTTGATAAAAATCTTGGAATTTTGCTGGATGATCTGCGGGAGGATGATCTTCTTATTATTACCGCCGATCATGGAAACGATCCGACCTACACAGGAACCGATCATACACGGGAATATGTACCGTTTTTGGCGTATTCCAAAAAGATGGATGAGGGTGGCGTGATCACGGAGGGAAATACCTTTGCAGTGATCGGGGCAACGGTCACAGATAACTTTGGTGTAAAAATGCCGGAAGGAACGATCGGGCATTCGATTCTGAAGGAACTTATTTAGTAAGAAAAAGCAGGAAAAAAGAGAATGAAAAAAGAACAAATAATAAAAATGATAGAGATTGCGCTTTCGCAGCTTGCATATTCTTATACCCCTTATTCTGACTTTAAAGTAGGAGCTGCGCTGCTTGCAAAGAATGGTCGGATATATACGGGATGCAATATTGAAAATGCGGCTTATACACCGACAAACTGTGCGGAGCGTACTGCATTTTTCAAGGCAGTCAGCGAAGGAGTAAAAGAATTTGATGCAATCTGTATTGTAGGAGGAAAAGGCGGTGTTGTGACAGAGTATGCACCGCCGTGCGGAGTATGCAGGCAGGTCATGATGGAATTCTGTGAACCGGAGACATTTCAGATCATTCTTGCAGTAGATGCAGAGCATTATGATATCTATACCTTGAAAGAAATGTTGCCAAAAGGTTTCGGACCATCCAATCTTACAGAATGAGAAAGGACTCTTACTCAACCTCAAACGGAATCTCGTATTTCGCAAAAATCCGCTGCGCCATCTTATCCCATGCCTGCTCCAGTGATTTGTCCAGCGTGAACAGGTTCATAGACGTTCCGGTCGTACAACTAAGCGTTGTCCCGTCATACTTAAAATTCAGGTACAGTCCCTGAACATCCGCAGGAGCAAACGAAAGATTTTCCTGCTCGAGAAGCCGTGCAATATTCGGTGCAGACATAGAAAGAACAAAATGAAATCCCAGAGGAGTACGCTTTCCTTTGATCAGAGAAAGACAGAACTCGCGAAGTTCTTTCCAGAGAGCATATTCCCGGTCATTCAGAGCTTCTCTTTCTTCAGCACTGAAGAAATCTTTTTTCAGTCGTCCGTTAAATTGAAAGGTATTAAAAGTTGTGATATCTCCTTCAATAAATAAAAAGGAATCAAATGCAGGATGCAGTAAAAGTGCATTCATGCATTTTTTTGTATCCAGAGAAAAAATAAGCATAGACTTCCTCCTGTCATCAGTGTAATAGTATCAGTATAGCATAAATCTTGAGATATGCATAAGAATTTGATACAATACGGGAAAGAAAAAGGATGGATAACAAGATGAAAATAGAATTAAACCGGGATCAGATCAAATACATTGCAGTGTTTACCATGCTGCTCAATCATGTTGCAAATATATTTTTGCAACCGGGAACCTTTGCCTGCGAAGCGTTAAAGGATATCGGTTATTTTACGGCACCGGTCATGTGCTGGTTTCTGGTTGAGGGATACCGTTATACAAGGTCAGTAAAAAAATATGCAGGAAGACTGCTGATCTTTGCTGTCATTTCGCAGCTTCCGTATTATCTGGCATTTGCGCGGAATCATCTGGCACCGTGGTATACTTTAAATATGATGTTTACACTTTTTCTGTGTCTGTGTCTGCTGATAGCAGAGGAAAAAATATTAGATCTGGGAAAGAAAAGTCTGGTTGTACTGGGAATTATAGCAGTAAGCAGTATCTGTGACTGGGCAATTCTGGCTCCCTTGTATACACTTTGGTTTTACCGGGCAGGAGAGGATCCGGAGCGCCGGAAAAAGGCATTTTTTATTGCGGCACTTGTTCTGGGGATTACGGTGACAGCAGAACTTCCGGGAGCTGCGGGAATTGCAGCGGGAGCAGGGGCAATGATCGCAGTACTGGCAGCGGGAGCCTGCGTTCTGGTATTTTATAACGGAAAAAAATCACAGAAACATTTTCTTGTGAAAAAGTATTTTTTTTACGTGTTTTACCCTGCACATTTGGTGATTTTGGCATTATTAAAGATTTGACTTTTATAATAGAAGAAAGTAAAATGAATAAGTTAGAGTATTTATCACATGATTCAATGAAAATGAAACTCATATTTTAATAAAAGATAGGATGCATAGCATGAAGAAAAGAACGATGGAGAAAGAACATCAGGCAGAAGAAAGAAGAAAAAAAGTTCTGATGGAAATTGCAGGAGCGGTTGTTGTACTGACTGTAATCGTAAGTATTGGTCTTTCGCATCTTGGAACAGATAAGGTGAATACATCAGCAGGAGTAAAAGCAATCAAGAAGCTGGAAAAAGCAGATGTATCTGAGGTGGAGACCAAAATTTCAAATATTGAAAAAGAAGAAAAACAGGCGACAGAGGACTGGAAGAACCGTCCGTTGTCCGAAAAATTTGCGCATGCGGTGATTCTCGGAGATTCGATCACAACCGGTTTTACCGTATATGATGTGCTTGATACTTCTAAGGTTGTAGCGGAAAAAGGAATGCACCTTGAACAGACCGGTGATCTGATCAAGACAGCTGCAGAGTTAAAGCCTGAAGTCCTTTTTCTGGCACTTGGACTGAATGACATTTCCGGAACAGATGGAGATACCGATGCATTTATTGAAAAATACAAAGCGGTACTTGCAAATGTGCGAGAGCAGATGCCGGATGCAGTGCTCTACATCAACTGTGTTCTTCCTGTTTCCACGCAAAAAGAAGAAGAAGAGCCGGTTTATGCCAAGATTCCGGATTATAATACCGCACTCAAAGCATTGTGCGATGAAGAAGGAATTACATTTATCGATAATACAGAGATCGTAAAAGATGAGTATTATGAGCAGGATGGCGAGCATATGAAGTCGGAGTATTATCCAATCTGGGCAGAACATATGGCGGAGGTGGCCGGAATATGACAAAGAAAAAAGGGGAATTTACAGTTCTGCGTAATATCAGAGCTGGGATGGTAGTTATTTTGCTTATCTATATTGGTCTGATCTTTCAGTCTAAGGGAGACAGCGATACACCGTTTGCAGATGTACAGAAAGCGGTTGTGGATGCAGCAGATGATAAGAACATGACACTTGCCGGAACCCAGGAGATCAAGAGATTCTATGGGATCAATCCGAAGGATTATGAAGATATAACACTGTATTATACGAATGAAACAATGGGAGTCAACGAGCTCCTTCTGGTGAAAACAAAGGACGAGAATGAGGCGGAGGCAGTTGAGGAAGCCGCAGAACAGCGAAAAAAGACACAGCTCGATAATTTTGAAGGATATGGGGCCGAGCAGGTAAAGCTTCTGGATGCTTCGATCATTAAGACGAAAGGTACATACGTGCTTTTTGTTATTTCACCAAAAGCTGAAACTGTAGAAAAGGCGTTTACAAAGAGCCTGAAGTAGATAAAAGGAAACGAAAAAGTTATGTTATTTAGTAGTCTGGTATTTTTGTTTACATTTTTGCCAATTACACTGTTGGTATATTATTTGGTGCCGCGTAAGGTAAAAAATGTGGTACTTTTGATCGCTTCCCTCATATTTTATGCGTGGGGAGAGCCGGTCTATATCTTCCTGATGCTGATTTCCATTCTGTTCAATTATTTTTGCGGAATGGACATTGCATTAAAAGCAGGAAGAAAATCGCAGGTTCACAGTCTGATCTTTACGATCGTTGTAAACCTGTTTATTCTTGGATTTTTCAAATATTACGGATTTATCGTAACGAATTTAAACGCGATCCTTCCGTTTTATATTCCATATAGAAAACTGGAGCTCCCAATAGGAATTTCCTTCTATACTTTCCAGACATTGTCTTACATCATTGATGTATATAGAGGAAATGTAGACGTACAGGTAAATCTGATTGATTTCGGAACCTATGTTACAATGTTCCCACAGCTGATCGCAGGTCCGATCGTACAGTATGCAGATGTGGAGCGACAGCTGCGTGAAAGAAAGGAATCACTGACGAAGTTTGGATACGGTGCCTGGTTCTTTGTGATGGGACTGGCGAAGAAAGTGCTTTTGGCGAATACGATTGGTTCGATTTATGAAAATATCGCGGCGATGGATGGAATGTCGGTAGTGACTGCATGGCTTGGATGTCTTGCCTACACTTTCCAGATTTATTTCGATTTCAGCGGTTATTCGGACATGGCAGTCGGACTTGGAAAGATGTTCGGGTTTGAGTTTATGCAGAACTTCAATTATCCGTATATTTCCAAAAGTGTTACCGAGTTCTGGAGAAGATGGCATATTTCGCTGGGATCATGGTTCCGCGAGTATGTGTATATTCCGCTTGGAGGAAACCGGGTAACGGTTCCGCGGCATTTACTGAATCTTCTGATCGTATGGTTCCTGACCGGTCTCTGGCATGGGGCAAGCTGGAACTTTGTAGCATGGGGGCTCTTCTACGGAGTGATCCTCATTACTGAAAAATATTTTACAGGAAAAATACTTGCAAAGCTGCCGGGGGCAGTCCAGACGATTTACACAATGATTCTGGTCATGCTTGGCTGGGTACTGTTCTTCAGCCCGACACTCGGAAGCGCACTTACCTGGATCGGCAATATGTTCGGTCAGGGTGCAACCGGATTTATGGACAGTCAGGCATTGTACCTGATCATGCGAAACTGGCTCTTCTGGGTGGCAGGGATCATAGGAAGTACACCGTTTATGCATCTGCTCGGAAAGCGGCTGGTATTTGACGAGGAAAGACCGCATACGGTTCTGGCAGGCTGCCTGATGACAGGACTGTTTGTACTGTGTGTGGCATATCTGGTGACAGAAAGTTACAATCCATTTTTATATTTTAGATTTTAAGGAAAGACAATGGTAGAAAGAAAGAATAATAAACAAAAAAACAGAACAAAGCATTTTCTGCCAGGAGGGAAAAAACAGATCCAGGCGGTATGTGCGTTTTTATTTCTGGGAGCCCTTATTCTCAGCTGCGGAGTAAACCTTATGCACAAAGACAGGCAGATGTCAGAAAAAGAAATGCGTATGCTGGCGCAGAAACCGGAAATTTCTCTTTCCGGAATTGCTTCCGGAAGGTTTATGGAGCAGTACGAGGAGTATGTATCGGATCAGTTTGCAGGAAGAGATACCTGGGTAAGACTCAAGACATTTGCGGACAGTGTGGCGGGGAGGACAGAAGAAGGTGGTGTTTTCAAAGGAAAGGACCATTATCTGATGGAAGATGTTGCTGTGGCAGATGAAAATGATCTGAAAGAGAATCTGGATGCAATGAAGAATTTTAAAGAGCGTTATCCGGATATCAAGATGCATATGATGCTGATCCCGAATGCGGCAAATGTCATGGAGGACAAGCTTCCGGCATTTGCGGTGACTGCTAATCAGAGCAGACAGATCAGCCGTGTAAAGGCAGAACTTGGAGATTCTTATGACTGGATCGATGCAGAAAAAGTACTGGATGCTCACAAGGATGAAGCAATTTATTATCACACAGATCATCACTGGACTTCTCTTGGTGCATGGTATGCATTCCAGGGAGCAAAGACGCAGCTTGGACTGGATAAGAGTGAAGAAATTAAGATGAAAGCCTATGCGGTATCGGATTCTTTTAACGGAACGTTATCCGCAAAGAGTGGATATGAGACAGATTATAAGGAACCGATCTATATTTATCTGCCAAAGAGTGCAGATGCACCACAGGTTGCAGTCAATTATGTGGAAGAACAGAAAAAGAGTGCTTCTATGTATGATTCATCCAAACTGGATGAGAGAGATCAATATTCCGTATTCTTCGGTGGAAATCATGCAATGATCGATATTCAGTCAACACAGACAGAAAAACGCAGACTTCTGGTGTTCAAAGATTCATATGCAAACTGTTTTCTTCCGCTTCTGGCTCCGTATTACCGGGAGATCGTTGTGATCGACCCTCGTTATTATACCGGTAAATTAAGTTCTGTGATGTCAGATAAACAGTTTGATGATGTTCTGTTTCTGTACAATGCCAATACATTCTTTGAAGACCGGATGCTGGCGGGGGTACTGGATGAGAATTAACAGGAGAAAAACATGGCAAATAAAATAGAAAAGCAGTTTCTGGACACGGAAAATAAAGGACCGGTCCGGCTGAACAAATATTTAAGTGAAGCTGGTGTATGTTCCAGAAGAGAAGCGGACAAACTGATAGCAGCCGGACAGGTGACAGTTGACGGTGTGCGTGCAGAAACCGGAATGAAGGTTGAGCCGTGGCAGGTTGTGCGGATTGGGAAAAAGCAGGTATCCAGACAGGAAGAGATGATCGTGCTTGCGGTCAATAAGCCACGTGGAATCGTCTGTACTGAGGAAAGACGGGAGAGAGACAGTATTGTACGTTTTCTTAACTATCCGGTACGGATTACTTATGTAGGACGTCTGGATAAGGATTCGGAAGGGCTGCTTCTGATGACGAACAATGGTGACATTATCAACCGGATGATGCGTGCGGCAAATAAACATGAAAAAGAATATAAAGTTACAGTCAATAAGCCGGTGACAGATGAATTTCTCAAGGAGATGGCGGGTGGTGTCCCGATCCTGGATACTGTCACAAGACCATGCCAGGTAGAAAAGCTTGGAAAATATAAATTTAAGATCATTCTGACACAGGGACTCAACCGGCAGATCCGCCGGATGTGTGAGGCACTTGGCTACGAGGTAAAGGAGCTTCGGAGAGTGCGGATCATGAATATCGAACTTGGTAATTTAAAGCCGGGAGAATACCGGAAGGTTACGGATCAGGAACTGAATGAACTCTATGAGCTGATCAGGGATTCAAAGTCAGAGCCGACACCGTGGAACAATAATTAAAAGTGTGGATTTGGATATGGATAAGATGAAAAGGATGCAGGAGCTGGTAGAGCTTCTGAATAAAGCCGGAAAAGCTTATTATCAGGATGCGCAGGAAATTATGAGCAATTATGAGTATGATGCGCTGTATGATGAACTGAAAGGTCTGGAAGAAGAGCTGGGAACCGTTATGGCTTCCAGTCCGACGGTGAATGTAGGATATGAAGTATTAAGTGAGCTTCCGAAAGAACGTCATGAGTCACCGATGCTTTCTCTTGACAAGACAAAAGAAGTGGCAAGGCTGAAGGAATTTGTTGGAGACCAGACGGCTGTGATCTCATGGAAGATGGATGGTCTGACGATCGTTCTGACCTATCGTGACGGCGAACTTTTTAAGGCAGTTACAAGAGGAAATGGGGAAGTCGGTGAGGTCATTACCAACAATGCGAAAGTATTTAAAAATGTGCCGCTTCATATTCCGTATAAAGGGGAACTGATCCTGCGAGGGGAAGCGGTGATCGGTTACAAAGATTTTGAGCGGATCAATGAAGAAATTGATGACGTGGATGCAAAATATAAAAATCCACGGAATCTGTGCAGTGGTTCTGTCCGCCAGCTGAACAACAAGATCACGGCACAGAGAAACGTAAAATTCTATGCATTTACCCTGGTACGTGCAGAAAATGTGGATTTCCACAATTCCAGAAAAGAACAGCTTGACTGGCTGGAACAGCAGGGATTTGATGTGGTGGAGCATTATCTGGTGACAAGAGAAGAACTGGATGAGAAGGTTGCATTTTTTGCAGAAAAGATCGTAGAAAATGATTTTCCGTCAGATGGTCTGGTTCTTGTATATGACGACATTGCGTATGGGCAGTCGCTTGGGAGAACGGCAAAATTTCCACGTGATTCTTTTGCTTTCAAATGGGCAGATGAGATCCGCGAGACGCACCTTCTGGAGATTGAATGGAGTCCATCAAGAACAGGGCTTATTAATCCGGTAGCGATCTTTGAACCGGTAGAGCTGGAAGGAACAACGGTAAGCCGTGCAAGTGTACACAATTTAAGTATTATGGAGGAGCTGCATCTGGGAATCGGGGATACGATCGAAGTTTATAAGGCGAATATGATCATTCCACAGATCGCGAAGAATCTGACCGGCAGTGACAATATTGAGATCCCGAAAGTCTGTCCGGTTTGTGGTGGAGCTACGGAGATCCGTCAGATGAATGATGCAAAGTCGTTGTATTGCACAAATCCGATGTGTCAGGCAAAAAGAATCAAATCCTTTGCCTTGTTTGTCAGCAGGGATGCACTTAATATTGACGGGCTTTCTGAGGCGACACTGGAGAAATTTATTGCGAGAGGATTCATTCACAAATACAGAGATATCTTTCATCTGGATGTCTATCAGGAAGAAATTCAGACGATGGAAGGTTTTGGAGAAAAATCTTATGCGAACCTGATCGCAAGCGTGGATAAGGCGAGAAGCACAACACTTGCTAAAGTGGTATATGGACTTGGGATTGCAGGGATCGGTCTCGCAAATGCAAAACTGATCTGCCGCCATTTTAAAAATGATGTGGAAAAAATGACAGGAGCATCTGAAGAAGAACTGAGTGATATCCAGGGGGTAGGTCCGGTGCTTGCGGCGGCATTTGTAAAATATTTTGTATCAGAGAAAAGAAAAAAGGAATTTAAGCTCCTTCTCGGAGAACTGGAGATCCAGCAGGAAGAGATGGCAGAAGAACAGAAATTTGCAGGTATGAGTTTCGTTGTCACTGGCAGCGTGAATCATTTTGCAAACCGGAATGAGGTAAAAGAACTGGTTGAGAAGATGGGTGGAAAAGTGACCGGATCTGTAACGAAGAAGACAAATTATCTGATCAACAATGATGTAGAGTCTGCTTCTTCCAAGAACAGAAAGGCGAAAGAACTTGGAGTGCCGATCATTTCAGAGGAAGAGTTTATAGAACTTGCAGGGGTGGAAATCGAATAAGAAGGACAGAGGAATCTGCCTGAATACGACCGAAAAAAGGAGGACCAGCCAATGGCAGAAAATGACCAGAAGGACAAGACAGTTGAGAAAGTAACCGGTGAGGTAGAAAATACAGACAAAAAAGAAAATAACGAAGACCGCTATGAAAAGGTCTGTTTCATCTGTCACAGACCGGAGAGTGTGACCGGAAAGATGATCGATCTTCCGAACAATATCTGCGTGTGTCCGGACTGTATGCAAAAAAGCTTTGATGCAATGAACAATATGAATTTTGGCGGGATGGATTACAGCCAGTTTATGAACATGGGACCGATGATGGGATTTGGAGACATGGATGCACAGATCCCGAAGAGCCAGCGTGTGAAAAAGAAAAAGCCGGAAGAAGAAAAAGAACCGATCCTGAATATCAAGGATATTCCTGCTCCGCATAAGATCAAAGCGAAACTGGATGAATATGTAGTAGGACAGGAATACGCCAAGAAGGTAATGTCGGTTGCTGTATACAATCATTATAAAAGAGTGGCAACGGATACAATGGATGAGATTGAAATCGAGAAATCCAATATGCTGATGATCGGACCTACCGGATCTGGAAAGACATATCTGGTAAAGACACTGGCAAAACTTCTGGATGTGCCGCTTGCAATTACAGATGCGACCTCGCTTACCGAGGCCGGCTACATAGGGGATGATATTGAAAGTGTAGTATCGAAGCTTCTTGCAGCTGCGGATAACGACGTAGATAAGGCGGAACAGGGAATTATCTTTATCGATGAGATCGACAAGATTGCGAAGAAGAAGAATACCAGCCAGAGAGATGTCAGCGGAGAATCTGTACAGCAGGGAATGTTAAAGCTGTTAGAAGGCAGCGAAGTGGAAGTGCCGGTGGGAGCCAACAGTAAGAATGCGATGGTTCCGCTCACTACAGTCAATACAAAGAATATCCTTTTTATCTGTGGTGGTGCGTTCCCGGATCTTGAGCAGATCATCAAGGAAAGACTGATGAAGAATTCTTCTATCGGATTTGGAGCAGATCTGAAAGACAAATATGATCATGATAAGAAAATACTGGAGAAGGTGACGACAGAAGATCTGCGTAACTTCGGAATGATTCCGGAATTTCTGGGACGTCTGCCGATCGTATTTACCCTTCAGGGACTGGATGAAGAGATGATGGTTCAGATATTAAAAGAGCCGAAAAATGCGATTCTCAAGCAGTATCAGAAGCTTCTGGCGCTGGATGAGGTCAATCTGAAATTCGATGATGGTGCACTTCATGCGATCGCAAGAAAGGCAATGAAGAAGGATACAGGAGCCCGTGCACTGCGCGCGATTATTGAAGAATTCATGCTGGATATCATGTATGAGATTCCGAAGGATGACAGCATCGGGGAAGTGACGATCACGGAGGCATATATCGAAGGAACCGGAGGACCGCTGATCGAGTTGAGAAGCCAGTCCGTACCAAGGCTTGAGCATCACTAAGTATAACAATGACCTTCATATATCAAAAAAACATGACGGTCATACAAAAATAGAATGGAAAATATCCGTAAATTTAAAATTTACGGGTATTTTTTTGTTGAAAAATTGTATTAAAAGGTGTACATTAGACAATGTGTCTAAAAAATACAAGATATAAACAGGAGTGAGAGAGAATGGAGACTTATAAGTATTTACTGGATCTTGCAATTATTTTACTTTGTACCAAAGCACTTGGGCTTGCGACCAGAAAGGTACAGATGCCACAGGTTGTAGGAGCACTTCTTGCAGGAGTTCTTCTCGGACCGGCGATGCTTGGGGTCCTGACAGAGACAAGCTTTATACATAACGTTGCAGAGATCGGTGTTATCGTGCTGATGTTCTGTGCAGGTCTGGAAACTGATATACAGGAATTGAAGGCAAGCGGAAAAGCATCCTTCGTTATTGCACTGATAGGTGTTATCGTTCCACTGATCGGCGGTTATGCGACTGCAATGTTCTTTAACCGTCCGGATGTGATCGCATCCGATGCATCCTGCAGCGTATTTCTGCAGAATATCTTTATCGGTGTTATCCTGACAGCAACTTCCGTAAGTATTACGGTAGAGACATTAAAAGAACTTGGTAAATTAAAAACCAAATCCGGAAATGCGATTCTTGGAGCTGCGATCATTGATGACGTGCTTGGTATCATTGCACTGACACTGGTAACAAGTATGGCAGATGAATCGGTAAAGATTTCAGTTGTATTACTGAAGATTGTTGCATTCTTCGCATTTGCAGGTGTGATTGGATTTATCTTTTACAAGGTATTTAAAAAGTGGACAGATCAGGCGGAAAAGGGACTCAGACGTCATGCGATCATGGCATTTGTATTCTGTCTGCTGATGGCTTATGTGGCAGAGAAATTCTTCGGTGTTGCAGATATCACCGGTGCATTTATCGCCGGGCTGATCATTTCCAATACAAGTAAATCTGATTTCGTGCTGAAGAAATTTGATACCATGTCTTATATGCTGCTTTCACCGGTATTTTTCGCAAGTATCGGACTGAAGGTAGAACTTCCGAAGATGAGTACTGCAATTGTAGGCTTTGCAGTGATTCTTACCATTGTTGCGATCCTGACAAAGATCGTTGGCTGCGCCCTTGGTGCGAAGATGTGTGGATATAAGAATTATCAGTGTGCACGAATCGGTGTCGGAATGATCTCCCGTGGTGAGGTTGCGCTGATCGTTGCCAGCAAGGGAGAAGCACTCGGTATGATGGGCGGCAATTTCCTCGGACCGGTTATCATCGTGGTAGTGATAACAACGATCATCACACCAATTCTGCTGAAGATCGTATTCAAGAGCGGTCCGAATGTAAGTACCCTGGAAAAAGGAAAAGAAGTGACTTCCTTCTACGAGGATATTGAAAAGAAGCGTACCGAATAAAGAATGGGTATGGAGTGCAAAATGCGTAACCGTCCAGTATCGTAGTATAAGAAAGAAAAATCCCTCATATATTTTCCAAAAGAAAGTATATGAGGGATTTTTATGCCACAGGAAGAATGTAAAGAAAAGATCCTGTCGGAAGAATACAGGGATTTTATGATGAGGGATACCGGTGCTCTCGGGGAAAACTTTCCTTTGGAAAACGGATGCCGGATACCGTTGAAATACGGTTTTGAGCTTCTTTATATTGACCAGAGTGAAGACAGAAAAAAGTCACTTGCCGATTATCCTTATACAATGGTTCCGAAGTGTTATACAACACTGGATATGGCAGCGATCCAGCAGGCGGGAATTGCTGCGGTTCAGAATCTGCCTGGTCTGGAACTGAGCGGTGAAGGAGTTCTGGTTGGGATCATTGATACTGGGATCAACTATCTGGATCCCATTTTCCGGAATCTGGATGGTTCGACCAGGATCCGGCGAATCTGGGATCAGGAAGAACAAAGTGGAACAGCGCCCCGGGAAATCGGATATGGGAGTGAATATACGAAGGAACAAATCAATCAGGCGATCCTGAGTGAGAATCCAAAGGAAACCGTTCCGTCATTTGATACGGACGGACATGGCACTTTTGTTGCAAGTGTGGCATGCGGAGGGGCAAGTCCGGAGAATTTGTTTATCGGGGCAGCGCCGGAGGCGGAGATGGTGATCGTGAAGCTGAAACAGGCAAAAGAATACTTACGGGAGTACTATTTTGTAGACTGGGATGCCGGATGCTATCAGGAAAATGATCTGGTAGCGGCGGTTTTTTATCTGCAGAAGGTACAAGAAGAGCTGAAAAGACCATTGGTGATCTGTCTGGCAGTTGGAACAAGCTTTGGAGGACATGGAGGATATTCAATTCTGTCAGAGTATCTGCAAAATGTGGCGGCGAGCGAAGGAATCGGGATTGTGACCGGAAGTGGCAACGAGGCAGATAAAAGGCATCATTATCTGGGAATTCTGGAACAGGAAAATAATCTGCCGGTCGAGATCAACGTAGGGAATAATACCAGAGGTTTTGTGATGGAACTATGGACAGAACTTCCGAATCTTCTGGCACTTTCTATCGCATCTCCAACAGGACAGACAGTAGGACCGGTCCCGCTCAGACGGGGAATAGGAGAGTATGTGTTTGTATTCGAGCAGACCAGGGTGATATTAAATTACCGGGTTCTGGTAGAGACGACCGGGGCGCAGCTGGTATTTTTTCAGTTTGACAGACCGGGAAGCGGAATTTGGAAGATTATACCGGAAACACTGGAACTGGGGAATGGAATCTTTCATATCTGGCTTCCAATGGAAGAGTTTCTGACGGGAAATGTCTATTTTATCCGTGCAAATCCGGAATATACGGTGATGGAACCAGGGGATACCGGGGCGGTGGTCTGTGCAGCGTATTATAATGGAAAGGAAAATAGCATTGCAGTCAGTTCGGGAAGAGGTTATACTAGAGATAACAGAATCAAACCGGATTTTGCTGCGCCGGGGATCAATGTGACAGGGATCAATTTAAGGGGGCAGTTTATTGCAAGATCTGGTTCCAGTATAGCAGTTGGGATCACTTCCGGAGCACTGGCACTTTTTATGGAGTGGCTGGATAGGCAGGGAGTGGATCTGGATGCATCACAGATGAAGAATCTGCTGATACTGGGAGCTTCACGGAAGACAGACATGAGTTATCCGAACCAGGAATGGGGATATGGAGCATTGAACCTTTACCGTACTTTTGAGCAGATCAGGCGGTTCTGAAAAATACGCAGATGCGAAAGGGGAAAAAGTAAATGAGTGATTTTTTTGATATAATAGGAAAGCGGATTTCAGATACCGTGGATGACCTTGGAAAGAAGGCAGGAGATACGATCGATATCCAGAAAAAGAAAAATGAGATCTATGGTCTGAAGCGAGACAGCGAGCGGGATATGACAGAGATCGGACGATTGGTATATGAGCGTTTCAAACAGGGAGAAGTGGTAGATACCGATTTTATCGCGTTCTGCGAAGCAATCGAAAAGCGTGAAGAACAGACAGAGATATGCGAGCAGGAAATCGCGCGCATCAAAGGAGAATAATTATGGAAATCCTGAGCATTTTAACCGGAGCTTTTGTTGCCGGGGCCGATCTTGGAATTAAAAAATATACTGAAGAAAATGTAAGAGACGGGGAAGAACGCCGGATTTGGAAGGGAAAAGGAATCTACCGCAAAGTCCACAACAAAGGTCTGATGATGAATCGTCTGGATTCCAGACCAAAGGTGGTAAAAGGCATGTCGGCGGCAGCACTTGGAATCCTGTTTTTCTGGGATCAGCTTCTTTGGAAAGAACCGGGACGCAAACTGACAAAGTTTGGAACATCGCTGATGCTGGGCGGAGCAGTTGGTAATACTTATGACCGTTTCAAAAGAGGTTATGTGGTCGATTATCTGTCTCTGAAAACAAAGAACAGGAAACTCTCAGATATCACTTTTAATCTCTCGGATCTGGCTCTTTTTGCAGGAGCGATCCTGACGGTATGGAGTTCTTTATTTGGAAAAAAGAGATAAAAATAATTCAATGTATTTGAAAAAATACTTGATTATTTTTTAAGATTTGAGGTATTATAAGTCTTGCTGATGTGGCATCGTCTGGCATATGCCATGCAGAAAAAAAGAATAGAATCTTGGTTATATTGGAAACGATACATTCCTCCGGAATGATGAACGAACAACACATTTTCTGTTACGCTTATTATGAAGGAGGATATTTTTATGCCAAAAAACAAATTTCAAGACGTTATTTTCACAATTATCATGGTGTTCGCGATGGTTTATACCATGATCTGTTATAACATTGCTCTCAACGTAGGAGGAATGAACAACCAGGTATTTTTAAATGCATTCCACGAGCTGGTCATCATGGGACCAATTGCATTCATCCTTGATTTCTTCCTGATTGGACCATTTGCAAAGAAAAAAGCATTTTCCATTGTCAATCTGGAAAGAGATAATGCCTTTCACCTGGTGATCGCTATTTCCGTAGTATCCATCATCGGAATGTGCCCGCTTATGAGCCTCGCAGCAACCCTGCTCTTCAAGAATGCCGGAACCCAGTTCGTAGCCGTCTGGCTCCAGACCACTGCAATCAACTTCCCGATGGCATTCTTCTGGCAGCTCTGCTTCGCCGGTCCATTAGTAAGAAAGATTTTTGGTCTATTATTCCCGGAAAAAGAAACATCCAAAATCGCCGATGGACAGGAAGCCTAATTGAGGTAAAGCGTAAATCCATTTGAAAATATAAAACAATGATTTACGACTTCGGTTCAATACCCAGTCAAAGAAGTAAAACTTAGTCAACAACGTAAATAAAAAATAATCCCTGGTAGATGCGTCTTTGCACGATGGAAACGAGACTTAATCAATTGTGGAAGCCATTGCTGACACAATTGATGCTTTCAAAGGCTCGTTGGAATGGTTCGTGCAACTTAGCAGCTACCAGGGATTATTTTTTATGCCCTCTTGCGACTACCCCTCAAGTTCTTTCAACACCTTCCTGAACTGAAACGTAAACAAAACCGTCGTGAAGGATACCGCCAGGAAGTCTGCAATCGGTTCAGCCATATAGACTGCACTGGTCTTGTTCCCGGTCAGAATATGCGGCAGCAGATAGATCAGTGGCAGCAACAGGATAAATTTACGTGTAACAGCGACAGCAATCGAAGCCTTTGCCTTTCCGAATGATGTAAATGCCATCTGGCATGCGATCTGGATTCCGAAAAGCAGCAGGCAGGCACAGTAAATCCGGAGCGCTGATTTAGTAAAACCAAGCAGTGCAGAATCTGAAGTAAACATTTTTGCAAACACCTGCGGGAAGAGCATAATAAATGTCCACAGAAGTGTGGAATAACAGAGGCTTGCTGTTAAAAGAAGTCTGAAAGCTTTTTTAACACGATCTCCGTTTTTTGCACCGTAATTATAGCTCAGGACTGGTTGCGCACCCTGTCCCAGCCCCTGCAGCGGCAGCATTGCGAACTGCATGACACTGGTAAGAATCGTCATGGCACCAACTGCGATATCTCCTCCGTATTTCAGCAGAGAAGAGTTGAAGCATACGGAGATGATACTCTCACTTGCCTGCATGATAAATGTGGCAATCCCGAGAGCGACACAAGGAAGAATAATCTCCGGTTTCAGGATGAGATTCTTTTTCCGGATGTGCAGGATCGTCTTTTTGCCGCACAGGAAAGAAAGAACCCAGATGCAGGAAACTGCCTGTGACAGAATTGTGGCAAGCGCAGC
The DNA here is from genome assembly GCF_013300725.1 of Allocoprococcus comes. Classification (GTDB taxonomy): domain Bacteria; phylum Bacillota; class Clostridia; order Lachnospirales; family Lachnospiraceae; genus Allocoprococcus; species Allocoprococcus comes_A. Next base: position 34,790 of record NZ_JAAIMM010000007.1, read on the forward strand.
ACCTCTGACTCCAAGATGGAATGCAAAGATAAACAGCGGATCCAGAACAATGTTCATCACTGCTCCGATCAGAACAGAGAGCATACCTGTTTTGGCAAAGCCCTGTGTGGTGATAAACATATTCATGCCAAGGGTAAGCTGGACGAAAATAGTGCCGACAGCGTAAATGTTCATATAATTTACAGCGTATTCGATCGTATTTTCACTGGCACCGAAGGCAAGAAGAAAAGTACGGTTACCAAATAACAGGATGACTGTCAGGATTATAGAAATCAGAATCTGCAGGAAAAAGCAGTTGCCCAGAATATGTTCTGCAGTATTAAGGTCATTTTTTCCCATTGCAATCGAAGCACGCGGCGCACCACCGCCTCCAACCAGTGCTGCAAAAGCGGAAATGATCATAATCAGTGGCATACATACGCCGACTCCGGTAAGGGCAAGTGCACCATCACCAGGAATGTGTCCGATGTAAATACGGTCAATAATGTTGTACAGCATATTGATGAGCTGTGCGGTGATCGTCGGAATCGCAAGCCGGAACATCAGCTTTCCGACGGGTTCGGTACCCAGAAAATCTTTGTCTTTGTTCATGTCTAATAATCTCCTTTGTGATAAATAGTTGCTACGTTGGATGCCAGACGTTCATTCAGTGAGGCGAACATCTGGAATTCTTCTAACGAAAATCCGTCAAACAGATTGTGGTAAAAAGCAGACTGGAATGTGTCGATTGCTTCGGTAACATTTTCACATGATGGCAGCAGGGAAAGATGCGTTTTCCTGCGGTCTGTCTGGTCTGCTGTTTTTGAAAGGAACCCCTTCTGACACAAAAGATCAACTGTCTGGGATACATTCCCTTTTGAAAGCATCCGGAGCTCGGCAATATCACCTGCGGTATCTTTTGTTGGGTTATTATGTAAGAAAGCAATGATCTTAGCCTCGATCAGCGAGAGATCATACTGGTGGCATAATTCTTTCAACATCTGTTCATGCATTTTCCCAATTCGCTGCATTAATTCAAGCAGATATGTAATGTTCATCTATACACCTCCGTTTTTACAATAAAAAAGAATGTTCCTTTTATTTCATAGAAAGTTCCTGTGAAATAAAAATAGTTCTAAAAAGAACCATTTAGATAATATCTTATATCCATTGAGATAAAATGTCAATAGAACGAAAACATGAAAGTTGTTTGTTAAAATATAAACGGTATAATTGTATACGAAAATACATTTTTTTTACTTTAACATATTGACGTGAGGAAAATTTGCTGTTACAATAATAAACAATTTATAGACCATAGTTCAAGGAGGACATAAGTACATGCTTACAGGATTTAAAAACGCAGTAGAAGTTGATTTCACATTGGAAGAAAATAAAAAGAAAATAGAAGAAGCATTCAAACAGGCTCATGCAGAAGCAGGTGCTGTTTACCCGCTGATCATCGGTGGAAAGAAAGTTGAGACAGAAAAGAAGATCGCTTCTGTATCACCGGCTACAAAGGAAGTACTCGGATATGCATGCTCATGCAGCAAAGAACAGGCTGATGAGGCAATCAAGGCATCTTACGAAGCATTCAAAAAATGGAGCCTTACATCTGTAGAAGAAAGAGTACGTGTATTAAGAAGACTTGCAGCACTTCTGATCGAGAACCGTTTTATCATGGATGCATGGAACGTCCTTGAAAGTGGAAAGAACTGGGGAGAAGCTGACGGAGAACTTTGCGAACAGCTTGACTTTATCAATTCTTATGTAATGCATATCCAGAATCTGGAAAAAGGAAAAGAACTGGTTCCTACAGATGAACTTACAAAATGCGTTTACATCCCGATTGGTGTAGGTGTGGCTGTTTCTCCATGGAACTTCCCACTCTCACTGTTTGGTGGAATGATCGTATCTGCAGTTGTTACAGGTAACACGATCTGCTGTAAACCATCTTCAGACGCTCCGATCGTTGCATACAAATTCGTAGAACTCTGCCAGAAAGCTGGTATTCCGGCTGATGTAGTAAGTTACATTCCTGGATCAGGATCAGAGATTGGTGACTTCATCGTAGAACATCCGCTTACAAGATTTGTAAACTTCACAGGATCAAAAGCAGTTGGATGCAGAATCAATGAACATGCAGCCAAGATCGCTGACGGACAGAGATGGATCAAACGTGTTGTAGCTGAGATGGGTGGAAAGAATGCAATTATCGTAGATTCAACAGCAGACATCAAGAAAGCAGCAAACGGAGTTGCAAGCTCTGCATTTACATTCCAGGGACAGAAATGCTCTGCATGCTCAAGAGCAATTGTTCTGGCAGATGTATATGATGAGTTTGTAGATGAAGTTGTAAAATGCGCAGCAGAACTGAAGGCAAACCAGGGATCAGGCGAAAGCAATGCAGCGATGGGACCGGTTATCAACCAGGGCGCTTATAACAGTATTACAAATTATATCGAGATCGGACGTAAAGAAGGAAATGTTGTATTCGGTGGTACATACAGTGACGCAGAAGGATATTATATCGATCCTACTGTAATCCGCGATATCAAGAGAGATGCAAGAATCGCCAATGAAGAAATCTTTGGACCAGTCCTTGCTGTTATCAAAGTAGATTCTTTTGATGAAGCACTTGATGTAGCAAACCAGACAGAATATGGTCTTACAGGATCTGTATACAGTGAGACACGTGAAAATATCCAGAGAGCAAAAGTAGAATTCCAGGTAGGTAACTTATACTTTAACAGAAAATCTACAGCAGCAGTTGTACTTCAGCATCCATTTGGTGGATTTAATATGTCCGGAACAGATGCGAAGACTGGTACAGCAGATTATCTGACAAACTTCATGAACCTTAAATCAATCACAGAAGATCTGAATTCATAGGAAGAGCCGGACTTAGAAAAAGGGCAGAGAATCAGAGTGTGTATAAAAGCGAAGTATTGGCCTGGCAGATTATAGAAAAACCGGTGGCTTGTGTAAAAAGACATGAGCCACCGGTTTTTATTATCAGGAATTCTATTTTTTGAAGCAAAGTGTCCAACAAGTGATACTGGTGAGTTGCTTAGCTGTCTGGAAATGCTGACTGCTATTTACTCATCTTTAAATCCTTCACCCACTACATCATTCGATTCCATGATTACAAGGAAGGATTTTGGATCAATCGTTTTGATCAGTTTGCGTATTCCGTACATCTGCTTATTGTTGCAGGCGCACATTACGATGTGCTTATCATCTTTGGAATAGCTTCCCATACCATTTAAAATTGTAGAGCCGCGTCCGAGAACCTCATCGATCTTGAAGCAGATTTCAGTGCTGTGCTCAGGATCGGTTACGATTAGGGCAAGCTTTCCTTCATCAATTCCGTACATAACTTTATCCATAACAAGAGAGAGCAGATAGCTGACGATCAGACCGTAGATCAGGCTGTCCACGTCATGGGATACAATTACGGTTCCAAGGATCACAATTACTGCATCCAGTGCAAATGCAATATTTCCAAGGGAAAGGTGTGGGTTCAGTGCTTTGATCGACATCATGATAAAGTCAGAGCCTCCGGTTGAAGAATCCCGCATATAGATCATTGCATAACCAAGTCCGGAAAGGACACCGCAGCAGATGGCAGAAAGAAGTCTGTCACCCTGATAAACCGGGAATAGCGGTGCGATCACGTCTATGATTATGGAAGTAATGATGATTGTCCGGACTGAATTCAGGAAAAATCTGCGGCCAAGAAGCCGGAAACAACAGATGGCGATCGGGATGTTAAGGATCAGGGCAACAGTACCGATTGGCAGTCCGAACAACTGGTAAAAGATCAGGGCGATTCCGTTTACCCCTGCCATCGGAAACTTTGCGGCGGCAGCAAAATTATAGACACCGACAGCGATCAGGATTCCTCCGATAATATCAGTTGCGATATCTTTTGTAAGTTCCAAAACTTTGTTCTGATTCATGATAGTATCCTCCTTGATGTTGATGAAATGTGATTTATAAAAAGCAAAGGCTTGCCAGAAAGACCAAAAAAAACATCTGCTAATTATATCTGGATATAATCGCAAATGCTCTTCATTTCTTTAGTATACGCGCCATAGGATAAGGATGTCAACGGTTGTTTGGGTTGTATCCGTAAAATAAATTTGTTATGATAATGAACAGGAAAAGTTGCAAATTACAGTGATAAAGTGAGGGACAGATTATGAAAATAGTTTTTTTGGATGTAAAAACAATTGGAGAAGATATTGATCTTTCTGGATTTGACAGGCTTGGTGAAGTCGTAAAATACGATTTTTCTACATCAGAAGAAGTACCGGAAAGAGTTCAGGATGCAGATGTGATCATTTTGAATAAAGTACAGGTCAATGAGCAGACGATTGGAAAAGCAGAGAAGTTAAAGCTGGTATGTGTGACGGCAACGGGGACCAACAATCTGGATAAAGAATATCTGGAAAAAAGAGGAGTTGCATGGAGAAATGTAGCCGGCTATTCGACAGAAACGGTGGCACAGCACACTTTTGCAATGCTTCTCTATCTGCTGGAAAAGATGCGTTATTACGATGATTATGTGAAAGAAGAGCGGTACATTAATGATACAATATTTACGCATTTTGCAGAGCATTTCACGGAGATCAGTGGCAAAACGTGGGGAATCATAGGTCTGGGAACAATTGGCCGGAGAGTTGCGGATATCGCAAAAGCATTCGGAGCACAGATTATTTATTACTCTGCATCAGGGCGTCCGGCGCAGGGAGGTTACGAACAGGTAGATCTGGATACGTTGCTTGCGAAATCTGACATCATATCCGTTCATGCACCGTTAAATGAGCATACAGAGGGCTTAATGGATAAAGCAGCTTTTTCAAAAATGAAAAAAACCTGTATTTTCCTGAATCTCGGACGTGGTCCGATCGTAGTCGAGCAGGATCTGTATGAGGCACTGGAAAATGACGAGATAGCTGCAGCCGGACTTGACGTACTTTGCCAGGAGCCGATGAGTGAGACGAATCCGCTGCGAAAAATAAAAGACAGCAAAAAACTGCTGATTACACCACATGTAGCATGGGCGAGTGTAGAAGCAAGGACAAAGCTGATGGGGATTATACTTGGACAGATAAAAGAATATTTTCAAATTTAAGAAACCGGAGTTGTCGCATGGATTTTAGTGATATGCGGCAACTCCGGTTTTGCTTAAAATATTTGTTTACTTGTAAAGAGTCACAAACTGTCCAATCTGTCCGTCAGACAACCTTTTACATCTCCGCGTATAATTTCACAAGCTCAACCACAATATCCACAGCCTTGTCCATTCCCTCCGCCGTGATGTGTTCATATGGTCCATGGAATGCATGTCCCCCTGTTCCAAGGTTCGGGCAAGGAAGTCCCATAAAGCTGAGCTGGCATCCGTCTGTTCCGCCACGGATCGGAAGCACAAGCGGTGCAACACCCGCATTTTCACAGGCTTTCTTTGCATTCTCAATCAGATGCATGCATCCGGCAATAATCTCAGCCATATTCTGGTACTGGTCAGTAATCGTAAGTTTCACAGTGCCTTCTCCCCATTTTTCATTGAGGTTCTTCTCAATATGACGAAGAGTTTCCTTTCTGGCTTCAAACAGATTCTTGTCGTGATCCCTTACAATGTAATGAAGCTCTGCTTTTGCCACATCTCCACTCATACCGGTCAGATGGTAGAATCCTTCATAATCCTCCGTTTCACGCGGGATTTCAAGCCCTGGGAGCATATTATTAATTTCAGCAGCAACCAGGCACGCATTGATCATCGTATCCTTGCCGGAACCCGGATGCACAGCAAATCCTGTAATTTCAAAATCTGCCTTGCATGCATTGAAGTTTTCATACTGAATTTCGCCTTCGGTATCGCCATCCAGAGTGTAGGCAAACTGTGCATCAAATTTTTCCACATTAAAATGATCAGTTCCACCACCGACTTCTTCATCTGGTGTAAAAGCGATTGAGATCGGTCCGTGCGGAATATTTTCTTTGATCAGTGCTTCAGCCATGGTCATGATCTCGGCAACTCCGGCTTTATCATCGGCACCAAGAACGGTTGTACCGTCTGTTGTGATCAGGGTGCGTCCGGCAAGAGATGGAAGATGCGGAAAATCTTTTACGGTAAGGGTACGTCCACTTGTGCCAAGCGACAGATCACCGCCATCGTAATTCTTGTGTACGACCGGGATGATGTCATGGTCACAGTAATCGGAAACGGTATCCATGTGTGCGATAAATCCGATAGATGGCTTATTCTCATATCCCGGTGTGGCAGGAATCTTTCCGTATACATAGCAGAATTCATCCAGACTTACGTCAGAAATTCCGAGGGCAGTCATCTCATCTGCCAGAATACGTGCCAGGTCGAATTGACACTGGGAAGAAGGAGAAGTCGTACTGTGTTCATCACTTGGGGTACGGACTACTACATAATTTAAAAGTCGTTCATATGCTCTCATAATCAAACCTCTTTTCATTAACATTTCTTATCCGAGTATAACATTTTGCAGGTGAATATGCAATTTTAAAAATAGATTATTCAACCTGTTACGTCCTTGAAAATGTATGTACAATATGAAAATACGTCCTTAAAAATGTATTATCCATACAAAAATACGTCCTTAAAAATGTTGAACCACACATTTTTTAGTGATAAAATAAAAATAAACAGGATATAATGTTTATAGAATCATAGATCATAAAGCAAGGAGGATGCCAGATGAAGCGCTTTGCATTAGAAAAATTAAAAGAGTGGAAGAAAAAAGCAAACAGGAAACCTTTGATTATCCGTGGAGCCAGACAGGTAGGAAAAACATGGCTAATGAAAGAATTTGGAAGGACATGTTTTGAAAAAGTTGCCTATGTAAACTTTGACAGTAACACAAGAATGCAGCAGGTATTTGATGGTGAAATTAATATAGAAAGAATCATACTGGCAATCAGTGCAGAAACAGGAATTTCCATTGATGTGAAAGACACATTGCTGATATTTGATGAAGTACAGGAAGTCCCGAAAGCATTGTCTTCTCTGAAATATTTTTGTGAAAATGCTCCTGAATATGCAATTGTGGCAGCAGGTTCTTTTTTTGGTGTGGCATTGCATAAAGGAACTTCTTTTCCGGTTGGAAAGGTAGATTTTATGGATCTTTATCCATTGACATTTCAGGAATTTTTGTGCGCATTAGGAGAGGAACGCTTCGTAAATATTCTTCAGGGAACGGATACTGATATGGTGACAACATTCAAATCTAAATATATAGACCGGTTACGCGAATATTATTATGTAGGTGGCATGCCGGAAGTAGTACAGACGTATGTAGAAACGAAGGATTTTAATCAGGTCAGAGAGATACAGAAGAACCTGTTGAATTATTATCAACAGGATTTTTCAAAACACGCCGAGACTTCATTGGTTCCAAGACTGAATCTTGTATGGAATTCGATTCCGATGCAGCTGGCGAAGGAAAATAAAAAATATATCTATGGACAGGTGAGAAAAGGATCAAGGGCAAAAGATTTTGAGCTGGCAATACAATGGCTTTTAGACTGTGGATTGATTCATAAGGTACAAAGAGCAGGGAAAGCTGCGCTGCCACTGAAGGCATATCTGGATTTGGATGTGTTCAAAATATATCTTCTGGATGTGGGGCTTTTGATGGCGATGACGGATATGGATGCGCAGGTAATTATCGATGGAAACCGTATATTTACAGAGTTTAAAGGTGCGTTAACGGAGCAGTATGTTTTACAGCAGCTGATCGCACTGGATCATATAGAACCGTATTACTATTCGACTGCAAATTCCAGTGGTGAAATTGATTTCTTATTACAGGGAAGAACTTCGATTATTCCGTTGGAAGTGAAAGCGGAGGAAAATTTGAGGGCAAAAAGCCTGAAAGCTTTCTGTGAAAAATATAAGCCTAAATATGCGGTAAGAATGTCTATGTCAGATTACCGGAAACAGGAATGGATGACAAATATTCCTTTGTATAATATCGACAGGATCAAAGAATATCTGGAACAGTAAAAAGCTGAAAATATGAAAAATTATGGAAATCTATAAGGGTTGAAAAATAAAAAAATTGCACAAAACAAATAAAAAAGTTTGAAAAACAGCAAAAATATGGGCCAAAAAAGATGTGATTTTGGTTAATCTTGATAATCCATGAGTGTTATAATACAGCTGTAACAAGGAAATAGGTACTTTACCAGAAGTCAGTGATTGGAGGAAAAGATAAATGAATACTTTAAAAGCTGAAAAAAGAAACATGCAGACAAAAGCCAAAAAACTCAGAAGAGAAGGTTATGTAACCGGCAATGTATTCGGACGTGAGATTGAAGGCTCCATTCCGGTACAGATGACACAGAAAGAAGCGGAAAAGTTCCTGAAAGCCAATGGCAAAGGAAGCCAGATCATGCTGGATCTGGACGGAGAGCAGATTGATGTGCTGGTAAAAGAAGTCGATTATGATTCTATGGGTTCAAAAGTACTTGAAATAGATTTTCAGGCACTGGTAAGTGGAGAAATGGTACATTCCGTAGCAGAAGTTGTGATCCACAATCAGTCAAAGGTTGTCACAGGTGTTGTTGAGGAACTGCTTAGTGAAATTGAATACAAAGCACTTCCATCTGCACTTGTTGAAAAAGTAATTGTTGATGTTGGGGATTTGAAGGTCGGAGAAACCATTAAAGTCAAAGACCTTGACATCGCAAAAGATAAAGATGTCAAGCTGATCACAGATCCGGAAGCAGATGTAGCAGGTGTGGCTGCCGTTCATAATGATGTTCCGGAAACAGATGAAGAAGAAGCAGCAGCTGAATAAAAAGATTTTGTAAAAAAGGCGGACGCTTTGCAGAAATTTGAACTGCGAAGTGCCCGTTTTTTTTGTTTCATAGGAAGTTCCGAAGGAACTTCCTATGAAACAAAAGGACTACGTGCCGGAGATGCGCATTCTTTTTATATAACTGAAAATTTCTAATCCCATTTTTTAGCATGAAATTATAACGGAATATTTACATAAAATCAGGAATCTTTATACAATCTTTATACTAAAAATACTATCATTGATTTGAAAAAACAGGAGTAAAAACAGTAAGAGGAAGGAAAGGTTATGTTCGAGATTGAGAGTATTATTTTATTTACAGGGATCCTGAGCTTTCTACTGATCGCCGGCTTGCATCTGATGCGTGAACTCGATATTTTCCTGAAGAAGGATAAAGAAGAGAGAGAGGAAGAAAGATACTGAGGAGAAAGGAAAAGAAACAAATGACAGTATTATATAAAAAGATGACACAGACGCAGATGATTGTTGTCGGGTATTTGCTGCTGATTCTTTTGGGAAGTATTCTCTTAATGCTTCCGGTTTCATCAAGGGATGGAAATATGACATCTTTTGCAGATGCATTATTCACCTCGACATCTGCATCCTGTGTGACGGGGCTGGTTGTACAGGATACGTATCAGCACTGGTCTTTTTTTGGACAGCTTATCATTTTGATTCTGATCCAGATCGGCGGTATGGGATTTATGACACTTGGTGTCTGTGTGGCAATTCTGCTAAGAAGAAAGATAGGGCTTAAAGTCCGCGGAATTTTGCAGGAGAGTATCAATAGTATTCAAATTGGTGGAATTGTAAAGCTTACAAAGAAGATTATTAAGGGAACACTTTTTTTTGAAAGCATTGGAGCCGTATTGCTGATGATCCGGTTTATTCCGGAATTTGGAATAGGAAGGGGGATCTGGTATGGGATCTTTCATTCTATATCAGCTTTTTGCAATGCCGGATTTGACCTTATGGGAGAGAATGGTGCCTATCAGTCACTGGTCAGATATTCGGATGACTGGCTGGTAAATACAGTGATCATGCTGCTGATCATAATCGGTGGAATCGGTTTTTTTGTGTGGGATGATCTGTCTGTGAAAAAACTCCACTGGAAAAAATATCATCTGCATACAAAGATTGTTTTATCGACAACAGGTTTTTTGATTATAGCAGGAGCAGTTTTATTCCTGATACTGGAAAGAAATAATGTACTGGCAGGGATGCCTGTGAAAGAACAGATACTCTGTTCTTTATTTCACTCGGTGACAGCCAGAACAGCAGGGTTTAATACAACCGATACAGGAGCGTTGACGGAAGGCAGTAAACTTGTTACTATGATTCTGATGTTCATAGGAGGAAGCCCGGGATCTACAGCAGGTGGAATTAAGACGACAACCGTAGTGGCTCTCATTGTATTTGTGCGTGCAAATCTGATGGAAGCAGCCGGTTGTAATGTATTTAACAGAAGACTGGATGAAACTGCGATCAGAAAGGCCAGTGTTGTAATGTGTACGAATCTGTTCCTTATACTAACAGGAACGATCTTCATGGAAATTATGCAGCCGTTTTCTTTGTCGGATGTGATGTTTGAAGTCTTTTCTGCAATGGGAACAGTGGGAATGTCTGCGGGAATCACAAGAGATGTATGCATGGCATCAAGGATGATGCTGGTATTTCTGATGTTTTGCGGAAGAATAGGAAGTCTGACATTTGCACTTTCACTGAAAGGACACAGACATGAGGCACCGATCCGGAAACCGGTAGAAGAAATTACGATAGGATAGAACGAGGAGTAGAAAAATGAAATCAGTATTGATTATAGGACTTGGAAGATTTGGCCATCATCTGTGTATTGATATGGCCAATCGGGGAAATGAGGTAATGGTCATCGATAAAGATGAGAAAAAGACAACGGATTTACTGGAATACGCAACGGCAGTACGGGTAGGGGACTGTACAAATGAAGAAGTATTAAGAAGTCTTGGAGTAGGAAATTTCGATCTTTGCTTTGTGTGCATCGGATCAAATTTCCAGAGCAGTCTGGAGATAACAAGCCTGGTAAAAGAGCTTGGAGCCAAACATGTTGTCAGTAAGGCAAACAGGGATATCCATGCAAAATTTTTATTGAGAAACGGAGCGGATGAAGTCTTTTATCCGGATCGGGATATTGCAGAACGACTGGCTGTAAAATACAGTGCAAATCATGTTTTTGACTATTTTGAACTCAGTAAGGATTATTCGATTTTTGAAATCCAGCCGAAGTCTGCATGGATCGGGCGGACGATAGAAGAAGCGGATATAAGGGCAAACTATCATATAAATGTATTTGGAATAAAGAAAAATGCAGAGCTGGTGGTCCTTCCGAGAGCGGATTATGTGATGCATGAGAAGGATCATCTGCTTGTAGTAGGTCTTACAAAGGATATTGACCGTCTGCTTACAAGTATGAAATAATGAATGATGGGGGAAAGAAAATGATAAAAGAGAGAGTAAAATATATGGTGCACTCGGTTGCAATCATGGCGGTTGCAACATTTTTGTCTTTTTTTCTCCAGAGTTATGGGATTCGAAAAGAAAATATTCTGATGATCTATATTGTAGGTGTACTGGTCATAACAGTTACAACTACCGGTTATCTGTATGGAATGATGGCTTCAGTATGCAGTGTGCTGCTGTTTAATTATTTTTTTACAGTGCCGGTGCATACATTTGCGATGACGGATCAGAATGATGTGGTACTTCTGGTGTTTTTCCTTATCACAGGATTTATTTCCGCAAGTATTATGGTACGATTTCATAATCAGGTGCGTATTGCAGAGGAAACAAGGGCACAGATGGAAAGAGAAAAGTTGAAAAGCAATATGCTGAGAAGTATTTCCCATGATTTCAGGACACCTTTGACCGGAATCATGGGAGATGCTGGACTTTTAAAAGAGGCGGATGATCTGGATGCCGGAGTCAGAAAGGAACTGGCAGGAGAGATACAGGAGCAGTCTGTATGGCTGATGCGCCTGATGGAAAATATTTTGAATATGACAAAGCTGGAAAGTGAAGAATTTGAGATCCGGAAAGACCAGGAAGTAGTGGATGATCTGATCTATGAAGCCGTATCACATATCATAGGACTCCGGGAAAAGAGGAGATTTGAAATTAAACTTCCGTCGGAGCTGATCGTTGTAAATGTAGATGGAAAACTGATGGTCCAGGTGCTGGTCAATCTTCTGGATAATGCGATGAAGCATACAGGGGAAAATGGATGGATCTGTATAGAAGCCAGATATGATGCAGGAAAAGTGTGGATCAGTGTAGAGGATGATGGAGACGGAATTTCGGAAGATCTGAAAGAAAATATTTTTGACGAATTTGTTACAAGGTCAGATGAAAAAGGGGACAGACAAAGAGGAATCGGTCTGGGACTGGCTATATGTAAAGCGGTAGTAAATGCACATGGTGGAAATATTTGTGCAGAGAACAGAAAAGAAGGCGGAGCAAGGTTCATGTTCTGGCTGGAGGCAAGGCAGGTAAGTACAGATGGCAGATAAGCATAAAATTTTAATTGTGGAAGACGATAAATATATTATTAACTTTATCTCGATGAGTCTTAAGAAAGAAGACTATGATTTTGTGATTGCGAAGACATGTGGAGAAGCAAATGCACTGTTCTATGCAAACAGACCGGATATGATTATTCTGGATCTTGGACTTCCGGATGGTGACGGGATTGAGATTATAAAAAATGTAAGAGAGATCTCGAAGATACCGATCATTGTGGTCAGTGCAAGACAGGAAGAGGAAGAAAAAATACAGGCACTGGATCTGGGAGCAGATGATTATGTGACAAAACCGTTTTATATGGGTGAACTGCTTGCCAGAATCCGTGTGGCGCTCAGAAAGAGTAACCAGATTCCGGAAGAAAAGAAAGAAAAAATCTTTCAGTGTGATTATCTGAAAGTGGACTGGGAAAAACATCAGGTATTGATTGATGAAAAAGAAGTTCATCTGACTCCGATGGAATATAAGATTTTGAAACTATTGATCGACAACAGGGGAAAGGTACTGACACATAATTATATTCTCAGCCAGATCTGGGGCAGTGCACAGGGAGTAGAAGCAGCCAACCTGAGGGTATTTATGGCAGCACTGCGAAGGAAGATAGAAAAGGATCCGGGAAATTGCAGATTTATCCTGACAGAAGTCGGAGTAGGGTACCGGTTTAGAGAGACTGCGGAATAAAACAATTTGCAGGCGAGGAAATTAGTTAGAAAAAACGAATGTTATTCTTGAATGACTACCTACAGGACTGATATGATAATGATATAAATTATCAATAAATGGTTTTGACCAAAGGAGACAGATAGAGGAATGACACTAAAAGAATTACAAGTCGGAAAGACAGCTACGATTCTTTCCGTAGGAGGAAGTGGTGCACTCAGGCAGCATTTCCTGGATATGGGACTGATCCAGGGAACAGAAGTAACGATTGTAAAGTATGCGCCGATGGGGGATCCGGTTGAGATCAGGATCCATGGTTATGAACTTACGATCCGTCTGGAGGATGCCGGACAGATTGAAATTACACCGGCCCATGAGCCACATTATAAGAAGAAGGAAGGCAGACAATCGTTAGGAGATGCACAGCATCCGGGGTATGGAGAAGCAGGCATTTTTCATGAGAAGAAAACAGAGCATCCATTACCGGAGGATACGACACTTACGTTTGCATTGGTTGGAAATCAGAATTGTGGAAAAACAACGCTGTTCAACCAGCTGACCGGATCAAATCAGCATGTGGGTAATTTTCCAGGTGTTACGGTTGACAGAAAAGACGGTGTGATCAAGGAACATCCCAATACCCGTATTACCGATCTTCCGGGAATTTATTCTATGTCTCCGTACAGCAGTGAGGAAATCGTTACAAGAGAATTTCTGCTTCAGGATAAACCGAAGGGAATCATCAATATCGTAGATGCAACCAACATTGAACGGAATATGTATCTGACGATGCAGCTTATGGAACTTGAGATCCCGATGGTTGTTGCGCTGAATATGATGGATGAGATGCGTGTGAACGGAGGCTCTGTGCGTGTGAATGAGCTGGAAGCATTTCTCGGAGTACCGGTTGTACCAATCTCGGCAGCAAAGGGAGAAGGAATTGCGGAACTGGTAGAACATGCACTGCATGTCGCAAAATATCAGGAAGCACCGGAAGAAGTGGATTTCTGTTCTGCTGAAGGTCAGGAAAGTGCGGTTCACAGATGCATTCATGCGATCATGCATCTGATTGAAGATCATGCGAAGGAAGCAGGGATTCCGGTCAGATTTGCAGCAAGCAAGCTGGCAGAGAATGATGAACTTGTCCTGGAAAAATTAAAGCTGAGCCAGAATGAAAAGGAGCTTCTGGAACATATCAATCTGCAGATGGAAGAAGAATGCAAGGTAGACCGTTCATCGGCAGTAGCGGGAATGCGTTTTAACTATATCCAGCGTGCCTGTGAAGATACGGTATTAAAGCCACATGAGAGCAGGGAGCGGGTGCGAAGCAGGAAGATCGATCAGGTTCTGACAGGAAAATATACCGGAATTCCGGCATTTATCGCAATTATGGGACTGGTATTCTGGCTGACATTTAATGTGATCGGAGCATTTTTACAGGATCTTCTGCAACAGGGAATTGACCAGGTGATCATAGCCTGCAGTCAGGCACTGGATGCAGCAGGAGTCAACAGCGTATTAAAGTCACTGGTTGTAGATGGAATCTTTCAGGGGGTTGGAAGCGTGCTGAGTTTCCTGCCGATCATTGTTACACTGTTCTTTTTCCTTTCGATGCTGGAGGACAGTGGATATATGGCAAGGGTTGCGTTTATTATGGATAAACTTTTGCGAAAGATTGGTCTTTCCGGAAGAAGTATTGTACCGATGCTGATCGGATTTGGATGTACAGTACCGGGAGTTATGGCGAGCCGGACACTTTCTTCAGAGCGTGATCGTAAAATGACGATTATGCTGACTCCGTTTATGAGTTGTTCAGCAAAACTTCCGATCTATGCATTCTTTACAGCGGCGTTTTTCCCAGGGAAGGGTGCAATTGTAATGATCGGTCTCTATTTCTTCGGAATCCTGATGGGAATCCTTACTGCACTTGCAATGAAAGGGACGATGTTCAAAGGAGAACCTGTTCCGTTTGTTATGGAGCTTCCGAATTATCGTATGCCGGGAGCGAAAAATGTTGGTCAGCTTCTCTGGGAAAAAGCAAAAGACTTCCTGCAGAGAGCATTTACCGTTATTTTTGGTGCAACGATCGTGATCTGGTTCCTGCAGAGCTTTGATCTGCATCTGAATATGGTGACAGATTCACAGGCAAGTATCCTTGCAACGGTAGCAGGTATGATCGCACCTGTATTCATTCCTCTTGGATTCGGTGACTGGAGGATATCAACGGCACTGATTTCCGGATTTATGGCAAAAGAGAGTGTTGTCTCCACTCTTTCAATTTTGTTTGGGTCAACAGCAGCACTGACAGCGGTGATCAACACAGCCGGTGCAGCAGCTCTTTTGATTTTCTGTCTTTTGTATACACCGTGTGTGGCAGCGATTGCTTCTATTAAAAGAGAACTTGGTGGTAAATGGGCGATCGGTGTTGTGATCTTTCAGTGCGTAATTGCATGGGTTGCAGCATTTATTGTGCATGGAATTGTATGTTTATTTTAAAACAAAAACTTCTGGGAACAGGGAAACTGCTTCCAGAAGTTTTTTATTGCAGATATTTTTTCAAGGCATCCAGATAAGTTGTCCCTAATCTGCTTAACATTCTTTTTTTATGTGTAATATACCCAATCCGCATATCACTTTCGTCAGCAAGAGGAACGGCAATGATATCTTTTCCATTCAACTTTTTGTCGATTACACCACTGCATACTGTGTAGCCATTTAGCCCGATCAGAAGATTAAATAAGGTGGCACGGTCCCGTACACGGATATTTTTTTTTCGTTCAGATACAGAAAAGATTTCTTCTGAAAAATAAAAGGAATTGTGTTCACCCTGTTCAAAGGAAAGATATGGATAATCGTCCAGTTCTTCATTGGCTATTATTTTGTGATCGGCGAGAGGATGACGTCTGCTGATAAATACATGTGGTTTTGCAACAAACAGCTGATGAAAAATAAGCCCGTTGGATTTTAAAATTTTTTCCAGAACCGTTTCATTAAAATTATTTAAGAAAAGAATTCCAATCTCGCTGCGCATTTTTGCTACATCTTCGATGATTTCGTATGTCTGGGTTTCGCGGAGACTGAAATCATATTCATCCTGTCCGTAGGTTTTGATCAGATCGACAAAGGCATTGACAGCGAAAGAATAGTGCTGCGTAGATACACAGAATTTCTTTTTCCCGCCGGAAGTTCCTTTGTATTTATCTTCGAGAATAGCGGCCTGTTCCAGAACCTGTCTGGCGTATCCTAAGAAATCCTCGCCTTCTTTTGAAAGGATGATCCCTTTATTAGTCCGGAGAAAAATGGTAATCTTCATTTCTTTTTCCAGTTCACGGATTGCGTTTGTCAGGCTTGGCTGGGAAATATAAAGACGATTTGCGGCTTCGGTAATTGTTCCTGTTTCAGCAACAGTTACGACGTATTTTAATTGTTGAAGAGTCATATTTTTCACTTTCTATAAAGAATATTGTTTTTGGGTTTGGGATATTAGAAAAGTATCTGGAAAATGTATCTTAGCGGAAAATACTTCTGGTCAGATATCCTGGTAATATTGTAGCATGGAAGAAGGGAGCGTGAAACATTTTTTTGATATTGCTATAGTTTTAAACTATGGCAAACTGCATTTTTTTTGTATTTTTCAGATGCAGAATACTCTGCTATACTTTCAAACATAAAAGACAGACAGTACGAAAGAAAAAAGGAGAGCTATATTATGAGTAAAAATACACCATTTCGTTATGATTATGTAGGAAGTTTTTTAAGACCGGAAACACTGAAAAGAGCAAGAAGAGATTTTGAAGAAGGAAAGATTTCAAAAGAAGAACTGACAAAAGTAGAGGATGCTGCAATTTTAGACCTGGTAGAGAAGCAGAAAAAAGCCGGATATCGTGTGATCACAGACGGCGAGTTCAGAAGAGCAACCTGGCATCTTGATTTCATGTGGGGATTTAACGGGGTAGGACATGAGCCGACTAAGACCGGACTTCCGTTCCACGGTGAAGCTGCAATGATCGATGATACTTATCTGACTGGAAAAATTTCCGTAGATCAGCATCCATTTGTAGAACATTTTAAATTTGTAAAGGCACTGGAAGATGAAAATACAGTAGCAAAGCAGACGATCCCGGCACCGGCACAGTTCCTGGAACAGTTTATTATGCCAATGTCCCTTCCGAATACCAATCAGTATTATCCGGATGTGGAAGAACTGGCAGAAGATATCGCAAATGGATATAAGAAAGTTATTCGTGACCTGTATGATGCGGGCTGTAGAAACATTCAGTTGGATGACTGTTCATGGGGAATGTGTGTAGATCCACATGCTACAGCAATTTTCGGAACCGATGAAGCCGGACTTCAGAAAATCATGGAACAGCTTCTTGCTATCAATAACCGTGCAATTGAGGGAGCGCCGGAGGACCTGGTGATCAACACGCATGTATGCCGTGGAAATTTCCATTCTACTTATGCAAGCAGCGGTGCGTATGACTGTGTGGCAGAAACTTTATTTGCCCGTGAAAATGTAAGTGCATATTATCTGGAATTTGATGATGCGCGTTCTGGTGGATTTGAGCCGCTGAAGAGTGTAAATGGTGATAAAAAAGTGGTTCTCGGTCTGATTACAACCAAGTCATCAAAGCTGGAAGATAAGGAAGACGTAATTAAAAGAATTCATGAGGCTGCAAAATATGTCCCACTTGAAAGACTGTATTTAAGCCCACAGTGTGGATTTGCTTCCTGTGAAATCGGAAATAAGCTGACAGAAGAAGAACAGTGGAAGAAACTTGCACTTGTAAAAGAAATTGCAGAGGAAGTCTGGGGAGAAGAAAAATAATCCGGATATAAAAATTTAAGAAAATAGTAGGTACAGCTCCTTTTGAATCGTGTTACAATAAGAACAGATTTGAAAGGAGCTGAAAATTTATGAATGAAGTAATCAAAAACATGGAAGAGCGCAGAAGCGTCCGCAGCTACAAACCGGATATGATCAGTAAAGAAGATCTGGATGCGATCATTGAGGCTGGAACTTATGCGGCAACAGGAATGGGGATGCAGTCACCGATCATCGTAGCAGTGACCGATAAAGCAACGAGAGATCAGCTCTCTGCAATGAATGCAAAGATCATGGGAACAGATACAGATCCATTTTATGGAGCACCGGTAGTTCTTATTGTACTTGCAGACAAGGCAAGACCAACTTATCTTTATGATGGAAGCCTTGTGATGGGGAATCTGATGAATGCGGCACATTCTCTTGGAATCGGAAGCTGTTGGATTCACCGTGCAAAAGAAGAATTTGAATCTGAGGAAGGAAAGGCTCTTTTGAAAAAATGGGGAATCGAAGGAGACTATGAAGGAATTGGACATTGTGTGCTCGGATATGCGGCAGCAGAACTTCCTGTAGCTAAACCGAGAAAAGAAAACTATGTCTATTATGCAGAAGCATAGGAGTGTGATGTATGGATTACGAAGGACAGATTTGCCGGGCACCGATGGAGAGAAGTTCTTTTATGCTTCCGGTAATGGTTGGATGTTCATACAACCAGTGTAAGTTCTGCAATTTATTCCGGCATCTGAAGTATCGGGAGCTTCCGATAGAGCAGATTGAAGAGGAACTTAAGAGAGTTCGTGATCTGAATGGAAAGCCGAAAAAGATCTTTCTGGGGGATGGCAATGCGTTTGGCCTGAAGACGGAGAAATTGTATGAGATTCTGGATCGGATCGCATATTACTTCCCGGAATGTGAAGGGGTCAATATGGATGCAACCGTTACAAGTATTTTACATAAAAGCCAGGAAGAACTGGAAATGCTTGCAGCAAAAAAAGTAAAGCATCTGTATCTTGGAATTGAAAGCGGATTGGATGATGTACTGAAATTTATGAAAAAGGATCATGATCTGGGACAGGCGTATCAGGCAATTGACAGGCTTCATGAAGCAGGACTGATCTATGATGCACATATTATGACCGGAGTCGCAGGAAAAGGAAGAGGAATGGAAAATGCAGAAGCACTGGCGCAGTTCCTGAACAGGACCAATCCGGCGCATGTAGTGAATTTTTCCATGTTTCTGCATAAAGAAGTTCCGTTGTATGAAGATATACGGCAAGGTACTTTTGTTCCGGCAGATGAGCTGGAAACAATTCGTGAAGAATATCATCTGATCGAGAGGATCGCACCGGAAAAAGCAGGAGCAAATATTTTATATGATGGTTTTCATGACTTTATCCATGTGAGAGTCAGAGGACATCTTCCGGGTGATAAAGAAAAAATGCTTGCCAAATTAAGCGGTATCATTCAGGAATATGAGGGAAAAGAACCGGTTTATTCCTTTGTACAGGGGGAATGCCCGGATCTGGAATACTGTGATGATGGTAAGGCAGTATGGGATATGGACCGGAAGACTTCATAGAATCTGCTGTATTATGAATCGGCAGAAATTGAGCGCGTCATCAGGCGCGCTCTTGAATTTGGAACAGATAATATGTCATAAAAAATCCACTGTATCTGATCTTTCAGCTACAGTGGATTTTAATTTGATCCATCCATTGGATTATCCTCCTTATTCACTTCTTATCTATCTGAAACTATTATCTCAAATAGTTTTTTCTATATAAATTTCAATTATTATGCCATTGGTCTGTACCTCTTACTCTCATTGATTTGATATTGTATAAATTATCTTGCCATTGGTCTGTACCTCTTGCTTTCATCAGATTTGTTCTGGTTTTAAATTATGTTCCTTTTGGTCCATACCTCTTACTTTCATTAGATTTGTTCTGGCTTTAAATTAAGTTTCCGGTGGTCTGTACCTCTTACTTTCTTTAGATTTTGTTCTGGTTTTAAATTATGTTCCTTTTGGTCCGTACCTCTTACTTTCATTAGATTTGTCCGAGTTTTAAATTAAGTGTCCTTTGGTCCATACCTCTTACTTTCTTAGACTTTGGAGTTAAGATTAAGTTTCTGGTGGTCCGTCCTCCTTTTGTTTTGTTGATATTATAATATCGCATAAAATGCAAAATGTCAATAAAAATTCTGAAAAAAATAAAATAATTTTAAATATATGAAATAAATGCGGAATGCAGATAAAAAATAGAGAAATATATATGCTAAACAAATGAATATACAGAAAAAACGATTGGTGTTATATAATATCTTTACGGATAAAATCCCAATTGTAAGTTCATGGTTGGCATGATAAGATGATACCATGAATTTACAAAGGAGAAGACTATGAATCACTATACTGGATATGAATTATTGTGGCTCTTTTTCATTTATTCTTTTGGCGGATGGGTATTAGAAACGATATCGGCAACTTTGAAGCAGAAAAAGTTCGCCAACCGTGGACTGGTTAACGGACCGTTTTGTGTGTTGTATGGTCTGACGGCAATTGCGATGACGATCGGCTTGCAGGAACTTCGTGGAGTCTGGCTGTTCATTTTTGCAGCTGTTTATGCGACTGTGGCAGAATGGGTCAGCGGTCATCTGATTGAAAAAGCGTTTAAGGCGAGATGGTGGGATTATTCAAACATCAAATGGAACCTGGATGGATATATCTGTCTTCCGGTTTCATTGTTTTGGGGTGCGCTCGGTTATCTTGCTGTAAGATGGTGCAATGGGATCACGCTGATTTTGTTACATCTCTTGCCGAAGCTTTTGATGCATATTGTACTTCTGATATTGATCGGGGTACTTTTTATTGATATCTTTGGTTCCTTTATGCTACTTACCGGAAAGAGTAAGAATCCGGAGCGATGGATCGCAACGGATGCCGGGATGGACAAGATCAGTGCCAGGATTGCAGGAAAGATTGTCAGAAGTCTGGAAAAACGTCTGAAAAAAGCGTATCCAAAGGCAAGAAAAATCGAAGAAGAGATCCGGGAAGAGGACGAAGAAGAAGTATTCGCAAAAGGATGCGGCTTTTATAAAATCGTGATGCTGTTTATGATCGGTGCTTTTCTGGGAGATATCACGGAAACAATTTTCTGCCGTGTGACGGCAGGGGTATGGATGAGCAGAAGCAGTGTGGTCTGGGGACCGTTCAGCATTGTCTGGGGACTTGCAATCGCACTTGTTACGGCACTTTTATACAAGTATAAGGATAAAGGGGATCGTTTTCTATTCCTTACGGGGACACTGCTTGGTGGTGCGTATGAGTATCTCTGTAGCGTGTTTACGGAACTTGTATTTGGAAAAGTGTTCTGGGATTACAGCAAGATCCCGTTTAACCTGGGAGGACGAATTAATCTGCTTTACTGTTTTTTCTGGGGAATTGCTGCAGTTGTATGGTTTAAAATATTATTTCCGCCAGTGGAAAAATGGATTGAGAAAATACCGGCAGTTGCAGGAAAGCTTTTGACCTGGTTTTTATTAGTATTTATGGTCTGCAATATTCTGGTATCCTGTGTGGCACTGGTAAGATATGATGAAAGAGGAAATGGTGTACAGGCGACGAATGTTGTCCAAAAATGGGCGGATGTGCATTATGATGATGCAAAGATGAAAAAGATTTACCCGAATGCGAAGACGACGGAAGCAAAGAAATAAATGAAATCATATTGACAAATTTCTATGTGAAGAGTAAGATGCAGTTAAAGAACCGGTGTAAGAAATGTTTTGCACCGGTTAAAAAATGAAAAATATATAGAAATATTTCTATATTTCTATGGGAAGGAGAGAAAATGAAAGCAGTAAAAACCGGATGGGATTTTTTTCGGGATCAGATCCTTGGAATGCGCTGGCTAAAGGATCTGGTTGGAAAACTTCTTGCCAAAGCCGGATTGGGAGAGGGGAGATTCCCGGGCGAATTTCTCCATTTTTTCCTGTATGATATCATCAAAATTTTTGTGTTGCTTGCAGTGCTGATCTTTTTGATATCGTATATTCAAAGCTATTTTCCACCGGAGAGAAGCAGGAAGATCATGGGAAAATTTCATGGAATCTGGGCGAATCTGATCGGGGCACTTCTTGGGACGGTGACACCGTTCTGTTCCTGCTCATCAATTCCGATTTTTATGGGATTTACCAGTGCAGGGCTGCCGCTGGGAGTTACCTTTTCGTTTCTGATCTCATCTCCGATGGTGGATTTGGGATCACTGGTTCTGCTGATGAGCGTATTTGGCGGTAAGATTGCATTTGCGTATGTGATTGTTGGACTGGTCATAGCAGTTACAGGTGGAACGATCATTGAGAGACTGCATATGGAAGATCAGGTGGCAGATTTTATCCGCCAGGCACCGAATGTGGAGGTAGAATCACCGTCACTTACAGTAGCTGACCGTATGGATTATGCAAAAAATCAGGTTGTGTCTACCGTTAAAAAGGTAGCGCCGTATATCGTTGCCGGAGTTATCATTGGGGCAGCCATCCACAATCTGATCCCAGGGCATATCGTTCGCAGCATTCTTGGAAAGCAGACCTGGTATGCAGTGCCACTGGCAACAGCAGTAGGTGTTCCGATGTATGCAGACATTTTCGGAACCATCCCGGTTGCAGAAAGCCTGCTGGCAAAAGGTGCAGGACTTGGAACGATTCTTTCGTTTATGATGGCAGTGACAACCCTTTCACTTCCATCTATGGTAATGCTGTCAAAAGCGATCAAGAAAAAACTGCTCGGAACATTCATTGGGATTGTCTGTATCGGAATAATCATTGTGGGGTATGGGGGAAATGTGATAATATAGGGGAGCAAATTCAAAAGACTTTCATGCTTGCATGAAAAGGATTTTGAACTTGCTCCCCGCCGGACATGAGGAAGGAGCGATTTACGAAGTAAATCAGCGGATTCCGAATGGACGAAGGATTGCGTGAGCAGCAACGCTGCGGAGCAATCCGTAATATTATCAAAAGTAGTGGGGAAATTCAAAGATCATTCATGCTTGCATGAAAAGGGAAAAGATTTACATTACCCGAGGTGACAGAAAAATGCAGATAGATTATGAAAAATATGCCCGTATATTCAAAGTAATGTCGGATCCGAAACGTCTGAAGATCATCGACATGTTATCCGAAGGAGAACTATGCGCCTGCAAGATCCTGGAGGAATTTCACATCACACAGCCAACCTTATCACACGATATGAAGCTGATGTGCGATCTGGGAATTGTGAAGGCACGCAAAGAAGGAAAATGGATGCAGTATTCTCTGGATCTGGATGTGATGAATGAGGTTTACAAGACGGTTGGGCGGCTGATGATCCCGAGAGATTATGCAGGGCTTTTAAATTGCAATTGTAATACAGAAAAGGAAGAAAAATAAGTTGCAGCTGCAGCAGAGCAAATCAGGGTGCAGTTGCAGTATAGAAAAAGGAGAAATGAATCATGAGTAAGATTAAATTGTATTTTCTGACGGGATTTCTGGGATCCGGCAAGACGACGATCCTCAGGAATCTGCTGGAAAATATGGAAGGAACAAAGGTTGGAGTGATCCAGGATGAACTGGGAAAGATCAGTATTGATGGAACCGTGCTTCAGAATAATGATATCCAGATGGTAGAACTGAACCGGGGATCGATTTTCTGCAGCTGTCTGAGATTATCCTTTGTGGATGCGCTGGTTCAGATGTCCAGAAAAGGTCTGGAATACGTGTTTGTAGAGAGCTCAGGGTTTGGAGATCCGTCCAATGCGGAAGAAATTCTTGCGGCGACGGAAGTGATGGCTCCGAATGCATATGATTTCAAAGGATGTATCTGTCTGGTGGACTGCTATAATTTTCTGGATCAGGTCGAAGATTCAGAGACGATCGACCGGCAGCTTAAGCACTGCAATCTTGCAGTTCTGACGAAAATTGATCTGGTAGATGAGAACCGGATTGAGAAGGTGAAAGAGAAAGTGCGTGAGATCAATCCGGTCTGTCCGATCACGGAGAGTGCGAATGGAAATATTGACCGTTCGTTTTATGATATGGATCTGATGCTGTATAAATGGGCAGAATGTGAGGATACTACGAATTCATCGAAAAATAAACCGAAGACATTTTCCATGGATTTCACAGGAGAGATCCAGAAGGAAAAGCTGGAAGCTTTCCTTGCGAAGATTGAACCGGATGTTTTCCGGGTAAAGGGATTCTTTAAAGTGGAAAAAGAAGGATGGGAAAAGGTTGACGTAGTTGGAAAAAAACGGGATTATGCACCTTATAAAGCCCAGCAGAAGTCTCAACTTGTATTTATTTCCAAAATCGGAATCGCACTGATCCGCGAAATCGCAGCGGCGTGGGAAGAATGTGTGGGACTTCCTATGAAACTGAATAATTAAATCGGGAGGCTGGATATGAATATAAAAGTAATTGGAAGCGGCTGCGAGAACTGTGATAAGACGAATGCAGTTGTGAAAGAATGTCTGGAGGAGCTTGGAATCGATACGGAGATTGAAAGAGTGACAGATCTGGTTGAGATTGTAAAACTGGGTGTGATGACGGCTCCTTCGGTGATGATAGATGGAAAACTGGTGGTTGCAGGGCAGGTCCCTTCAAAGAAACAGATGATGAAAATACTGAAAAAATAGAAAAATGGGATGGATGCGGAGACTGGAAAGCGCATCCATCCTGTTTTTTCGTATACGATGAGCAAAGTGCAGCCTGTTCGATTATTACGACACAGCCGGAGCCAGGAACTCCTTGATGTAATAAAGTGCTGCGCCGATCGCCGGAGTATACTGTCCGTGATTCCCTACCAGAAGCTGGTCTTCGGTCATCCGGAAAAGAGAACCTTCATTGACTTTATTTAGCAGATACAGCATATCTGTTTCCTGAAAATATGGTGCAAGATAGCCGCTGATGATCACCGGACTGTCAATTACAAGATTCAGGTTGCGGATCGCAAAAGCAAGATGATCCAGATAGTTCCGCCAGATCTGCATAAGGTTCGGAGCCTGTGTCTGATGCAGGAGATAAAAAAAATCTTTGATCGGCATACCGGCAGCAGCTTTCAGAGCATTAGCGGAGCAATAAGTTTCCAGACATCCATGATTGCCACAGTAGCATTTTGGACCGTCCGGGTCGATGCAGATATGCTCGATCAGCCCGCTTCGCATATGATTTCCCTGATGGACTTCATGCCCGGTGATGATCGCACCGCCCAGGTTTGGATTCAGCAGAAAGACCAGTGCACTGTCAAGCTGCGGATGATTCCAGAGCTCCAGATCCGCCGCTGCTTTGGAGTCATGTTCCAGATGGCACGGATACGGAAGTCTGGAGGAAAAATCCGAAAGCTGCATATTTGCATTTCCCATAATATCGCCGTAGGTTACGGCAGTTCCATCCGGTGAGATGATTCCCTGTGTGGCAATCGAAATTCCCTCAATTTTTTCAAGAGCGTAATGATTCTTCTGGATAAAGAGCTCTACATTTGCAGCAAGGGCAGTGTAGTAAGCATCGCTGTTCTCATATGGGAGTTCAATTGTCTCTGTTGCAACTGCATCTCCATATAAATTCACGGCTACAATATGAAACATATCTTTTAAAATCCCAAGTCCGATCGAAATACGGAAATCTTCAACAATTTTTATAATCTGAGCCTTTCGTCCGCCGGTTGATTCAAAATATCCATTCCGGCTGATCAGACCGTCATTTTCCAGTTCATTTAAATTCTGGCTGACGGTAGAAAGTCCCATTTGCAGATCCTGGACAATCTGAAGTTTGGATGTTTCTTTCTGATTGTAGATGTATTGATAGACCTTATCACGATTTATTTTTTTTAAAGTGATTGTGGTCATTCCTTTTTCACGCATACTATTCTCCTTTACTTACTTATATGTGAATCATACACATAAGATCTGGGTTTATTTTAGTATAGATGCCGAAGTAAAACAAGTCAACAGACGGATTTTGTTAAAAGTGCATAAAAAAAGAATGTGAAATTGTATTTTTTGTCAATAGACAATTGGATACGCTGGATATATACTACACTTACAACTTAGATATAAGCGTAAGTCAAAAGCATAACTAAAAAGAAAAAGTAAAACAGGAGGTAATAAGATGAAGTTAACAATCGAAGGAATCAAAGAACGTGCGGTATGGGAGAAGGCAGGAATTGCGCTTCCGGGATATGATGTGGAGAAGGTATCTGAAAAAGCAAAAGAAGAACCGGGATGGGTTCATTTTGGAATCGGTAATATTTTCCGTATTTTTATCGGTGGAATTGCAGACGGACTTCTGGAAGAAGGTGTACTGGACAGAGGAATCACCTGTGTAGAGACATTTGACTATGACGTAGTAGATAAAATTTATGATCCATATGACAATCTGGGACTGAGCGTAATTCTGCATGGGGACGGAACACGTGAATATAAAGTACTCGGATCCCTTGCAGAAGCAGTAAAAGCACAGTCTTCTGATCTGGCACAGTGGAACCGTCTGAAAGAGATCTTTACAAGCAAATCTCTTCAGATGGTATCCTTTACAATTACAGAAAAAGGATATGCTCTGCAGAAAGCAGACGGAACCTGGTTTCCATTCGTGGAAGCGGATATTAAGAACGGGCCGGACAAAGCGACAGGAGCCATGGCAGTACTGGTAGCAATGCTTTATGAAAGATTCAAAGCAGGAAGATATCCAATTGCACTGGTATCTATGGATAACTGTTCCAAGAATGGTGCAAAACTCCGTGAATCTGTTCTTACAATGGCAGAAGAGTGGAAGAGGCAGGGATTTGTAGATGATGATTTCATTACATATGTAAGTGATGAAAAAGTCGTTGCCTTCCCATGGACCATGATCGACAAGATCACCCCACGTCCGAGCGAACAGATTGCAGATGATCTTGAAGCTCTCGGTGTGGAAAAAATGCAGCCGGTTATCACCGGAAAGAAGACTTATATTGCTCCATTTGTAAATGCAGAAAAACCGCAATATCTGGTCATTGAAGACAGTTTTCCGAACGGACGCCCGGCACTGGAAAAAGGATTTGGAGTTTATATGGCGGACAGAAATACAGTAAATCTTTCGGAACGAATGAAAGTAACGGTATGCTTAAATCCGGTTCATTCAGCCACAGGTCCGCTTGGTGTCGTACTTGGATATGATCTGTTCGCACATATGCTTAATACCAATGAAGATATGATGAAGATGGCAAGAATGGTTGCTTATGACGAAGGACTTCCGGTAGTGGCAGATCCTGGAATCCTTTCTCCACAGGCATTTGTGGATGAACTTTTTAATGACCGTTTCCCAAATGAATATCTGGGAGATACAAATCTCCGTCTTGCAGTTGATGTGTCACAGATGGTTGGTATCCGTTTTGGCGAGACGGTAAAAGCCTATGTGGCAAAATACGGAGATGCATCAAAACTGACAGCAATTCCGCTTGGTATTGCGGGCTGGCTCAGATATATGCTGGCAGTTGATGATGAAGGAAACAAATTCGAACTGGCACCGGATCCGATGAATGAAGAAATCGGAGAACAGCTTGGTGACATCGTAGTTGGAAAGCCGGAGACATTGAAAGACCAGCTGAAACCGATCCTGTCCAATGAACGTCTGTTCTTTACCGATCTTTACAAAGATGGCGTTGGTGAAAAGATTGAAGAAATGTTCCGTGAAATGATCGCAGGACCAGGTGCTGTAAAAGCAACGATCCACAAATATGTTCACTAATCAGGAAGAATACGGGAGGAAATGAAAATGTCAGAAACAGTATTTGCAGCAGATCCGGCAAGACTGCTGATCGCGGCGGCAGCGGGAATTGTTTTATTATTACTGCTGATCATTAAATTCAAATTTCATCCGGTACTGTCTCTGCTGATTTCTGCTCTGGTGATCGGACTCGGAGCCGGGATGCCGGTTCCGACTCTGGTAAATACGGTAGAAAAAGGTGCAGGAGAAACCTTACAGGGAATTGTACTGTTGATCGGTCTGGGTTCCCTGTTCGGAGGTATACTGGAAGTATCGGGTGGCGCACAGTGCGTTGCGCAGACACTGGTGAACCGGTTTGGCGAGAAAAAAGCAGGGATTGCACTTGGAATTACCGGACTTGTAGTTGGAACGACGGTTTTCTTTGAGGCAGGAGTTGTGATCCTGATTCCACTTGCATTTGGTCTGGCAAAGAAAACAAAAAAATCAACACTTTATTATGTAATTCCGCTTCTGGCAGGTCTTGCAACTGGTTTCGCGTTTATTCCGCCGTCAGCAGGATCCGTCCTGGTTGCCAATATGCTTGGAGTAGATCTTGGAGTTATGATTGCAGTCGGTGTACCGACCGGAATTTTATCGCTTATCTTTGCCGGGATTTTATGGTCAAAATTCATCGGAACAAAAATCCATACCGGACTTCCGACTACAGTTTCAGAAGTAAGGGAAGAGGAAGAAGCGAACCTTCCTAAATTTTCAACTGTCATTGCGATCATTCTTGTTCCGTTGGTACTTATTTTGTGTAGTACACTTTCGGAATATATTCCGGCACTTGACGGAGTACGACCGGTACTGGAATTTGTGGGAACGCCATTTGTAGCACTGATTATTGCAGTTCTGTGTGCGATGTATTTTCTTGGAAAAAAACAGGGGTATGACGGAGAACAGCTGAAAAAGATCATGGACAGATCTCTCCGGCCGACAGGACAGATCCTTCTGGTTATTACCGGAGGCGGAATTATCCGCTGGGTGCTTCAGGACTGTGGGATGGGAGACATCATCGGACCGGCACTGGAAAAGAGCGGTCTTCCGTTAATCTTAGTTGCATTTCTGATCGCAGCTCTGGTAAGAGCATCGGTTGGAGCGGCAGTGGTTGCGATGACGATGGCAGCCGGAATTATGGCATCCATGCCGGCGGTTGCAGGACTTTCGCCATTATACCTTGCAGCGATGGTCTGTGCGATTACCGGTGGCGCAACGGCATTCAGTCATGTGAATGATTCTGGTTTCTGGCTGGTAAGCTCCTTACTGGAAATTGATGAAAAGACAACCTTAAAATCATGGACGCTGATGGAGACGATTATCGGATTTACCGGTCTTATCTGTGCCCTGATTATCAGCATATTTGCTTAGGAGGAAAAAATGATTGCGAAAGTAATATTGGGAACCATGACAAATGCACGGAAACTGGTCAGCATTGCAGAGCGGATTTCCTGTGACGTAGAGCTTTGCAGTGGCAGATATGTGGTCAATGCGAAATCCATGCTCGGTGTTTTGAGTATGCCTGAATTTGAATACGGAGAACTGCATATCCACACGGACGAAGAAAATGAATGCAACCAGGTCCTGGAGAGACTGCTTGAAGCAGGACTTCTTGCGGATACCAATGATGCGGCAAAACGGTCGCTTTACGACATTACAACATTTGGTGAGATCCTGATCGATTTCACCTGGCAGGGAGTAAATGAAGACGGGCAGACACTATTTGCCCAGAATCCGGGTGGCGCTCCTGCAAATGTTGCAGTTGCAGTGGCAAAACTTGGCGGACATACCGCTTTTATCGGGAAGGCCGGAAAGGATATGCATGGAGAGTTTTTGAAATCTGTGCTGGAAAAAGAAAATGTGGAAACGGAAGGAATGCTTCTGGATGAAAAATATTTTACGACCCTTGCGTTTGTAAATATTGATGAGAATGGAGAGAGAACATTTTCTTTTGCAAGAAAACCAGGAGCAGATACCAGAATGGAAAAAGAAGAAATCGATGTTGATATTCTGGATAAGACCCATATTTTCCATGTCGGTTCTCTGTCACTTACGGAACAGCCGGCAAGAGATACCACACATTATGCGATCCGGCGCGCAAAAGAAAAAGGAAGTATTATCTCGTATGATCCGAATTACAGAGCCTCTTTATGGAAGGATGAGGAGACTGCAAAGAAACAGATGAGAAGTCTGGTCTCTTACGTGGATATCATGAAAATTTCAGATGAAGAAACAAAGCTTCTGACAGATAAAGAAAGTCCGGAAGAAGCGGCAGAAATTTTATTCCGGAAGGGTGTCAAGATCGTTGCAGTCACGCTGGGAAGCGATGGAGCATATCTGTACTGCAAAGAAGGCGGTGTACATATTCCGGGATTTGTGAGCAAAGCGGTGGACACCAATGGTGCAGGAGATTCCTTCTGGGGTGGATTTTTATATTGTATCAGCAAAGCCGGAAAGAGACCGGAAGCATTTACCATGGATGAACTGAAAGAGTATGTACGGTTTGGCAATGCGGTGGCAAGTCTCTGTGTAGAGAAAAAAGGTGCGATTCCTGCGATGCCGGAACTTGCACAGGTTGAAGAAAGGATGGGACGTTAAGATGGATCTGAAAACATATACAACAGGGATTCAGCATATCGGGATTCCGACAAATGATATTGAAAAAACAATTGCTTTTTATCAGAAACTGGGATTTGAGATCGCACTTCAGACGGTGAATGAAGAAGCAGACGAAAAGGTTGCATTTCTGAAACTGGAAACACTTGTGATCGAGACTTATGAAAATAAGGCTGCAAAGATGGAGAGCGGAGCAATTGATCATGTGGCGATCAATGTGAAAGATATAGAAGAAGTGTATCGGTATATTGAAGACAATCAGATGAATACAACAAATGACATCATTCATTTCTTACCGTTCTGGGAAAATGGGGTACGGTTCTTTACGATTGAGGGACCGAATAAGGAGAAAGTAGAATTTAGTCAGTATATGTAAAAATTCTGGCGTTTCTAAGTGGGGAAAGGAACGCCAGAGTTTTTGCATATATGATCGGGCAGATAAAAAAACGGATGCTAAGATTCAAAAAGAAACAAACTAAAAGTTGCAAAATGAAACAAAAGGAGGCCCAAGGGGAATCCATTCCTTGAGAAAGCGATTCTGACCGGAATCAGTTCTGCTCCTCCTTCTGGTAGGCTCCCGGCGGCATACCGACAATCCTTTTAAACACCGTAATAAAGTAATTATAATCATCAAAACCACAAGCATATGCAACCTCCGCAAGAGGAAGCTCAGGGCTGTTTAGCAGAAGCTCTTTGGCTTTCTCTATGCGGAGTTTTCTTATGAAAAATATGAGAAGATATTTGAACGGTATAAAAAGGTATATCAGGCGGTCAGACCTCTTGTGTAAAGAAGTTATATAAAAATAAGCATTTCACGGAACAATTGACAGAACAGGAAATAAAAGTTATAATTCAAACTGTTTGAATTATAACTTTTATTTTTTAGGAGAAAACGAGATGGATGAGAGTTTACACTATCTGATCATGGCAAATCAAATGCTGGTGCAGAAGGCTTTGATGGAGAGGATTAAGGATACCGGGCTTACAATTGGTCAGCCGAAAATCCTCGATTATTTAAAGACGCATGATGGAAGCAGTCAGAAAGAGATTGCGCAGGCATGCTTTCTGGAAGCAGGTTCCCTGACAACGATTCTGAATAAGATGGAGGAGAAGGGATTGATCGAGCGCCGGATCCTCAATGGGAACAGACGTACCTTTCACATTTTTATGACAGAAGAAGGGGAAGAAAAGCAGAAGCTGATTGATAAGAATTTTCAGCAGATTGAAGAAAGAGCTTTGAGTGGGATATCCGAAGAGGAGATGGAAAAGTTTATGTCGGTATCTAAGAAGATTTACTCAAATCTGCAAGAAAAAAGAAACGAATAAGTGCACAAAAGAAAGGAATGACAGAGAAAAATGAACAAATTAAAACGATATCTTTTATTTTTAGTGGGACTGTTTATCAATGCACTTGGAGTCAGCCTTGTGACAAAAGCAAGTCTTGGAACGTCACCGATTTCATCGATTCCATATGTGTTAAGTCTTCATTTCCCATTGACACTTGGAAACTTTACGATCATTTTCAGTATCCTTCTGATCGTATTGCAGATCCTGATTCTGAGGAAGAATTTTAAGATGGAAAATATTCTTCAGATTCCGGTTTCGGTTGCATTCGGATATTTTATTGACTTTACCATGTATCTGTTTGCCTGGATGAATCCGCAGAATTATCTGGTGAAGCTGATCTCACTTCTTGCAGGATGTATCGTGCTTGGCTTTGGTGTATATATGGAAGTAGTTGCAGATGTGGTTATGCTGCCGGGCGAATCCTTTGTCCGCGCGATCGTGCAGACCTGGAATACCAATTTTGGAACCACAAAGATCATCTTCGATTCATCCATGGCGGTCATTGCCGGAGTACTTTCCTTTCTGTTCTTCGGAAAATTAAACGGAGTGCGTGAGGGTACGGTCATTGCGGCACTTCTGGTAGGATTTATTGCAAGACTGTTCGGAAAACATCTGGAATTTGTCAAACCGTATTTATTCCCAGAAGAGTATGCAGCCAAAAAAGAAGAGCCTGTTGTTGAAAATACTGTAGAGGCAGGTCATAAGAATGTCATCGTCATTGGCAGACAGTATGGCTCAGGCGGACATGAGATTGGAAAAATGCTGGCAGAGAAGCTAGGATATGAATTTTATGATCAGGAGATCATTGAGATGGCTGCCGGAACAACAGGAATGACGCCGGAGTTTATCAGTAAAAGAGAAGAGTCCATGGCAAACAGCCTGCTTTATGATCTGTTCAATCAGATGTATCAGTATGGAAATGAGGAGGAAGAAGCTCCAAAGGACAAGATCTATGAGGCTGAGGCAGAAGTGATACGAAAGCTGGCAGAAAAAGGGAAATGCGTGATCATCGGAAGATGTTCAGATTATATTCTGCGGGATAACAGCCGGGTATTGAAAGTATTTTTCACCGCACCGATCGAGAGCCGTATCCGGCGTGTGATGAAACGTCTTGGCGTAGAAGCCAAAGATGCACAGCATAAGATCCACAGGGAAGATAAGATGCGTGCAGACAATTATCACTATTATACCGGCAGGATCTGGGGAGCAGCAGCGAACTTTGATCTTACGGTGAATACGGATCTTGGAATCGAGTATATTGAAAATTGTATTGAACGGATACTGTAAGATAAGTCTGTCAGAAAATAAGTCTGTCAGAAAAAATTTGTTTGACTTTTTGAAAAACAGGAAATATAATAATTGCAAACGAGTAGCAGTAAGCGTAATGATCAGCTCCCTGTCAAGTAGACAAGTAAAAAATCTAAAATAAGGTTACAGATATCCGTCGCATCTGACTCGATGTGACGGATATTCATATTATGAAAATCCCGCAAGAAGTAAATCAGCATAAACTAATTATCCATTTACGGCTTCTAAAGATAATTAACGATACAGTAAGCCGGAATAATTCCTCCGTAGTAAGCAATGTATACACACCAACAATTCCCCACTTGAATACATATGCCGCAAGCAGACACAGTGGAATTCCGATACACCATGTGCCAACAATATCAATAATCATAATGATTTTGGTGTTACCGCCACTTCTTATAATGCCTCCGCCAAGTATCATATTTTCCACCTTGACCGGAGCATACAAGGCAAATACGATAAGCAGTATCTTTCCAAGCTCTTTTACGCTGTCATCAACACGATAGAATCCGGTATATACTCCAGCCAAAAGAATGAGCAAAGCCGATACCGTTACTGCACCAAATAAGCCTGCATACATAATCTTCTTTGATTCTGTGTAAGCCTCATCATATTCTTTCCTGCCAAGCCTTTTGCCGACCATCACACCGGCAGCCGCTGACAATCCACTAAGTGCCCCTACGATAAGTCCCTGAATCGGACCGGTAAGTGTATAAGCTGCAAGGTTTGATGTGCCAAGATGCCCATAAACAGCAGATTCCACATTTTGCCCGAGACTCCATAAAAATTCACTGATCAGAATCGGCATAATCATGATCAGATAATCCCAGAGTGTGATTTTTTTAAAATGTAGAGATAATACCGGTTTATCTTCATCTTTTCTGATACATAAGACAAATCCAATAACAATAAATACCAGGTTAAACAACTGCGAAATAAGTGTGGCAATCGCAGCTCCCTTTATTCCCATACATGAAAATCCAAATTTTCCAAATATCAGCAGATAGTTCAGTCCTGTGTTTACAACAACTGCTCCAAAGCTTGCAAGAAATGGTATTGTGGCATGTTCTTTACAGCGCAGCCAGGAGGATAAAATATTGCTGACAGCCATTGGAAGATAAGAAAATGCTACGATTCTAAAATAAACCGCACCAGTATTTATAATACTCATATCTTTCGTATACAGTCCAAGAATCTGCGACGGAAAAACTCCGGCTGCAAGCAGGAATAATGCTGATATCACAATTCCGCAGATGAGACTCACATCAAAACTGCACCATGCTTCTTTTGTTTCTTCTGCACCAATAAACTGTGCAATTAATATTCCGGCAACCGTGCTTACCGCACCGATCACTACTGAAAAAATCAGTGAAAAATTACCGCATAATCCAACTGCCGATATATTTGTCTCGCCTAACTGTCCAATCATGATCTGGTCAACAATTGAAAATGATGCCTGCAACATACTTTGCAATGTGACTGGAATTGCTATTTTACACAACGATTTCATAAACTTTGACATTATAATTTCCTCGTACTTTCCCTTCTTATTAAATCAACCGGTAACACGATTTCTGTCTTATATTCTGCTCCATCGCGCATTGCCTCCAGACATTCAATTGCCGCCTTCGCTCTTAAGTTTGCTTCCTGATGAATCGTTGTGAGAGAAGGATTGCTTTCCCTGCTTGCCATGTTATCATCAAAGCCGATGATCTGGATATCCTCTGGAATCCGAATGTTCTTTCCTTGTAAAAATCTCATAAACTCAAGTGCATAAAAATCGGACACTGCAAAAACAGCGGTAACACTGTTTTCTGACAGTTGCATATAGTTATCTTCATAAAAGCACATTCTTTCCTTTTCTGTCTTTGGTATCTCCCATCTAAATGTTTCTCCCTGTTCAAAGGCTTTGCGAAACCCTTCGATGCGCTCTTTATCCATGCAGATGAAATTATCTGCTATGCATAATGCTTTTTTATGTCCCAGTTCCTTAAAATATTTTCCAGCCTGATAGCCGCCGTTATAATGATCGATGACCAAATTTACTACTTTCGAGCATTTTTCAAAATAGCCATCATACACTACAAACGATATCCGCATCTGATTTCTAAGGCTTTCATAATCAGCTTCACAAAATCCAATCAGAATCAGTCCATCCATATTCCACATGGATGCAAATACCGGAATCTCCTTGATATCAGATGTCGTTTTTATCATCAGAAAATATCCTTTTTCATTCACCTCATGGGAAAGAGCATTCAGCGATGACATCACAAATCCATCCTCTAAAACCCTGCCCTCATACTTTTCATGGTCATTCACCACTACTCCGATGATTCTTGAATTATTTCTTGCAAGCAAAATGCCAGCCATATTCGGAATATATCCCGACCTTTCAAGTTCCTGCTGGACACGTTTTACCGTCTCATCTGAAATCTTTTCTGTTTTGCCGTGAATCACTTTTGAGACAGTAGCAGTACTAAGACCTAACGCATCTGCAACATCTACGATTCGAATCCTGTTCTGTGCCATTTTCATTCCTTCTTCTACGATATTATGATAATGCTGGGGGGGTAAAAAAGCTCCCAACTATGATACTATGGTACCTTATGAAGGTGGAATTTACAAAGGTTAAGCGTATAACCCGTTACAAAAATTGAGCTCGATTTTTGTGAATTTTTACTATTATATTACACATTTTCCTCGGGGGACTCCCCCATCTTCTCGCTACTTTCTTCTTGTCTTAACCACTCTTGTTTTAGTATACAAGACAAAAAGTAAAATATAATTGACATTATGAAAAAGAAGTGTTACTTTATAAATGGAGGTGAACATAAAGTGGCAAAAAATATTGCGATTAAAGTGGCAAGGGCTGAAAAGGATATGACGCAAAAAGTCTTAGCAGAAGCAGTTGGTGTTTCAAGACAAACTATAAATGCTATCGAAAAGGGAGAATACAATCCCACAATAAAACTGTGTCGTAAAATTTGTCGTGTATTAGATAAACGTTTGGATGATTTATTCTGGGAGGATGATGAAGATGAAGAAAATGAAAAGTAATTTAGATGAACGCCAAGAATTAAAACTTCTTAAAATTGAACATAACGGATGTTGGCTTGCTTTTTGGGGATTGCTGATTGTAATGGCAATACAAATGATAGTGGGGAATGACAGTATTAAGAATCTTGCCGGAGAATGGGTTGTATTTATGAGTCTTGCATTATATCTTTCAATTGATTGTATTCGAAATGGAATTTGGGATAGAAAATTGAAACCGAATCTCAAGACAAATATCATAGCCAGTAGTATTGCGGCAGTATTGGCAGGGATTATATGGTTTGGTGTTTCCTATCGGAATTACCATAAACTTATTGGTTCAATTGCAACCGGAATTATTATGTTTGTGCAGGTGGAAATCTTATGCTTATTAGCATTAATGATATCTTCTAAAATATATAAAAGAAGAGTACAGAAACTTGAGGAAGATGAGTGATATATGAAGTGGAAAGTTGTGGAGGAATTTATAGTATGAATGATAAATGTGTAGTATTGAATGCAAAGAAAATGAATTTTGACCGAAAGCTGGATTTTTCTATTTTATCTTCTGATGTTACAGTATATGAAGATACAACAGAACAGCAGCTGACAGAACGTATTCAGGGCGCAGACATCATTGTAACAAAAGAGATGCCTGTGAATGCAGAAATGATACAGAGATTCCCGGAATCAGTCAAACTGATCTGTGAGGCAGGTACAGGATATAATAATATTGATCTTGAGGCAGCACGAAAGAAGGGGATTACAGTCTGTAATATCCCGGCATATAGTACAGAACGTGTGGCACATACTGCAATCATGATGATATTGAATCTGAGTTCTGCAATGCAGGTACAGATGAAGATGCTGACATGTGGAAATCATGATAACTTTACTAAAAATCTTCAGGTTCCTCATGTTGAGGTGAACGGAAAAACACTTGGTATTATAGGTGCAGGACATATTGGCAGAAAAGTCATAAAGATTGCGCAGGCGTTGGATATGAATATACTTGTGTACACCAGGACACCAAGGGAGGATGAGAATGGTATCCGTTATGTATCGCTTGAGGAATTACTTAAGAATAGTGATTATGTTTCCATGCATTGTCCACTGACAGAAAGTACAAAACATATGATCAACAAAGAAGCTTTATCACTTATGAAGCCATCCGCGTTTATCATTAATACTTCAAGAGGTGCACTTATTGATGAAGCAGCTCTTATAGAAGCATTGGAAAATGGTACGATTGCAGGAGCCGGACTTGATGTTCAGGAAACGGAACCACCTGAAGAAAACAGCCCTCTTTACACTATGGATAATGTCCTTTTGACACCTCATATGGGATGGAAAGGCCTTGAGACAAGACAGCGGCTGGTTTCTATTTTGGCAGATAATATAAAGAAGTTTATAGAAGGAAATCCGATCAATGTTGTATCAGGATTATAGTATCTGCGTATTAAAAGATGATCTGGATGGTTTTGTAGAACATCTGGAAGAATATAAGACCGCAGGAAAGATATATGCAGCAAACGTGATGGATGCTGGATTGGTTAAGAATCAAAGTGTTTTTAAAGAGGCCTATGATATGGGATATTCTATTTAAGCTATTGAGAAATTGGAATTTGTAAAGTATCTTCCTATTTTTCTAAAGCAGATTATTGGTTGTATTTATATTAGGTTTTTAACAACAATGTAACCATTGAAATTACATCTATTTTTTGATATGATTATTGTCGAAGAGAGGTGTTTATAATGCAGATTTCAAGCAGATTTACAATGGCAATCCATATGTTTACCTGTATAGATACATTTTCGAATCAGAAGATGACCAGTGACTTTATGGCAGCAAGCATTGGAACCAATCCGGTGATTGTCCGTAAAATATTGCAACAATTAAAGGCTGCTGGTCTTATTGAAGTTGCAAGAGGGACAGGCGGTGTGACAATTACCAAACCATTGGAGCAGATTACATTCCTTGATGTGTATAAAGCAGTGGAATGTGCACCAGATGAAGAACTGTTTCAT
Organism: Allocoprococcus comes; assembly: GCF_013300725.1. Lineage (GTDB taxonomy): Bacteria > Bacillota > Clostridia > Lachnospirales > Lachnospiraceae > Allocoprococcus > Allocoprococcus comes_A. The sequence goes on from NZ_JAAIMM010000007.1 coordinate 72,761, forward strand.
TTTCATGAGAATCCTAATCAGAAATGTCCGGTAGGAAAGAATATTCACCATGTTCTTGATAAGAGGCTGTTAGAGGTACAGAGGGCAATGGAGGAAAAACTTTCAGAAATGACACTTGCTGATGTGAAAAAAGATATTGCAGTGTATACAGAGAAAGAGTAGAATACAGAAGGCTTCGGATACGTGATTATATCATCACAATTTCCGGAGCCTTTTAGTTTGTCATAATTAATGTAAAACTTTTAAAGGAAGTTGTAACAAAAAAAGTTACAAAAAGTTTGATGTAACTGTTGACATTACATCAAACAAATGCTATAGTACAAACATAAGATGTAACAAATGATGTTACAACAAATTAAGGAGGTAATTTAAAATGCAGAAAGTAGTAGAATTTTTACAGAAAAATCCGGTTCAGTACTTAGCAACAGTCGGAAGAGATGGAAAGGCAAAATGCCGTCCATTCATGTTCTGTTTTGAGCAGGACGGAAAGCTTTGGTTCTGTACTAACAACACAAAGGATGTTTACAAGGATATGTTAGCAAATCCTGAAGTAGAAGTTTCTGTTTCTTCGCCAGAATATGCATGGATTCGCCTTCATGGCAAAGCAGTATTTGAGGACAACAAGAGTGTAAAGGAAGGATGCATGAACAATCCTATCGTTAAGGGACAGTACCAGACAGCAGATAATCCTATTTTTGAGGTATTCTATCTTGAAAATCCTCATGGTTTAATCGCAGATTTCTCTGGAAATCCACCTTATGAATTTTAAAGATAATTAACAGAAAAATTACAGTCTTCGGGGCGAGGTGTAATTCCTGACCGGCAGTATAGTCTGCGAGCAAAAAGCTGATATGGTGCAATTCCATAACCGACGGTAAAGTCCGGATGAGAGAAGATATGATAAAGCAAGTCCCGCAGGAAATCCCGTCCTGCGGGCTGTTTTAAATTCAGGCATATCTCACAAAAAGGAGATTTATGAGTAACAATACAGCAACTATTAAAACAAGAAAAAATTTAGTTTCTACAAGGACAATAACAATGACAGCTCTACTGGCAGCTATATCATATGTGTTGGCTTTTTTAGAGTTTCCGGTTCCTTTGAGTCCATCATTTGCACGAATGGATCTGTCAGATTTACCTGCACTGATTGGATCATTTGCGTTTGGACCGGTTACAGGAGTGATGATAGAATTGATAAAAAATATATTACAGCTTCTGTCAACATCAACAGGAGGAATTGGTGAACTTGCCAATTTCTTGATGGGTGCATCCTATGTACTGGTTGCCGGTTTTATATACAAATACAAAAAGACAAAGAAAATGGCGATGTGGGCATGTGTTATTTCAAGCGTAGTTATGGGAATAGCCGCAGCGATTGTAAATTATTTTATTCTGCTACCCCTGTTTGAAACATTTATGCCGCTGGATCAGCTGATCGCATCATTTGGTGAATTTCTGCCATTTATTAAGACAAAATTGGACGTTGTGCTATTCAATGCATTGCCGTTTAATATCTTAAAAGGTTTGGTGATTGGAGCAATTGCCATGATGATATATAAAAAACTTACACCGATACTGAAAGGAGAGAATTTGAAATGACAAAAATGGATTATCTCAAACTTCTTGTGGATGAAATTCATTCAACAACAGTTGCAACGATAGGTTCAGATGGACATCCTCAGACAAGAATCATAGATATGATGTACTATGATGAAGAAGGCGTGTATTTTCTTACAGCAAAGGGAAAAGCATTTTTTGACCAGTTAATGGATCAGCAGTATGTGGCAATATCCGCAACAAAAGACAAAATTGCGGTGTCCCTGCGTGGAAAAATAAAGAACATCGGAAAAAAGAATCTTGATATTATGTTTGAAAAAAATCCTTATATGAAGAAAATCTATCCGGGAGATACGAAAGATGCAATCGAAGTGTTTCGGTTGTATGAGGCACAGGGAGAGTATTTTGATATCAGCAATCCATCAAATATTGTGAGGGATACTATAACAATCGGGAAAACCGAAGCTGTTCAGACAGGTTATTTTGTTGGAAAAGACTGTATCGGATGTAAGTTGTGTTATTCTGTATGCCCGCAAAAGTGTATTGATATATCTTCAGTTCCGGTTACTATCAACCAGAATCATTGTCTGCATTGCGGAAGATGTGCAGAAATTTGTCCGAAGCAGTGTATTGAGAAAAGAGGTTAATTATGATCTTTAAGAAAATCAGAAAAGGGCATATTAACTGGCAGGATTTTTTATGTAGTATTCCGGCAAGGGATTATGTATTCCAAAAGGATGCATATGAAGACCAGATTGACAGGACAGCAGAGTATATAAGAAATGCAGACTGTGTTATAATCGGGGCAGGAGCCGGGGCATCGACAGCGGCAGGAATCCAGTATGGCGGCAAAAGGTTTACGGACAATTTTGCAGAATTTATAAAAAAATACGGTGGGCACTACATGACAGATATGTATACAGCCGGATTTTATCCGTATCCGTCCGAGGAGGCAAAATGGGGATACTGGTCAAAACACGCATTGATGAACCGCTTTGATCCTCCGGCGTTGACGCTTTATACCGAGCTTTATGATATTGTGAAAGACAAGGAATATTTTGTACTGACAACCAATGTGGATCATCAGTTTTATAAAGCGGGATTTGATGAAAAAAGAATATTTGCAACACAGGGAGACTATGGAAAAATCCAGTGCCAGAAAGCCTGTCATCCAAAGACTTACGATGCAAAAGACCTGTTTCGTAAAATGGATAAAACAAGAAGAGACTGCCTGATTCCATCAGAGCTTGTACCAAAATGTCCGGTGTGTGGCGGCAATATGGCTATGAATCTCCGTTGTGATAATTATTTTGTGGAAGATGAAGCGTGGCATGAGGCAGCCGACAGGTATGCGAGTTTTCTGGAACAGAATAAAGATAAAAAGGTTGTTCTTTTGGAACTTGGAGTTGGATTTAATACGCCGATTATTATACGTTTCCCTTTTGAAAAGATGGTGCGGGAGAACTCATCATACAGCTTGATACGTCTGAATATGGACGAAGCGGTAGTGCCGGAAAGCTTCGGGGAACGTGCAATCGGTATTGGCGGTGATATGGCAAAGACAATTGCTGATATAAGGGGGCTGGTATTATGACACAGGACGAGCGAAGAGAATATCTGATTCAGTATCTTTTAAAAGAAGAAATACGGTTTGGCAGACAGAACATTCCTACGGACAAGCAGGGGCAGGAAAATCTGCTCCGCTCACTTATGAATGTCAGACCGCCAAGACCAATCAGTAATGATTTTTTAAAAATACAGGATGAGTATCTTACAGAAAGAAATATAGAGCGTGGAATCACGGATGTTGCCACGCTTGCATCTGTAAAATTCGATTCGAGATTATATATCTGGCAGGGTGATATTACTACTTTGAAATGTGATGCAATCGTGAATGCGTGCAACTCACAGATGCTTGGATGTTTTTCACCGATGCATGCCTGCATCGATAATTTTATTCATACTTATGCAGGAGTTGAGCTGCGACTGAAAATGCATGAGATTATGGCAAAACAGGGACATGAAGAAGAGACCGGCAAAGCAAAGATAACATCGGGCTACAATCTTCCGGCAAAATATATTCTTCATACGGTAGGACCTATTATACAATGGGAAGTTACAAAAGAAGATGAAGCTCTGCTTGCAAGCTGTTACAGAGAGTGCTTAAAGCTTGCAGCTGATACAGGTGTGGAATCTATTGCATTCTGTTGCCTGTCCACAGGAGTATTCCGTTTTCCGCAGCAGAGGGCTGCTGAAATCGCAACGAACACTGTAAAGCAGTATCTTGACAAAGACAGCAGAATAAAAAAGGTAATCTTTAATGTATTTAAGGATGAAGATTTAAAGATATACAATGGATTGTTATAAGTGTCTGTTGAAATATCCTATATACCCTAATTAGCAAAAGGGACAGAATAAATTTCTGCCCTTTTGCTGATTTTTAAGTTCTAATGAATCTTTTTATCTAATATTTTCTATTATGAATGACATAAATTTATGTGCTGCATTACTCAATCGTTCGTAGTCCTGATAAATGAAAGCAATACTCCACGTAATATCTTTATCATCGAATGGAACCATGACAAGATTTCCATAAACGCCTTGATCATACATCGGCTCAAGACTTAATGCGACTCCACGCCCCTTATTTACCAGACTGATCAGTTGATTTGCATCCGATGATTCAAAGGCGACCTTCGGTTCAAAATGATATTTTTTTGCATAATGCCACACCAGATTTTTGTAATACGATTTCTTGTCAAGCATTAGGAAATTCTCATTTTCCAGTTCTGAAAAATTCACCGATTGTTTTTTTGCCAGAGGATTATCTTTGTGCACAAAAAGATATAAGGGAAATGTTTTCACCAAAGTATATGGAATCTTTTCGCCATGCCGATTCTCTGGGATTGCAAGAAGTCCTAAGTGTGTCACGTTTTCTTCAACATATTTATCACAGTCTACGTCAGACAATTCTAACATTTCAAGTGTTATGTTTTTATATTTCTCCTGAAAATCAAACAACAACTCCGGATCAATACATCGAAATATCAATGGTGCACAACAGAATTGTAGCTTCACGGGCTGACTCTCGAAATGTTCTGTAACTTCATTTAATACATGATGATACTGCGTCACCAGAGGACTAAATTTATTTAGAAGATACATTCCTTCTTTGGTAAGGCTTATTCCTTTTACAGTTCTTTGGAATAGCTGACAGCCCAATTCCTGTTCCATGCCTGCGATACATCTGCTCAATGCCTGCTGTGAGATATAAAGTGCTTCTGCCGCTTTGGACATAGATGTGTATTCACAGGTTTTTAAGAAATATTCTATATGCTTAAATTCCATCGCTATCACTTCCTTTCACATACATTATACTACAATTTCAAGTTGTAGCCCATACAAATTTTCAGCCATTTTTCAAATGTGCCGACTGCGTTATAGTATAGTTACGGCAAGGGAAACGAACGATGCAAGCTCATCATTCACCCAGGCAAACATCAGAAAGGGAGGTAACAAAATGTCATTTCTGAAAAAACTTTTTCATCATAAACCCTACACATACAAGGAGGATACTAACATGACAAATAAAGACAAGGCATTAGCACTCATTAACACATTTGCAACTGGTGATACAGATGCAGCAAAAAATTTACTGGCTGAAGGATATATTCAGCACAATCTGGCTTACGGTACAGGTAGAGATGCTTTTTTAGGCTCTGTAACTTATCTCGCATCCGCACCGGTAAAAACAACTGTCAACAACATTCGTGCATTTGAAGATGGCGACAAAGTTTTCTTACAGACTGTGTATAATTTTGCAGGTGTCGGCGAGCAGGTAGCATTTGATATTTTCCGCTTTGACAGCAATGGAAAAATTGCTGAGCATTGGGATAATCTTGCTGCAAAGGCTGAGCCAAATCCATCAGGACATACACAGATTGACGGCAGCATGGAAAAAGAACTTGTAAATGCAGAAGAAACACGCAAAATTGTCTCTGCGTTTGTAGGTGATGTTCTCCGTGGCGAGCATCCGGAAAAGCTGACCAGCTATTTTGATGGAGATACTTATATTCAGCACAACACAGGAATTGCGGATGGGCTTTCCGGACTCGGAGCAGCTCTTGAAGCTCTTGGCAAACAGGGCATTCAGATGATTTATGATCAAACTTATCAGGTACTTGCAGACGGAAATTACGGTCTTGCAGTAAGTGAAGGCTCTTTTGGAGGTGCTCATACAAGTTACTACGATCTTTTCCGAGTTGAAAACGGCAAAATCGTCGAGCATTGGGATGTAATGGAAACTATCGCTGATGAATCTACATGGCAGAATCAGAACGGCAAATTTTAAAACACATTATAATATTTTAGGAGGACTCACACTATGAAAAAAATTATCACACTTCTTTTAACCGCAACTTTAACAATGACTGCATTAGCAGGATGTTCAACATCCAGCAACAACGCTGACAACACTGCTTCTTCCAACAGTGCAACTACACAGGAGACCGAATCGACAAAAACTGAACAGACTCAGATCGAAAAAGCACTCGCATTGATCGATACTTTTGCAACCGGAGATACCGATACTGCTAAAGAATTGCTTGCAGAAGATTATATTCAGCACAACCTTGCCTACGGTACTGGAAGAGATGCATTCATCAGTTCTGTCGAATACCTGGCTTCGGCAGATGAAAAAACTACTGTTGAAAACATCCGGGCATTTGAAGATGGTGACAAAGTATTTCTTCAGACTGTTTACAATTTTGCAGGTGCTGGCGAGCAGGTGGCATTCGACATTTTCAGATTTGACAAGGAAGGAAAAATCGCTGAGCACTGGGATAACCTTGCTGCAAAGGCTGAGCCGAATCCATCAGGACATACACAGATTGACGGAACTACGGAAGTAACCGATCTTGACAAAACTGAAGAAAATCGCAAACTCGTGGAAGATTTTCTTTATGATGTTATGCAGGGCAATAATTTAGATAAAACACCAGACTATTTTGATGGTGACACATATATTCAGCATAACACCGGCATTGCTGATGGCGTATCCGGTCTGAATGAAGCACTTGCAGCACTTGCTGAACAGAATATTCAGATGATTTATACTACTACTCATCAGGTGCTTGCTCAGGGAAACTTTGTACTGGCAGTAAGTGAAGGTACCTTTGGCGATAAACCAACCGCTTACTATGATCTTTGGAGAGTAGAAAACGGCAAGATTGCTGAGCATTGGGATGTAATGGAAACGATTGCCGATAAATCCACATGGCAGAATCAGAATGGAAAATTCTAATAAATTTTAATAAAAGTCCTCCTTCAAAAATAGTAAGGGGGAATTTTATCATATGTTTTTAACAGGAAATATTAAAGTTCAAGTGAATCTTCTGCATCTACCCACATCTGCAAATTTCCATCAAGATATAATCTTGCATATTCAAGAGGATCATCAATGGCGAGTGCGTTTAATGCACAGTCTGATCCAGGTGTAGTCTTTAAATTCTTTTCAGCTTCCAAGCAGTCAATGCGAAGCATATAGCCGGCACTTGTGTAAACATCAATACTGTTGCGCTTGGGATTGTATTCTGCAAATATTGTTCTCATCGTATCAAATCTCCTTATCGTTAAATCAATCATTTGTTGCAAAAATCAGAAGCATTTCAATCAGTTCACCATGTCACTTTTATTTTGTGTTATACTGTTTTATAGAATTTTCTTGCCCTTGTATTTGCCCTTATCAGAGTTCGTAAACACTGGTGGGACGATATAACACAAGGGAAACAATAAGGGAAATCTCACCTGCGACAAATTCAGTGTTTTCAAGGGTTTGCGGAGAATTTAATAACAAAATATAACAGTTATTAAATCTCTTAAAACAGGTGAAATCTCAATCGGAAGTTGTGGAGGTAAAATATAGATGAATCAAGGTAGAATTATTGTAATCACAGGTGCGCCGGGGACAGGAAAAACTACAACGGCATCTGCTGTTGCAAAAGAATCAGATTTGGAAAAGTCTGTGCATATGCACACAGATGACTTTTATCATTATTTGAGTAAAGGGGCAATACCACCGCATTTGCCAGAATCAAATGAGCAAAATTTGATTGTCATTGAAGCGTTTTTAGAAGCTGCGAAGCGATATGCTCGTGGTGGATATGATGTAATTGTAGATGGTATTGTAGGACCGTGGTTTTTAGAGCCGTGGCTCAACATTGTTCAAGAGCATTATGAAGTACACTATATCGTTTTAAGGGCAAGTAAAGAAGAAACTATGAAGCGAGCTATCGAACGCTCAAAGTTAGACAGAGAAACAAATATTGAATTAGTTGAAACAATGTGGAAGCAATTTTCCAATTTAGGAATCTATGAATTAAATGTTATAGATACAACTACGCATTCAATCAAAGATACTGTTTCAGCAGTAAAAGAAAAAATAGTAAGCGGTACGGCTTTACTATTTTAGACAATTCCAATTTGTATAACAGGAATTTATCAGAAAATGAGGAATAGTTGAAATGGAGGCGCTATAATAACATGAAGATTGAAGGGAACCAGAAAGAACTGGATGCAATGGTAGAATTTCATAAGGGAAACCGTGTCGAGGGACTGAGACTGCAAGAAGAATTTGCAGCGGAATTTCGTAAGGAGTATAAAGACAAAGATCACTGTCCTTGCCTGAAAGCCTGTCGTTATCACGGAAACTGTAAGGAATGTGTAGCAATCCACAGAGCGCATCAGGAACATGTTCCTAATTGTATGCGACCATTGATTAATAAAAAATTGAAATTGATGTCAGAATTAACAGAGCATACCTTGGCAAATGAAATAGAAGCTCCACATGAGATTTTAAGAAAATAGGCAAGTCAAATTCCCGTTTATTGGGAAGTCGCAGAGAACGAAAAATCGGAAGTTTACAGCGAGGTGAAAGAGGTTGAATTATGTAGAATATGGAAAAGAAAACAAATATGATGATAATATATTTTTTCAAAAATACAGTCAAATGAGTCGCTCACAGCAGGGACTAGCCGGTGCAGGAGAATGGGAAACATTGAGAAAGCTGCTGCCGGATTTTAAAGATAAGCGTGTGCTTGATTTAGGATGCGGCTATGGATGGCACTGTATTTATGCGATGGAACACGGAGCGTCTTCTGTTGTAGGTGACAAACTATAAATAGTCAAGAGTTTTTTTGAGAAATTTTGTGTAATAAAAAAGGGTAACTTTAATAGACCATCTGAAAATATCGTATTTCAGATGGAGCAGATAAATATATAGGGAAGATATTAACGTAGTTTCTGAGCGTTAAAGTCTACATCTTGCCTCTCCAATGCATAGATGACTCTAATCAGTTTCTTTGCAACGTGAGTAATAGCTACCCGGTGTTTTTTGCCTTCTGCCCGTTTCTTTGCATAATAGGTTGCAAAGGTTAAGTCAAAACGGATTAAGGGAAGGCAAGCATTAAGCAGAACGTAACGTAGTTGGGAAGAACCATGTTTTACCATTCTGCCACCATGAGACTCAGTGCCGGAGTCATTTATTCCTGGTTCAATTCCAGCAAACGCAAGCATCTGACTGGGATTGGAAAAGTTTGATATGTCACCATATTCAGCATAAATAACAGCTGCTGAAATAGGACCGATACCAGGGATGGACATATAGTGAGGATGTACTTCTTCAATAAGTCTAGTAATCTCGGCTTCAAGGTTTTTTATTTCCTTGCAGAGAGAGTTGTATAAGGTCAGCAAACTGTTTAATTCAATGTCAAAGATAGAATTATTGACACCAACTGTGTTAGCAGCCAATTCTTTCAAACGAAGGAACTGTTGTATAGAAAATTTACCTCTTGAAATACAGCGTAGTTTGTCATAAGACACAGAATTCATATGAGCCATTTTTTCAGCAGAACCATAGTTTTCAAGGAGATAGATAGCAGTTTTGGAAAGCCGTTCATTGAAAAAAGGTTTAAATTCTGGAAAGGTATGATCTAAAACATTTGTTATCTTCACAAGATAAAAAGAACGTTGACGAATTAATCTATCTCGCAAACGAGTTAGTGACTTCAAGGAATAAGCGTGGTAAAATCCTTTTGAATGGGGTTTGTACTCAACAGTCATTAACCACCGAGCTATTGATTCACAGTCAACAGAATCGGTTTTGGTTCGCCTTAAAGTAGTTGATTTTTTGTATTCCTTGATGAGGACTGGATTAACTTCCATAAAGCTGTGGTTGGCATTTTCAAGGAAGAGTTCAAGATTGAGGGCATAATGGGCAGTTGATTCAAACCCTATTTTTATATCCTCAGAATTGGAGAGAGAATTAAGAGAAATCAGCAGTTGTTCAAAACCATCCTTATCATTAGTGATGGTAAATTTAGAAACAATCTGCTGGTCGGCTGCAGAAATAATGCAACAATCATGTTTGTACTTGGAAATATCAATTCCAACAAAGTACATGGACATAGAGATTTACCTCCTGAAATAATATTTAGCACTGCTGTCTTCCACAGAGAGTTCGGCTGTGTAATCACGTAAATAGAAACGTCAAGCGTTAACAAACTAATTACCAGTAATAGACGAAAAGCTGTGGTCTGAGTCACCTCCGAACAGTCAAAGCTGTAATGATATAGGTACAGATCCACAGTGCTTTAAGTATTATAATGGAGTATTCAATAAAACCCAAGATGTTGGGAGAAAGGAGAATAATCCATTACCCTCAAAAGAGGATAATTGGATTATACGAGTGTTATGGGAACATTCCGCGCAATTGGAAATTATGGGGCTGGAATGTTGATTTCAATTCTTACTATCCCGATTACCAATATGCTTGGCGGAACACAGCAGGCATGGATCAAATATGGAGTTGTGATCGCACTGGTATGCCTGCTACTGTTTCTGATCTGCTACCGTAATGGCGTCCGTACCAAATTTGCTTCTGATTATGAGAACGAAGCATTTGTAGAAGAACAGGACGAAGAGGAAGAGAATGTTCCATTTAAAGATGCGATGGGAATGCTGTTTCGGAATAAATACTGGCTCATTGTCCTTTTATTTAACCTGATCACATCTATTTCAACAAGTGTTGCTGCATCTTCTGGCACTTATTACTGTAAATGGATTTTTGGGAATGACAATCTGGTATCGTTGATCGGAGCACTTGGAATGCTTGCAACGGTTGCAGGATTTATCCTGGCGCAGCCGATCATAAGCAAAGCAGGAATTCAGAAGACCGTATATTTTGGACTGATCGGAGCAGCTGTGATGGCAGGAATCCGTTGCTTTGTCCCAGAAAATTTTGCTCTCTATATTGTAACAAGCCTGATTGGAAGCTTTGTACAGATTCCATTAATGTGTCTGTATGGTGTACTTACAGCTATGACAATTGATTATAATGAGTGGAAATATGATAAGCGGATGATTGCCATCTCTGGTGGAGCAGTCAGCTTTGGAAGTAAAGTAGGAGCAGGGCTTGGAGCAGCAGTGCTTGCACTGATCCTTCAGGCAGGACATTACGATGCAACATTAGCAGCAGCTACGACATCCATGAAATACTCCATTTATGCATTTTCCAACTATCTGCCTTTAATCATGAATCTTGTCATGTTTGTTGTTTTTATGAGATTTGATCTTGAAAATAAACTTCCACAGATGAAAGAAGAGGTAGCAGCGAGAAGGGCAGCACAGCAGAAACAGGAGTAAAAAAGATGTGTTTGAAATAAGTGATATTTTTATTGAGGAAAAATCTGTATTAAAAGAAGGAAAAGAACTTTTGATCACAGATACAGACAAACCTGTCATTTCATTTCAATTACAGAGTGACCGAAGAGAGACTTCTCTTCGGTCTGCCTGTATCCGGGTAAATAACTGGATAGCAGAAGTGAAAGAACAAATTGGGATAAAATATGAAGGAGAACCATTAAAACCATTTACCCGATATGATGTGGAGATAGAGGCGGTGGATGATCGTGGAAACAACAGTACAAAGTGTGCAGAATTCATGACGGGAAGAAAACGTCTGCCATGGAGTGGAAAGTGGATAACGGATGAGATGCATGTGACAGAAAAGCCAAACTCTCCGCGTCCATTATATTTCCGCAGAAAAATCCATCTGGAAAAAGCAGTGGAGGAGAGCTGGATTGTAGTGACTGCGATTGGAATTTTTGATGTCCTGCTAGATGGCAGACGGATCAGTGAGGATTATTTTTCGCCGGGATTTACCGATTACGAACATAATCTCCAGTATTGCTGCTACCGGATAGGCGAATTACAGGAGGGAGACCATGAACTCTTTGTGACAGTTGCGGCAGGCTGGGCAGTTGGAAGAACAACGAATATTTCGAATACAAACCAGAGCGTTTCATTATTGACTGCAGACCGGCAGGCACTGCTTGCAGAATGGTATATTGTATATAAAGATGGAAGCAGGGAAGTTATAAGTACCGATGGAGCATATGAGGTGACGGCAGATGGACCGTATCAATATGCGGATTTCTATGATGGAGAAATTTATGATGCAAGGTTTAAGGAGACGGATTGGAAATGGAGAAAAGCAGATGTGATAACGCCGGATATCCATCCGATGATTGAAGCAAGGTACGGAGAGCCGGTGACCGGTCATGAAATTTTTGCTCCCATCTCCTGCGAAGAGGTTTACTCAGGAGAGAAGGGAGAGACTGAGATTATCTATGATTTTGGACAAAATCTTTCCGGAGTTGTGGAATTTGAGGCAGAGGGAGAAACGGGGCAGATCATCCGGATATGCCACGCGGAAGCGTTAGAGCATGGAAAACTGTACCGGACAAATCTTCGTTCGGCAAAGCAGGAAATCTGTTATTACTGCAGGGATGGAAAGCAGACGTATGCACCGCGCTTCACCTATATGGGTTTCCGCTATATTAGTGTCAGTGGAATAGAAAAAGAGAAGATAAAAGTACAGGCAAGAGCAATCTATTCAGATCTTACGGTCACGGGTGATTTTTCCTGCTCGGATGAGCGATTGAACCAGCTGCAGAAGAACCTTGTATGGAGTGGAAAAGACAATTTTGTGGATATCCCGACCGACTGTCCGCAGAGGGATGAAAGACAGGGATGGACGGGAGACATTGCATTGTTTGCAGGTACGGCGTGTTTTAATTTTCAGATGAACCGGTTTCTTGGAAAGTGGCTCCGCGACATGAAAGCAGAACAGGGAAAATTAGGTGCGATTCCTTTTGTTGTCCCGGTGCGGAAAGGCGTAACTCCAAGCATTACAACAAGCTGCTGGGGAGACAGCTGCATTCTTGTGCCATATGCCATCTACTGGTCAACCGGAAACCGGGAAGTACTTCACCAGATGTATCCTGTCATGAAAAAATATCTTGCCGATGTGTCAAGATGGGCAATGGCAGGTTTTATTAAGAATCATTCGCGGTATATTTTCTCATTGCCGTTTCAGTTTGGTGATTGGTGTGCACCTTACGGGAATCCAAAGGACTGGCTTGGAAAAGGTCCATGGACAGGAACCGCATATTATTGCTATGCGTGTCAGGTGATGAGTGAGATCGCAGAGGCACTTGGAGAGAGGGCAGACTGTGATTTTTACAGGAAAAAATCTGAAAAAATAAAAAAAGCCTACCGGATAAGATTTATGGATGGAGATGGGACACTGAATGAGGAATTTCAGACTGGGTATGTACTGCCGCTTTATTTTAAAATGGCAGGACAGAAAGAAGCAGAAAAAATGGCGGATAATCTTTGGAAACTGATCCGAGAGAACGGCGGTCATCTGAATACCGGATTTACAGCAACACCGTATATTCTGTTTGCACTTGCGGACAATGGACATTTGAAGGAAGCTTATCAGCTTCTGATGGAAGACACGAACCCATCATGGCTTTATCAGGTAAAAAAAGGAGCAACAACCATGTGGGAACAGTGGGACGTGATTGAAGAGAACGGTCAGGTCAAAGAGGCGTCCATGAATCACTATGCCTATGGAGCGGTAGGAGATTTCTTTTACCGGAGGATCTGCGGATTAGAGCCGGTGGAGGCAGGATATAGAAGATTCCGTATAAAACCGATGCCTGGTGGCGGTCTGACAAACGCACAATGCTCCCATATCTGTATTTATGGAACAATCCGCGTCGCGTGGAGGATAGAAGAGGGCAAAATGAAGCTTAAGATTTCTGTTCCTGTCGGAACAACTTGTGAAGTGGAGCTGCCGAATGGAAAGAAGGAGGAGTTAGTCAGTGGAAACTATGAATTACAGGAATGATAAGCTCTCACCAGAAGAGAGGGCATCCCTGTTATTACAGGAGATGAGTCTGGAAGAGAAAATGGCACAGGTGAACTGTGTATTTCCGTTTGATAAAACATATCTAAATTGTGACTGGATCAAAGAACAGGTTCCATACGGAATCGGAGAGGTCAGTACGCTTGAGATGAGGAGAATCAAGTCTTTGCAGGAAGCAGCAGACTGGCAGAGAAGAGTCCAGCGTATTGTAATGGAGAACAGTCCACATGGAATTCCTGCAATTTTCCATATGGAAGGATTATGTGGAGCATTTTTACAAAAAGCAACAAGTTATCCATCGGGGATTGCGAGAGGAGCCGGATTTGATCCGGAGCTGGAAGAAAAGATTGGAGCAAGTGTGGCAAAGCAGGAGACCGCCTGCGGGATCACACATATTTTGGCACCGGTTTTAGACATATCCAGAGATTCACGTATGGGAAGACAGGGAGAAACCTATGGAGAAGATCCGACACTTGCAGCAGCGCTTGGAACCGCTTATGCGAAGGGCGCAGCAGGCGTGACTGTGGATGGCAGGACACCGGACTGTGTGGCAAAACATTTTCTGGCATTCCACAATTCACAGGGAGGTATCCATGGAACACACAGTGAGACGGCAGAACGTACCTTACAGGAAATCTATGGAAAACCATTTCAGGCGGCAATCCGTGATGGAAAACTGAAAGGCATCATGCCATGTTATTGTTCCATCGACAATGAGCCTGTCTCTGTGTCAAAAAAGCTTCTCACGGATCTTTTGCGAGAGAAGATGGGCTTTGACGGAATCTGTGTCAGTGATTATGGTGGAATTGGAAACAGCCATACCGTACAGCATATCGGAGAGACACTTGGAGAAACCGGATATCTGGCAATGGAAGCGGGAATGGATATTGAGATGCCAAGCCAGACAGGATATGGAAAAGAGCTGATGGAGGGATTTTCGGATGGAACGTATGATATAAGTGTATTAGATAAAGTAGTACATAGGGTGCTCTGTGTAAAATTCCGTATGGGATTATTTGAGCACCCATTTGCAATGGAAGGAGAGGCGTTAGAAAAAGAGTTTGCAGAAGCAGATGAGGGAGGAAGCCTGTCTTTGCAGTCAGCTTTGGAATCTATGGTACTTCTCAAAAATGATGGCATTCTTCCATTGGATAAGAAGAAACTCAGAAAAATTGCGGTGATTGGTCCGCATGCAGACAATGCAAGGATGTTTTTCGGTGGTTACACGCATATGTCCATGATGGAATCTGTATATGCAGTGGCAAACAGTATCGCTGGGGTAGCAGGTATTGAGAACAGAAGTGGAGAGAAAATCCCTACCGTGCCAGGCACTCATATCCAGCTTGACACAGGAAAAATATATGATGAGATTTTAAAAACACAAAAACCGCAGTGCAGATCGCTTGTGGAGTATTTAAGAGAAATCCTTCCGGATACAGAAATTGTATCGGCTTTCGGTTATCCAATCGCAGGGGAGGATGAGTCCGGTTTTGAAAAAGCCCTTAAGACGATGGAAGGCGCAGATATTGTACTTCTTACTTTGGGCGGAAAATACGGCACCTGTTCCCTTGCATCCATGGGTGAGGGAGTTGATGCGGCAGACATAAATCTTCCACCTTGTCAGGATCGGTTTATTCTGGCAGCTTTGGAGAAAAAAATTCCACTGGTAGGTATTCATTTCAATGGAAGACCAATCTCAAGTGATGTGGCAGATATGCATTTGAATGCAATTTTGGAGGCATGGAATCCGGCGGAAATGGGTGCAAGAGCAGTATATGAGGCTTTGTTTGGAATTCATAATCCATCCGGCAGACTGCCGGTTTCTGTGGCATATAGTGCCGGACAGATTCCGGTATATTACAATCATCCATGGGGTTCTGCAAACCATCAGGGAGAGAGTATCGGATTTGTCAACTATCTGGACATGCCGCATACGCCGAGATACTGTTTTGGATATGGATTGAGTTATTCGGATTTTGTCTATTCTGATTTGACCATAGAAAAAGAAGAAGTACTGCCGACAGAGACTGTTTCTGTTTTGATGAAGGTCACAAACCAGTCAGAAACTGCCGGAACAGAGATCGTCCAGCTTTATCTGTCCGACCGCTATGCATCGAGAACAAGACCGGTGCAGGAGCTTGCCGGATTTACAAGAGTATGGTTAGAGCCGAAAGAGAGCAGAACTGTTATTTTCAGGATACAGCCTTCACAGATGGCATTTCTGGATAAAGATATGCGATGGAAAATTGAAAAAGGTACGGTTGATGTGAAAATTGGAAGCTCCAGTGAAGATATCCGGTTGAAAGGTGAGTATACCGTCCGGGAAAATCAGTGGATTGAAGGAAAAGACAGAGCTTTTTGCGCGGAGGTGGAAGTTTTATGAGATATTACTGCAATCCGATCAATGTACCATATGCATACCAGTTTAAGAAAGATCCAAGAGATAAATATCAGCTCACTGTGAACCGGGAAGCTGCAGATCCTTCCATGGTGGAATATCATGGAAAATACTATCTGTTTGCATCAATGAGCGGATCCGTGTGGGTATCTTCGGATATGGCACACTGGGAAAGCTATCCGCTGCCGGAGAATGTACCTGCCTATGACTATGCGCCGGATGTGCGCGTGTTCGGTGACTGGATGTATTTTACAGCATCTGGCAGGGGTGAGGCGTGCGATTTCTACCGGACGAAAGATCCTATACATGGTCCCTATGAGAAAATCGAGGGTGTGATGGATTACTGGGATCCGAATCTGTTTGCAGATGAGGATGGCAGAGTTTATTTTTACTGGGGATGTGCCAATGCAACACCAATCTGGGGCGTGGAATTAGACCCGGATACGATGCATCCAATCGGAGAAAAAAAAGAACTAATCTTTGGAAATCCGTGGGAGAACGGATATGAGAGATTCGGTGAGAACAACAGTGAAAATCCGAAAACAGAAGAAGAGATTGAAGGTCTGTTCGCTGCCTTTTTGAAAGAGTGTGGGGAAGATGCGAAAAATCTTCCGGAGGAGAATAAGAAAATCATCCGTGCAACATATGCGGGAATGCCATACATCGAAGGTGCGTGGATGACAAAATATCAGGGAAATTATTATCTGCAATATGCGTGTCCGGGAGCAGAATTGAATGTTTATGCAGATGGTGTTTATGTCGGAAAATATCCATTAGGTCCGTTTCATCTGGCAGAGAATAATCCGTTTTCCTATAAACCGGGCGGTTTTCTTCCGGGAGCAGGCCATGGTTCTACGATGGAAGATATAACCGGACATTTCTGGCATACGGCAACAATGAGGATCAGCAAAAATCATGTGTTTGAGCGGCGTGTAGGAATCTGGCCGGCAGGGTTTGATGAGGAAGGAAATCTCTTCTGCAACCAGAGATATGGAGACTGGCCGCAGGACGTCGAAAAATTCAGAATGGATCCGTGGGCAGAGCCGGAATGGTTTTTGTTAAGCTATGGCGCAAAGATGACAGCATCCGGTTATGAAAAAGATCACGAGCCATCGCTTGCAGCAGACGAGAATGTACAGACGTGGTGGATGGCAGATACCGAAGCACCGGGAAGTTTTCTTACAATGGATCTGGACACCTGTGCAAACGTGCATGCCATCCAGATTAATTTCGCAGATGATCCTTCCAGTCAGATAAAGTGTCCGGGGGAATGGAAGAAAACACCGGATATGGAGCGCTATATAGACCGGAAGGCAGGTTATACAAGATGGATGTTAGAAGGATCTTTAGATGGAGAGATGTGGTTTGCACTGGAAGATAAGAGAAATGCAGACACTGATTTAAGCCATGATCTTGTTGTGTCAGAAGAGGGATGGAAGCTACGCTTCCTGAGATTCACAATAGAAGAGGTGCCTTACCATGTGAAACCGTGTATTTCAGGACTTCGTGTTTTTGGAAGGGCAGAGAGAACACTTCCGGAAGTGCCGGAATATGAAGTCAGACGGACAGGATATCTTGATATGGAAGTTTCCGTAGAAGAGCAGAAAGCGGTATCCGGATATCTGATCCTGTGGGGAAATAAACCGGAACAGCTCTATCACAGCTGTATGGTTATGGGAAACTGCATAAACTACCGTGTAGGAGCTCTGGTAAAAGGAAAAATGTACTATGTCAGAGTGGATGCTTTTAATGGTTCCGGAATTACGCATGGAGAAGTAAAAAAGCTGGAGGTGTTTAAATGAAAAAACAGTTATTGCGGCAGGCAGATGGATCACCATGGATAGCGATTGCCGGCGAAGCTCATAATTCGAGTGCATCAGATGCCGTTTACATGAGCGGAATCTGGGAAAAGGCAGAAGAACTGGGATTGAATACACTGCTCCTTCCGGTGAGCTGGGAACTGATCGAGCCGGAGGAAAACAGGTTTGAATTCACGTTGGTGGATGAGCTTATCATGCAGGCAAGAAATGCGGGCATGCATATTATTTTTCTGTGGTTTGGAACATGGAAAAATGCACAGTCAACTTATGCACCGGAGTGGGTGAAGAAAGATTTGCAGCGTTTTCCGCGTGCGGAGCTAGAACAGGGAAAACGGAAAATCATTCTTAAAAATTTTTATAATATGCCATATACAACCCTTTCTTATCTGGGCGAAGAGACAAAACATGCAGATGCGAAAGCATTCGCAGGATTAATGCGCCACTTAAGGGTAATTGACGGGAAAGAGCGGACAGTGCTTGCAGTCCAGGTGGAGAATGAGACTGGAGTGCAGGGAAGTGCAAGAGAGCATTCCACATTGGCAGAACAGCTGTTTGCAAAAACACCGCCGCAGGGGCTTGTGGATTATCTGGAAAACCATACAGATGAGATGGATGAATCTTTGAAAAATGTATGGCAAAATCAGAATGCCGGGGCAGAGAGAAAAATAACTCCAGACAGTGGGCAGGATGGTATGGAAAAATGCGGAAAAGAAAAAGGATGGAGAGAGGTTTTTGGTCTGGCAGCAGATGAAATTTTTTCTGCATATCATATTGCAAGTTATGTAGAATATGTCGCAGCAGCCGGAAAAGCAGAGTATGATCTTCCGATGGCGGTCAACAGCTGGCTGACACAGGGGACAGAGCCTGGAGTATATCCATCCGGTGGACCGGTTGCCAAAATGATGGAGGTGTGGAATTATGCAGCCCCGTCCATTGATATCTATGCACCGGATATTTATGTACATAATTTTACCGATATCTGCGAGGAGTATACAAAGCTTGGCAATCCACTTTTTATTCCGGAAACGGCAACACATTCCCACTGTGCGCCAAGGCTTGTGTATGCAATCGGACATTATCATGCAGTCTGCTTTGCACCGTTTGGCTTTGAGGATATGGGAAAACCGTTCAACTCTGCCACAGCACATCTCTTCGGGGTGGATGTGAAAGACCCATTACTTTCCATACCACAGGATGTAAAGGAGTACCATTACTGTGCGTCAACGTTAGGAAGCATGATAGATCTGTTTTCGGACAATTATGGAACAGACAATCTTCAGGCAGTGATTGCAGAAAACTGTAAAGATGGTACAGGAGAAATGTTATTTGAAGATTACAGATTCCGCGTGCAGATGGCGGTTTCAGGGCAGGGAGAACAAAAAGGCGTATGTCTTATTTTAAAGGCAGAGGAAGATACTTTTTATATGTTTGCAAATGCATGCCAGATAGAAATCTGTTCGAATGACAAGACGCGGGAGCACTGTGATATTTTATCTTATGAGGAAGGAGCTTTTTCGGAAGGCATCTGGGTGGCAGGCAGAAGATTAAACGGTGACGAAGCAGCAGCGATTACATTTGAGGAATACCGGCTGGTGAAGATAAAACTCTTTTTATATGGAAATGAATAGAAGATGAAGCTCTTACGATATAGGTATAAATAAAGAAATAGGCGAGAATAAGTAAAAACTGATATCAGATTGTACTCTTCAGAAACCGTACCTGCTGTGGTATAAACCAGAAGCCGTTGTCGTACAATGTGGTAAGAAAATCAAACGAATATATTTTTTCCAAAGATTTGTCGTAAAAATGTGGTCAAATCAAGAAACCTCCGTGCGAAAGCAAGTGAAAAATCCCTGTGAAGCTGTGAGATACGCCATGCACAGCTCGGGAAAGAATTCCCTTGCTGCCAGGCTGTCGCCCTATAAAATAGCGAAAATAGACGCCTTTGCAAGTAAACTTGCAGGGCGTTTTTTTCACCATTTTGCATGGCTCGTAGTGTTCACAAATTCTTCATAAAAAAATTAGCACTCACCTCTTGACAGTGCTAACAATGCGTGCTATAGTACAGATAGAACAAAGGAAGGGGAACAAAAAGAAAGGTTTGCTTTCCAGTGTTCCGAACGTATTATGAGTGTTTGAAAGGAGACAGGACTTATGTTGATGCCTAGTATTTTTAATAATAACTTATTTGATGATGATTGGTTTGGATTTCCATTTTACGGATATGCAGATAAAGCAGAGGACAGAGCAGAAAAGAAGCTCTATGGACATCATGCGAATAATCTGATGAAGACAGATATCAAAGAGATGAAAGATGGATATGAGCTTGAGATTGATCTTCCTGGATTCAAGAAAGATGAAGTTACTGCAGAATTGAAAGATGGTTATCTGACAGTCAGTGCTGCAAAAGGTCTTGATCAGGATGAACAGGAGAAAGAAACCGGAAGATATATCCGTCGCGAACGTTATGCGGGAGCCTGCCAGAGAAGCTACTACGTTGGTGAAGATATCACAGAGGAAGACATCAAAGCAGAATTTAAACATGGTATTCTGAAACTCTTCGTTCCGAAAAAAGAAGCAAAACCGGTTGCAGAAGAGAAGAAGTATATCACAATTGAAGGTTAATATAGAAGATAAGTTTTCCCCGGAGAGTAATCTCCGGGGTGTTTTACAGGCAGGAGGTGACAGGACATGGCAGCAAAGCGGGATTACTACGAGGTGCTTGGAGTAGCGAAGAATGCAGATGAAAAGACGATCAAAAAAGCCTATCGGAAACTGGCAAAGAAATATCATCCGGATACCAATGCCGGGAATCCGGATGCAGAAAAGAAATTTAAAGAGGTAACAGAAGCGTATTCGGTACTGAGTGATCCGGAAAAGAAGAAGATGTATGACCAGTTTGGACACGCCGCATTTGACCAGTCTGCAGGAGGCAGCTATCAGGGCAGTGGATTCGGAAATGGTTTCCAGGGATTCAAAAGTGGTCCTGGAGGCTATCAGGAGTATCATTTTACCGGAAATGCAGATGATATTTTCGGAGATATGTTTAAAGATATATTCCATGGAAACGGCAGCAAAAGCACAGGTGGTTTCGGAAGCCAGGGCTTTCACAGAAGCAGTTTCTATGACGATGGGTCCGGATTTGGCGGGTTCGGAGGATTTGGTGGCCACGGATCAGCAGGCTTTGATCAGAAAGGTCAGGATCTGAATGCCAGTGTATCTGTTACATTTGATGAGGCAGCTTTTGGATGCGATAAAAGGATCACCCTGCAAGATCAGAGTGGAAAAGCACAGACGCTGGAGGTACACATTCCGGCAGGAATTGACAGTGGAAAGAGCATAAGGCTTCGTGGAAAAGGAATGCCGGGAACCGGAAAGGGCGGGGCAGGAGACCTTCTCCTGAAAGTAACTGTTCAGCCGAAAGCAGGCTATGAACGAAAAGGAATGGATGTTTACACGACAGTCAATATTCCTTATACAACGGCCGTATTTGGTGGAGAGGCAAGAGTGCATACCCTGTATGGTGATGTGATGTGCAAGATCAAAGAAGGAACCCAGTCAGGAAGCAAGATACGTTTAAGAGGAAAAGGAATTGTTTCGATGAAGGATGCAAATGTCCACGGCGATCAGTATGTAACGGTACAGATCCAGGTTCCGAGACATTTGAATGCAGAGGCAAGACAGAAACTGATGGAATATAAAAAAGCCGCTGCCGGAGGAAGATAAGGAATCCGGAGCGTTTTATATAGACAGGACTCAGCTTCTGAGTCAGATGATTTAACAGAGGAGTAAAAATGTATATAGATTTAGCACTCGACTCTTGACAGTGCTAACAACACGTGCTATAGTTCGGATAGAACAAAGATAGCAAGGCAAAGGAGGGACTCATGTTATGAATATCAATAAATTTACACAAAGTTCTATGGCAGCAGTGCAGAACCTTGAAAAGATTGCAGCAGATTACGGCAACCAGGAAATTGAGCAGGAACATCTTCTGTATTCTTTGCTTACAATAGATGACAGCCTGATTCTCAAGCTGATTGAGAAGATGGGTATTACAAAAGAGACGATGATGAACCGTGTGGAAGAGCTTTTACGGAAGCGCCCGAAGGTGCAGGGTGGTCAGATGTATATTGGCCAGAACCTGAATAATGTGCTGATCCATGGTGAGGATGAAGCAAAGCAGATGGGTGACGAGTATGTATCCGTTGAGCATCTGTTCCTTGCACTTCTGAAATATGCGAACCGTGAGATAAAAGGTATGATGAAGGAGCTTGGAATTACAAGGGAAAGTTTCCTTCAGGTGCTTTCTTCCGTAAGAGGTAATCAGAGAGTAACCAGTGATAATCCGGAAGCTACTTATGATACTCTGAATAAATACGGGGAAGATCTGGTGGAAAAAGCCAGGGAACAGAAGCTGGATCCGGTCATTGGACGTGATGCAGAGATCCGGAATGTGATCCGTATCCTGTCACGTAAGACCAAGAACAACCCGGTTCTGATCGGTGAACCTGGTGTAGGTAAGACAGCAGCGGTAGAAGGTTTGGCACAGCGTATCGTGCGCGGTGATGTACCGGAAGCTTTGAAAGATAAAAAAGTATTTGCTCTGGATATGGGAGCACTGGTTGCAGGTGCGAAGTATCGGGGTGAATTTGAAGAGCGTCTGAAAGCAGTTCTGGAAGAAGTCAAGAACAGTGATGGAAACATCATCCTGTTTATCGATGAACTGCATACCATTGTAGGTGCCGGAAAGTCAGACGGTGCAATGGACGCCGGAAATATGTTAAAGCCAATGCTTGCCCGTGGTGAGCTGCATTGTATCGGTGCGACAACTCTGGATGAGTATCGCCAGTATATTGAAAAGGATGCCGCTCTGGAACGTCGTTTCCAGCCGGTTATGGTGGATGAGCCTTCAGTTGAGGATGCCATTTCTATCCTTCGTGGATTGAAAGAGCGTTATGAAGTATTCCATGGTGTCAAGATTACAGACAGTGCACTGGTTGCAGCTGTTACTTTGAGTAACCGCTATATTTCAGACCGTTTCCTTCCGGATAAGGCAATCGACCTGGTTGATGAAGCATGTGCATCCATTAAGACAGAGCTGGATTCTATGCCGACAGAGCTGGATGAACTGAACCGTAAGATCATGCAGCTGGAGATTGAAGAGGCAGCTCTGAAAAAAGAGGATGACCGTCTGAGTAAGGAAAGACTGCAGAAACTGCAGGAAGAACTTGCTGAAGAACGGGAAAAATTTGCAAAGCAGAAAGCACAGTGGGATAACGAAAAACATTCTGTTGAACATGTACAGAAGATCCGTGAGCAGATTGAACAGCTGAACCGTGAAATCGAAGCAGCTCAGAGAAGCTATGATCTGAACAAGGCAGCAGAGCTTCAGTACGGACGTCTTCCACAGTTGCAGAAACAGCTGGAAGAAGAGGAAGCAAAGGTAAAAGATGAAGATCTTTCACTGGTTCATGAAAGTGTTACCGATGATGAGATTGCCAAGATCATTTCCCGCTGGACTGGTATTCCGGTTGCAAAATTAAATGAAAGCGAGAGAAGTAAGACACTGCACCTTGCAGATGAACTTCACAAACGTGTCATCGGACAGGACGAAGGCGTTACGAAAGTAACTGATGCAATCATCCGTTCCAAAGCAGGAATCAAAGATCCGACCAAGCCGATCGGTTCCTTCCTCTTCCTTGGACCTACCGGTGTAGGTAAGACAGAGCTTGCAAAAGCACTTGCAGAGAATCTGTTTGATGATGAGAACAATATGGTGCGTATCGATATGAGTGAGTATATGGAGAAATACTCTGTGTCCCGTCTGATCGGAGCGCCTCCGGGATATGTCGGATATGATGAAGGCGGCCAGCTTACCGAGGCTGTTCGTAGAAAACCATACTCTGTTGTGCTTTTCGATGAGGTCGAAAAAGCACATCCGGATGTATTTAACGTACTTCTGCAGGTACTGGATGACGGACGTATCACGGACTCACAGGGACGTACCGTTGATTTCAAGAATACGATCCTGATCATGACATCCAACATCGGATCCTCTTATCTGCTGGATGGTATCGATGAAAATGGCGATATCAAGCCGGATGCAGAGGCAATGGTCATGAATGATCTGAGAGCACATTTCAGACCGGAATTCCTGAACCGTCTGGATGAGACGATCATGTTCCGTCCGCTGACGAAAGATAATGTCTACTCCATCATCAGTCTGCTTGTCAATGACATCAACAAACGGCTTGCTGATAAAGAACTGAGGATCGAGCTTACCGAAGCAGCCAAACAGCTTGTAGTGGAAGGCGGATATGATCCGACCTACGGTGCAAGACCATTGAAGAGATATCTTCAGAAGAATGTTGAAACTGAGGCAGCTAAGCTGATCCTGGAAGGAAATGTCGGCAGCGGAGATACGATCCTGATCGATAATGTGGATGGAAAACTTACTGCAAGGATTAAGCAGCACTTAAGAGAAGTATAAGAAATGTAATATATAAAGAATCTGCAATCGGCAGATCATCGAATCCAATCATGGTGACATCATCAGGCGCAGGACGGTTTATGACCGCTTGCGCCTGTATTCGTTTGGAGTCATACCAAACTGTTTTTTGAAGGCAGTCTGAAAGTGGCTCTGGCTGGAAAAACACAAAAAAGTGCTGATTGTACTGATTGGTTTATTTGTGAACTGAAGCAGACGCCGTCCTTCCTCGAGCTTGCACCGGAGAATAAAATCGCTGACGGTAAATCCAAGATTTTCCTTAAAGTAAGCTGAAAAATAGGATTTGCTGAAGCCTGTATATCTGGCGACATCGCCTACCGTAATGTGCTGATTGGTATTTTGTTGTATGTACCGAATTGCCTTTTGCAGGCGCTCATCTGTGGAAAAAGGGGTCTGTGCCTGGGCAACCTTCTCTGCAAAGGTGTAGGATGTTTTGCCTAATATTTCGTATAGTATATCGGGATTATCCGTCTGTTCTGCAAGCTGGATAAAATGGTCTGAAAGCTCATAGGCGGTATCATATTCAAGACCACCATCTATAGCGGCACGGGTGCAGAGAGTCGTGTTTATAATGATATTGTTTTTCAATTGCCGGATAGCGTTATTACTGGTAACACCTATGTGAAAATTGTCATTGTTAAACTGCAGAGAGTGAAACCCCTCAACATTTCCGGTTCTGACAAGCTTTAAAATAGCTTCTTCGATCACATATGATTTATTGTACACGTAGTTTTCTTTTTTATCGTAGTTCATCTGGACAATCTCAGGAGACAGAGTTTTGGGTGAGGAATTGCTCAGGAGAAAATCAGATGGATTCTTCACTTCTTCATAAATACAGTAATTTAAGAACATCAGTTTTGAAATCAGTGACACCTTGGTAATATGTGGAATCTTTTTTAAAAAATCATGAAATTCATCTTTATTTTCATTCGAAATTACATAATCACGATACATGTTAAGGAGAGTATCCTTTGAATAGGGCACATTAGAAACAGGACCGATTATAAGATACTTAGTAATGTCAAAATCTAACCGCAGGCAGCCAAAATAAATCCCATAAGTTGTGGCACAATATGATATTCTATCGGACTTGGAGATAAGAATATCAACATATTTCTGAGGGGGAAATGTCAGTGAAGTCTGTTGTGGAACACAGGTGTCGAAAGTATGGTCTGCATAGATATACATGGGAATATTGTGATCAAAATAGTACATTTTTAAAAAGTCTTCCATATTGTATTTCAGATTCATGGTATTGTGCTCCTTCCGTTCATTTGTATTTATAGTAATAAAAACAAAGTGATATGTCAATCAAAAACAGTTTAAAAATGAAAAAAATAGTTTAAAAATGAAATATATATAAAAAAATAACAGTTATAATTTCATCAAGATCAAACGAGATTGAGATGTGAATGGAGGTAAAGCATGACAAGAGAGGAGATACAAAATCTGATTTTACAAATGACATTAGAAGAAAAAGCCGGAATGTGTTCAGGAGCAGATTTCTGGCATCTTAAGGGTGTCGAACGACTGGGGATTCCGTCTGTTATGGTCACAGACGGACCGCATGGGATTAGAAAACAGGCACAGGGAGCGGATCATCTTGGAATCAACGAGAGCGAAAAAGCAATCTGTTTCCCGGCAGGATGTGCGACAGCATCCAGTTTTGACCGTGATTTGATCCGCAGACAGGGAGAGCTTCTCGGACAGGAATGTCAGGCAATGGATGTCAGCACAATTCTTGGACCTGCAATGAATATTAAACGTTCCCCACTTTGCGGAAGAAACTTTGAATATTATTCCGAAGATCCGTATGTTTCTACAGAGATGGCAGCAGCACTGATCGAAGGGGTACAGAGCAAGAATGTGGGAACAAGTGCAAAGCATTTTCTTGCAAACAACCAGGAAAAACGCCGTATGACAAATTCTTCTGATGTCGATGAGAGAACCCTCAGAGAAATCTATCTTGCATCCTTTGAAGGTGCAGTAAAGAAAGCGAAACCATGGACAATCATGAGTTCCTACAACCGTATCAATGGTGAATTCGTCGGAGACAGCAAGAAGTATCTGACAGATATTTTAAGAGATGAATGGGGATTTGACGGCTATGTTGTTTCTGACTGGGGCGCAGTCAATGACAGAGTATCTTCCCTCTCAGCGGGACTTGACCTGGAGATGCCACCTGGAGATTACGAGAATGATCGACTGATCGTGAAGGCAGTACAGGAAGGAAAACTCGACGAAAGCGTTGTTGATCAGGCTTGCGAGAGAGTACTGGATGTGATCTTCCGCTACACAGAGAACCGTGACACAGAAGTTGTATTTGATTATGAAAAGGATCACGCAGCAGCAGCTGATATCGAAGCAGAGTGTATGGTATTATTGAAAAATGAAAATGATATTCTTCCCTTAACTTCTGATAAGAAGATTGCATTTATCGGAAAATATGCGAAGACACCGAGATATCAGGGGGGCGGAAGTTCTCATATCAACAGCTGGAAAGTGGAATCTGCACTGGAAGTTGCAAAAGCGATTCCGGAGCTTGCAAATGTAACTTTCGCAGAAGGCTATCAGGATGAGAAAGATGAAGTTATTGAAGAACTTCAGAAGGAAGCTGTAAAGACAGCGGCGGAAGCTGATGTGGCAGTTCTTTTCCTCGGACTTCCGGACAACTTCGAATCAGAAGGCTATGACAGAAAGCATAAGAATCTTCCAAATTGTCAGAACGAACTTGTAGAAAAAGTGCTTGAGGTACAGAAGAACGTTGTGATCGTTCTTCATAACGGTTCACCGGTGATTATGCCATGGAAGGATAGCGTTTCAGGAATCCTGGAAGCATACCTTGGAGGAGAGGCTGTTGGAAGAGCAACTGCAGAGGTACTTGCCGGAATAAAAAATCCATGTGGACGCTTAGCAGAAACATTTCCGCTCCGTCTGGAAGATACACCATGTTATCTGACTTATGGAAAGGGCTTTGATAATGCAGAATATCAGGAAGGTGTGTTTGTAGGATACCGTTACTACACATCCAGAAAAATGGAAACAGCGTTCCCGTTTGGATATGGACTTTCTTATACAACATTTGAGTATAGTGATATTCAGTTAGATAAGAAAGAAATATCTGATAAAGATACTGTAGAAGTAAAGGTTAAAGTAAAGAATACCGGAAATCGTGCAGGTAAGACAGTTGTTCAGCTTTATGTAGAAGCACCGGAGACAGAGGTTGTCCGTCCGGTCAGAGAACTGAGAGGATTTGAAAAGATTTTCTTAGAAGCAGGAGAAGAGAAGACTGTTACATTTACACTGGATGAGAGAGCTTTTGCTTACTGGAATACATTGATCCATGACTGGTATGCAGAGGAAGGCACTTATAAAGTGATGATCGGTGAAAATGCAGATCAGATGTGTGCAGGTGAAGAAATCACAGTACATTCTACAAAAGAACTTCCAAAAACATATTCATTAAATACCTGTCTGGGAGAGCTGATGCGTGATCCAAAGGCACAGGCTGTGATGGGACCTTTCATGCAGGGAATGGCACAGAACAGTGCGGCAGCAGATATGGCAGAAGCACAGGAAAATGATACATCCGGAGCTGTAAATCAGGAAATGATGGCAGCAATGATGGAAGGAATGCCGCTTCGCCAGCTTCTTAGCTTTGTTCCGGGAATCAAGAGAGAGATGCTGGAACAGATGGTAGATGCATTGAATCAATTATAGGATGAGATTGTAACAAAGAGTTGTTATTCACAGTAAGCTGAGAATAACGGGATAAGGAAAAAACAAGAGAGGGACAAAAATGGCTAAAACAAAAAAAGAACTTGGTCTGGACTCAATGGGAGTTCAGAAATCAATGAGACTTACAGATTATCTTGGCGATGGTCTCGGACAGTTACCGCTGAATATTATGAGTTGTCTGGTTGGACAGTTGACTTACTTCTATACAGAGAAGGTTGGACTGGCAGCGGGAATGGTTGCCACTATGCTTCTGATCGCAAAGGTTTTTGATGCATTTTAGACCTTGCAATGGGAAAAATCATGGATAATGGCAAATCACCAAAAGGCAAATGTCGTCCTTGGTTTTCAAGAATGGCAATTCCGGCACTTGTATCTATCGTTTTACTGTTTACAGTACCTAAAAATATGGGTAGTGGCTTACAGGCAGCATATGTACTGATCACGAATATATTGCTCACAGCAATCGTATATACCGCAGTAGCAATTCCATACGGAGCTTTGATGGCAATCCGTACAGAAAGCTCGGAAGAACGTGGTAAAATGGGAATCTTTCGTGCAGCATTTGGATATATCGCAGGAATGGTAATCGCAATCCTTCTGATTCCAATCACAAATATGCTTGGTGGTACACAGAGTGCATGGATTAAAGTGGCAGTTATTTTTGGTTTAATTTCTCTGCTTTCATTGCTCATCCTTTATAAAGTATCGAAAGAAAATGTGCAGATCGTGGGAAAAAGTGAAGACGAGGACGTACCGTTTGTAGAAGGAATCAAAATTCTTTTCAAGAATAAATACTGGGTGATCATGCTTGCACTGCAGTTCTTAATGAATATTTCTTACAGCTTAAGTACTTCCGGTGGTACCTATTATGCAAAATATATTCTTGGAAATGATAACATCGTAGCACTTCTCGGAGCAGTTGGACTGATTCCTACATTCCTCGGATTCATCCTGACAGGACCGATGGCATCTAAATTAGGTATGACAAAAACTTGTATGATTTCCTGTGCGATGGGAGCAGCAGCCTGCCTGGTGAGAGTATTTACACCATACAGCCTTATGACATGTGTTGTAGGTGGAGCAGTAACAACATTTGCTAACATTCCTCTGATGTGTCTGTTTGGACCAATGGTAAATAACTGTGTTGAGTACAATGATTACAAGTTCGGAAAACGTATCGTAGGTATGACAAACAGTGCAAACTCTTTCGGAATGAAGATTGGATCCGGTATCGGAGCATCTCTGATCGGATGGCTTCTGGCAGCAGCCGGATACAATGCAGCACTTACAACACAGCCGGCAGCAGTAGATACAGCAATCTTCACATTTGGTATCTATATTCCGCTTGCACTTTTCGTAATCATGTTTATCCTTCTTATGAAAAATGACCTTGAGAAGAGATATCCGGAGATTATGGCAGAACTGCAGAAGAGAGAAACAGCAAAATAAAACTGAAGAGAAGAGGACGGAACTACCAAAAAAGGTTCTGTCCTTTTTGTGCATAGTATCTTTGAAATGGAGGAATTATAGATGAAATTATATGATCTTAAAACAGAATACAGAGAAAATCCAATCGGACTTACAGAGAAGACACCAAGATTTTCATGGAAAATGGAGTCACAGGAGAAGGATACTTTACAGACTGCATATGAAATAAAGGTGACTGATGAAAATGGTAAAGTTGTCTGGAACAGTGGAAAAAAAGCATCAGACCAGTCTGTTCTGATTCCTTATGAAGGAGAAATTCTGACAGATGAAATGCTTTACAAGGTAGAGGTATCTGTGACAGATAACCATGGAAATGCAGAATCCATCGAAGGAACATTTGAGACAGGAATTTTTGACAATACTGAGTTTATCGCAAAAATGATCACAAGTGATTTTTCTGAAGAAGAGACAGCATGCCCGGTATTTGGAAAGACATTTGCAATTGATAAAAAGGTAAAGAAAGCGCGTCTTTTTGCAACTGCGCATGGTGTATATGAAGTGACACTGAATGGACAGACAGTCGGTGATTACCGTATGACACCTGGATGGACAAGCTATCACAACAGACTGCAGTATCAGATTTATGATGTAACGGAAATGCTTGTTGCGGAAAATAAAATCGAAATTACAGTTGGAAATGGCTGGTACAAGGGTATTTTTGGATTTACTTGTGAGCCGAATCGTTATGGTACACAGGCAGGAGCTTTTTCGGAGCTTCATATCGAATATGAAGATGGAAGCAAAGATGTGATCGCTACAGACGAAACATGGTCTGTAAAGACCGGGAAAATCCGTTACAGCGAAATTTACATGGGTGAGACGATTGACACGGATACACCTGAGATTACAGAGGGAAAAGTTGTTGTTAAAGATTTTGATAAAGCAGTTTTAACAGCACAGGAGAATGAACCTGTTCGCATTACAGAGAAGATTGAAGGGAAAGAACTGATCGTTACACCAAAGGGTGAGAGACTGGTTGATTTTGGACAGATTGTTACAGGTGTTGTTGAGGTTCATGTGAAAGGCGAGAAAGGACAGAAAATCGTGATCCGTCACGCAGAGGTTCTCGACAAAGACGGAAATTTCTATCCGGAGACACTTCGTCAGGCAAAATCAATTGATACATTTATCTGCAACGGAGAAGAGCAGATCTTCCGTCCGCATTTTACATTCCACGGATTCCGTTATATCTGTGTGGAAGGAATGGAAGAGTTTGCAGCAGATCAGTTTATTGCCTGTGTGACACATTCTGATATGGAAAAGACAGGTGATTTCAACTGCTCTAACAAGAAAGTAAATCAGCTGCAGAGCAATATTACATGGGGACAGAGAGGAAATTTCCTTGATATTCCGACAGATTGTCCGCAGAGAGACGAGCGTCTCGGATGGACAGGAGATGCACAGGTATTCTCATGGACAGCAGCATTTAACAGGAATACAGCATTGTTCTACACGAAGTGGATGCGTGATGTGGCAGCAGAATCTTCCCTGGAAAAAGGTGTGCCACATGTTGTGCCGGATATCCTGGGACAGTACAGCTCCTCCGCATGGAGTGATGTAGCAGTTATCGTTCCATGGGTTGTTTATCAGATGTATGGTGATAAAGGCATTCTGGAAGAAAACTGGAAATGTATGCATGAGTGGGTAGACTACATCAAGAATAACTGTGAAGAGAATGGTCTCTGGCAGAGTGGATTCCAGTATGGAGACTGGCTTGCACTGGACAAAGAAGAGAGTGCAGACAGAACCGGAGCAACAGATAAATATATGATCGCAAATGCGTACTATCTGTATGTAACAGAGCTTGTAAAGAAAACAGCAGAGGTGCTGGAAAAAGATGAAGACGCGAAAAAGTATGCGGATCTTTATGAAACAACCTTGGATGCATTCCAGAGAGAATATTATACAGAGACAGGACGTATCGTAAGCGAGACACAGACAGGTGCAATTATTTCCCTGTACTTTAATCTTGCAAGAGAAAAAGACAGAAAACGTATCTTGAAGACACTGATTACGAATATCGAAAATCATAAAAATCATCTGTCTACGGGATTTGTTGGAACACCTTATATTTGCCATGCACTTTCTGAAAATGGAGCACATGAGATGGCGGCAACTCTCTTCATGAAAGAAGATTATCCGTCATGGCTCTACGCAGTAAATATGGGAGCAACAACCATCTGGGAGCGTTGGAATTCAATCAAACCAGATGGAACATTTGATGAATCAGGAATGAACTCTCTGAACCATTATGCGTATGGTTCTGTAGGTGACTGGATGTACCGTAAAGTTGCCGGATTATCTCAGTTAGAGCCGGGATATAAAAAATTCCAGGTAAAACCAATGTTTGTAAAAGGCATTGAAGAGTGGGGCACAGAGTTTGAATCTGTTTACGGAAAGATTGTGGCAAATACATCCTGCAAGAATGGAAAGATCCATGTGCATGTAGAAGTTCCGGCCAACACTACAGCAGTGATCGTTCTTCCGGAAAAAGAGGAAGTACACGAAGTTGGTTCCGGTGTATATGATTACGAATATGACACAGAGACAAGTCTTGTTGTAGAAAGATTCAGTATGGACAGCACACTTGGCGAAATCGTTGCAGCACCACTCGCAGTTGAGATGTTCAACCAGATGGTACCGGGAATGCTGGAAGGCCCGATGATCCAGTTTGCTTATGGAATGACACTTTCAGAGCTGCTCGGTGCTGCGCCGGCTGCGAAACCGATGTATGAGGCAGTTGTGAATGCCTTGAATCAGAAGGAAAAAGAAAATCAGTAGTGCCGGTTAGGGACGGAGTTTTCTGGCTCTTTTTGCAAGCAAAAAGCCAGAAAATCCCGTCCCTGATGGTAAGCTGTGAAAGGAGAATATCATGAACAAAATAACATTATGGAATGAATCAGAATACAATTACGCAGCAGCATGCGGGTTTATCCCGAACATGCGATTATATTTCCATGAAGATGAAAAAGTACGACCATGTATCCTGATCGCACCGGGTGGCGGATATACCGTAGTTTCTCCATCAGAAGGTGAGATTGTAGCAAAGAAGTTTTATGAGATGGGATATCATACTGCAGTTGTGACTTATACCACAAATCTCTTACAGATGATTCCATTGAAATTGCAGCCGATGCAGGATCTGATGCGTGCCATCCGCTATATCAGAAAGCATGCAGAAGAACTTCATGTAGATAAAGATAAGATCATGTTATGCGGATTCTCCGCAGGAGCACATGCATGTGGAAGTGTTGCGGTACACTGGCAGGAATTTGAAGAATCTGAGACAGGAGAATATGCGTCCATATCCGCAAAACCGAATGCAGTCATTCTTTCCTATCCGGTGATCACATCCGGTGACTGTGCACATCGAGGTTCTTTCACTGCACTTTTAGGAGCCGATGCTTCTGAGGAAGAACTTGAATATATGTCTCTGGAAAAACAAGTGACAGAAGATATGCCGCCATGTTTCTTGTGGCAGACGGCGACAGATGAACTGGTTCCGGTTCAGAACTCATTCTTATTTGCACAGGCTCTACAGGAAAAGAAGATTCCGTATGCATTCCATGTGTTTTCCCAAGGGAAACATGGATTGTCACTAGCTGATGAAGCATGGGCAAATGAAGAGTTTGGAGAACCATATACATTGGAACAGACTTTTGCATTAGGTCAGGCAGTGAACGATGGAACATTTCCGGTTCCGGAAGAAGTAAAACAGGCTTTGAATGAGATGGCGAAAATGTTCACCGGACAGACTGAGCGTGAGAGGGAACAGGCGAATGAAGAAGTAAAACATTGGCCGGAGCTGGTGGATGAGTGGATAAGGACTACGCTTTAAAATGGCGAGATGTATTACTGGACGCACATAGTGTGAACAGCAACTGCTAAGTGTGGCACATGTCACAATTCTCCAGCATGCGTCTGATGGGAATCTGGAAAAAGAATGCGAGAAGGCATTTCAGCAGATCATAGATGTAGGATATACAGAATCTCTGGAACAGGAAGGAATCCATAAGATTATAAAATACGGCATTGCATGTTATAAAAAGAAGTGCAAGGTTGAGATGAAAATCGAAGGATAGAAAAAGATGAAACATTTATATTTTCAAGTTGACGTTTCAATCAGGATAGCATAGTCTAATAGTAGCTAATAAAAGAAATTAGATTTCTACAGATCAAACTTCTGCAGGAAGAAGAAAAAGCTCAGAGTCGTGACCTCTGAGCTTTTTCTATTCCGTTATGTAAGGTGGCTTATGCCTTTAGGATGGTGCCGCTAATCGTCTCTTTCCAACCATTTGCAAATAAAATAGTTAACGATAAAATTACAATAGAATATATAAAATTACAATAACTGTACGCCCTCAAATGTTATAGTTGCCTTAGAAAAAACAAACAAACGAATAGCGAGGGAGGCAGTGTATAAACTATGAAACCATTTCTAAATATCAAATCCAACATCCCGGATGGTGAAGCTCATGTAATGCCGGATGGAAAAGTCTATATCTATGGAAGTCTTGACACAAAAGAGGATTCCTGGTGTTCCGATCATTACAAAGTAATTTTGTCCGCAGATCTGGAACATTGGGTAGAGAGTGAAATCAGCTTTTCCATCAAGGATGTTCCGTGGGCAGACGAGATTCAGGAACCAACGTACTTAGAGGGTGTTAAGTCTTATAACGAACTTCCGGAGGCAATTTTGACTTTCCTTCCAGAAGAGACCAAAGAGATTCCAATCGATCAGTTCCTACCGATTTTGAGGAATATACTGATAGAACAGCAAAAGAACAAGAGTCTGTTTGCACCGGATTGTATCTATAAAGATGGAAAATACTATCTATATTTTTGTCTTTCTGACGATACGGAGGGAGTTGCAGTATCAGATTCTCCTACGGGGCCATTTAAAAATGCGGTGAAACTTCCTGTAAAAGGAATTGATCCGGCGGTTTTTGTTGATGATGATGGACAGGCGTACTATTATTGGGGGCAGTTTTCTTCTTGTGGAGCAAAACTGAATCCGGATATGATGAGCATTGATGAAAGTACGATTGCAGAAGGGCTTGTGACGGAGAAAGAGCATCATTTTCATGAAGGAAGTTCTATGAGAAAGCGTGGAGATACCTATTATTATGTTTTTGCAGATATCTCCAGTGGAAGACCAAGTAGTCTGGGATATGCGACATCAAAGTCTCCGCTTGGACCATTTACATACCAGGGAGTGATTGTTGACAATATATCGCTGAATGAGAAAAGCTGGAACAATCATGGCAGTATTGAGGAAGTGAATGGACAGTGGTACGTGTTCTTCCATGTAAGTACAAAGGGGCAGTATCTAAGACGGGCATGCATGACACCAATTGAATTCGATGAGAACGGATTGATCAAGAAGGTGGAACTGTAAGCTGAGTCTGTTTTCTGTATTGGGTAGGAGTAATTCCATATTTCTTTTTAAATACATTCTGAAAATAAGCCTGGGAGGAGAAGCAGAGATAGCTGCTGATTTCGCTCAGGCTTTTTTCTGTGAAGGTAAGCAAACTTTTGGACTCTTCTAACTTGCAGCGCATGATAAAACTACTGATATCGAAACCAAGTTCCTTCTTAAATTTTTTAGTGAGATAAGAGCGGCTTTTCCCGATATGTTCCGTGACATCACCAACCCGGATCGCTTCATTTACATGGCGGGAGATGAACTGGACACAATCAAAAATTTCTTTGGACATTCCACCTGGAATTTTCCCTTTTGCAACACGCTCTGTAAAATCAATCAGCATAGAATAGCTGAGCTTTTCAATATAAGCGATATTTTGAGAGTGTTCACAATCCTGAATGTAAATATCAGCCAGTTGATAGGCTTCTTCCAGGTTCATTCCTCCCTGGATAGCTGCCCGGGTGGTAAGTGTTGCTGTTGTGATAAAAATGTTTTTCCTTTGCCTGAGTGCGTTGCCTGCGACAATCCCCTCCACAAGATTCTGTGAGCTGTTGAGAAGTTCTTTCAATCGTCTGACATCTCCATCCTGGACATATTTCATCATTTCTTTTTCGTAAAAATGGGTATTATGATATCTTTGATTTTCTTTGAGTTCCATTATTTTCTCAGTGTAAATGCTGGATATCTTATCTGTTTGACCAAATCCTTCCAATTGGAAATGCTCACTGACAGAGATTACTTCATCATTGATGCAGAAGTGCAAATAAGCCAGAACATTCAAAAAAGAATAGAGTGATTGCTGTGGAATGCTTTGTAAAAACTGTGAGACGCGGGAATGAAAAGAAGCATCGATGGCCCATTCCTTCATAAAATTGTGTGTATCTGATTCTGTTACTGGTGTACTGAAGACAGGTCCGACAATAAGACAATAATCGCGTCTGGATGATTCAACATAACCATAATAAGTAAAAGAATCTGAAACAAAGTAGTCTGGATTCATTTTGAAATTTAAAAAATCCGGGGAAGGATTATTTACAATGATATTGAACCCGACATCTTCCGGATAAGTATAACTTTTATCCAATGCATAATCATAGCAATTGATTGAGAGAAAAGTGGCTTCATAAAATAATTTGCAAAATGCTTTAATATCCTGGATCATAAATAACCTCCGAAAAATGAATTTGATGAGAAAGGAAATCCAATACTGAAAATATTCAACTTATATCCAATTTTACAATATTTGAATTAATATTACAATAATTAAAGCATGGAGACATGTTATCTTATACTCACAATAAATTAATATTCCTGGTAACCAAAGTAATTAGTATGATTTTAGAGAATAAGTGGAGGAAATTTATGTTTATCCAAAATATAACCTGTGAATTTGTAAAAGAACCGATTTCGATTGATTGTCAACATCCAAGATTTTCATGGGAGATTGATGCAGAAAAAAACAATGTCTTTCAGACAGCCTGGCAAATTATTGTTAAGGATGAAAAGAACGTAATTGTATGGGATAGTGGTGTTCAGGAAAACTCGGATACTACAGCTATTTCTTATCAGGGAGAAATGTTAAAATCAACATCCGTATATCATTATCAGATTACTGTGTGGACAAATACAGAAGAAATGATTCAAAGTGGAGAAAATTATTTTGAAACTGCATTTTTGAATAAGTCTGACTGGAAAGCAAAGTGGATGGAGCCGGAGCCATTGCCACAATTACTACAGAATCCTCTGAATGAAGCCAAAAAAGAGTGGCGGAAGATTACAGAAGCAATGATGCACGGAGATATGAGTGCAATGAAAACAGAAGAGGATATCTGGGATGCTTTACCGATGGAACCCTATGATCCGGCAGTACAGATGCGCCGTGTTTTCAGGGTGGGAAAATCTGTGAAACGTGCCCGTCTGTATGTGACTTCACATGGTATTTATGAAGTAAAGATCAATGGAAAGTCAGTGACGGACAGCCGATTGAATCCAGGTTTTACAGCGTATGACAGAAGACTAAAGTATCAGGTCTACGATGTGGATGAATTTGTGCAAAATGGAGAGAATGCAGTTTCTGTAACAGTTGCAGATGGATGGTATAAAGGAAAGATTGCGCTTGGACACGGATGTGAATATGGAGAAGTACCGGGAGTACTTCTCCAGTTGGAGATGATAGATGAAAATGGTAAAAAACAAGTCATGTGTTCTGATGAAAACTGGAAATATTCCTTTGATGGACCGATACGAAGTGCGGATTTGTTCTTAGGTGAAACCTATGATGCAAGAAGATATGACGGGGATCCTTCCAAGATAGAATATGATGATAAAAAGTGGTTTCCGGTGAGAACACATACAATGGACAATCCAATACCAGAAGCGCAGATCAGTCCACTGGCAAAGGTATTTGAAGAAGTTCCTGCACAGAGCGTATTTATTACACCAAATGGCGAAACAGTGGTTGATTTTGGACAGAATCTTGCAGGAACTATCCGGGTGAAGATTCAGGAAGAAAATGGAACAGAAGTGAAATTTGAACATGGAGAAATGCTTGATGGTCAGGGAAATTTCTTTTATGTTTTTGCCGGAACAAGCAGAGCACAAGAGGATATTTATATTTGCGGAGAGAAGCGGGAAGAAATTTTTGAGCCACATTTTACATATCATGGATTTCGCTATGTGCGCGTGACTGGTGGAGCAGATTGGAAGAAAGAAGATTTCACAGCTCTTGCAATCAGTACAGAAAATGAAGTGACAGGAAATTTCCAATGCTCGGATGAGCAGATCAATCAGCTGCAGAGTAATATTTACTGGAGCCAGCGTTCGAATAACATTACGATTCCAACGGATTGTCCGACAAGAGAAAAAGCAGGGTGGACAGGAGATGTAGTGGTCTATGGGGCAACAGCACTGTTCAATCAGAACATGACAGCCTTTTACGAAGACTGGCTTCGCAGTATTCGCCTGGATCAGCTGGAAAATGGATACGTTCTGGGAACAGTACCACAGATCAGAAATTATGTACAGCAGGGGGATACAGGGTCTCTTGGGTGGGGGGATGTCATACTGACACTGCCACTTCAGATGTATCAACTCTGTG
Source organism: Allocoprococcus comes (assembly GCF_013300725.1). Classification (GTDB taxonomy): domain Bacteria; phylum Bacillota; class Clostridia; order Lachnospirales; family Lachnospiraceae; genus Allocoprococcus; species Allocoprococcus comes_A. The sequence goes on from NZ_JAAIMM010000007.1 coordinate 111,066, forward strand.
GAGACAAAGAAGTTCTTCAAGTAAATTATGAGGCTATGGGGAAATGGATGCATTCCATGGAGTGTGCTGCACATGAACTTCCAGGTGAAGCGGTTCCTTATGGGGGATTCCAGACAGAACAGAATTGTGATGAAAGAAGCCTTGAAAACCAGCGTTATCTGATCAATACAGGATTTCACTTTGGAGACTGGATTATTCCAAGTGTTGTGAATGAAGAGGGCTTTACCGATGGACCGGCTTCTGCATTTCTCACAATGAATTATGTTGGAAGCAGTCTGCTGGCAGCAGATGCAGATATGTTTTCGGAAATTTCTGAATTAGTGGGAAATATGGAGAATGCAGAGAAATACCGCGCTTATGCAAAAAGAGTCCGCCAGGCGTTCGAAGAAGAATATGTATCGGATGATGGAAAGCTTGGGCAGGAGATGCAGGGAAATTATATTCTGGCATTGAGACATCATATGGTGTCACCGGAGAAAGAACCACTTCTTGCGGAAAGACTGAATGAACTTGTAGTAAAGAATGGATTCAGACTGGATACCGGTTTTATGGCTACCCCGCATATTCTTGATATCTTATGTCAGTATGGATATGCAGATACTGCATGGAAGGTATTGCTTCAGAAGCAGTGTCCGTCCTGGCTCTATGAAGTGGAACAGGGGGCAACAACAGTCTGGGAAAACTGGGATGCAGTAAGACCAGACGGGAAACTGGCAAGTTGTTCCTTTAATCATTATGCGTTTGGCTGTGTTGGAGATTTCCTGTACCGGAAAGTTCTTGGTGTACAGAATGCAGGAATTGGTTATGACAGGATCCGGATTGCACCGGAGTATGACTGTCCGTTTATGTGGGCAGAAGGAACCTATCACAGTGAAAATGGAAACATTGAGTTAAGATGGGAAAAGAATAAAAATAAAGTGAAGATTTTCGGACGGATTCCGGCAAATACATCCGCATGCTTAAGGTTGCCGGATGGAACAGAAAAAGAACTTGGAAATGGACGGTTTGACTTCATCACAACGGCGTTTCAGCTCGTCAAGATCAGGTGCAGACACCCGTATGACGTAGCTTAACTTATACATACTTTCTTTGCTCTGGTCTAAGTCCGTTTCCAGCTCGTCCACGCTGTCTAAAGCGTCCACCACATTTGAGCTGGTTTCACTTCCAGCTTGATAGGCGTGATTATCCAAATCTTTCAATTCCTTTTTCTTGTTGCGGACTGTCGTTAATGCTTTCCGATTTTCCACGATTTCTACATTCATAGAAGTATCAACGGGGAATGTGAATTGCTGTTGCTGGAAATAGAAGATTTCACTGGACGGAAAATCCAGCTCGCCCACAATCGCATTGACGGTAAAGTAGGACACATACCAGCTTCTTTGCTGTGCCAGCAGGTAACTTTCAAACTGCCTGCAACCACGCCCCTTTAACTCTAAAAGGACACCTTTTTCCTCGTCAGCCGACGTATAGATAAAGATGTCCCCTAAAGAATAATGCTCCGTATAGCTGTAATGTCCGTAATCTTCATGGAGCATATAATTGATATTCAGTTTTAATATATCTTTGATGATGTGCTGTATATCCAGCGTGGGAAAACGAATTTTCACATAATCAAACAGCATGGTAAGCGGTGCTTCTGGATTGAACCTTGCCAGTTCTTTATACAGAGTTTCCAGAAGTTCCTTTGACGGCTTCATTTTTCCACTTTCTATCTTGTTGAGATATTCCCTTGTGATACCAGAAGCCACCGCCAGTCTGCCTTGTGAGATACCGTAAGCAATCCGCTTCTCCCGTAATTCTTTTATCCATTGTTCTTCATTCAGAACCATACCCCCAATCTATAAAGTGTGAAGTTTTTTAAGGCGACTTCACAGCCGATTTTTGTTAGAAAATCATGCCAGAAGCCTTATGTTTCCTATGTTTTTTGTCTATTGTCTATTTGTAAACGTACCCCTCTGTTAGATACCGAGGGGTTTTACCTGCTGGCGTGGCTTACGCCACACCAGCAACGGCTAGTCCGTGCCGTCGCCTTTCGCTTCGCACGTCGCCGTCCCGTCCTGCCTTGCTTGTGCAAGAGAACCGATAGTCTGCAAAAAATCATGTCCTTTCGGGACTAAAGGCGTGTAAAATTCACTGATGACGCTTGTTCCCACATCACAATAGCCACGCCCTTTGATACGTTTCTGGTAAAACTGCTTTTTCACGTCAGAACCGAACAGCATACCGTAACCAAGTTCACTGATACGCCCCAGTCCTACACGAAAGTTGAAGTTATCCCTTATCCCGTCCGAGAAATATTTTGCGTCTGGTCTTTGACAAGCGACGATAAGGAAATATCCTGCCTGCCGTCCCAGCATGACGATTTTCTTTAACTGGCTAAGCAGGCTCGTGCTTTCCTTTATCCCCAGCATTTCAAAAAATGCCACATATTCATCAAAGATAAGAAAGCAGGGTGGAAGTCCCAGATAGGCGTAGTTTTCGCCCGTTTTATAGTTCGGGTGTCGCTTCATTTCCTCACTTCGCTGTACCATGCCCTCATAAAAGGCATTGACGCAATCTATCATTTCTTCTTTGGTATGGTAGACGTTAGGCATGACTGTTCCTAAATCCGCAAGGTCGGCGTTCTTCGGGTCTAAGATGTAAAGAATAGCGTCAGTATGCAGTAGGGCTTCAATGAGCGTCAGCAAAAAGTATGTTTTACCGCCACCCGTACCACCAGCAATCAGAGCGTGAGGGAGTGCGTCATATTCCCAGACAAGATTTTTCATCAGTCTAAGACAGCCGTTTTCTGCCCGTACTTCATCAATGGTAATGCGGTTTGCTATCATGTCATAAAGCAGGGTGTATTCAATATATCCGTCATGCAAGGTCTTGTCGGTCAGCTCACAATACAAGCCACTTTCCAATTTGTCCTCTAACCGTAAAAGCTGGTCTTGATATTTTCCTAACGTGATTTCACAGCGGATATGAAGCAGTCCCTTTTCCATTTGATAATAAATCTTTGGAAACCAGACGATTTTTTCCCTTGATCTGCTTTGCAGGTCAGTAAAAAAACCGCTGTCTTGTACGGTATCGGCTTCATACCATTTGTTTTCCAGTATCATTCTTGCCAGCTTTTGACGGTGCAGGAGCTTCTTGAAACTGTCGTAACAGAAGCGGTAATACAGAAAAGCGACCAATGCACAAACACCAGTCGCTATCAATATAGTTATGAAGTTGTAAGGGGAAAGCGTCAAGCCGTTCTCTAACAAACTGAAATGCTCCCAATCGGTACGCATGAGCTGTTTGATATTCAATAGCAAAAGAACCGCCACGAATACAAACAGAAGCGTACCAGCACAGAAACGATATACCAAGCCTTTGTCGCTGGCTCTGATACGGTGTCCTTTATTCCAAATCTTTTGCATAAATCAATCACTCCTTTCTGGGTACGAAAAAAGCAGTCAATCATATAGACTAACTGCTTTGTTATATGGATATGAAGTTGTAAAACTGGGAGTTGACTATCTCACAATAAATCTATAAATTGCATAGGCAACCCATATAATCCAAGAAAAAGCCCATAAATCAAAGAGAATACTAACTGTTAAATAAATGATAGCAACAGAGATTGCTATTATCCAATTTTTCTTTTTAGCATTTTCCATAATCAACCATCTCCTCAAATTCCGATTGAGATTTCACCTGTTTTAGGGAATTTAATAACTGTTATATTTTGTTATTAAATTCTCTGCAAACCCTTGAAAACACTGGATTTATCGCAGGTGAGCTTTCCCTTATTGTTTCCCTTGTGTTATATCGTCCCGTCAGCGTTTACGAACTCTGATAAGGGCAAATACAAGGGCAAGAAAAATCTATAAAACAGTATAACACAAAATAAAAGTGACATGGTGAACTGATTGAAATGCTTCTGATTTTTGTAACAAATGACTGATTGAATGATAAGGAGATTCTATACGATGAGAACAATATTTGCAGAATACAATCCACACAGAAACAGCATTGATATTTATACTTCTGCTGGTTATATGCTCCGCATTGACTGTTGGGAAGCCGAAAAGGATTTAAAAACCACACCCGGATCAGACTGTGCATTGAACGCACTTGCCATTGATAAACCGCTTGAATATGCAAAATTATATCTTGATGAAACAATGCAGATATGGGTAGATGCAGAAGATTCATTAGAACTATGGTGATTTTTTCAACAGCACTAAGGTTACTTTTTCCCAATCTCATTTATTGAGAATCGTCTTTTTACCGTGCATATATATTCAATATCTTTTTATCTATTATAATGAAATCAAGGGCTGGTCTAATGCCAGCCCTACAAAAATGAAAATTCACATAGAAAATAAATTTACAATTTTTCCGATATAAACCTGTTATCAACAAATACAAACATAATTTATATTATCGTATCTATTGATATGATATGTATTTCAAAGAGTTACCAGAAGTTTTTGAAAACTTTTCCCTTGTGATATTATCTAAAGCTCCTAATTTTATACTTTTCCCATGATGGAGCAGCTTATTTGACCGTATCTTTAATAGCTGTATTTTTGTAATTAGATGTAACACCACCGGATTTTCATCCGTTGAATCATCCGCATATTTAAGACAATAAGAAAGACCGGTGCCATTACCTCCTGTCCACAACATATTATCTGTTGTGAATATCTGATATACCTTCGGTGTTTCTGCCGTATAAAATGTCTTTTCCCCAGATGCAGGCGTTTTCATATTATTGCCTTTTTGTTGGCGGTACATTGAAGATACCGTATTTAGACCAGAACCAATGTGCATACTTCTGTTCCTCCAATCATTTTATCTGAATTGTAAATGTACTGCTTCTCTGACTGTTTTCAGTGTCCTTGAAATAGTGTCAAAAAGAGGTGCTATGCCTGGCTTAACTACCGTATGTTTTGCACGGTCTTTTACATCATGCACTCCAAATCCGTAACACATATTTCTGCCCTCTGCGGAAAAATTCACGGTATCTCTGTCTTTATGTACATTTGAACTGCTTTTTTCTGCATTTATGTGTTCCCGCATTTCAGAATTTATTTTATATCCATCATACTGAAACGCCTTACTCTGCCTACTGTAAACTTCCAACGACATATCCGTGTCCTCCTCAGATTTTCGTATCTAATGTAGATAATAAATCTACATTATCGTATTCCGCTTGAGTATATGCTCTTACCACTGAACTACTGTTTTCTGACATTTCACTAATATACTCATCTCTATCTTTGCGTTTCTCACGCAATTCTTCCAAATATTCTTCATCTCTTTTTCGTTTCTCACGCATTTTCTCTAAGTATTCTTCTTGCTCACGTTTTTTGTCCCGTCTACTTTTTGCTGCTTTTTGTTGATTTTGTGTACTCAATACATCTGAACTTTTATTTGACGAATTAGCTGTTCTCATACCACCACATGAAGATTGCCGATTTCCATTAGCATCATATGTAACTGTCCTGCCTCCCAACTCTACACCGTCACGCTTTGCAAAAGAATATACTTGTGAATTTGCTGCAACCTCTCCGGATAAATTCCATTCTATTTCTTTTGCGAATTCCGGATCATTAGCCATTTTTTTCAAACAGTCATAAGAAAGATTTACGACCACTTTATTGGAATTGCAAGGCACAACACCGCCGTTGGTATTAAAACTTATTTGCGGAAACTTTTTACATAATTTTTCATAATATTCTTCCACACTATTAGAATTGTGTTTTGTGTCACATAAGGGTGCGGGTAATAAGGCGCACTTGCAGCCTGTTACGCATTTCCTCGTCCACATAGGAATAGGTGTTGCCCGCGTCGTCTTTCAGCGTGCGGGTACAAAGTTTCGCTATGTAACCCTCGTAATGCTTCAAGATCGCGCACATGGCGGTTGTGTCGCCGTTTGCCGCTGCGGAAATGACAGGGAACGGCAACAGATTTTCAGATTTCCTAACGGTATTCATCATCTGCTTTTCCCTCCAAATACTGTTTGATTTTCGCAAGCGCGGATTTCCTGTGCCGGAAAACCGTCGTGCGTACAACATTCAGCAGTTCAGCAATTTCCGCGTCGCTCATGTCCAAGAAGTAGGACAAAAGGATAATGTCGCGTTTCCTTTCGGGCAAAGCGTTAAGGGCTTCGGCAAGCAGTTCATTTTTGACGAGTACATCAAAGCCGGACACTTGAAAACGGAAATAATCGCTTTTGTATTCGTCCGTTGTGAAAAGCTGCGCGAGTTCGCTTTCGCTCAAATCCGAAAAAGGTACTTCGCGTGCTGCGCGTTTCGCAAGAGTGCGGCGGTGGCTTTTCGCTTCGCCAACCAAAGTTTTCTTTGCTAATGCGTCGTACTGATGTTGTATTCTTTCCTTGTCGGAAGAAGATAGCTCCATAGAGTTCACCTCCTTCCCGCGTGGAGTAGAGGACGGGAGTTAAGGGCTTGTCCTCTCTGCCCCTTTCGCTCCGTACCCGTTCGGGAGATGGCTCTTGAGTGCGTTTTTCAGAAAAAAGTTGAAAAAAGCAAAATGCGCCCGTCCGCAAGACGCGGACGAGCGCAAAGGAAATGTAAGAAGTATTTAGATGTATTGACAGTTCATACTCATAGCCGGAATATCCCGCTTGCGGAGCATAGCTTTTTTTGACCGCAAAGCATTAGGCGGGTTACAGTAAATAAAAATGGACACGGCGATACCTCCCCGATACCGCCGTATCCTTAAAAAAGGGCGACTTTAATACACTACCCGCAATCCATTCTATAATAGGGAACAGCGGCTTTTGCGCAATATTAAATAAAAAAGCCGATAACACATAGGTTTTTTGACCTAATGCGTTATCGGCTCTGCGTCTATGCGTCTGGCACTTTTAATCATTTTTTTTTGAATTTATTATATGTGTTAGCTAACTGTCCACAAGCCGCGTTAATCTCTCTGCCATGAGAAACTCTCATAGTAACTTCAAGTCCTGCTTGCTCTAATTGATGTTTGAATGCAACTATTTCCCGTTTCTGTGGTGCTTTAATTCTTGAATTGCTTGTTGGGTTGTATTGTAACACGTTAATCATAACTTTTTTGCCCCGAAACCATTTTGCAAGTTGTCTTACATCTGAGGGCCGGTCATTTATACCCGGTAAAAGCAAATACGCAAAGACAATTTTGCGATTATGCCTTTCAGAATAGGATAAGGCTTGCTTAACAACATCTTCAATAGCATATATGCGCATGTGAGGAATAATACGATTTCTTGCAGATTGTGTTGCTGCGTGTAAAGATATTGTCAACTGAATTTTAAGATGTTCCTCGCGCAATTTTTTTAATTGATCGACCGGACCAACTGTTGATATGGTAATGCCGTCGGTTGGAAAGTTGAGCCCATATCTATCTCGGAGAATATGGATTGCTTTTATCAAGTTGTCATAATTGAATAAAGGCTCTCCCATACCCATAAAAACGATACGGTTTACTTTTCGACGCAACAATATAATCTGTTGTACGATTTCTGACGATGTTAGATTACGAACAAAGCCATTTCGCCCGGACTCACAAAAAATACAACCAACAGGACAACCGACTTGTGTGCTCACGCAAACAGTTCCACCATCTCGCCGCTTGATAAAAACCGTTTCAATGTATTTGTTGTCTTTCAGTTCGTAAACATACTTTTCAGTATCACTGCTTTTGCAAATATTTTTTACCAACATTGATAGATTTTTTTTGCGTGGTAATTGCTTATATAATTCTTCATATAAGGCTTTTGCTTCATTCTCGCCAATAACTTCCGACATTTCTTTGTAAGTAAATCCGTATGGATCATTCCGTACTTCCGCAGGCGTATATTTAGGTAAACGTTTCATTTTTATATCCTTTCTTCTAAATAATAAAAGTTTGTTTTTCTGTATTTTTGATTACAATCTCTAATTTTTCTACATCAATGATATGCGTCAATTTGCATTTAGGGCAGAAAAGAGGAAAATCTTTTAATACAGTATTATGAAATACTTGAACTCTCGTCTTTCCGTTACAAATCGGACATTTTATCCAATATTTTTTAAGCATTATATTTCACTCGTCCTTTTTACACAAAAAAATGCAGGTCAATCCTCAACATGAGCATTGACCTGCATTTATAATGCACAGAGCAGTACAACAAAACTAAGGCATAGCTTGCACTATGTCTATACTATATCTATACGTCGTTAGTTTTTTGTATAGCATCCGCAAAATAAGCATGACAAAAAAGCCCATGTTGAAAATGGGAAAATCCTTTTTTTCAATGCTTATCTAATACGCATGCTATGCAACATAAACGCCGCCTCCTTTTACATAAATTTTATTTTATCAGAAAATCAGTCTACTGTCAATACACAACAGGAAGTATTTAACCTAATGATATGAATTGTGTGGACATATCCAAAAAGAAAGGTGAACTGTAAAATGTAACAGGGTGAATGAAAATGGCAAAAAGACCCGTACCATTGTACGACTTTAAGGCTTTCGGGGCAGCTATAAAAGCCGCGAGAAATGAATACGGCGAGAGCCGCAAAAAGGTAAGCGACGAGTTATATATTTCCCCGCGCTACCTTGCGAATATCGAGAACAAGGGACAACAGCCGAGTTTACAGGTATTCTATGACCTTGTAACCCGGTATCATATTTCGGTAGATCAATTTTTCTTCCCGAACAGCAATGCGGAGAAATCCACCGGGCGGCGGCAGCTTGACGCGCTGCTGGACGGTATGAGCGATAAAGGCATACGGATTGTAACCGCAACGGCAAGGGAGATAACAGAAGTCGAACAAGCAGAGGACTAACCTCACAATATGGGAAGCAGGAGATTGCAGCGCATAGGGGCTGCAATCTTTTTTTGCGCCAAATTAGAAAGAGAGTGCAACAAACGCTGCCTTTGAAACGGGATAAGGAGTAGATAGCAAGCACAGCAAACGAGTACCCGTTTGCGAAAAGTGCTTGTTGGGATAATCCCAAACCCTTATACCGAAAGGCGGTGCGGAAATGGAAAACCGAAAGAGAAATATACAGATGAAGTTTTACGTTACGGAAGAAGAAAAGCGGCTGATCGACGAGAAGATGAAGCAGCTTCCCATAAAGCAGTATGGGGCATACTTCCGTAAAATGGCGATAGACGGGTATATTCTTGTCGTTGACCGAAGCGACACAAAAGCATATATCCGGGAACTGCAAGCGGTGAGCCGGAACATCAACCAGATTGCAAAACGCGCCAATGCGACGGGGACGGTTTACAGGCAGGATATAGAGGACATTAAAAAGGCGGTGGACGAGATATGGCGGTTACAAAGACGCACCCTATTAAATCAACCTTAAAGGCTGTTCGCAGTACAAACGGACGAGCCGCACGCAGAACTGCACGCAGCATTATATCCGAGAGGACGCATTAAACCAGTTGGTTTTGAAACAGCTTCAGCATTTCCTGTCCTATTTACAGCAGTTTGAGCGGGTATTTATCCGACGGCAGATAGACACCACCCTTGCGGAACGCCGATACGAACTGTCCGCAAAGCAGAAACAGATAGAAAAAGACGAAAAGCGGATGGATGAGCTTGACCGCCTGTTCCGCAAAATCTACGAGGACAATGTCAGCGGAAAACTGAATGACGAACGCTTTTACAAGCTGTCAGACGGATATGAAGCGGAGCAGGGACAGTTAAAGCGTGAAATCGAAGCGTTGACCGCAGAGGTCAGCCAAGCCGATATGGAAGTGACCAATGTAGCAAAGCTGATAGCCGTCACGAAGAAATATACCCGCATTGACGAACTCACGCCCGAAATCCTAAACGCATTTGTGGATAAAATCGTAATCCATGAGCGTGAGAAAAAGGACGGGAAACGGACACAGCAAATCGACATTTACTATTCCTATGTCGGGATTGTGGATATTCCCACAGACGAGGAAATGCGGGAAATGGAGCGGGAATATATGCGGCGTACTACACGTCAAACCGCCTGAATAAAGGCGAAAGCAGGAGTAAATCTGTACTCCTGCCGATACATATCTATTTTTATCCCTATCTGGTTTAACTCATTTACAAGAAAACTTAGATGTGCCCGCACGAATCCCATATCCTTGAATTCATTTTCCAGTTCATCCAGTTTTTTATAAATCTGAAACGTACCTTTTTCAGTATAAAATACATTTTTGTGAAGTTCTGTTTCTATATAAATGATGTCATCTGCATAGAGTTTTATCGTTCCCTCCACAAAACGAAATTCGAGAATCCTACGGTTTTTATTAATTTCTGCTATCAAATCATCCATACATTCTTCTATAGTATCTGCAAGGTTATCTTTCAGCAGAAAACGGCTTGCTTTCACCTTATATCCATCCAGTGCGTAATTCATGTATGCCGTCACCAGCACAACCGGAAGTTTTGGATATTTTTCTTTAATCCTCATAGCTGTTTTCAGCCCATCCATCCCCTGCATATTGATGTCCAGAAATAATATCTGACACGCTTCCAAAGCTGATTGTTCTTCGCATAACTGTTCTCCAGAATCATATTCTGTAATAGCAAACTCATAATTCTTTTTTTCACCATAGTCTGACAGCAAATCTGATAGATTTTTTCTGTCATCTATCCTGTCATCACAAATAATAATGTTCATATTTTTCATTCCTGTCTTTGATTTCTCTCATACCTGTAAACCATACAAGTCTCACCTAGCACTCTTTATTATATCAAACAAATCTTCCGCTCGATCATTCTCCGCATCAAATGACTATTTTCCGCATAGAACGACTATCTCCTATAGAAACGCAGAAGCATTGTATCTCAAACTCTTTGAAATACAATGCTTCCCTGCATTTTCTATATCGGCATGTTGATATTATTACTTTACTATCCTGCACACTCTCTGAGAGTGACTGTATCTATCAAAAAAGAAGCCAGCAGTTTATTCACGCACTGCTGACTTCTTATAATACTACTCATTTTATTTACTTCGCTGCGTCTCAGACAATTTTTTTATTTTTAAACATAACCTCTGTTTTCCCGCCATCCCTTTACATACCACCTGATTCCAACATATACCAGTTGCACGAATAATAAGAGAAATAGCAGATTGATTGGCAATACTTCCTTTATCCAATCCCCAAAGTAGATAGCTATTGCCATACTTACAAGTATCACCATTATGGTAATCATATCCCAACAGTATTTCTTATATAGCCCTGCAATCTTTATTTCGATGAATGCCAAAAGTATTCCCACACCCACCAGACATCCACCGCAAATCAATATTCTTATCAGCCAGTTTATAATTCCAGCAACGACAGGATTGGATATTCCATCACTAATCTGTGCCACGTTCTTTCCTGCCAGTACAACCCAGCCAGCAATGGTCTGTGTGAAAGTTGCGATTGTATCAAAGAATACCACGCAATCAGAAATAAATATTTTTGACCGTATCATCTGAAAAAGAGTAGTTGATACGGAATACCATATCAGCAGAAACATCAATGCTTCATACATGGCTGTTTTTGTTTTATATCTGCCTGCCAGTTTTTCCCTCTGCATATCATACTTTTCCTTAGCTTTCAGATAAGCTGTCTGTTTACAATTCCCGCACTTTTGATAGAGTACCGGCTTTTCAACCGGTATCTCTACTTTTTTCTGATGGGAGAGTGCATAATCCCGTTCCTGTTCTGCCTGTCTCTGCTTATCTCGACATTCCTCTATCATGGCTTGGACGGTGTGTGTTTTCTCTTTCTCGCTCTGCAACAATTCTTTTGTTTTCCTCAAGTCGTTCTTTAAGGCTTGAATGTTCTCTGTTTTGTTCTCGCTGTTTAACTTCTCGTTCAAGGTCAGCGATTCGTCGAGCTGCACTTTCAGTTCCCTGATAGTCCGGTCTTTCTGGTCGAGTTCTTCCTGCATCTGCTCTGTCAGCAGAAGCAACTCTTCCAGTTGATCGTCGCTCTTTGAGTTTCTTAATTCGTTCATCAATCAACCTTCCTTTCTCTAATTGCTGTTCAAGTTCAGTAATTCGCTGTTCTGTTTCTGCAATAGCCGGTTCTCGCTGTTTAATTTCTGTGCCAATTCCTGCCATTGCTGATTTTCGTCTGTGAGTTTCTGTATCTGGTCTGTCTTTTCTTCCAGAAGCATCAACAGTTCTTCTGTATCCGGTAAGATTTGTAGCAGCTCTGACAATTCTTTCTCTAATTGCTGCAATCGTTCTTCCTGCTCCTGAAAGCACATCAGCTTCTCGTCCTTTTCCTGTATCTCCTGAAGCATCTCTGCCATGATATTCTGCTGTTCCTCTATCTGTGTAATCATTGCTTCCATCATGGGAATTACTTCTTTGCTTTCTTCTAATGTCATTCAACCACTCCCTCCACATCGACAATGCACCGGATACCTTACCAAAGGTTGCAATTACCTTTTGCAGCAGTGCATTTTGTTTTTTTATCATCTGGTTTTCCTCGACCTTCCATGAACCTTTCCTTATCTGCCCGGTGAGATATTTTTCCTCAATCTTCCTTGCATCTGCACCCTCATGAATCGTAGGGACTTTCAATTTGCCCTGTCTTTCATAAGAGCGGTGGTCAATCAGATTGTCTATGGATAAATGCCGGTTACACATCTTTGCCCATTCGCTTCGCCATAACTCACAATTCTTTGGATTGTTCCAGCCGGTAGCGTCAGTCAGAACCCTTTTCCATTGTTTTCTGTTTCTTGCCCCGACTTTCTGTACTCCGTTTTCATCAAGTACCGGAATACGGATTCCATGACGGTCTGGATTTTTCTTATCCTGCCACCAGTCCGGGTGGGATTCATCAACCACGATATTTCCGTCAGTATCTCTGACAAAATCCCAGTCCTTGACTTCCTTGCTGCCCCATGAGTGGTCTGGATTGAATGGTCGCATGGTTACAAGTAAATGCACATGTGGGTTCCCGTCGCCCTTATCGTGTATGCTCCAGTCGGCACACATTCCCTCGTCCACGAAAGTCTTTTGAATATATTCGGTTGTATAATCAATCTGTTCCTGTCTGCTCCATTCTTTCGGCAGGGAAAATTCAAATGAGCGTCCAAGCTGTGCATCTGCATTTTTTTCTATCTTCAATACCTCATTCCATAGACGCTGTTTCTGAAATGTGATTTTAAACTTTTCCAGTGCGGCATCTTTATCATCCGCTCTTTTATAACGGATAGACTGTTGACACCTTTTTATATTTTCTTCCGGTACATGCAGCCATTCAGGAGGTGCATTTTCGCACATCATCAGACTGGTGTAGACGACTTCCTTTTTGGAAGTATAGTAACTGATTCTGCCTGTTTCCTCATTCTTCATCACATCTCCATTAAGATATGCCGATGCGGATATGACAGATTTTCCTTTACTGCGCCCGACAATCTTTACTGTAAAGTGAAATATCGCCATGATACGATTCCCCCTTTCTGCCGTATCCGGCATTGATTTCCGACAGCATCTTCTTCTGGTTTGGCAGAAGTGAAGCTGTCGGAACGCCCTCTGCGCAAGAGTGCCCCCTGCGGCATGAGCAGGTCTGGCTGAAAGCCCCGCCGACGGAACGAGCCCGGCAAGCGTAAGCGCAGACCGGTTGCCACTTGTGGCAAACTTATAAGGACGACCTCTGGTTGTCCATAAGTGCGCCCTTCATTCAAAGGCAATGAAGGGAATGGAAAAACCACTCCCTCCGCCATTACACTTCCTCCATATCTGTAAGTGGCTCTTTCTGCATCGCCTTTGAGAAAAACTTTCCGTTTGTTTCCTGCCTTTTTAAGAAGCCTATCAACTTTGGTAAATCTTCCTCCTCAATCGGACAGCCAAGAACCGATTCCACCGCACCGCCAATCTGACAGAGCCTGTGGGTTCGTTTTTTACTTTCCTCGGCTTTCTTTCTCTTTTCCAGTTCCTTTCGCTGTGCAATGAGCTTTTTGGTAGCTTCGATGCTTTCCTGTTCCTTTTTCTCTAATGCACGTATTCTTTCTTCATAAGTCTTTGTTGATTTCGCCATATCGTCTTCATCCTTTCTCTTATAATCAAATCTTGCTCTGCTAAGATTTGGCACACGATTCTGGTCAGCTCTGTTGACATAATTCCAATCAGAATCGTGGTGCATCCTTGCGGAGCATTATCTTGTCGATGTTTTTCCGACAAGATAAACATTAGTTCCCGGTTGCATATCAGGAGAAGCACATGGTATAATCCTCTTGCGTGTAGGTATATCATGGCTTCGGTCTGATAGAACCTTTGGCGGTTTCGTAGGAAGCCGCCTTTTTAAGTTGCCACATTTCTTGTGACAGTTTTTACATTTCCTTTATCCCTCAGATCTCGCCCCTCGTTGGCTTCCATGAACTTTTCTAAAATGTCAGTTTTAATAAGGACTTTTCTTCCGACTTTTAATACCGGAAGCTTCTTCCATTCAACCAGCTTTCTCAAAGTGTTTCTGCCAATTCCTGTATAGTCGGCTGCTTCCTCGATGGATAATGCAATCTTTCTTTCCGTCATCTTGTCACCTCCTTATGAATTGCATTATGCAATTTTTGTTGTGCTGTTAGTATAGCGGTTTTATATTGTGTTGTCAAGCGTTATGAAATTTTAAAAATAATTATTATATTGCATATTGCAATTATGTGAGGTACATGCTATAATTCATACATACCGAAAAAGGAGGCAATCAGCATGAAAGATAAAGAACTACGCAAGCTGATAGGCAGCAGGGCAAAACAGCGTCGTCTGGAATTAAATCTGACACAGCCTTATGTTGCAGAGAAGATGGGAGTTACCGCTTCCACAATCCTGCGTTATGAGAATGGTTCGATTGACAATACCAAAAAGATGGTGCTGGAAGGTCTTTCGGAAGCACTTCATGTATCTATTGAATGGCTCAGAGGGGAAACCGATGAATACGAAACCGATATTACGGATAAGAAAGAATTACAGATTCGTGATGCAATGGGCGATATTCTCAAACAGTTACCTCTCGACCTTAGTAAAAAGGAAGATGCTTTTTCCAAAGATTTACTGCTGTTGATGTTAAAGCAATATAACCTGTTTCTGGAATCATTCCAGTTTGCCTGCAAGAATTACAAGGGCAACACGAATGAAGCTGATATTGCAAAAGTAATGGGGTTTGAATCGAATGATGAATATAACGAGATTATGTTTCTCCGGGAGATCACCCACACTGTTAATGCCTTTAACGACATGGCAGATATCGTAAGGCTTTATTCCAAGAAACCGGAAATGGCAGAACAAAGGCTTGAAAATCTTTTATCAGAAGTTTTGTATGAGGATTCCGATTCGGTATAGAACGACAACCGGAGTTATGATATACTTACACGCAAGAAGCATTTCATCAGTTCCGATTGTCTGATATCGAAAGGAGACACACGATTATGGCAAAAGGATCTGTAAGAAAAAAAGGAAAGAAATGGTACTACCGCTTCTATGTAGAAGATGCAAGCGGCAATCTGGTTCAGAAAGAATACGCTGGAACAGAAAGTAAAAGTGAAACGGAAAAACTGCTCAGTCAGGCAATGGATGATTACGAAAGCAAGAAATTTGTCGCAAAGACAGATAATCTTACTGTAGGAGAACTTCTTGATATGTGGGCGGAAGAAGAACTGAAAGTCGGAACACTCAGCAATGGTACAGTGGAAAATTATCTTGGTGCAATCCGTTGTATCAAGAAACATCCGATTGCAGAACGCAAATTAAAAACCGTTACTGCTGAACATTTACAGGCATTTCTCGATCTGCTTACATTCGGTGGGGAATTTCCAGATGGAAAAGTGAGAAAAGGATACAGTAAAGATTACATCCATTCCTTTTCAGCAGTATTACAACAGGCTTTCCGGTTTGCAGTATTTCCAAAACAGTTGATTACTTTTAATCCTATGCAGTATATTAAGCTGAAAAAACAGGCAGAGGATGTGGATTTATTCTCAGATGATGAGGTAGAAGAAGGCATACAGCCTATTTCCCATGAAGATTATGAGAGACTGATAGAATACCTCAAAGTAAAGAATCCACCTGCAATCCTGCCAATCCAGATCGCATACTATGCGGGACTTCGTATCGGTGAAGTTTGCGGATTGACATGGCAGGACATCAATCTTGAAGAACAATGCCTGACCATTAAAAGAAGTATCCGCTATGATGGCACAAAACATAAAAACATCATCGGACCGACCAAGCGAAAGAAAGTAAGGATTGTTGATTTTGGCGATACTCTGACTGAAATACTGAAAACCGCCAGAAAAAAACAGCTTAAAAGCCGGATGCAGTATGGTGAACTTTACCACCGCAATTTCTACAAGGAAGCACAGGACAAAAACAGAGTGTATTATGAATATTATCATCTGGACGGAACCGAAGAAATCCCGGTAGATTACAAGGAAATCTCCTTTGTCTGCCTGAGACCGGACGGATGTCTGGAACTGCCAAGCACACTCAGCATTGCCTGCCGATCAGTTGCAAAAAGGCTGGACGGATTTGAGAATTTCCATTTCCACCAGTTGCGACACACCTACACAAGCAACCTCCTCTCAAACGGAGCTGCCCCAAAAGATGTGCAGGAACTGTTAGGGCACTCTGATGTCAGTACCACAATGAATGTCTACGCCCACTCTACAAGAAAGGCAAAGCGGAACTCCGCCAGACTTCTTGATAAAGTGGCAGGCAACGACTAAATAAAAAATTCCCTTATTTCCCTTGCTGATTCCGCATAAGGTCAAAAATAAGGGAAAATACATATCATTTCACTATTTAAGGGGCTGGAAAGCCCGTAAAATAAGGAAAGTTCAAGAAATCTCTCCACAAATTCCAATTTTTCTATTTCTTCATATCCATATTATAACAGTTCCATATATCCACTACAATGAAAACCTAATGTATCAGCTTATTTTTTTTGCTGTCCCTGCGTTGTATGGTTCTGTGGATTGCCTGCGTTCTGATTGCCTTTATTCTTCAACACAATATCCTCTGCCTTTACATACCAGTCCACATCTGCACCCATATAGGTTTTTCGTGATACCGTATCGGCTACGGGATTGACAAGCTCTACAACTGCATTGTACGGAAATTCCCTTAACGGTACTTCTGGCGGTACGGACACGGGGATAATTCCACCATGCAGACTGCACTTCAAATCATAGATACGCTTTTTAAGCTGGGTACTCGGTGTCCCGTCCTCATTCTGCAAGAACACATCACGCACCGCTGTAAACTTTAATTCTCCAAATGTTTTCTCTTTGTCAATAACAAATCCGTTTGATAATCTCATAAATTCTTCACTCCTTTACTTTTCTTCAACTGCTACAATATCATCAGCAAGCAACACATAATCGGTATGTCCCATATCCCCGATTGCATAACCTCTGCCGTATAACTTCGGATTGACAAGTTTTACTTTTTGCTCATACTTAAAATGCTTTTCGCCAGCCTGCACGGGAATTTCCACCACAACATTTTCGCCTTTCTGTACGTCAGAATAAAGGTTATAGCTTCGTCTGGCTAAGACCCTGCGATTATTTTTATCCCTTTCAAAGATAGGCTCGCTTTCGCCTGCAAATTCAAGTGTTCCAAAAGACTGTACCATATCTGGCACGACATATTTCATTTCCATAGTGTTTTACCTCGTTTCTTTCTATTTTTGATAAATTGATTGTGATTTCTTATTCTGGCGGTTAAGGAAGTACCAGCAATCCCACAGATAGTAAAGGGTAAACTGTATGCTTACGCACCCTTGACTATCCGTGTGCTTGCAGGTGCAAGGCAGACAAGCCAGAATAAGCGGAAGTCTGCCGTTTGACAGCTTCGGTGGAGAACGTGATTTTTCTTTCCTCATATCGTTACCGCCTTATGATTTTTTCACTTTACGGCGTTTGTAAAGATATGTTCCAGTAAGTCCAGCACCAGAAGCAAGCAACATCACGATAAACGCCATAAGATTTGTGCTGTCGTCCGTTTTTGGACTGTCTGTTTTCTTTGGTGTATCGGGTGTCTGTGGTATTTCTGGCTTCTCTGGTTCTTTCGGTTCTTCGGGCGTTTCAGGTACTTCTTTGATAGTAACTGTCTGTCCGTCGTCCTCAATGTCTTTGTGTTCCGTAACCTTTTTCGGTTCATCTGGATTGCTTACATCATACAATTCTTCAAAGGTTACAAGCTGTTTACCGCCAAGAGAAGAAGCGTCAAAGGTAAAGGCAACTTCCACTTTCATAGTTTCGCTGTCTGCGGTAAAGGTGTAATCACTTTCCACACGTTTTCCATTGATAAGAAGCTCGGCATTTTCTTCTTTCAACATCTGCCAGCCTACAAGCTGATATTTTGTGCCAATTTCCAAGCCCTCTAAAATAACCGTATCAACGATTGTAACGTCTTTTCCTGCTTCAATCTCTTTGTTGCCGTCCTTATCGGTAGCGGTCGTATGTATCTTGATGATACGTTCTGTAATTAACACCGTCTGCCCGTCGTCCTCAATGTCCTTATGTTCCGCAACTTTTACGGGTTCGTCTGGGTTGCTTAAATCGTATAATTCCTCAAATGTTACCAGATTTTTACCGCCAAGCTCGGACGCATTGAATGTATAAGCAATTTCCACTTTCATAGCTTCATCATCAGCAACAAAGGTATAGTCATTTTCTACACGTTTTCCATTGATAAGAAGTTCGGCGTTTTCTTCTTTCAACATTTGCCAGCCTACAAGCTGATACTTAGTGCCTTTCTTCAAACCGTCTAATTTGACGGTATCAATGATAGTAACCTCTTTTCCTGCAAGGATTGTTTTTTCGCCGTCCTTGCTGGTTGCTGTGGTATGGATTGTGATTTCTTTTTCGTATTCATCAGTCAAAGTCCCTAAATCAATCACAAGATTGTTTCTTGATACCACGATTTCAAATGGTGGGATAAGCTCAAAGCCTTTGTTACTATCGCAACGCATTTCTTCAATGATGTAAGTATCATAAGGCAACGCACCTTTGCTGTCGTCTGGTTCAGAAGTTCCAAACCACACACCGTCCTCGCTTGTCTTTCCTGCATTGGTATTGTGCTTATGACTAGCCCAGTCAGCAGAAGTGGAGAACTGCCCGTTATCATCAGTTACCACGATATGACTTTCTCCCGTTGTCTTGCTTGTGATCCTAAACGGAACATCAGCAAGACGCTTGTGTGTGCCTGCACCGATTTTTACGCCCTCAATATCTCCACGCTTAATCTGATTATAGATAGAATGGGCTTCGTCGGTTAAATCTACGATTTTTCCATTCTCTTTGATTGAAAAGTCAATCGGCTTTGCACCGTCTGTCAAGTAACCGTCGGGAGCTTCACTCTCAACGATACGGAAGTTTCCATAAGGTAAGAGGTCGGCAGAAGTAGAAGCGATACCCTCAATATCGGTATGAATTGTCTTTACCACTTCATTTTTCTTATAGAGTTTTCCCTCAACCAATACCGCATTATCATTTAAGGAAATGATGTCAAAGGCAGTATCTTTCAAGGTCGCACTTCCTTGTGGTTTTGTATCGCCCGTTTCTAAATCTCGTTTCTGGATTTTCACACCGCCACGAATGACTTTATCTGATACTGAAAACTGGTTACTTCCAGATAGTACGGCAAGGTCGCCGTCCTCGGTAATCTGTGTTACATATAAGCCCTTAATCTGTTCGGAATTATCGCCAGCCTGCATATATGCACCGTCTAACAAGTAACCGTTTGGAGCTTTTGTTTCCTCAACGGTTAGTGTTCCTAAAGGAAGAACTGCCTTGCCGTCCTGCATATAGAAGCTGTCGCCAGATACTTTGTATGCGTCCGCTAATTTTGTAACATAATGGATTGTGCCGTCGCTGTCCTTTTCAGCGATTGTCTTTGTCGTCCATGTACGAGTCGCTTTTTCTGGAAGATTGTTCTTGTTGTAATAACCGTCATAATATTTCCATGTAAACTCCGCACCTGCCAGAGAAGCGTTCCCTTGTGGGTTGTCTTTCTGTGTTTCCATGTCGATTTTGAAAAGCTCTATCAAGGTGTCTGTTACTTTCGGTGTATCAGATACATTCAAGGTCGCTGTTTTTCCGACTTCTACCTTTAAGGAATAGACCGTATCATCAACCTTATATCCTTTCGGAGAGGATAATTCCTTGATATAGACTGTTCCTGCTTTGACCTCTACAATCTCTGTATTACCGTTACTATCAGTCGTAAGGGTGGCAAGCTGTTCGTTACAGTCTTTATCAGAAAAGACACCGTAAGTTGCACCAGCGATTGAATAGTTGGTGTTATTCTCTGTAATGCTGGCATTACTGGAAGATTTCTGCAAGGTGGCATTTCCGACGTTTAAGTTCGCCCAGAACTGTCCTAGTTCCTGCCCCTCGCCAGAGTAGATATAACCGCCACATTCATAGCGTCCTTTATTTTCTTTCACAAAGGCTTTTGCCCCTGCAAATACTTCGTCCTGCGTTGCTTTTGGAATTTCATCATAAGAAGCTCGCACGTTGTCGCATTGCCAGCCCAGATGAACGCTTAATCTCTGCCAGACTACAAGCTGTCTTAAAAGATAAGCGTGTTTGTTGCTTATTCCGCTGTGGCTGTCTGTGTACTGTTTTACATATTCAATGGATAAGGCAACGTCGCTTATCTGGTCGGCAGTCAAGCGTGAGCTTGCGTCAGCTCTGGTTTTGTAGCCATTTTTAAAGTCTGTGTTAATGTCGATACAGTAAGCGTCCTCGCCCTCAACGGTCAAATGCCCCTCGTTAAAGGTAGAACCAATCGAACCGTCATTCATAACTTTTTCAACGATACCGACACGCTCATTGGATTGCGTCCAGTATTGCTTACTTTCTGCATGAACGGGTGTACTCGGTAAGGTAGTAACGACAGTCGCTAAGGCAAGTACGCCCGTGCATAATCGTTTCAATATCTTTTTCATAAATCTAATGCTCCTTTCATTTTGGGTAATAAAATAGCCGTCCATAATGAACGGCTGGAAATAGAAAAGGAACGTCATTTTAGGCGTTCCATAGTCTATGAAATATTCAATTTTTTGTTGTTTCAATACTGATGTGCTGTACCATATCTTTGCATATCTAGGAAAACTTGCGTATCAAGGCTCATTCGTTAGTAGTAAATAAGTAGTAAATTGATGTGTTTGTTTCCTTGAAAATGCTGATAGATACTGTGTTTTAGCGGATAATCAGATTTTTATTGTGTTTTTATAATAAAATAGATTGTTCTTTTCTGAAGATTTGTTCTTTTGACAACTTCCTGGATTCTCATATATTGCTCCTAAAATACGAATGGTTTATAAGCTGTAATCTAAAGTGTACACCAAGTGTACGCTTTTTTCTCTATTATAAGATGGTTTTAGGAGAAAATCTATAAAAAATTAGAAAAAGTGACAAAGAAAAAGGAAAAATAAGAGAAAAGACGGATGGGTTTTCGTGAATTATTTAACGTTGACTTTCCACCAACTGTAGATTGTATAGTTGAATCAAGAGGTGAACGAGTCATAAATCTGTCTTAGAATGTGGACAGTAACAGAAAAAGTTCGCAGAAAAGGAGAAAAACAATATGTTTGAAAAATTATTCAGCCCTATCACGATCCGTGGAATGGAACTGAAAAACAGAGTCATGCTCCCGGCTATGGGAACAAAATTTGCAGGAAAAGCAAGTTATGTAACAAATCAGCTGATCGACTATCATGTGGCACGTGTCAAAGGTGGATGCGGTTTAAATATGGTAGAAGTCTGTTCTGTCCATACACCGAGTGCACCAAGAGGATTCCTTTCTATCAGTGAGGACGAGTATGTTCCGGGACTTAAGAAACTGACAGATGCGATCCATGCAGAAGGTGGTAAAGCAGGTATCCAGCTGTGGCAGGGAAGTATGGCAGTTGGAATGGATCAGACAGCACAGATTCTGATGGCGAGTGATATGCCGATGGGACCTGGAATCACACTTCCGGGAATCACAGTAGATCAGATCAAGGAAGTTGTAGCATGCTATGGAAAAGCAGCAAAACGTGCAGCAGAAGCAGGATTTGACTGCATCGAATTTCACTGTGCACATAACTATCTGCCACACTCTTTTCTTTCCGGTGGAATCAACCACAGAACAGATGAGTATGGCGGAAGCTTTGAAAACAGAAGCAGATTCCCACTGGAGTGTATCCGTGCGATCCGTGAGAACATGCCGGAAGATATGCCGCTGTTTATGAGAATTGATGCGCATGATGATTATCTGGAAAATGGACTTACAATCGAAGAAGTGATTGAATTCTGTAAACTTGCAAAAGAAGCAGGTGTTGATACACTTGACGTATCCAGAGGAAATATTCTTTCGGCAGGTCTCAAATATGAGGTACCTTCGATTGATATTCCAAGAGCATTTAACATTGATAATGCTGCAAAGATCCGTA
Source organism: Allocoprococcus comes (assembly GCF_013300725.1). Classification (GTDB taxonomy): domain Bacteria; phylum Bacillota; class Clostridia; order Lachnospirales; family Lachnospiraceae; genus Allocoprococcus; species Allocoprococcus comes_A. The sequence goes on from NZ_JAAIMM010000007.1 coordinate 133,471, forward strand.
AAGAAACAGGAATGCTGACGATCGGTGTCGGAAGAATCAATACACCACAGCTTGCAGAACAGATTCTGGAAGATGATAAAGTAGATATGGTTGTGATCGGACGTGGACAGCTAGTAGATCCTGACTTCTGTAACAAGGCAGAAGCCGGAAAGACAGAAGAAATCGATTACTGTGTTGGATGTAACCAGGGATGTTATGATGGATTTGAGAGTAAAGATTCTCCGTGCATCACTTGTCTTCGTAACCCAGCAGTCGGAAGAGAGAAAGAATGTGAACTCATCCCGGCAGAGAAGCCAGAGACAGTTCTGATCGCCGGTGGTGGAATCGGTGGACTTGAAGCGGCTATCATTCTGAAGAAGAGAGGACATAATCCGATCCTTTGCGAGGCAACTGACACACTTGGCGGACAGTTCCTGACAGCAGGAGAGGCTCCGAGAAAAGCAGAGATGAAAGCAGCAGTTCTGTCTATGGCAGAGAAAGCAAAACGCCTTGGTGTTGATATACGCATGAATACAAAGGTGACTCCGGAAATGATCGCGGAGATCAAACCACATACATTTATCAATGCAATCGGTGCAGCACCGATCGTACCTCCGATTCCGGGAAATGATAAAGCATTTGTCGTAGATTCTCATGCAGTTCTTGACGGCGAAGCAAAGGCAGAAGGAAATGTTGTAGTCATCGGTGGCGGAATGGTCGGCATGGAAGTTGCAGAGTATCTTTCAGAAAAAGGAGCTAAGGTTACAGTCCTTGAGATGATGAAAGAATTCTGTGCAGATATGGGAAGCACAAGAAAAATCTGTGTGACAGAGCAGATCTATCAAGATGGAATCACTCCGGTAACAGAAGTGAAAGTAACAGAGATCCAGGACGGCAAGGTCATTGGTGAAAAAGATGGAGAAAAAGTTGAATTTCCATGTGATTATGCAGTGATGGCTGTCGGAGCAAGAAAACGTGACGGAAGTGCATTAGAAAAGGTGTGTAATGATCTTGAGATCGGTTACTATGAGATTGGTGATGCCGGAATGGCAAGACGTGCACTGAACGCAGTAAGAGAAGCATTTGACGCGGCACTTAACTTTGATAAAGAGGAAGAACATAAATATGTAAGCAAGCCGAAAAAGGTTGTATTTGTCACAGGTGCAACAGGAACAATGGGACAGGAGACAATGAAGCAGCTCTTATCCAGAAACAACCGTTTCAAGACAAGAATCCTGGCAAGACCATCAGAGAAAAACCGCCAGCTTCTGAAGAAATATATGTGTCCGGCGCTTGAAGTTGTCTGGGGAGATATGGCAGATTATGATACGATCAAGAAATGTGTAGACGGAGCTGATTATGTACTTCATATCGGTGCAATGGTATCTCCTGCAGCTGATAAATATCCGGAGAAGACATTGTATACAAATATCGGTTCTACATTAAATATCATTAAGGCAATCAAAGAACAGCCGGATCCGGACAAGGTACATTTCGCATATGTCGGAACAGTTGCGATGACAGGAAGCAGACTTGATCCGGTACAGTTTGGCCGGATCGGAGACCCGATGAATCCGTCTATTCATGATTACTATGCAGTATCAAAAGTATTTTCAGAGGCAGCAGTCTTTGAAAGTGGACTGAAATACTGGGTATCTATCCGTCAGACAGGACAGCATCCAAGTGCAGAAGGTGCAGGCGAGGAGCCGATCGTATTCCACCAGCCGGCAAATAACGTACTGGAGTGGAGTACAGCACTTGATTCCGGTATTTGTATGGCAAACCTTTGCGAAGACTGGGTTGATGAAAGCTTCTGGCGTAAGGCATACAATTTAAGTTCCGGTAAGGATTATCGTCTGGCAACCTGGGAGATGGCAGGACTTTCACTGGAACCAATGGGAATTAAATATGAAGATGTGTATGATCCGCAGGATGTGGCAAGATTTAATTTCCATGGACAGTATTATCTGGATGCTGACAAACTGGAAGAGCAGCTTCATTTCCGTCAGATTCCAGCTAAGATTTACTGGGGCGCTGTAAAGAGCGAGATGGAAAGAATGATGGCAAACCCAATGATCGCAGCTATGATGCCGACAGCTGAAGCAATGCATGCACATAATAAAGAAATCGCAGCGAAGAAGACAGGAACGATCTGGATGGAAGAGAACATGGAGATGGATTGGATCAAGGCATTCTTCGGCTCTCTGGAAGAAAAACAGAATGCGAAACCATTTGAACTCTACCATCCGGCAGAAGAACCGGAAAGACCGCTGGATCATGGTTATGATGAACAAAAAGGAATTGAGAATCTGGATGTAGATGATCTTGAGAAGGCAGCTGCATTCCGTGGAGGCTCTTATGAAGAAGACCATGCAGGAGACATTTATACACCGGTAGAATGGAAGTGTGCATCCGGACATAAGTTCAAAATGTCAGTCAATGCAGTTCTTCATGGCGGCCACTGGTGTCCGGAATGTATGAAGAATTCCTGGGCATATCCGAAGATGGCGAAAGAGAATCCATTCTACGCACAGGTATGGAATCCACAGCACAGCCCGGAGGAAGATTATGAGATTCCGATGCAGTTCAGCGCATATGACATCGAGGAAGAACTGAAAGAGAAACTGGGGCTTTAACAGCAAATACATTTGCATGATTAAGAACGATAGTGGAGATATGTTGTAAGAGCATAATATAGTTGAGTAATGTACGGTGTTGTGAGAGGACGGCGGTTAGTCACCGCCGTCTACTCGATTATTGGTTTTGCTGCAAATCCTTCAGCGTCTGGATAAGTTCCAGATCTTTTTCGGTAACACGGAAATTAGTAGTGTAATTCCGTCCTTCCGGAGATTTGACAGAGATTTCGATGATGCTGTCTTTGCGGAATGCATCTCCTTTTACTGCATGAATAAAAGGCATAAATTTAGGATGCTCCTGCTGAAAAGCGGAAAATGCGGATTTCAGTTTTGCAAGCATTCCAAGCTGTTGAAAGTTAAGCGCCATAAAATACTCCTTTATAATTCAATATATCCATTGAACTCTCCAAGGGTGTAATATGCTTTTTTATCTTCTGGTTTCAGATAAATGGAGAGAGCTTCCGGATTTTCTACGGCGTGTCCCTTTGCATTGCAGTCAGCGATCACACGTTCTGTGATATCGGCTACAGTATATTCTGCACTCTGGTACTGAACATAGAATGCAGGATTTTTGGCAGGAACTTCTACCGGTACTTTGACTTCTTTTACAACTTCTTTTATCTCTACAACAGGAGTTGATGTAGTCGGTGCTGATGATGTAGCTGTAGCAGTTACTGCTGATTCAAGTGTTCTTTTCTGCTTTTTCTTATCGATTCTTTTATTCATTATTATTACCCCTTCTTCAAATTGTACAACATTTATTATATTACTTTTATATGGAGAAGTCAAAATGGCATTTATCACAGATATTTTGCAGAAAATGAAAAAGGGTTGCGCATAATGGTGAGATATGCGTATAATGAGTATCGTGTAATTGGAGTATAACCGGGAGGAAAGGTAGAATGAATAGAGCAGCATTATTTTTTGATATTGATGGGACCGTACTCGGGAGTTTGACAGTTAAATATTAGAAAAAGTACTCGCAGGCCGCATAAAACCTGCTTTTTTTGTGTCAAATTTTTGGTTTTATTTTATAGTATTATATAGCATTTCTTCAGGAAATGTGATATAATTGATTAAGGAGGATTTTATCATGAAAGTAACTACATCGAAGTCAAAAAATTCTGAATCATTTTATATTG
>NZ_JAAIMM010000079.1 GCF_013300725.1 Allocoprococcus comes
GAACTATACCGATGTAGAGATCGAGGCATCCGGGGAAGATGCATCTGCACAGGCAATCGAAGAACTCAAAGAGGATATTGAAGAAGGAAATGTCATGGTACTGTCTGCGGCTGAAAGAGCCACAAGCAGCGGTTCAACAGTCACACTGACAAAAGGAAGAACGATCTATTATCCAAGTTATATAGGAAATTATCTTACGTGTCTGTTTACCGTAAACGGAAAGATTGCATACTGTCTCCAGTCCCAGAAAGCATCCCCACCGAGTGGAAGTTATGTGGCACAGGTATTGGACAGTAACAAGAATCTGCAGAAAGTCCTTTACTATGGCTATGGCGGGGCGGGAGATCTGACAGGAAGTTATCTGTCCGGGAAATCAGAGGATGAAAAGTATGTGTATACGCATATTGCAGCCAGCTACGCTTACGCAGGAGAAGCCGGATTTACAGGCTGTAATTACAATGACCTTGTAAATGCAGGGGTGATCGCATATATCAATTACCTGTTCGGACAGGAAGAACCTCCAAAAGGGGAACTGAGCCTTTCCAGTACGAAACTGAATGCAGTAAGAGATGGAAATCTCCAGAAAACACCGAATATCACACTGTCCGGGGATCACAGAAATTATGTGACACTCAGTGTGCCGGAACATGTTACCGCACATAACCTGACCAAAGGAACAAGTGTGACAAATGGGAAAATCCAGATTTATGGCGGCGATACTTTTTATCTGTCGGCAGATCTGTTGCTGACAGGCAGTTATGCTTCCGGCAACTTATACGGTTCTGTCGGAAAGACATGGAGAACGCTGGTGCTGACGACCGGAGATTCCAAACAGGATATCGGTGTATTCGAAAGCGAAACAGCAGCTCCGGTAAGCTTCAGCGTACAGTGGCTGAACATGACACGTATTGAGTTGACGAAGAAAGATATCAATACACAGAACCCACTATCTGGAGCAGTTTACGATATTTACACCGATAAGAAGTGCGAAAATCTGCTGATGACGATGACTGCAACCGGAACAGACGGAAAAGCAGTCAGTGATTATTTTGATGCCACACTCAAAACTGTGTATGTAAAAGAAGTGACTGCACCGACCGGATATAAACGGAATCAGGAAGTCTATCAAGTGGACGTTGCAGCCGGAAAGACATTGACGGTAACAGCAACGGATGAGAGGGTCACCGGAAAAGTAAAAATCGCAAAGATTGATAAGGAAACACTTGCATTCCAGCCACAGGGAGACGGCGCTCTTCGAGGTGCGGTGTATGGTCTGTATGCCAAAGAAGATATCGTGCATCCGGATGGAACAACAGGGGTGCTGTTTAAACAGGACAGCCTGATCGCACAGGGAGTCATCGGTGATGATGGAACACTGGAGTTCTCAGAATTATATCTTGGAGAAATGTATGTAAAAGAGATCACTCCGCCGGAAGGATATACACTGGATACTACAAGATATGAGGTATCCGTAACCTATGAGGGACAAGATGTTGCAGAAGTGACAAGAGACCTTACGGTAAAAGAGCAGGTAAAGAAACAGG
>NZ_JAAIMM010000080.1 GCF_013300725.1 Allocoprococcus comes
GAACTATACCGATGTAGAGATCGAGGCATCCGGGGAAGATGCATCTGCACAGGCAGTTAAAGAACTGAAAGAGGACATCGAAGAGGGAAATGTGATGGTATTGTCTGCGGCTGAAAGAGCTACAAGCAGCGGTTCCACAGTTACATTGACAAAGGGGCGAACCATTTATTATCCAAGCTATATTGGAAATTATCTTACTTGCCTGTTCACAGTCAATGGAAAGATTGCATACTGTCTCCAGTCCCAGAAAGCATCCCCACCGACTGGAAGTTATGTAGCACAGGTACTGGACAGCAATAAAAACTTGCAGAAAGTTCTTTATTATGGTTATGGCGGGGCAGGAGATCTGACAGGAAGTTATCTGGCTGGAAAAACGGAAGATGAAAAGTATGTGTATACACACATTGCAGCCAGCTACGCTTATGCAGGAGAAGCCGGATTTACCGGATGTAATTATAATAACCTTGTAAATGCAGGGGTTATCGCATATATCAATTATCTGTTCGGACAGGAAGAACCGCCAAAAGGTGAACTGAGCCTTTCAAGCACAAAGCTGAATGCAGTACGGGATGGAAACTTCCAGAAAACACCAAATATCACACTGTCTGGAGATCACAGAAACTATGTGACATTGAGTGTACCGGAAAATGTGACTGCACATAATCTTTCCAAAGGAACAAGTGTTACAAATGGAAAAATCCAGATTTATGGTGGAGATACATTCTATCTGTCTGCGGATTTATTACTGACAGGCAGTTATGCTTCCGGCAACTTATATGGTTCTGTCGGAAAGACATGGAGAACGCTGGTGCTGACAACCGGAGATTCCAAGCAGGATATCGGTGTATTTGAAAGCGAAACAGCAGCTCCGGTAAGTTTCAGTGTACAGTGGCTGAATATGACACGTATTGAACTTATGAAAAAAGATGTCAATACACAGAATCCGCTGTCGGGGGCAGTTTATGGTATTTATACTGATAAGAAGTGTGAAAACCTGCTTATGACAATGTCAGCAACCGGAACAGACGGAAAAGCAGTCAGCGATTATTTTGATTCCGCACTGAAAACTGTGTATGTAAAAGAGGTTACTGCTCCGACAGGGTACAAACTGAATACAGAAGTATATAAAGTAGATGTTGCAGCCGGAAAGACATTGACTGTAACAGCAACCGATGAGAGAGTCACCGGAAGGGTAAAAATCGCAAAGATCGATAAAGAAACACTTGCATTTAAGGCACAGGGGGACAGTGTTCTTCGTGGTGCGGTGTATGGTCTGTATGCCAAAGAGGACATCGTGCATCCGGATGGAATAACAGGAGTTCTGTATAAACAGGACAGCCTGATCGCGCAGGGAGTCATCGGAGATGATGGAACACTGGAGTTTTCAGAATTATACCTTGGAGAAATGTATGTAAAAGAAATCACTCCACCGGAAGGATATACACTGGATACTACAAAATATGAAGTATCCGTAACTTATGAAGGTCAGGATGTTGCAGAAGTGACAAGAGACCTTACGGTAAAAGAGCAGGTAAAGAAACAGG
>NZ_JAAIMM010000081.1 GCF_013300725.1 Allocoprococcus comes
AACGAGAGTTTGATCCTGGCTCAGGATGAACGCTGGCGGCGTGCTTAACACATGCAAGTCGAACGAAGCACCTGGATTTGATTCTTCGGATGAAGATCCTTGTGACTGAGTGGCGGACGGGTGAGTAACGCGTGGGTAACCTGCCTCATACAGGGGGATAACAGTTAGAAATGACTGCTAATACCGCATAAGACCACAGGGTCGCATGACCTGGTGGGAAAAACTCCGGTGGTATGAGATGGACCCGCGTCTGATTAGGTAGTTGGTGGGGTAACGGCCTACCAAGCCGACGATCAGTAGCCGACCTGAGAGGGTGACCGGCCACATTGGGACTGAGACACGGCCCAAACTCCTACGGGAGGCAGCAGTGGGGAATATTGCACAATGGGGGAAACCCTGATGCAGCGACGCCGCGTGAGCGAAGAAGTATTTCGGTATGTAAAGCTCTATCAGCAGGGAAGAAAATGACGGTACCTGACTAAGAAGCACCGGCTAAATACGTGCCAGCAGCCGCGGTAATACGTATGGTGCAAGCGTTATCCGGATTTACTGGGTGTAAAGGGAGCGTAGACGGCTGTGTAAGTCTGAAGTGAAAGCCCGGGGCTCAACCCCGGGACTGCTTTGGAAACTATGCAGCTAGAGTGTCGGAGAGGTAAGTGGAATTCCCAGTGTAGCGGTGAAATGCGTAGATATTGGGAGGAACACCAGTGGCGAAGGCGGCTTACTGGACGATGACTGACGTTGAGGCTCGAAAGCGTGGGGAGCAAACAGGATTAGATACCCTGGTAGTCCACGCCGTAAACGATGACTACTAGGTGTCGGGGAGCAAAGCTCTTCGGTGCCGCAGCAAACGCAATAAGTAGTCCACCTGGGGAGTACGTTCGCAAGAATGAAACTCAAAGGAATTGACGGGGACCCGCACAAGCGGTGGAGCATGTGGTTTAATTCGAAGCAACGCGAAGAACCTTACCTGCTCTTGACATCCCGGTGACCGGCATGTAATGATGCCTTTTCTTCGGAACACCGGTGACAGGTGGTGCATGGTTGTCGTCAGCTCGTGTCGTGAGATGTTGGGTTAAGTCCCGCAACGAGCGCAACCCTTATCTTCAGTAGCCAGCATTTCAGGTGGGCACTCTGGAGAGACTGCCAGGGATAACCTGGAGGAAGGTGGGGATGACGTCAAATCATCATGCCCCTTATGAGCAGGGCTACACACGTGCTACAATGGCGTAAACAAAGGGAAGCAAACCTGTGAGGGTAAGCAAATCTCAAAAATAACGTCTCAGTTCGGATTGTAGTCTGCAACTCGACTACATGAAGCTGGAATCGCTAGTAATCGCGAATCAGCATGTCGCGGTGAATACGTTCCCGGGTCTTGTACACACCGCCCGTCACACCATGGGAGTTGGTAACGCCCGAAGTCAGTGACTCAACCGTAAGGAGAGAGCTGCCGAAGGTGGGACCGATAACTGGGGTGAAGTCGTAACAAGGTAGCCGTATCGGAAGGTGCGGCTGGATCACCTCCTTTCTAAGGAAG
>NZ_JAAIMM010000082.1 GCF_013300725.1 Allocoprococcus comes
TGCTTAGGAAGATAGCGGGTCTGTGCAATAATGCGAACCAGCTTGCCCATGTTGCGAATGCTTCGGGAATGGCAAGTGAGCAGAGTGTGCAGGAAATGCTCCGGCTTACCAAAGAGACATGGCATCTGGTAAAGGAAGAGTGGTAATGACAGATGGCTTATACAAGTGTTATCCCCGTCCACCGCCTGGACCGTTCCATCGAATATGTGAAAGACAAAGAAAAAACCACACAGAAAGCAGACTCTCTGGAGGCTGCCATTGATTATGCCATGAACCGGACAAAGACGGAACAGGCGGTGTTCGAAGATACCATCGGATGTACCAATGAAAATGCGTATGTAGATATGGTGGCAACAAAAAAGAGATTTCATAAGATGGGCGGTGTGGAAGGATACCATCTGGTACAGAGTTTTGCAGAAGGTGAGGTGACACCGGAACTGGCACATCTCATCGGACAGGAACTGGCAGACCGGCTCTTAAAGGGACAGTATGAAGTTGTTATCACAACGCATCTGAATACCAGACATTATCATAACCACATTGTCTGGAACTCTGTGAGCATGGCAGACGGGCGTAAGTACCACAGCAATGCAAAGAGTTATTATACGGAGATCCGGAAGATCTCCGATGAGCTGTGCAGAAAATATGGTCTGTCTATCATTGAATCCGACCAGAAAAAATCAATCCCTTATGTACAGTGGAAAGCAGAGCAGGAAGGGAAACCGACATGGAGAAGTGCGATCCGTCTGGATATCAGGGAGTCTGTACAGGAAAGCTACTCCTGGTCACAATTCTTAAAAGAAATGGAAAAGCGTGGATACACATGGAAACTGAACCGGAAATATATCGCTTTAAAGGCTCCGGGAATGGAACGGTACATCCGGCTACGGTCTCTTGGAAAAAACTATTCCGAAGAGGAGATCCGTGGACAGATCTTACAGCCAAAAGTAAAACGCATCTATCAAAAGCCGGTGCAGATTCATCCAAAGAAGAAACTGAACGGGATACAGGCATTATATTATTCCTATTTATATCAGATGGGAGTACTGCCAAAAAGACCGAGAAGAAGTCCGTATGCCGTCAGAGAGGATATCCGGAAACTGGATCAGAGGATCGAACAGATTGAGTTTTTAATGAAACATGACATTACGACCAGAGAACAGCTTTCCACATACCGTGAGCCGTTGCAAAAGCAGATTTCAGAACTGATGAAGGAACGCAGAAAGCTCTATCGGAATGGCAGCGAAGACAGTGGAAAAGTGCGGTTGTCCGAAATCAATGAGGAATTAAAAAAACTCCGAAAAGAAGTCCGTATGACTGTCCGGATTGAAAAGCATTCATTGGAAATCGAAGAAAAACTTCGAAAGGCAGAAGAACAAAACCAGAATGAGAAACGTGTGGAACACAAAGAA
>NZ_JAAIMM010000083.1 GCF_013300725.1 Allocoprococcus comes
TGCTTAGGAAGATAGCGGGTCTGTGCAATAATGCGAACCAGCTTGCCCATGTTGCCAATGCTTCTGGAATGGCAAGCGAGCAGAGCATTCAGGAAATGCTGCGGCTTACCAAAGAAACATGGCATCTGGTAAAGGAAGAGTGGTAATGCCGGATGGCTTATACAAGTGTTATCCCCGTCCACCGCCTGGACCGTTCCATTGAATATGTGAAAGACAAAGAAAAAACCACACAGAAAGCGGACTCTCTGGAGGCTGCCATCGATTATGCCATGAACCGGACAAAGACGGAACAGGCGGTCTTCGAAGATACCATCGGATGTACCAATGAAAATGCGTATGCAGATATGGTGGCAACAAAAAAGAGATTCCATAAGATGGGCGGTGTGGAAGGATACCATCTGGTACAGAGTTTTGCAGAAGGTGAGGTGACACCGGAACTGGCACATCTCATCGGGCAGGAATTGGCAGACCGGCTCTTAAAAGGACAATTTGAAGTCGTCATAACAACACATCTTAATACCAGACACTATCACAATCATATTGTCTGGAATTCTGTAAGCATGGTGGACGGACATAAGTACCATAGTAATGCCAAGAGTTATTATACGGAGATCCGTAAGATTTCCGATGACCTGTGCAGAAAATATGGTCTGTCTATCATTGAATCCAATCAGAAAAAATCAATCCCTTATGTACAGTGGAAAGCGGAACAGGAAGGGAAACCGACATGGAGAAGTGCGATTCGTCTGGATATCAGGGAGTCTGTACAGGAAAGCTACTCCTGGTCACAATTCTTAAAAGAAATGGAAAAGCGTGGATACACATGGAAACTGAACCGGAAATATGTCGCTTTAAAGGCTCCGGGGATGGAACGGTACATCCGGCTACGGTCTCTTGGAAAAAACTATTCCGAAGAGGAGATCCGTGGACAGATCTTACAGCCAAAAGTAAAACGCATCTATCAAAAGACGGTGCAGATTCCTCCAAAGAAGAAACTGACCGGGATTCAGGCACTGTATTATTCCTATTTATATCAAATGGGGGTACTGCCAAAAAGACCGAAAAGGAGTCCATACGTGGTCAGAGAGGATATCCGGAAACTGGATCAGAGGATTGAACAGATTGAGTTTTTAATGAAGCATGACATTACGACCAGAGAACAGCTTGCCACATACCGTGAGCCGTTACAAAAGCGGATTTCAGAACTGATGAAGGAACGCAGAAAGCTCTATCGGAATGACAGTGAAGACAGTGGAAAAGTACGGCTGTCCGAAATTAATGAGGAATTAAAAAATCTCCGAAAAGAAGTCCGTATGACCGTCCGGATTGAAAAGCATTCATTGGAAATCGAAGAAAGACTTCGAAAGGCAGAAGAACAAAACCAGAATGAGAAACGTGTGGAACACAAAGAA
>NZ_JAAIMM010000084.1 GCF_013300725.1 Allocoprococcus comes
CTGACGATACAAAAATTTATTATTTTTTATTGTCCTCTTGACAGGTAGCACACCAGGATCCAGTTGGATGGCAGAAAGTATTGGTATATCAGTAATAACAAAGCTGTGATTTGGGCGCTAAATAAAGAAAGACTGATAAACAGTGGCTATTATGATTTAGCCACAGCCTACCAGTCTGTGCACGTCAACTATTGAAAGCGCTGTATACCGAACGGTACATCATACGGTGCTGTGAGAGGACGGCGGTTAATCACCGCCACCTACTCGATTTTTATTATCTTGAGAATTTATCACTGTAACGAACATGCATATCCTCCCAATCCATAAACAATACATAAAATACCTTTCCGTATTGTTGGCTCTCTACAATTCTTCCATGATCAAGCACAGAAAAATAGGTTCCGTCAGCTTTTCGAAGATGGAAGTGAATATAATCATTTTCATTACCACTGTCAATCTGTTCCCAGATACTTGATTCTATCTGTTGCTGTTCATCTTCCCGAATCAAGTTTCGAAAACTTTTCTTAGTAAGTCTGAATAGTTCATCTATATCTTTATATCCAGACATATGAAGAAATTCATCATTTGCATAAAATAGTTCATCATCTTCTTTGTCAGCTCTGTATATGATAAATGCACCTGGAAGGTGTTCTGAAATATCCTTGAATGCGAATCCAAGCTGTTTGCGGACACCTGACTGAAGACCTTTCCTGTAGGCCATACATCCGTTTTTACCATGAAGCTTTATTTCATAAAGAGCTGCATCTGCGCAGCGCAGGAGCTGTGAACGGTCGGATGCAGATGTTGGATATTCTGCATATCCAAGAGAAATATAAAAAGCATATTCCTTACCATGACATGAGAATGTTTTGGGAAGTTGGGTGAATTGCTGTAGCTGTACATCTGCTTCTGCAAAGGTACAATTTGGTAAAAGAATGCAAAATTCGTCACCACCGTTTCTTCCCAGTAACGCATCGGATGGGAAAAAAGCCTTCATGCTGTCTGCAAGACTCTTTAATGCCCTGTCTCCGTAACTATGTCCATAGATATCATTGATAAACTTGAAATCATCGATATCAAGGAGTGCAGCCACAAAATGTGTTTGAGGATTTTTAGAAATCATCTTTTCTGCTAACTCATCAAATCCATAGCGGTTATAAATACCTGTAAGAGAATCTGTATGTGCCAGTATTTGATATTTGTTCCTATGTTCTTTTGCTACTAACCATACTCTGGTAAGAACTGTCAGAAGAAGGATTATTATAACAAATATTCCGCTTGTGATTATGATTAATGTGCTATTTCTCCATCCACTTTTAGGTGTTACCTCAATTTTCCAGTTTTCATCTCCTGTTATGAAGTGACTTTTGTCAAGAGTTAATTTTAAGAAATTTTTCTCAA
>NZ_JAAIMM010000085.1 GCF_013300725.1 Allocoprococcus comes
TGGTGCTAGAATATAAATAGTACAAGCCAAAATGAGAAATTCCAAATACACATAAGCATGATACAATAGAGGCATGCTGAAGGAGGAGCTCATATGGCAAAGCAACATGACAAACAATTTAAACTTGATGCAGTCCAGTACTATCAGGATCACAAAGATCTCGGAGTACGTGGATGTGCAGAAAATCTTGGCATCGGATACAGCACATTAACAAAATGGCTGAAAGACTTCCGGGAATCAGGTGATATTCCTGTACGTGGTTCTGGTAATTATGCATCTGATGAGCAGAAGGAAATTGCCCGTCTCAGACGTGAATTACGCGATGCCCAAGATGCACTTGATGTGTTAAAAAAAGCAATCAACATTCTGGGAAAATGACGGAAGCCATTTATCTTGAAGTGTCTGAGAAGACGGAAGCTGCCAAAAAGGCTGGACGCCGGGTTTCCGTCTCCGGAATGTTGAAATTTTTAGGTGTCTCTCGCTCAGGATATCTTGCATGGCTCCACCACGTACCTTCTGATACAGAAAAACGTCGTAAAGCTGTAAAAGCAAAAATACAGGATATTTATGATGATTCCAAGCAGAACTACGGTGCTCCGAAAATCACTGTAGAACTTCGAAAAACTGGTGAAGTCATTTCGGAAAGAACCGTTGGTACATATATGCGCCAAATGGGGATCCGTGCTCAGTGGAGCAAACCATGGACGATCACCACAAAAGATTCCGATTTCAGCACTGAATTACAAAATATCCTTGATGAGCAATTTAATCCTGATCGTCCGAATGCAGTCTGGTGTTCGGATATTACCTACATCTGGACAATAGATGGATTTGTCTATCTGACCAGTGTTATGGATTTATTTTCCAGAAAAATCATAGCCTGGACGCTTTCAGAAACACAGGAAGTATCTTACGTGATTGATACTATAAACAAAGCCAAAGCTCGCCGAAATATCGATCAACCATTAATTATCCATTCGGATCGTGGCAGCCAATATGTTGCAAAGGAATATAAAAAAGCAACCGAAAATATGCAGCGCAGTTATTCGAAGAAAGCTTTTCCGTGGGATAATGCATGCATTGAATGCTTTCATTCTATTATCAAACGTGAATGGCTCAATCGCTTTAAAATTCGCGACTATAAGCAGGCCTACCAGTTGATTTTTGAATATCTGGAAGCTTTCTACAATACGAAACGAATTCATAGCCATTGCAACTATATGTCGCCAAACGAATTCGAACGAGTGTATGAAAGAACGCACACTGAGGCTGAGCTTCTGGCAGGTTAAAATGGGGAGAAATTTCTCATTTTAACTTGTACTAAATCTTGACATAGGACCA
>NZ_JAAIMM010000086.1 GCF_013300725.1 Allocoprococcus comes
TTATATTCTTCTCCGATTAATCCGAGCCGCAACAAAAACGTTCGGAATGTAAACGCCGGGTTTTCTGAGATCGGTGTCTTTTTCATCTGGGTGGATCTCTGATTGATCGCCTGTGCAGAAATCGCAAGTGCCAGTGTAATGTTCGCCCTCACTTTTCCTGCATGAAGGGTACTTTCAAAACAGCGCCACTCCAATGTTCCTTTGGAAAATACAGCATGGAGGTTTAACGCATAATACCGGGTACTGTCATAATGATTATGACTTCCATCCCTGCCTCCATACCAGACATTTCTTACCCGGTCCATCGTAATGGATTTGTTTGGCATTTTTCGGATTTTTTCCAATACCTCCGGACGCACCTTCTGACAATAGCTGTACTCTCTTCTTTCCTGCACTTTCAGTGCTTTGAACAGGATATCTTCCTTTGCGTACATAATGGTCAGCGCATTTTTCAGACTCTGCGGTGTATGGTTCGCCGCATCTACATGAACATGCTGACCACAGGACTCATTGACAAAACCTCCATGTCTCCGCAGACAGCGTACAACTTCCTGTAATTTCCCCATCTCATCATAGGATAATTTCGGTGATACCATCTCTGTTGAATATTCTCTATCTGCTGATACGATTCGACCACCTGATTTTCTTTGTGTATCAATGCTTCCGTCAGACATGAACTTCCACTTTTTTCCTTCCCGATCTCTCGCTGACCATATTCCGTAATACGCACCTTCATGAACGGCTTCTGTCCCGAACAGTTCTGCTACAACTTCTGCAGCCCGTTGTCTGGTGATTCCTGTCATCTCGATTTCCGTACCAAAGTACTGATCCTGAATTCCAATCATCACCGACACTATCCTTTCTCAGACAGTTCCAGTTCTTTTCGCTCTGCATCTGCCTTTCGCAGTAATGCTCCGATTGCTTCGATCACCGTAACAGTTACCCCGTTCCCAGCCTGTTTATATAGCTGTGCATCCGATGTGCAGTCTATGATCTTATCAATCTGCCAGTCATAATATCCCTGCAGACGCAGACACTCTCTTGGAACCAGTCTGCGTATTCTTCCGTGATACAAGATGCCATGACGATCGGTTGCAGTAATCGTGAACATTGGTTCTTCCGGTTCCTTCATGCGTCTGCCGTTCTGCCGGACATTTTCTTTTGCTGGTGTTAAGACTGCTCTTGCTCCATCCTCTGCTAATACACCGGAACATTCTCCTTT
>NZ_JAAIMM010000087.1 GCF_013300725.1 Allocoprococcus comes
AACACTGCATCGGGTCTGTTCCCCTGCCTCCAGATTCCTGCATCATGATGGCCTGAATCGCAGATACATATTCCGGGATACCGTACTGGGAGGCATAGCGCTGGATGACGGAAGTATACGCAAGCACTTCCTCACTTAAGGATTCGGAACTTTCCGAACCACTGCTAAACGCTGCCCCGGCAATGATTCCGGCAATCAGGATAAACACTACAAAAAATGCCATCCCTCCTGCGGCAAACCATTTTCCCATTTTCCCCAGGGCGGCTGTTGCTTTTTGTATGGCTGCTGTAATCCCCTGCATAGAAAACTTTGCCCCTCTTCCGGTCGTCTGAAGGACTGCTTCTCCGCTTTCTGCTGATGCTACTGCGGATTTTCTTGCCATCTGGACTGCTCTTGCTTTCTGCATCGCCTGCGCACCTTTTTCTACCTGCCATTTCTGCATGGATGCCTGTGTTTTTATTTTCTCCTGAGACAGCCCGGATACTTTTACCACTTTCGGTGCTGCTTTTACCTGTCGTTTACTGTTCTCCTTGGCAAGTGCTGCCTGTTCCGGTTTCACCTTAATTAATGTCTTTCCGGTTTCTGCACCCTGCCTCAGTGCATCTTCAGTGGCTTTTGCTTCTTCCCGTCTGCTTTTTCTTTCCTTTATCTTTCGGTAGGTTACCCCTGCAAGCTTTTTTCCACCTTGATATGTCATTTTCCCTACCGTTCTTCCCGCCACACTCGCCGCACTGTACTGTACGGATTCTATTTTTTCAGTTCCATACTGTGTTGGGGAGTCTGACTGCCCACTGCTTTTCTCATGTAGTTCCCTTGGCTTTTCTTTTGCCTCCAGTACCGTCTGGCGAACCAGCTCTTTCGGAAGCCGGGCAGCCGGATTTCGAATCTTCGGATTCTTATCCCTTACCCGTTCCTTGATATCTCTCATCCGGTCACCCTCTTTCCGTATCTCTTATCTCATCGGGCAACATCCCGATGTTTCTTTTTTTCCTGCTGTTTCTGCAACTGCTCCAACTGTCTGATTGCTTCATTTACCAGTGGATGCTCGTTGTAATATGGCACAAGTTCCAAATCACCCCTGTCTTTTGATGACAACGGTAATGGATATTCCATATCCGAATAAATTGATTCCGGATCATGGATAGAAAACTCAATAGCCGGACACATATTGGCAGATGTTCTACAATATTTCTGGT
>NZ_JAAIMM010000088.1 GCF_013300725.1 Allocoprococcus comes
AACACTGCATCGGGTCTGTTCCCCTGCCTCCAGATTCCTGCATCATGATGGCCTGTATCGCAGACACATATTCCGGAATGCCGTATTGGGATGCATACTGCTGTATCACAGAAGTATACGCAAGCACTTCTTCACTTAGGGATTCGGAGCTTTCCGAATTACTGCTGAAAGCTGCTCCTGCAATGATTCCCACAATCAGAATAAATACCAGAAGAAATGCACTACCTCCGGCAGCAATCCATTTTCCCATTTTTTCAAGAGCTACTACCCCTTTTTGAATCGCTGCTGTAATTCCCTGTACGGATAACTTTGAACCCTTTCCAGTTACCTGAAGGACTGCTTTTCCACTTTCTGCCGATGCCTGTGCTGACTTTCTTGCCATCTGGGCTGCTCTTGCTTTCTGCATCGCCTGAAGACTTTTTTCCATCTGCTGTTTCTGCATGGATGCCTGTGTCTTTATTTTTTCTTGAGACAGACCGGATACTTTTACCACTCTCGGTGCTGCTTTCACCTGCCGTTTACCATTCTCCTTGGCAAGTGCTGCCTGCTCCGGTTTCAACTTGATTAATTTCTTTCCGCTTTCTGCCCCCTGCTCCATTGCTTCTTCGGCAGCTTTCGCTTCTTCCTGTCTGCTTTTTCTTTCCTTTATCTTCCTGTAGGTCACTCCAGCAAGTTTTTTTCCACCTTGATATGTGGTTTTCCCTATACTTTTTCCTGCCACACTCGCCGCTCTGTACTGTACGGATTCTATTTTTTCAGTTCCATACTGTGTTGGGGATTCTGACTGCCCACTGCTTTTTTCATGTAGTTCCCTTGGCTTTTCTTTTGCTTCCAGAACCGCTGAGCGAACCAGTTCTTTCGGAAGTCGGGCAGCCGGATTTCGAATCTTCGGATTCTTATCCCTTACCCGTTCCTTGATATCTTTCATCCGGTCACCCTCTTTCCGTATCTCTTATCTCATCGGGCAACATCCCGATGTTTCTTTTTTTCCTGCTGTTTCTGCAACTGCTCCACCTGTCTGATTGCCTCATTTACCAGTGGATGTTCGTTGTAATATGGCACAAGTTCCAAGTCTCCCCTGTCTTTTGATGACAACGGTAATGGATATTCCATGTCTGAATAAATTGATTCTGGATCATGAATAGAAAACTCAATAGCCGGACACATATTGGCAGATGTTCTACAATATTTCTGGT
>NZ_JAAIMM010000008.1 GCF_013300725.1 Allocoprococcus comes
TGATCAACAGGTGGCTCTTTTTGAAAAATCAAGGTACAGATGATTACCTACTTACCTCCATTGCACAAAAAGTGAATTGGAGGACTTTCTTTTGTAAAATCGACCGTTTAACTGTACTGGCGAAAATGACGGTGCTGAATTCGGAGAGAAAAACACTGTAGATAACGAAGAAGCTTCGATGAAAGATACGCTTTTTCAGTAGGGGAGAGTGAATTTTATCAATGAGGGGAATTCATGGGAGTGCTGTGGCAGAGGGGAGATTTTTGGAGGATATTAAAAAGATAATTTTTGAGGGGATGGAGATATAGATATACTAATGTGTTTGTTTAGTGCTATGGGGAGATTGTGAGGGAGGAATGGAAGATTTTGGAGTAGAAAATATCCAAAAGATAAAAATCTGTAATTAGAGTAATCTTTTATTGGGAAGTATATCGAAAAGAGAGTAAATCTTATCAAAAAATAAAAAAGTTTGTCATAGAATCTCCACACACACCTTCCTTCTGACTAAAATTTCCTAAATCTTAGTCATTATCACACACTTCCCTTCCGGCTGCGACTCCTAAACCCTAGTCAACCACGCTCAAAAAACTTTCGCATATGTAAAACAAAGTTACCAATACACAGACCAGAGGAAACAAAGTACTCCCTCACATGAATTTGCACTACGGAGTTCAAGACTCAGGAATCGTGGAAGCCTTTGCTGAACACGATTCCCGCCCTAAGAGGCTTGAACGAAGTGGTTAGTGCAACTGAATGTGAGGGAGTACTTTGTTTCCTCTGGTCGTCTTATCGCAACCAAATATATTTTACATATCCTAAAATTCTACATCTTCTTCTGCGCAGTCGAAAGCATCAGTTTGATACGGTTCAGCTGGTTTACTTCGCTTGCTCCCGGATCATAATCGATTGCAACGATGTTGGATTCCGGATGACGGCGGCGCAGTTCTTTAATAACACCTTTTCCGACTACGTGGTTTGGCAGGCAGGCGAAAGGCTGTGTGCAGACAATGTTTGGTGCACCACTGTGGATCAGCTCCAGCATTTCTCCGGTCAGGAACCATCCTTCACCGGTCTGGTTTCCAAGAGAAACAATTTCTTTTGCCATCGAAGCCAGGTGTTCAATATGTGACGGTGGATCGAAGCGTTTACTTGCTTTTAAGGCATCAACGGCAGGCTTGCGGAACCATTCCAGAACCTTGATTCCGAGATTACCCATGCGGGCGGTTGATTTCTTCATGCCGAGATGTTCTGCTTTAAAGTTTGTATTGTAGAAGCAGTAGAGCAGGAAGTCGGTCAGATCCGGAACCACGGCTTCGGCACCTTCCTGTTCAAGAAGATCTACCAGGTAGTTATTGGCAGCTGGAAGGAATTTGACAAGGATTTCTCCGACAACTCCAACTCGTGGTTTTTTGACATCTTTTAATGGAAGAGAATCAAAATCTTCTACGATCTGGCGGCAGAGACGCTTAAACTCACGTCTGCTTGGATAGCCTTTCTTGATAAATTCGATAACTGTCTTTTCCCATTTCTTATGCATGGCATTGGCAGAGCCTGGAACAGCTTCGTATGGGCGGACACGGTACAGGCAGCGCATGAAGAGATCGCCAAATACCAGACCATACACACCCTTCAGTACAAGCGGAAGGGTAATCTTGAATCCAGGATTGCTTTCAAGCCCGCTTAAGTTGATTGAAATAACAGGGATATGTCCGTAACCGGCTTTTTTAAGAGCGCGGCGGATAAATCCGATATAGTTGGAAGCACGGCATCCGCCACCGGTCTGTGAAATAATGACAGCCAGGTGGTCGGTGTCATATTTACCGGAAAGGATAGCTTCCATGATCTGTCCAACTACCATCAGAGATGGGTAGCAGGCGTCATTGTTTACATATTTAAGGCCCATGTCAACTGCATGCTTGTTATCATTTTTCAGTACTTCCAGTTTGTAACCTGCTTCCTGGAAAG
The DNA here is from genome assembly GCF_013300725.1 of Allocoprococcus comes. Lineage (GTDB taxonomy): Bacteria > Bacillota > Clostridia > Lachnospirales > Lachnospiraceae > Allocoprococcus > Allocoprococcus comes_A. The sequence continues at coordinate 1,966 of NZ_JAAIMM010000008.1, forward strand.
CTGGCTCAATCAATGAAAAATGGATCGGCGACATCTGCGGACACAAAATTGTATAGGTTTCTTTCATTTCCTTTGTAAAAGGAATTTTTTCGATATTTGCCGGACGAATGGTGCGCTCCATATGCTTCTGCTCGCGGACGCGGATGGCGGCAAGAAGAGAACGGATACGGATACGTGCAGCACCCAAGTTATTTACCTCATCAATCTTGAGAGAGGTATAAATCTTGTCAGAACCGGTCAAAATATCTGCAACAGCATCGGTTGTTACGGCATCAAGACCGCATCCGAAAGAGTTCAGCTGGATCAGATCCAGATCATCTCTAGTCTTCACAAAATTGGCTGCTGCGTACAGTCGGGAATGATACATCCACTGATCCATAACGATTAGCGGACGTTCTACCGGATTCAGATGTGAGATGGAATCTTCCGTCAGAACGGCAAGTCCGTAGGAGGTGATCATCTCCGGGATACCGTGGTTGACTTCCGGATCGTAATGGTATGGACGACCGGCAAGTACGATGCCGCGGGTTCCTGTCTTTTCCATGTATGCGAGAGTTTCTTCACCTTTTTTGCGGATGTCCTGACGGCATGCAGCAAGCTCTTCCCATGCAGCATGAGCGGCATTTTTGATTTCTTCTGCTGGAAGATTCTTTGCAGAAGTAAATTCACGGACCAGTCCGGCGGTGATTGTCTCTTCACTTGTGAGGGCGAGGAATGGATTCATGAAATCCACTTCACCGTGTACGATCGGATCCATATTGTTCTTGATGTTCTCCGCGTATGAGGTGACGATCGGGCAGTTATAATGATTGTCGGCGTCGGCAAATTCACTACGTTCGTATGGTATACAAGGGTAGAATATAAAGTCTACACCCTGGTTGATCAGCCACTGTACATGTCCGTGCGCCAGCTTTGCCGGATAACACTCGGATTCGCTCGGAATAGATTCAATACCAAGTTCATAAATCTTATGTGTAGAAGCAGGAGAGAGTACCACATGATATCCCAGCTTTGTGAAGAAAGTAAACCAGAACGGATAGTTCTCATACATGTTCAGAACTCTCGGAATACCAACCGTTCCGCGTTTTGCCTCGGATGGAGCTAATGGTGTGTAACCAAAATAACGTTCATTTTTATAAGCGAAAAGGTTTGGCACATCACTCTTTGCTTTCTCTTTTCCAAGACCGCGTTCACAACGGTTTCCGGAAATAAAACGACGTCCGCCACTGAATTTGTTGATGGTCAGACGACAGTTGTTGGTACAGCCGTTACATTTTGCCATTGAGGTTGTATAGGTAAGTTCATTGATTTCATCAATGGAAAGCATGGTTGTATTTTTGCATTCTTTGAAACCATAACGTTCTCTTGCGATCAGTGCAGCTCCAAAAGCACCCATGATTCCTGCAATATCCGGACGGATTGCCTGACATCCGGCGATGGTCTCAAAGCTTCTGAGTACGGCATCATTATAGAATGTACCACCCTGTACAACAATTTTTTTACCAAGCTCAGATGCATCGGATACCTTGATAACCTTGAAAAGGGCATTTTTGATAACCGAATAAGCAAGTCCGGCTGAAATATCGGATACTTCAGCACCTTCTTTTTGCGCCTGTTTTACCTTTGAGTTCATAAATACGGTACAACGGGTTCCGAGGTCGATCGGATGTTTCGCAAAAAGTGCTTCATGTGCAAAATCCTCTACGGTGTAGTTCAGGGATTTGGCAAAAGTCTCGATAAAGGAACCGCATCCGGAAGAACATGCTTCGTTGAGCTGTACGCTGTCCACAGTCTGATTCTTGATCTTAATACACTTCATATCCTGACCACCGATATCGAGGATACAGTCTACATCCGGTTCAAAGAAAGAAGCGGCGTAATAGTGAGATACAGTTTCAACTTCGCCTTCATCCAGAAGAAGTGCGGCTTTAATGAGCGCTTCTCCGTAACCGGTTGAGCAGGAGTGAACGATCTGTACACCTTCCGGAAGCTGGCTGTAAATATCTTTGATCGCACCGATGGTCGTACCAAGCGGATCACCGTCATTGCCATGATAGAAGGAGTACAAAAGAGTACCGTCTTCTCCGACCAGAGCAGCTTTTGTGGTGGTAGAACCGGCATCGATTCCAAGGTAGGCATTACCACGGTAGCTGGCAAGATCACCAACCGGCACCTGATGCTTTGCATGGCGGTTCTTAAATTCATTGTAATCTGCTTCACTGGAAAAGAGCGGCTGCATACGCTCAACTTCAAAGTCCATTTCAATATGGGCATCCAGCTTTTTCTGCATCTCACCAAGAGAGGTGACTACATCTTTTTTAGAGTTCAGCGCAGAGCCGACAGCTGCAAAAAGATGGGAATACTTTGGCGCGATAATGTGTTCGTCATCCAGTTTAAGAGTACGGATAAATGCTTCTCTCAGTTCGGAGAGGAAATGAAGCGGTCCACCGAGGAAAGCAACATGTCCGCGGATTGGTTTTCCGCAGGCAAGACCACTGATGGTCTGGTTGACCACTGCCTGGAAAATAGAAGCGGACAGATCTTCTTTGGTAGCACCGTCATTGATCAGCGGCTGGATATCTGTCTTTGCAAATACGCCACAGCGGGCTGCGATCGTATAAAGTGCTTTGTATTTTTTGGCATATTCGTTCAGACCGGTTGCATCTGTCTGGAGAAGGGATGCCATCTGGTCGATGAAAGATCCGGTACCTCCGGCGCAGATTCCGTTCATACGCTGCTCAATATTTCCATTTTCAAAATAGATGATCTTGGCATCTTCGCCACCCAGTTCGATTGCTACATCAGTCTGCGGTGCATAATCCTGAAGAGCGGTGGAAACGGCAACAACCTCCTGGACAAAAGGTACGCCAAGGTGCTTTGCCAGAGTAAGACCACCTGATCCGGTAATCATTGGAGATACCTTGATCTGACCGAGCTTGTAGATAGCACGACCGAGCAGATCAGAAAGGGTTTCCTGAATATTGGCGAAGTGACGCTCGTAATCAGAAAACAGAACATCATTATTACTGTCCAGAACTGCGATTTTAACAGTTGTAGAACCGATGTCAATCCCCAGGGTATGTAATTCTGTCTGATTCATGATTTAACTACTCCTTATTACAATTAAAAAATTTGTCTGTGTTTTTACCTATTAAATGTAGTTCGCAGAGAACTACAGTATCTTACATTATACGACAGAACCTTCGAAAATACAAACAGAAGTTGTGTATGGCGTTGTAGAAAAAAGTGCCTGGAAGTGAACAAAAGATGTAAATTATGTGAAAAGAGAGTAAAGAGGTGGAATGGAATTGACAAAGTAAAAAGCAGACGATAAAATAACATACGTGGAAGGAGATTTTGAATGAAGAACTGGTTAGATAAAATGGAGCGCAGATTCGGGCGCTATGCAATTAGGAATCTTACGATGTATCTGCTTGCAGGCTATGCGATCGGATATCTTTTGAGTTTTACGATGCCACAGCTTCTCACCTATTTTACACTGGAACCGGCACTGATTCTGAAAGGGCAGGTGTGGCGACTTCTAAGCTGGGTGATCATCCCGCCGAATGACAATATTATTTTTGTTATCTTTATGATGCTGTTATACTATTCCCTTGGTAATACGCTGGAAAGCTACTGGGGGGCATTTCGTTACAATGTTTACATTTTTTCAGGGATATTATTTACGGTTATCGGAGCTTTTATTGTGAATGGACTGATCGGAGGCGTTACCGGATTTGGAAGCCTTTACAGTACTTACTATATCAATATGTCCATTTTCCTTGCCTGTGCATCCATCATGCCGGATTATCAGCTTTTGCTTTATGGCATTATTCCGGTCAAGATGAAGTGGCTTGCAATTCTGGATGTGGTTCTGCTTGCGGTAGACGCAGTGCAGGGCGGTCTGATCATACGGATCGTGATCATCGCATCCCTTTTGAATTTTATTATTTTCTTTTTCTGCAACCGGAATCTGCGTGGACACAGTCCGAAACAGGCTGCCCGCAGAAAGAAATTCCAGAAGCAGATAAGCCGTCCGCAGAATCAGTATGCAGGCGGTGCAAAGCACAGATGTGCAGTGTGCGGACGTACTGAACTTGACGATCCGACACTGGAGTTCCGTTATTGCTCAAAGTGTAATGTGAATTATGAATATTGCCAGGACCATCTTTTCACACACGAACATGTGAAGTAGATGTTCTACCATAGAATCAAATTGAATGATAAGAGGAGGAAACAATGAAAAAAACCAAGATTGTTTGTACAATGGGACCAAACACCAACGACAGAGAAATGATGAGAAAGCTGATCCAGAATGGAATGAATGTGGCGCGTTTCAATTTCTCACATGGTGATCATGAAGAACAGAAGTTCAGAATGGATATGCTCAAAGAACTTCGTGAAGAGGAACATACAAACACTGCAATCCTTCTAGATACAAAGGGACCGGAAATTCGTACAGGAATCCTGAAAGACGGAAAGAAGATTAGTTTAAAAGAAGGAGAAACCTTCACTCTGACAACAGAAGATATCGTAGGAGATAATAAGAGAGTATCTATCACATATAAGGGACTGGTACAGGATATTTATAAAGGCTGCACCATTCTGATTGACGACGGTCTGATCGGACTTCGTGTAGATAGCAAGACAGAGACAGAGATTGTCTGTTCTGTAGTAAATGGCGGAGAACTTGGCGAAAGAAAAGGTGTTAACGTACCGAACGTAGCCATTCGTCTTCCGGCTATTACAGAAAAAGATAAGGATGATATCCGTTTCGGTGTAGAGCAGGATATTGACTTTATCGCTGCATCATTTGTAAGAAATGCAGAGTGTGTACTTGAGATCAAGGCATACTTAAAAGAACTCGGCGCTCCGTATATTCCGATCATTGCAAAGGTAGAGAACGCAGAAGGTATCGAGAATATTGATGAGATCATCCGTGCGGCTGATGGTATCATGGTGGCACGTGGAGATCTTGGTGTAGAGATCCCGGCAGAGGAAGTGCCGCATCTCCAGAAAATGATCATCCAGAAATGTAATGACAACTTTAAGACGGTTATTACTGCAACACAGATGCTGGATTCTATGATGCGTAATCCGCGCCCGACAAGAGCAGAAGTGACGGACGTTGCCAATGCGGTATACGACGGAACAGATGCAGTTATGCTTTCCGGTGAGACTGCACAGGGTAAATACCCTCTGGAAGCACTGCAGATGATGGTTCATATTGTAGAGACGACAGAGGAACATCTGGATTATGATTCCATTCTTGTTAAAGCCGGAGATCATCTGAAATCAGGTGTGTCCAGTGCGATTGGATATGCTTCTGTACTTGCAGCTGCAAACCTGAATGCAAGATGCATCATCACTCCATCTGTATCCGGAGCAACAACAAGGGTTGTATCCAACCTTCGTCCGAGACAGGAAATTCTTGGAATCACACCGAACGAGCGTACCCTTCGTCGTATGTCGATCTACTGGGGCGTAAGAGCACTGAAGTCTCTGGAATTCCATACAACAGATGATATCTGCAGTGGGGCAATTGATCTTGCACAGGCAAAGAAATGCGTGGACAGTGGAGATATTGTTGTCCTGACAGCTGGTATTCCTTCACCAAGCGTACAGCGTGAAAAGGGTTCTGTAAGTAATATGATGCGTATTGCAACCATCGATTAGACGAAAGAGAGATGAACAGGATGAAAAAAGAACCATTCGTAACAAAGACACAGTTAGATGAAATCGTAAAAGAATATCCGACTCCGTTTCATCTTTATGATGAGAAAGGGATTCGTGAGAATGTAAAAGCACTCAAAGAAGCATTTGCATGGAACAAAGGATATAAAGAATATTTTGCAGTAAAGGCAACTCCTAACCCATATATCCTCAATATTTTAAAAGAATATGGATGTGGATGTGACTGCTCTTCCTATACAGAGCTTTTAATGTCTGAGTCTGTCGGACAGGTTGGAGAAAATATTATGTTTTCTTCCAATGATACACCGGCAGAGGAATTTGCACTTGCAGATAAGCTCGGCGCGATCATAAACCTGGATGATATCACACACATTGATTTTCTGGAAAAGACGATCGGAAAGATTCCGGAGACGATCAGCTGCCGTTATAATCCGGGCGGACTTTTCAAAATTTCCAACAGCATTATGGATAATCCGGGAGATGCCAAATACGGTATGACAACCGAACAGATTTTTGATGCATTCAAGATTCTGAAGTCCAAGGGTGCAAAAGAGTTCGGTATCCATGCATTCCTTGCAAGTAATACTGTAACTAATGAATATTATCCGACACTTGCACGTACTCTGTTTGAAGTAGCAGTCAAGCTTCAGAAAGAGACCGGTGCACATATCAAGTTCATCAACCTTTCCGGTGGTGTGGGAATCCCTTACAAACCGGATCAGGAACCGAACGATATTAAGGCGATCGGTGAAGGTGTAAGAAAAGTGTATGAAGAGGTTCTTGTTCCGGCTGGAATGGGCGATGTGGAGATTTACACAGAGCTTGGCCGTTTTATGCTTGGACCTTATGGATGCCTTGTGACAAAAGCAATCCATGAAAAGCATACGCACAAAGAGTACATCGGTGTAGATGCATGTGCCGCAAACCTGATGCGTCCGGCTATGTATGGTGCCTACCATCACATCACTGTCATGGGAAAAGAAAATGAACCATGCGATCATACTTACGATGTGACGGGTTCTTTGTGTGAGAATAATGATAAATTTGCGATCGATCGCCAGCTTCCGAAGATTGACATGGGAGATCTGCTTGTGATCCATGATACCGGAGCACACGGATTCTCTATGGGATATAATTACAACGGACGTCTTCGTTCCGCAGAAGTTCTTCTGAAAGAGGACGGAGGTACACAACTGATCCGCAGAGCAGAGACTCCGATGGATTACTTTGCAACTTTCGACTGCTTCCCGGTTTATGAGGAACTTAAGAAGAATACGGAAGAAGCGGATAAGCTCGGAAAATAGAATTATAAGCTGAGATAGAAAATGCCCCTGGATTTGATCCGGGGGCAAAAATTTATACAAAATAATCTGACAGAATATTTCAAATTTAATGGAAAACATTTTAATGCAAAATAAAAAGTACATCACCTGAAAGTGTTGGTGCTTTTAAGGGGAAAATTATTGTGTTATACTATATTTGTCACAGTATACAAACAGGAAAGGAGCTGAAAATATGATGTATCCTTATATGACGTTGGATGATGATACAGAGATTGTTCATTCAGAGATGAAAGAAGACGGAACTGTAAAAGTTTATATTGAAACACCAGATGATAAGGGCGGATTTCATAATGCAACTTGTATTTTACCTAATTACAAGTGGGAAAATATAGAAGGATATTCTGAAAGAGAAATAGAATATTTTATGCAACTAATAAGAGATAATGCACATCTGATAATTGAATTTTCGCAAGAGGGAGGAATATTAAATGCCGCAAATCTTTAGAATTGGTGCATATAGTATTTATTTTTGGGCGAATGAAAATGATCCACTTGAACCAATTCATGTTCATGTGGCTGAAGGAAGAGCGAATGCAAATACAACTAAAATTTGGATAACCAGTTCAGGACATACTGTACTTTGCAATAATAACTCACAGATTCCACAAAAAGAATTAAGAAATATTATGCGTGTAGTGGAAGCAAACAGCAAAACTATTATAGATAAGTGGTATCAGTTCTTTGGAGAAATTAGATATTTCTGTTAATAGGAGTGATTTTTTCATTTCAAACAGGAAGGGAGTTGAAAATATGCCATTACCAAAAGAACATATTTAGCAAGTATCATTGATAGATATATTTCAGATAATAATGGAAAATGTGAAGTATATGCAGCTCCATTTGCAGTATTCATTTGATGAAGAAATACCGGTGGGAATTTATCCAGGCTTTAAGATAAATATAGCAGAGTTATTGATGTAGAAGTGAAGATAATTTAATTTAAAAAAGTAGTGGTTTGATGTACTTAGGACTAATCAAAAGTAATCAAACATTTTGAATGTAAAACATCCCTGAAACCCTTGATTTATAAGGGCTTCAGGGATGTTGAGTGAATGCCGGCAGCGGGACTTGAACCCGCACGCGGTCACCCGCAACAGATTTTGAGTCTGCCTCGTCTGCCATTCCGACATGCCGGCTTAACTAAAGATTCAATAAGAACCGAAGATAATGATAGCATATTTGTTATTGGTTCGCAAGTGTTTTTTGAAAATATATTTCTTATAATCCTGTTCATGTAATCTTTGTAAATGGATTTATTTAGGGATATTGAAAATATAGTAAAAAAATGTCATAATGAGACGTTGTATATTTGAACGAATAGATAGAAAAGATAGAAGTAAGTGATGAGACTTACAGAGAGGCAGTTGATTATGAGCAAAATCGTATTGATAGACGGACACAGTATTCTGAACAGGGCGTTTTTTGGACTTCCGGATCTGACAAATGCGGAAGGACTCCATACGAATGCAGTATATGGATTCTTAAATATTATGTTCAAGATCCTGGAGGAGGAAAAGCCGGAGTATCTGACCGTTGCATTTGATGTGCATGCGCCGACTTTCCGCCATAAGATGTTTGAGGCGTATAAGGGGACGAGAAAGCCGATGGCAGAAGAACTCAGACAGCAGGTACCGTTGATGAAGGAAGTTCTGCATGCTATGGGAATCCGGACGATCGAGCAAGAAGGGCTGGAGGCAGATGACCTTCTTGGAACGTTGTCCAAAAGATGCGAGCAGATGGGGATGGAAGTGGTCATTATTTCTGGAGACAGAGATCTTCTCCAGCTTGCTACAGACCATGTTGAGATCCGGATTCCGAAGACAAAACGGACCGGAACTGAGATTGAGAATTATTATGCAACGGACGTAAAAGAAAAATACCAGGTGACACCGACAGAATTTATTGATGTGAAAGCATTGATGGGAGATACTTCGGATAATATCCCAGGGGTGCCGGGAGTCGGAGAAAAGACGGCGACCAAGATTATTGTAGAATACGGATCTATTGAAAATGCCTACAAGCACGCATCCGAACTGAAGCCGCCGAGAGCATCGAAAAATCTGGTGGAATACTGGGATCAGGCACAAATGAGTAAGATGCTGGCGACAATCAATGTAGACGCAGATTTTGCTTATGAACTGGAAGAGGCGAAGCTTGGAAATCTTTATACAGAGGAAGCTTATGTCTATTTCCAGAGACTGCAGTTCAAGAATCTGCTGACCCGTTTTGATGTGCAGAGTGAGAATTCGATTGAAGATGCATTTGTGATCGCTGTGGGAAAAGAAGAAATTCAGAAAATCTTTGCGGAGGCGGAAAAAGCGCAGACAGTGGGAGCCGTTCTATACAAAGACACCAGAAATGTACTTCCGCTGTTTGCGGGAAGTGCTGAGATAGGTGGAATTGGAATTTCGTTTGGGAAAGAGAAAATCTACTGCATTCCGGTGGAAAACGGATACAGCATGGCTGAACTTCTGGAGGCACTTGTACATGTGGCAAAGCATGCCGGACGATTTGCGGTGTTTGATCTGAAGTCATCCCTGCCTTATCTGAAAGGGTTAGAAGGAGCGGCAGAGGAGAAGTGTTTTGACAGTATTGTAGCAGCTTATCTCCTGAATCCGTTGAAAAATGATTATGGATTTGAAGATGTGGCGCAGGAGCATCTTGGATTGATGATCGATCCGAAGACAGAACTGGAAAAAATGGTCTGTTATGAAGCCTATGCAGCATTTGCGTCATCGGAAGTTTTGGAAGAAAAGCTGAAAAAAGAGGAAATGTGGAAGCTTTTTACAGAAATAGAGATGCCGCTTGTATTTACCCTGTTCCACATGGAGCAAAACGGGGTGCGTGTAGAAGCCGAAGAACTGAAAAGCTATGGAGAACAGCTTGGCGGAAAAATCGTACAGCTGGAAAAGGAAATCTATGAGCTTGCCGGGGAAGAATTCAATATCAATTCGCCAAAGCAGCTGGGCGTGGTCCTTTTTGAACATCTGTCCCTTCCGAATGGAAAGAAGACGAAAACGGGATATTCGACGGCAGCAGATGTACTGGATAAGCTGGCACCGGATTATCCGATCGTGGCAAAAATCCTGGAATATCGTCAGCTTGCCAAGTTGAAATCGACTTATGCAGATGGGCTTGCCGTGTTTATTCATGAAGATGATCACCGGATCCATGGAAAATTCAACCAGACAGTCACAGCGACCGGACGTATCAGCAGTACAGAGCCAAACCTGCAGAATATCCCGGCGAGGGTAGAACTTGGACGGCTGATCCGTAAAGTATTTGTGCCGGAAGAGGGATATGTGTTTGTAGATGCTGATTATTCACAGATAGAACTGCGTGTGCTGGCACATTGTTCCGGAGATACAGCACTGATCGAAGCATACCGGGAGGCAAAAGACATTCACCGGATCACAGCTTCTCAGGTGTTCCATACTCCGTTTGATGAAGTGACCGATCTGCAGAGGCGAAATGCAAAAGCAGTCAACTTTGGTATTGTTTATGGGATCAGTTCTTTCGGACTGAGCCAGGACTTAAGTATTACGAGAAAAGAAGCGGCCGAATATATTGACCGTTATTTTGAAACCTATCCGGGCATTAAGAAATTTCTGGATGATGCAGTTGCTCATGCAAAAGAACAGGGATATGTTGTGACCTTGTTTGGCAGAAGAAGACCGGTTCCGGAGCTGTCTTCCAGCAATTTTATGCAGAGACAATTCGGGGAACGTGTGGCAATGAATTCTCCGATCCAGGGAACGGCTGCAGATATCATGAAAATCGCAATGATCGCTGTGGACAAAGAGCTTCGCATGAGAAACATGAAATCCAGACTGGTTCTGCAGGTGCACGATGAACTTCTGATCGAGACATGGAAGGGAGAGGAAGAGGAAGTGCGGGAGATCCTGAAAGAAGGCATGATGCATGCGGCAGATCTTTCCGTTCCGCTTGAAATTGACATGCATAGTGGAAAAAACTGGTATGAGGCAAAATAGAAGGAAACAGGTATGAGAAAAATAGGAATAACAGGAGGCATTGGTTCCGGGAAGAGCAAAGTACTCGACTTTTTAAGTGAAGTGTGCGGTGCGGTGATCTGCCAGTCAGATCTGGTGGCACATCAGGTACAGCTTCCGGGAGAAAAATGTTATCAGAAGGTCGTGGAGACGTTTGGAAAAGAAATTTTAAATCCTGACGGAACGATTGACCGGAAAATTCTTGGCAGAATTGTGTTTGACCAGCCAGAGAAACTGAAAAAGCTGAATACAATCGTGCATCCGGCGGTCAATGAAAAGATCCGGGAGGAAATGCAGAAGGCGCAGGAAGAGGGAAAAGCGCTTTTTGTTCTGGAAGCCGCACTCCTTACGGAACCGGTATATCGTGAGATGTTGGATGAAATCTGGTATATTCATGTGCCACAGGAGATCCGGATGGAGAGATTGAGAAGTTCACGCGGATATTCAGATGAAAAAATGTATGCGGTGTTTGCAAATCAGCCATCGGAAGAGACATTTACAGCGGTTTCGGATCTTGTGATCGAAAATGGTGGAACCTTTGAAGAAACGGAAAAACAGATAGACTTGGCACTGGGAAGAGGCTAAGAACAGGGAGAAGAAACAAGATGAGATTATGCAGTATTGCCAGTGGCAGCAGCGGAAACTGTATTTATGTGGGGAGCGATCACACGCATCTGCTTGTAGATACAGGAATCAGCAAAAAACGAATTGAGGAAGGCTTAAAGGAACTTGAAATAAAAGGGGAAGAGCTGGATGGAATCCTGATTACCCATGAACATGCAGATCATATTCAGGGACTTGGTGTATTCAGCAGAAAATATGAAATTCCGATCTATGGAACACCGGGAACGATTCGGGGGATCCGTGATTATAAAAATCTTGGGAAAATGCCGGAAGGACTTTACCATGAAATCCAGGTAGATAAAGGATTTAAGCTGGGAGATATTGACGTGCATCCATTTGCTATTTCCCATGATGCAAATGAACCGAGCGGTTACCGCTTTGAGCAGGATGGAAAGAAGATCGCGGTAGCAACAGATCTTGGAAAATACGATGAATATACGGTAGAGAACCTGAAGGATTTAAATGCGGTCCTGCTGGAATCTAACCATGATATACATATGCTGGAAGTCGGTCCTTATCCGTACTACCTGAAACAGAGAGTTCTTGGGGACAGAGGACATTTATCAAATGAATTGTCAGGACGGCTTCTTTGTGATATACTACACAATAACTTGCAGAGTGTATTGCTGGGGCATTTGAGCAAGGAGAATAATTACGAAGAACTTGCATATGAGACTGTCAAGCTGGAGGTCACTTTGGGGCAGAACCCGTATAAGGGAGATGAGATACCGATCGCAGTTGCAAAAAGGGATCAGGTGTCTGCAGTGATCGAGGTTTAGAAAAAGAAAGTATGCGGGATTGGATTCAGGAGGACAGGCAGAATGAAGAAATGCATTATTACAGTAGTCGGTAAAGATTCGGTCGGAATTATTGCGAAAGTGTGTACATACCTGGCAGAGACCAATATCAATATTTTGAATATCTCCCAGACGATCGTGGATGGGTATTTTAATATGATGGCGGTTGCAGATGTGGAAAATTCAAAAAAAGAACTGGATATCGTAGCGGTAGAACTTCGTGATATCGGCTTACAGATCGGTGTCAATATTCATTGTCAGAGAGAAGAGATTTTTGAAAAAATGCACAGACTGTAAGGAGAGAGCTATGATTAACTTTTACGAAGTAGTAGAAACCAACCAGATGATCGAAGAAGAAAATCTGGATGTAAGAACAATCACACTTGGTATCAGTCTGATGGACTGTATTGACTCAGATCTGGACAGACTGAATGAAAAGATATATAAAAAAATCACAACACTTGCAAAGGATCTTGTATCGACAGGAGAGAAGATTGAAAGTGAATTTGGAATTCCGATCGTTAATAAGCGGATTTCCATTACACCGGTTGCACTTGTCGGCGGTTCAGCCTGCAAAAAACCAGAGGATTTTGTGACGATCGCAGAGACGCTGGATAAAGCGGCAAAGGAAGTCAGAGTAAACTTTATCGGAGGATACTCGGCAATCGTATCCAAGGGAATGACAAAAAGCGATGAACTCCTGATCCGTTCTATTCCGATGGCAATGGCAAAGACAGAGCGTGTGTGCAGTTCGGTCAATGTAGGTTCGACAAAGACTGGTATTGATATGGATGCAGTCCGTCTTTGTGGTGAGATTGTAAAAGAGACAGCAGAGATGACAAAGGATAAGGATTCGATTGGCTGTGCAAAATTTGTAGTTTTGTGTAATGCACCGGATGATAACCCGTTTATGGCAGGGGCATTTTTAGGTGTTACCGAAGGAGATGCTGTGATCAATGTCGGTGTCAGCGGGCCTGGCGTTGTAAAAAGAGCGATTGAAAAATGTCGTGGCAAGGGCTTTCAGGAGCTTTGTGATACGATTAAGAAGACGGCATTTAAGGTGACAAGGGTTGGTCAGCTTGTAGCCGGAGAAGCTTCCAAAAGGCTTGGTATTCCGTTCGGGATCATTGACCTGTCACTGGCACCGACACCGGCTGTCGGCGATTCGGTAGCGGAGATTCTGGAAGAAATCGGCCTCGAGAGAGTTGGTGCACCAGGAACAACAGCAGCACTTGCGATGCTGAACGATCAGGTGAAAAAGGGCGGCGTTATGGCCTCTTCTTATGTGGGAGGTTTAAGCGGAGCTTTTATTCCGGTCAGTGAGGATCAAGGAATGATCGATGCAGTCAATGCCGGATCACTTTGTATAGAAAAGCTGGAGGCGATGACTTGTGTCTGCTCGGTAGGGCTTGATATGATCGCTATTCCGGGTAAGACGAAAGCTACCACGATTTCCGGAATCATTGCGGATGAGATGGCGATCGGAATGGTCAATCAGAAGACGACGGCGGTTCGTGTGATACCTGTAGTTGGAAAGGATGTTGGAGATATGGCAGAGTTTGGCGGTCTTTTGGGATATGCGCCGATCATGCCGGTCAATGAATTTGACTGCAGTGCATTTGTGAATCGAAAGGGAAGAATTCCTGCACCGATACATAGTTTTAAAAATTAGAAAGAGGTAAAGAAAGCATGGGGAAAGTTGCGATTGTAACAGATAGTAACAGTGGAATTACACAGGCAGAAGGAAAAAAGATGGGAATTTACGTACTTCCGATGCCATTCTATATCAATGAGGAGCTGTTTTTCGAGGATATCACGCTCACGCAGGAGGAATTTTATGAAAAGCTGGCAGGAGATGCAGATATTAAGACTTCCCAGCCGGCTCCTGGAGATGTAATGGATATGTGGGACAAGGCGCTGGAGGAATATGATGAGATTGTACATATTCCGATGTCAGCCGGTCTTAGCAGTTCCTGTGATACTGCAATCATGCTTTCTCAGGACTATGATGGAAAAGTACAGGTCGTAAATAATCACCGGATTTCTGTCACACAGCGAAGATCGGTGGAAGAGGCGAAAAAGCTTGCAGATGCTGGAAGGAGCGCGGCAGAAATTAAAGAATTGTTAGAAGCGACTCAGTGGGACAGTGATATCTATATTACAGTAGATACGTTAAAATACCTGAAGAAAGGTGGCAGACTTACACCGGCAGCTGCAGCGATTGGAACGGTTCTGAACCTGAAGCCGGTTCTCCGTCTTAAAGGGGAGAAGCTGGACGCTTTTGCAAAGTCAAGAGGATGGAAGAGCGCGAAGAAGACGATGATCAAGACGATTAATGAGATTCGTACTTCTGAATTCGGAGATTGTGATGGGGAAAAAGATCTGTATCTGGATGCGGCTTACACAGGAGACCGTGAGGATGCACAGGAATGGCTGGATGAGCTTCATGAAGCATTTCCGGAGTTTGAAATCCGGATGGATCCGCTGTCGTTGAGTGTGGCATGCCATATCGGACCTGGGGCGAGAGCTGTGACACTGACGAAGATTCTTCATGTGAACTAAATGAATGGGAGAGGCTTTTTGCGCAAACATATGTGAGGCAAAGAGTCTCTTCTTTTTGAATAAAGATGAGGGAGCAGGATACAAATAAATACCGGCAAATCCAAGTTGCGCAAGGGCATTCCGATGAACCTCTGAATGCGAAAATTATGTCAGCAAAGGCTTCCATAATTTTTGAGTTTCATCTCCATTGCGCAAGATAAGGATTTGCCGGTATTTATTTGTATCCTGCTTCCAGATGACTTTATTGGCGAAAGAAGCAGGTGTTGAATCACTGAGAGGTTTGTTTGTCCAAAAGGTAGAGATAATGCTTTTGACAAAAGGCAGGGGAGTTGGAAGCGAGAAGGTAAGTCTTAAATGATTTGTAGCTGCTTCTGGTATTCATTTTTAAATGGTGTGCCAAATCTCTCGGTAATTACGGATTCATAGAGGTCGGAGGCGAAAATGTCCAGGTTCAGGAGAGTCTGGGCGGCACAGGTGAGAGCTTTGGTGTCTGCGAGTTTGGTGATCAGAGGGATGTTGGCATGTTGTTTGATTTCTTTCAGGATTTGTGCATCTTTTTTTTGAAAACCGAGGACACGGGCGTACAGGGCAGACTGTTCTTTTTGTGCTTCGCAGGAAATTGTGGTGGAATCTGCTGTGAAACAGAAAGGGGGGTCGTGCCGGAAGGTGTCTTTTTTTATGCCGAGCAGGATGTGCAGCAGGGCGCGGCTGATCCGGGTGTAGGTGAGTTCTCTGGTTTTCAGAAGATCACAGAAGGAACTCCAGGTGGCAAAATCTTTTCTCCGGTTGATGATGCGGTTGGCGAGATCCTCGCTGACATCCAGGTAAGAGGTCAGCGAGGTGGAAGTTTCCAAAAGCAGGCGGTATTTTAAAAGGAGTGAAAAATCATCCTGGGTAACCGGAAGAGAGAAACGGTAATTCTTTCGCAGCAGGTCCAGGGAGGCAGATGGAAGCTGGGCTGTGACCGGCTCGAAAACATTCTGCATCGGATCTGGATTTAAGAGCTGATTCCGAATCGCGGTAGCAGAACTGAAAGTTTCGCAAAGGGCGGTATCGTGGTAACCGGATTCCTGACGGGATATGGTAAAAGGCTCGATTGGACTTTTCAAATAGTGGAGTGCCTTTAAATATTCGATCCCAAGGGTATTATTTGGCGAGGACAGAATTTGGGCAAGGGAAGAATCGCCTGAGTATGCGCAGAGGGCAGTCTGACGCGCCTGTGGAAATGGTCTGCCTTTTCTCAGTTCATCCTGCAGAATCTGACGGTATGCTTCAGGTTCTTCGGAAAGAATCCGGGAGATATGCGCAAGTTTCTGGATATCGCCGCATTCACTGCCAAAGCAGAGGGAAGAGATACAGCCAAGGTTATTGAAAATGGAAACAGCGCCCCGGGCAAACAGTTCTGCGCTTCCACAGGCGAAAAGAACCGGAAGCTCCAGAACGAGGGCTGCACCTCCCGAAAGAGCAGCTTTGGCACGCAGATGTTTTGGGGCAATGGCAGGGGTGCCGCGCTGGACGAAGTCACCGCTCATAAGGACGACGGCTGCGTCTGAATCTGTTTTTCTGAGTGCCTCTTCTATATGATACTGATGTCCGTTGTGAAATGGATTATATTCTGCAATGATACCGACTGTTTTCATACTTTTAACTAAAATCTCCTTGTGCATTGTTTGTGAAAAGATTATACTATAAAAAAAGTTTTTATGCAAAATACATCCCATATTCTGTGCTTTTTTGGGGGACGAAAAGGAGGAAGAGACAAGATGGATAAAGACAAGCTTCTTGATCTTCTGGAGAAGAGAGAGTACAAGGAATTAAAAGAAGAGTTGGGAAATTTGTATCCGGTTGATATTGCTGAAATTCTGGAGGATGTAGATGAAAAGCAGATGTTGCTTATTTTCCGTTTGCTGGGGAAGGAAGAGGCGGCTGAGACATTTACCTATATGAACAGTGATATGCGTGAGATACTGATCGGCGCACTTACAGATTCCGAATTAAAAGAAGTCATGGACGAGATGTATCTGGATGATACCGTAGACGTGATTGAAGAGATGCCGGCAAATGTGGTAGACCGTCTTCTGATGATGACGGATGAAGATACCAGAAAACAGATCAACAGTCTGCTCAAATATCCGGAGGACAGCGCAGGAAGTGTGATGAATGTAGAATACATCGCCCTTCGTCCGGATATGACGGTTGCGGATGCCATTTTAAAGATCCGGCAGGTCGGAATCAACAAAGAAACCATCTATACCTGTTATGTGACAGAGAAACGAAAGCTGATCGGTGTGGTGGATATCAAAGATCTGCTGACCAGCAGCGAAAGCCGTATGATGGAAGAGATCATGGATACCAATATTCTGTATGCGCACACTACGGATGACCAGGAGACGGTGGCATCGACCATCCGCAAGTATGGTCTTGTGGCAATTCCGATCGTGGACAGGGAGCTTTGCATGGTCGGGATCGTAACGGTTGACGATGCGATGGAAGTCTTAAAAGAAGAGGCAACCGAAGATATCAGTATTATGGCAGGTGTGACACCGAATGAAGATACCTATTTTGGAACCAGTACATTCCAGCATGCGAAAAACCGAAGTGTCTGGCTTCTGTTTCTGATGCTTTCCGCAACTTTCAGCGGTATGGTTCTGGATCATTTTTCGCCGGTGATCGTGGCGATGCCGGTGCTGAATACGTTTGTTCCGATGCTGACCGGAACCGGCGGCAACTGCGGCTCCCAGAGTTCGACACTGATCATCCGCGGCCTGACGGTAGGAGAAGTGCAGTTCCGGGATATTTTCAAAGTTATTTTTAAAGAGCTCCGTGTGGCACTTCTTGTCGGACTTTTCCTTGCGGTTGTGAATGGAATCCGTGTCGTGCTGATGTATCAGGGGAAGACCGATAATCCGGTTCTGCTTGCATTTACACTGGGACTTACTTTAATGTGTACGGTGGCAATGGCGAAATTGATTGGCTGTATCCTGCCACTTGCAGCGAAGAAGATCGGACTGGATCCGGCGATCATGGCGGCACCGCTGATCACGACACTGGTAGATACCGGTACAACACTGGTATATTTTACAATTGCAACCCATATTTTCCATCTGGCAGTGTAACATTGTACTGGAAAATATTACGTGAAAAAAATAACATTGCTTGTATACAATGTGTGCAAGGAGTATAATTAAAAACAGAGTGTGAGTTTTAATAAAGAAAATTCTAGTACCAGAAGGGAGAAACATCAATGAATGTATTAGTAATCAACTGCGGAAGTTCATCACTGAAGTTCCAGCTCATCAACTCAGAATCGGAGGCGGTTCTCGCAAAAGGTCTTTGCGAAAGAATCGGTATTGACGGAAGACTTACCTATCAGCCGGCAGGTGGAGAGAAGAATGTATCTGAAAAGGCTATGCCTACACATACAGAAGCAATCCAGTTCGTAATCGACGCGCTGACAGATGCAGATACAGGTGTTGTTAAGAGTCTTGACGAAATCGGAGCAGTCGGACATCGTGTTGTTCATGGCGGAGAAAAATTTGCAAAATCTGTAGTTGTAACACCAGAAGTAAAAGCTGCGATCGCAGAGTGCAATGACCTTGCACCACTTCACAACCCGGCAAACTTAATCGGAATCGAAGCTTGTGAAAGCCTGATGCCGGGAACACCACAGGTTGTTGTATTTGATACTGCTTTCCATCAGACAATGCCTGAAAAAGCTTATATGTACGGACTTCCATATGAATATTATGAAAAATACAAAGTAAGACGTTACGGATTCCACGGAACAAGCCACAGCTTTGTATCTAAGAGAGTAGCTGAGATTGTCGGAAAACCATACAATGCAACAAAGACGATCGTATGCCACCTTGGTAATGGGGCATCTATTTCAGCAGTGCTTAACGGAGAATCAGTAGATACCTCAATGGGACTTACTCCGCTGGAAGGTCTTGTAATGGGAACACGTTCCGGAGATATTGACCCGGCGATCATGGAATTCATTGCCAAGAAAGAAAACCTTGACATTGCAGGAATCATGAATGTCCTGAACAAGAAATCAGGTGTGGAAGGTGTATCAGGTGTATCCAGCGACTTCCGTGATCTTGAAGAAGCAGCAAATGCAGGAAACAAACGTGCAAGACTTGCACTTGACGTATTTGCTTACAGAGTAGCAAAATATGTTGGTGCTTACACAGCAGCTATGAACGGTGTAGATAACATCGTATTTACAGCTGGTATCGGAGAAAATGCAGGTACTGTAAGAACAGCAGTATGCAGCTACCTTGGTTACCTTGGAATTACAATCGACGAAGAAGCAAATGCAAAACGTGGAGAAGAGATCGTAATCTCTACACCGGATTCCAAAGTGAAAGTTCTTGTAGTTCCGACAAACGAAGAACTTGCAATCGCAAGAGAGACAGTTGCACTTGTATAACAGAAGAAATTAGAAAAAACCTTAAAATCTGTAAATCATCCTTGACAAATAGAATTTACATGGTATAATAGTTTAGGTGTGAACAGGAGAAAGAATTATGTTAATTGACCTGTCCGAAGTCTTATCTGAACCGCATAAGTCCATTGACGAAGTGGTCGGCACTGAGATGAAAGAAGTGAAGGTGAACGGAAGCAGATTTCCGGTAAGCCGGACACAGCCTGTGCATATTCATGTCGAGTATGCCGGAGAGAAAAAACTTCATATCAGTTGTGAGACAAGTCTTACGGTAATCATTCCGTGTGACAGATGTCTTACAGATGTACCGACAGATTTCACGCTTTCTTTTGAAAAGCAGGTGAATACAGCTCTGGCAGACGGAGAAGATGATGGCGAATCCGATGAAGCGAATTACATTGACGGATATCATCTTGATGTGGAGCAGCTGCTCTATAACGAGATTTTAGTAGGGTGGCCGATGAAAGTTCTATGTAGCGAAGACTGTAAAGGGATTTGCAGTGTATGTGGTCAGAACTTGAATGAGGGAAGCTGCGACTGCGAAGACACCAGTCTTGACCCTAGAATGTCAGTTATCCGCGATCTTTACAAGAATTTTAAGGAGGTGTAACCTATGTCAATTTGTCCAAAGAATAAATCTTCTAAAGCAAGAAGAGACAAGAGAAGAGCAAACTGGAAAATGAGCGCACCGAATCTGGTGAAATGCAGCAAATGTGGAGAACTTATGATGCCACACAGAGTTTGCAAAGCTTGTGGATCTTACAACAAGAGAGAAATCGTTACTGTAGAAAACTAATTAAAAAAGGCTATAGTACAGGAGTTAGGCGTAGTGCTTAACTCCTTTTCTTTTGCCTAATTTTCCTAAATCTGCTAAATATTATTGATTTTTACGGTCATGTCTAGTAGAATTGGTTTAGTAATGCTGGGAGGTAACAGTATGAAAGAAATAACAAAAGTTGTTGTCGATGCAATGGGCGGAGACAACGCACCACATGAGATCATCAAAGGTGCGGTCGAGGCGGTCGGGAAGTCAGATGCGATCCATGTGATCCTGGTCGGAAAAGAAGATGTCATCAATCAGGAGCTTTCCGGGTACACATATAATAAAGAACAGATTTCGGTTGTTCATACATCGGAAGTAATTGAGACAGCAGAACCGCCGGTTATGGCGATCCGCAGAAAGAAAGACTCCTCCATTGTGGTAGGTCTCAAGATGGTGAAGAATAAAGAAGCTGACGCTTTTGTTTCAGCAGGAAGTTCCGGTGCGGTTCTTGCCGGTGGACAGCTTCTGGTAGGCCGAATCAAAGGCGTGGAAAGACCTCCGCTTGCACCGCTGATCCCGACAGAGAAAGGATTTTCTATTCTGATCGACTGTGGGGCGAATGTAGATGCAAGGCCTTCACATCTGGTGCAGTTTGCCAAGATGGGTTCTATCTATATGGAACATATTATGGGAGTCAAGAATCCGAAGGTTGCGATCGTCAATATCGGAGCTGAGGAAGAAAAGGGTAATGCCCTGGTCAAGGAGACTTTCCCTATGCTGAAAGAATGTAAGGATATTAACTTTACCGGAAGCATCGAAGCGAGAGAAATCCCGCACGGACAGGCAGATGTTATCGTCTGTGAAGCATTTACCGGCAACGTGATCCTGAAACTCTACGAAGGAGTAGCATCGGTTCTTGTAAACAAGATCAAAGGTGGTATGAAGCAGAATCTCCGTAGCATGATCGGTGGACTTCTGGTTAAGCCGGTGCTGAAAAAGACTATGAAGGATTTTGACGCAAGTGAGTACGGTGGAGCACCGCTGCTTGGACTCACCGGTCTGGTAGTTAAGACACACGGCAGTTCCAAGGCAAAAGAAGTCTGCAATTCAATTTTGCAGTGTGTAACCTTCAAAGAAGAAGGAATCAATGAAAAGATCAAAGAATGTATTCAGGCGGAAGAAAAGTCCGCACAGGAATAGGCTCAGAAAGGATTAAGAATTATGGAATTTGAAAAACTGAAAGACATTATTGTTGATGTGATGGGATGTAACCCGGATGAAATTACGATGGACACTACATTTGTAGATGATCTGGGAGCTGATTCGCTTGATATTTTCCAGATTATTATGGGAATTGAAGATGCATTTGATATCGAAATTGAAAATGAAGATGCAGAAAAGATCGCAACAGTAGGTGATGCTGTAGAACAGATCAAGAACGCTGTTAACTAGGGAAAATGATTACAGGGGACATCCCCATTTCTGGGGAATGTCCTTTTTTAAAATTGGAGGGGCAATCATGAGCAGAAATGTAAAGGAACTGGAAGAAAAAATCGGCTACAATTTCAAGGACAGCCATTTGCTCAGACATGCTGTGACGCACAGCTCTTATGTGAATGAAAAGCATATGAAGAAGGCAGACTGTAATGAACGTCTGGAATTCCTTGGAGATGCCGTTCTGGAACTGATTTCAAGCGAATATCTTTTTTTCGAGAACCAGACAATGCCGGAAGGAGAACTGACTAAGTTAAGGGCAAGCATGGTATGCGAGAAGGCACTTGCATTTTGTGCGCGGGATCTGGACCTTGGAAGTTATCTGCTTCTTGGGAAAGGTGAGGACGCGACTGGTGGAAGATTCAGAGAGTCTATTACCTCGGATGCATTGGAAGCACTGATTGGTGCGATTTATCTGGATGGTGGTTTTGCTAATGCGAAAGAGTTTATTTTAAAATATATTTTAAACGACCTGGAAGGGAAACGGCTCTTTTATGATAGCAAGACTATCCTGCAGGAAATGGTACAGGGCGGTCAGGAAAAAGGAATTGTCTACCAGCTGGTAGGAGAAGAAGGACCGGACCATAATAAATCCTTCCGTGTAGAGGTTGTGATCGGCGGAGAAGCCTTTGGATGTGGTGTCGGAAGGACAAAAAAGGCTGCCGAACAGGAAGCGGCTTATCAGGCAATCCTTAAGCTGAAAGAAGGAAAGGTACAGTAGGTGAGGCATGTATTTAAAAAGTATTGAAGTACAGGGATTTAAGTCTTTTGCAAATAAGATTGTCTTTGAATTTCATAACGGGATTACCGGAATCGTCGGACCGAACGGAAGTGGAAAAAGTAACGTGGCGGATGCCGTCCGCTGGGTACTCGGAGAGCAGAAGGTGAAGCAACTCCGTGGAGGTACGATGCAGGATGTTATTTTTTCCGGTACGGAAAACCGGAAACCCCTCAGCTACGCATCGGTTGCGATCACACTGGATAATTCAGATCACAAACTCCCGGTGGAGTTTGAAGAGGTTAAAGTCACAAGAAAACTGTACCGTTCGGGGGAAAGTGAATATCTGATCAACGGCAGTGTCTGCAGGCTCAAGGATATCAATGAGATGTTTTATGATACGGGTATCGGAAAAGAAGGATATTCGATCATCGGACAGGGACAGATTGACAAGATCCTGAGCGGTAAGCCGGAAGAGAGACGAGAGCTTTTTGATGAGGCGGCCGGGATTGTCAAATTTAAGCGCCGTAAGGCGTTATCTCTTCGCAAACTGGAAGAAGAGCAGAGCAATCTGGTCCGTGTCAATGATATTTTGGGAGAGCTGGAGAAGCAGTTTGGTCCTCTTCAGAGACAGTCGGAGACAGCGAAGGAATATCTGAAAAAGAGAGAAGAACTGAAGCGTTATGACATCAATATGTTCCTGGTGGAGATGAAACGTCTGAAGGGGCAGATCCGGGAAAACGATGAGAAGCTGAAGATTGCGCAGGATGAACTTACTGAAGCCGGCAAAAAGCATGAAGATATGAAGGCACAGTATGAGAAGATCGAGCAGGAAGTAGACGAGATCGATGCCGGAATCGAGCATGCAAAAAGCCAGAGAAATGAGACAACACTTCTGAAACAGCAGTTGGAAAACCAGATCGAGCTTTTAAAAGAGCAGATCAACAGTGTCCGCATGAATGATGAGCACTATGAAAAACGGGCAAACGATATTCAGGCAGAGCTTGCAAACCGTGAAAGGCAGAAATCCGAACTGGAAGAAGAAAAAGCAGAGATCGACAGACATCTTGCTGCAGCATCCGAGAGACAAAAGCAGGCAGGAGAGGAGCTGACTGCCCTGCAGAGCCGGATTGCAGAGATGACAGTGGAGATCGAAAAGAATCAGAATGATATCCGTGAGCTTTTGAATAACCGTGCATCCACGAAGGCAAAGCTGCAGCATTATGAAACGACGCTTGAACAGATCAAGGTACGCCGGGCACAGCTTTACAAACGTCTGGTAGAGGCGGAGAGTGATGTACAGAGGCAGCAGGAGCTTGCCGCGCAGTATACGGAAGAACTGAAGGCAGTATCAGGGAAGATCGCGGATTCTGTAGAACAGATCAAAAACTATGAAACAGAGATTGCCGGACTGCAAAAAGAGATCGGACAGGCAAATGAAAGCCTGCGAAACGGGCAGAATGCTTATCACAGGGAGTACTCCCGTCTGGAGTCACTGAGGAACCTTACGGAGCGTTACGATGGTTATGGGAACAGTATCCGGCGTGTGATGGAGCAGAAAAGCCGTGAGCCGAAAATCCTGGGAGTTGTGGCTGATCTGATCAAAGTAGATAAAAAATATGAAACTGCGGTGGAGATCGCACTTGGAGGCAGTATCCAGAATATCGTTACCGCAGACGAAGAGACTGCAAAAAAAATGATTGGTTATCTGAAGCAGAACCGGTATGGACGTGCAACCTTCCTCCCATTGACAGCGATCCGTGGGGGACAGGGATTGACCAGGGCAGAAGCCCTTCGCGAGCCGGGTGTGATCGGTACGGCGGACAAGCTGGTAACGGTAGAGGATAAATTTACATCTCTTGCAGAGCATCTTCTTGGAAGAACCCTTGTGGCAGACAACATTGATACCGGGATCCGTCTGGCGAGAAAGTACCGTCAGTCCCTGCGTATCGTTACGCTGGAAGGAGATCTGATCAATCCTGGCGGAGCAATGAGCGGTGGAGCATTTAAGAATTCCAGTAATCTGCTCAGCAGAAGACGTGAAATCGAAGAACTGGAAAAGACGGTTGCGCGTCTGAAAACAGAACTTCAGAAAGCGGAAGCAGAAGTTGCGGTCGCAAAGGAGAAGCGGACGGCGCTGTATGCAAAGGTGGAAGAAATCCAGCAGGAATTGCAGAATGACTATGTGGTTCAGAATACTGCGAAGATGAATCTGGACCAGGTAAAAAGCCGTCAGAATGCGACCAGAGAAAATTCAGAAGGAATTTATGCGGAGCGCAAGAAGCTGGAAGAACAGGTTCATGAGATCGAGGAAAATGAAGAATCGATCAAAATGGAACTGGAGACCAGCCAGCAGCTGGAGGACGAGCTGACACGCCAGATGGAAAGCTCACAGAAGTGGCTGGAAAAAGAGCGTGAGGCAGAAGCGGCAGAAGTGCGCAAAAATGAAAATATTCATCTCAGTTTTGCTGCATTGGAGCAGAAAAAAGATTTTATCGAGGAGAATTTTGTCCGTATCCGGGAAGAGATGGAAAAATTCCGGGAAGAGCTTGCCACTTTAAATGCAAGCAAAGGAGAGAATTACGGTGAGATCGAGCAGAAGGAAGCACAGATTACCGAGATCCGGCAGACGATAGAGAATTCAAAGGAATTATTCGAGGAAATCAACAAAGAGATCGAAGAATCGCAGAAAAAGCGGGAAGAACTGAATCAGAAGCATAAGGCATTTCTGAAAAAGCGGGAAGATCTGGCAGCCCATATGGCAGAGCTTGATAAAGAATCCTTCCGGCTGACCAGCAAAAAAGAAGGCTACGAGGAAGCTTTGGAAAAGCAGATCAATTACATGTGGGAAGAGTACGAGCTGACGTATAATCATGCGCTGGAAATCCGGGATGAGAGTCTGACAGATCCTGCCGAGATGCGGAGGCGGATCCAGGAATTAAAGACGGAGATCCGGAAACTCGGATCGGTGAACGTCAATGCGATCGAAGATTTTAAAAATCTTTCCGAGCGATATGAATTTATGAAAACCCAGCATGATGATCTGGTAGAGGCAGAAGCAACGCTCAAGAAGATCATTGAAGAGCTGGATGAGGCGATGCGCAAGCAGTTTACTGAGCAGTTTGCAAAGATCAGCCAGGAGTTTAATCAGGTGTTCAAACAACTGTTCGGTGGCGGAAAAGGAACTCTGGAACTGATGGATGGTGAGGATGTGCTGGAAGCCGGAATCCGGATCGTTGCGCAGCCACCGGGTAAAAAACTTCAGAATATGATGCAGCTCTCCGGTGGAGAAAAGGCGTTGACGGCGATTTCGCTGCTGTTTGCAATCCAGAATCTGAAACCTTCCCCGTTCTGCCTGCTGGATGAGATCGAGGCGGCACTGGATGATTCTAATGTCACGAGATTTGCACAGTATTTGCACAAGCTGACGAAAAATACACAGTTTATCGTCATTACACACCGCCGCGGTACGATGACAGCGGCAGACCGGCTGTATGGGATCACTATGCAGGAAAAAGGGGTATCAACGCTGGTATCTGTGGATCTTCTGGAAGATGAGCTTACAAAGTAGTGGATAGGAGGATATGATGGCAGAGGAAAAAATGGGATTTTTTAAGCGTCTGGTAGCAGGACTTAACAAGACGCGCGATAATATCGTGTCAGGAATGGACAGTATTTTTCATGGATTTTCAAAGATAGATGAGGACTTTTATGAGGAACTGGAAGAGGTTCTGATCATGGGAGATCTGGGGGTAAAAGCAACTTACGCGATTCTTGATGATCTTCGTAAAAAAGTAAAAGAACAGCATATCAAAGAGCCGATTGAGTGCAGACAGCTCCTGATCGACAGTATCAAAGAGCAGATGGATGTAGGTGAGACGGCTTATGAATTTGAAAACCAGACTTCTGTTGTTCTGGTGATCGGAGTAAATGGAGTTGGAAAGACGACTACTATCGGAAAACTTGCCGGTAAGCTGAGAGGTCAGGGCAAGAAAGTTGTGCTTGCTGCAGCAGATACTTTCCGTGCAGCTGCGGGAGAGCAGTTAAAGGAATGGGCGCATCGTTCGGATGCAGACCTTATCGGCGGACAGGAAGGTGCAGATCCGGCAGCCATCGTTTATGATGCGGTAGCGGCTGCGAAAGCGAGAAAGGCAGATGTCCTTCTGGTGGATACAGCCGGAAGACTTCACAATAAAAAGAACCTGATGGAGGAACTGAAGAAGATTAACCGTGTGCTGGAAAGAGAATATCCGGAGGCATACAGAGAAACCTTGGTCGTTCTGGATGCAACGACCGGACAGAATGCACTTTCACAGGCAAAGGAATTCAGTGATGTTGCGGATATTACAGGAATTATCCTGACTAAGATGGATGGAACGGCCAAAGGCGGAATTGCAGTTGCAATTCAGGCAGAGCTTGGAATTCCTGTTAAATATATAGGTGTCGGTGAGACGATCGATGATCTGCAGAAATTCGATTCCGACGAATTTGTACAGGCATTATTTACAACAGAAGAAAAGAAGGAAGAAGGAGAAGAATAATATGCTGACATTGGAAAAATTTGAAGAAGCAAGCGAGATCGTAAAACGTGTGACACGTCCGACAAAGCTTATCTACAGTGAGTATCTCAGTAGCCAGACCGGGGGAAAGGTTTATTTGAAACCGGAAAATATGCAGTACACAGGTGCATACAAATTAAGAGGAGCTTATTACAAGATCAGCACACTTTCTGAGGAAGATCGTGCAAAAGGTCTGATCACAGCTTCAGCGGGAAACCATGCACAGGGTGTGGCATATGCGGCAAAAGCGTTTGGATGTAAGGCGACGATTGTTATGCCTACTGTCACTCCGCTGATCAAGGTAAACCGTACCAAGAGCTATGGTGCCGAGGTTGTTTTACACGGAGATGTCTATGACGATGCCTGTGCAAAGGCCTATGAGCTTGCTGAAGAGTACGGATATACTTTTGTACATCCGTTCGACGATCTGGATGTAGCTACCGGACAGGGAACGATTGCAATGGAAATTGTCCAGGAACTCCCGACCGTTGATTATATCCTTGCACCGATCGGGGGCGGCGGACTGATTACAGGTGTATCTACACTTGCGAAAATGCTGAATCCAAAGATCAAAGTGATCGGTGTGGAACCGGCAGAAGCAGCAAGTATGACTGCTGCAATCGAAGCAGGACATACCGTAACACTTCCAAGTGCCAACACGATTGCAGATGGTACAGCAGTAAAAAAAGTCGGGGAACAGAACCTCCCATACGTTATGGAAAATGTAGACCAGATCGTGACTGTAGAAGATGATGAACTGGTCGGAGCATTCCTTGATATGGTGGAAAACCATAAAATGGTAGTAGAAAACTCAGGTCTTCTTTCTGTTGCAGCTTTAAAACAGCTGGATCTGAAAGGTAAGAAAGTAGTATCTATCTTAAGCGGCGGGAACATGGATGTTATTACCATGTCTTCTGTTGTGCAGCACGGACTGATCCAGAGAGACCGTATCTTCTCTGTATCGGTACTTCTTCCGGATAAACCGGGTGAACTGGTAAAAGTGGCACAGACGATTGCAGAAGAGCAGGGAAATGTGATCAAACTGGAACATAATCAGTTTGTAAGCATTAACCGAAATGCGGCTGTGGAGCTTCGTGTGACACTGGAAGCATTTGGAACCGATCATAAGAACCGGATCATCGCGGCACTGGAGGCAGCCGGATTCAGACCGAAGCTGATCAGTGCGAAGTTATATTAGAATATTTGAGAGGGCAGTCTTATCCCATGGAGGGGTGAGGCTGTCTT
This sequence comes from Allocoprococcus comes, assembly GCF_013300725.1. Classification (GTDB taxonomy): domain Bacteria; phylum Bacillota; class Clostridia; order Lachnospirales; family Lachnospiraceae; genus Allocoprococcus; species Allocoprococcus comes_A. The sequence goes on from NZ_JAAIMM010000008.1 coordinate 30,222, forward strand.
TTTTTGAAAATAAGGTTGTGAGACCGGGCGAGAAAAAGAATCTCTTCCAATCCAAGTTGTGCAAACCATTCCGATGAACCTCTGAAGGCGAAAATTATGTCAGCAGAGGCTTCCATAATTTTTGAGTTTCATCTCCATTGCACAAAATAGGATTGGAAGAGATTCTTTTTCTCGCCCGGTCAATAACGGTATTGGCAAAGAGGACGACATTGCTTCATTGTGAAGAGAGGGATAGAGACTGTAAGGAAGTTGGGTGCTTGTCTAGGGTGGGAGAAATAGGTGGATTAAACTAGGGAAAATGGATGAGAAGAGAATCGAGACTGTATGAAAGTTTAACAAATTAGCACTTTAATTAAATGAAATACTGGCTAAAGTCACGAAATGGGGAAAATGGGGTTGACATGGAGAGTATAGTTGTATACAATGATACAAAAATACAGGTCAGGGAGTGACGGTTATGGAAAACAGGAAGGTTTATCTGGATAAGCATACAAATTTATTACAACTTGAGGAGCATATGTACCCGTTGGTAGACGTGGATACACCGAATGTGTTTCGGAACCTGTTTCATTATGATGAGATTCCGAAGATTGCGTTTAATGATCGTATTGTACCGCACAGTATGCCGGATGAGATCTGGATCACGGATACGACATTCAGGGATGGGCAGCAGTCGAGAGCGCCCTATTCAACGGATCAGATTGTAACCATTTTCGATTATATGCACAGGCTTGGAGGTCCGCAGGGGAAGATTCGTCAGAGTGAATTTTTCTTATACAGCAAGAAAGACCGGGATGCCGTATATAAATGTATGGAGAGAGGTTATAAGTTCCCGGAGATCACAAGCTGGATCCGTGCAAATAAAAAGGATTTTGAGCTGGTAAAGGATCTGGGAATGAAGGAAACCGGAATCCTGGTAAGCTGTTCGGATTATCATATTTTTTATAAACTGAAGATGACAAGACGAGAGGCGATGGAACATTATCTGTCAGTTGTACGTGAATGTCTGGAGACCGGTGTCAGTCCAAGATGTCATCTGGAAGATATTACCAGATCGGATATTTATGGATTTGTCATTCCATTCTGTCTGGAACTGATGCATCTGATGGAAGAATACCAGATTCCGGTGAAGATCCGTGTCTGTGATACGATGGGATACGGAGTCAACTATCCGGGGGCTGTGATTCCTCGTTCCATTCCGGGTATCATTTACGGACTCAGAGTACATGCAGGTGTACCGAGTGAATTGATCGAATTCCATGGACATAATGATTTTTACAAGGCAGTCAACAATTCTACAACGGCCTGGCTTTATGGAGCATGTGGCGTGAACTGTTCCTTGTTTGGAATCGGTGAACGTACCGGTAATACGCCACTGGAAGCAATGATTTTTGAATATGCGCAGCTTCGTGGAACGCTGGATGACATGGATACAACGGTGATTACTGAACTGGCAGAATATTATGAAAAAGAGATTGGATACCAGATCCCGCCGCGTACCCCGTTTGTCGGAAAGAATTTCAATGTAACCCGTGCGGGAATCCATGCAGACGGACTGTTAAAGAACGAAGAAATCTACAATGTGTTTGATACCGGCAAGTTTCTGAACCGACCACCGCTGGTTGCTGTGTCCAATACTTCCGGTCTTGCAGGTATTGCACACTGGATAAATACATATTATCACCTGAAAAATGAGAAACAGGTAGACAAGAATTCCATTTTAGTTGTAGAATTGAAGAAGTGGGTTGATGCGGAATATGAATCCGGCCGTGTGACCGTACTCACAGATGAGGAACTAATCCGGGAGATTGAGAGAATCTGTGGCGAAAAGGGGATCACAATCTAACGAAATTCAGGAGAGAGATAAAATGGAAGAGTATTCATTGAGAAGTCAGGTTTTTCAGACCATCAGAGATGACATTCTGAAAGGTAAATACGAAGAAAATGACGAACTCAGAGAAGCAACATTGGGGAAGGAACTTGGAGTTAGCCGTACACCGGTAAGAGAGGCACTTAGACAGTTGGAGCTGGAGGGACTGGTGAACATCATCCCGAATAAAGGAGCCTATGTTACTGGTATTTCTGATAAGGATGTACATGATATTTATATGATCCGTTCCATGCTGGAAGGATTATGCGTCCGCTGGGCAACAGAACATATTACACAGGAGCAGCTGGAAGAACTGGATGAGATCATTCTTTTATCCGAGTATCATATGGATAAAGGACATTCCGATCAGCTGACAGAGCTGGATGGAAGATTCCATCAGATTCTGTATGAGGCATCACAGAGCAGGATCCTGGATCATGTGCTTTCGGATTTTCACAAATATGTACAGCTTGCAAGAAGGACTTCCGTTAAGACAGAAGAGCGTGCGATCAAGTCGATTGGCGAGCATAACGAGATCCTGAATGCCATTAAGGCAAAGGATGCGGAAAAAGCCGGCAATCTGGCAACGCTCCACATTATGCATGTTATGGAGAACCTGCATATCGAAGAAGAATAATCAAAAAGGAGACGAAGCTATGAGTAAAATTCAGATGACGACACCGATTGTTGAGATGGACGGAGATGAGATGACCAGAATTCTCTGGAGGATGATAAAAGATGATCTTCTTCTGCCGTATATCGATCTTAAGACAGATTATTATGATCTTGGACTGGAACACCGCAATGAGACAGATGACCAGGTTACAGTTGATTCAGCTAATGCAACAAAGAAGTACAAAGTAGCTGTCAAATGTGCGACCATTACACCGAATGCGGCAAGGGTAAAAGAATATGATCTCAAAGAGATGTGGAAGAGTCCGAACGGAACAATCCGTGCGATTCTGGATGGAACGGTATTTCGTGCTCCGATCGTGGTAAAAGGAATTGAACCATGTGTAAAGAACTGGAAGAAGCCGATCACGATTGCCCGTCATGCTTATGGGGATGTATATAAAGGAACCGAGATGAAGATTCCGGGACCTGGAAAGGCAGAACTGGTCTACACAGCACCTGACGGAACAGAGACAAGAGAGCTGATCCATAATTTTGATGGAGCAGGTATTATCCAGGGAATGCACAATATCAATGCATCTATTGAAAGTTTTGCAAGAAGCTGCTTTAGTTATGCGCTGGATACAAAGCAGGATCTTTGGTTTGCAACAAAAGATACCATTTCCAAAAAATATGACCATACATTCAAAGATATCTTCCAGGAGATCTTTGATGCAGAGTATAAGAACCTTTTTGATGAAGCGGGAATTGAATATTTCTACACATTGATCGATGATGCGGTAGCCCGTGTAATGAAGTCAGAGGGTGGTTATATCTGGGCATGTAAGAATTATGACGGGGACGTGATGAGTGATATGGTTTCCTCAGCATTTGGTTCACTTGCCATGATGACATCTGTACTGGTATCACCGGAAGGATTTTATGAATATGAAGCTGCGCATGGAACAGTACAGCGTCATTATTACAAACACCTGAAAGGGGAAGAGACTTCAACAAACTCTGTTGCAACGATCTTTGCATGGTCAGGAGCTTTGCGCAAGAGAGGAGAACTGGATGGAAACCAGGAACTGATGGATTTTGCGGACCGTCTGGAAAAAGCAACGATCGGTACGATTGAAGAGGGTTATATGACAAAGGATCTTGCAATGATCACAACTCTTCCGGAGGTGCATGTACTGAACAGTGAAGGATTTATCAAAGCGATTGCAGAAAGATTATAAAAAGAGCAGGGAATGCATGAAGGGCGTATCCCTGACAGAAAAATGGGAAGGACCGGCTTATTCAGCCAGTTCTTCCCATTTTTCATAGAGTTCTTCGAGCTCTGATTCGTTCGCTGTTTTTTCTTTTGCCAGTTCCTGGCATTTGACAGAATTCGTATAGACTTCTTCCAGCATCATCAGTTCATCGATTTCGCCATTGCGCGTCTCAAGAACACCGATACGTTCTTCTGTTTTCTTCAGGTCGTTCTGTCTTTTGCGGAGACGTGCCTGTTCTTCTTTCTGCTCCTGCCAGCTCAGTTTGGATTCGGAAACCTGCGTCGGTGCGTCTTCAGAAGCAGTTGTGGAAACAGCCGGGGCCAGAAGATCTTTTTTCTCCAGATAATAATCATAGTTGCCGATATAATTGACAAAGGTATTGCCGGTCAGTTCCAGAATGCGGGTGGCGGTCTGGTTGATGAAATAACGGTCATGTGACACATAAAGTACCGTACCGGTATAATCATTCAGAGCCCGCTCGAGAATTTCCTTGGAAGTGATGTCCAAATGGTTGGTCGGCTCATCGAGGATCAGGAAATTCGCATTGGAGAGCATCAGCTTTGCCAGAGATACACGTCCCCTTTCACCACCACTTAAATCGCCGATCAGCTTGAAAACATCATCTCCGGTAAAAAGAAAAGCCGCAAGCATGTTCCGGATCTGTGTGTTGGTAAGCGTCGGATAATCATCGGAAATTTCTTCAAAGATTGTCTTATCCATATGAAGGACGTGGTGTTCCTGATCGTAGTAACCAATCTCCACATTGGCACCCAGTGTAAAGGAACCGCTGTCTGCCTGGATCACATTGTTCAGAATCTTGAGAAGCGTAGTTTTTCCGGTTCCGTTGTCGCCAATAATGGCTACATGTTCCCCACGCTTGATCTCGAAACTGATATCTGTGAAAAGTGTCTGTGGCGGAAAGGCTTTGCTTAATCCTTTGACAGAAAGTACATCATTGCCACTGACACGTGAAGGTTCCAGCTTCAGATGGATGTCGGTGTTGATCTCCATCGGTTTGTCTACAAGCGTCATCTTATCCAGCATTTTTTCCCGGCTTTCGGCACGCTTGATGGATTTCTCACGGTTAAATGAACGGAGCTTTTCGATCACGGCTTCTTGATGTTTGATCTCACGCTGCTGATTCAAGTATTCTTTTAATTTGGCTTCCCTGAGCTGTTCTTTTTTGACAGCAAAATCAGAATAATTGCCCATATAAGTATGAAGCTGTCCCTGCTCGACTTCAATCACTTTTGTAACTACACGGTTCAGGAAATAGCGGTCGTGGGATACGATAAGAACAGCACCCGGATAATTCAGAAGATAGGTTTCCAGCCATGCGATGGAGTTCATATCCAGGTGGTTGGTTGGCTCATCCAGAAGCAGGACGTCAGGCTTGGTAAGAAGGAGTTTGCCAAGAGATACACGGGTCTTCTGACCACCGGATAAAGAATCTACGGGTTTGGTAAATTCTTCTTCTGTAAATCCGAGACCTTTTAGAACGCCGGTAAGCTCACTTTTATAGGCGTAACCGTCTGCGTGCTCAAATGCAGAAGTCAGTCTCTGATAAGTGGAAAGACGTGCTTCAAGAGCATCTCCGGAAAGAGATGGAAGCTCCATCTCGATTGTACGTATCTGCTTTTCCATCTCAATGATTTCAGCTTTTGCCGTGCGGACTTCTTCGTAAATGGTATTGCCGCTTTCCATCTCCTGATGCTGTGCAAGGTAGCCGAGAGTTTTGCCTTTGGTAAGAACAACCGTCCCTGCATCGGGAGAAAGTTGTCCTACGATCATCTTGAGGATCGTGGATTTGCCGGCTCCGTTAAGACCTACTAGGGCAGCTTTTTCATGGTTTTCTATATGAAAGGAACCGTCTTTTACGATGACCTGATCCCCAAAACTTTTTGACAGATTATGACATGCCAGTATCATTTTTATATCCTCCTGTTAAAGTGGCAATTATGTTACTGCTCACAGTAACATAATTATAGCTGAAATACGACAAAAAACAACTATAAAATTTGACTTTTTCGTTGGATTCTTATATAATTAAAAATAATGAGTCAAAAAATAGGAAGGTGGAAGTGAAAGTGGCATCAAGAGAAATATCTCAGGCAGTAATAAGGAGACTTCCGCGGTATTATCGTTATTTAGGGGAACTACTGGAGAGCGGAGTCGAACGGATATCATCCAATGAATTAAGTAAAAGAATGAAAGTGACTGCTTCACAGATCCGGCAGGATCTGAATAATTTCGGTGGATTTGGACAGCAGGGATATGGCTATAATGTAAAGTATCTTTATACAGAGATAGGTAAGATCCTTGGACTGAACGAGAAACATAAATTCGTTATCATTGGAGCAGGAAATCTTGGACAGGCATTGGCGAACTATGCAGCATTTGAAAATCGGGGATTTGTTTTAAAAGGGCTGTTTGACGTAAACCCAAGGCTTGCCGGATTGACGATCCGTGGAGTTGAGATCCGTATGATGGATGAATTGAAGGATTTTGTGAAAGAAAACGATATTGAGATCGGGGTTCTCACGATTCCGAAGGCAAAAGCAGTAGAGGTTGCCAATCTCCTGGTAGATAATGGAGTCAAGGCTATCTGGAATTTTGCGCATACAGATCTGAATCTGCCGGATAATATTATTGTGGAGAATGTTCATTTGTCTGAAAGTCTGATGAGATTATCTTATAACATCACCAGATACAATGAAGAACATGAAGGAAAGTAGTCAAAGCATACCAGAAGGCAGAGGTGCAGGAAAGTTTTTTCCTGCACCTTTTTGAAAATTAAATGTATGGGAGACCGGATATGAAAGAAATACTGACAGCAGATCAGATGAGAAGATCGGATCAGAGAATGATACAGAAGATGCAGGTCCCGTCCCTTGTCCTGATGGAACGGGCGGCACTTCAGTGTGTGGCTGCGATGAAAGCAGAAGGCATAGACTTGTCGAAAGCACTGGTTGTGTGTGGAAGTGGCAACAACGGTGGTGACGGATTCGCAATTGCAAGGATGCTCGTAGAAGAAGGATATCATCCGGATGTAGTATTGGTCGGAAATTATGACCATCGTAGTGAAGAAACAAAAATCCAGATGAAAATTCTGGAAAATCTGGGAATATCTGTAGGAAACAGTTTGCCACAGAAAGAATATAGTGTTATTATAGATGCCGTATTCGGTATTGGTCTGTCACGTGAAATAAAAGGCAGGTATGCAGAGGTGATCGATCAGATGAACCGGATGACTGCCTGTAAGGTGGCAGTTGACACTCCTTCAGGGATCCGTTCGGATGATGGGAAAGTGCTTGGAACTGCATTTAAAGCAGATCTTACAGTGACCTTTGCGTTTCAGAAGATGGGACAGATCCTGTATCCGGGATGTGAGTATGCAGGAAAGCTTGTTACAGCTCCGATCGGAATTACCAGGCCGGAGTTTTTTGCGGAAGAAGAAATCTGCATGGCACTTGAAAAATCCGATGTGCCGGCAATGCTGCCGCAAAGGAAACCGGATTCTAATAAAGGGACTTATGGAAAGGTTCTGATGATTACCGGAAGCAAAGGAATGTCCGGTGCAGCATATTTAAGTGCCAGGGCAGCATATCTTTCGGGAGCCGGGCTTGTCCGGATTTATACGGAGGAAAGCAACCGGGCAATCTTACAGGAACTTTTACCGGAGGCGGTAATGACGACCTATTCTCTGGATGAGACAGAATCCTTTGAAGAACTTCCGGATTTGCTGGAATGGGCGGATGTGCTCTGTATTGGCTGCGGACTCGGCATGGGACCGCATTCGGAGAAATTACTGAAAAAGGTGCTTGAGAATAATAAAAAACCGGCTGTTATTGATGCGGACGGACTGAACCTTCTGGCAAAGACCGGTGAGTGGGGGATCGGACAGATTCGGATGAATCCTTCCGGATATGTACTTACTCCGCACATGAAAGAAATGTCCAGACTGACCGGATACAGCGTACAGGAATTAAAAGACAACAGAAGAGAGCTATTACGGAAATATACAGAAAAAGTTCATGCTGTCTGTGTACTGAAAGACAGCAGGACACTTATGAAAGCGCCGGAGGGAAGGCTTATGATCAATACCACCGGTAATGCGGCAATGGCAAAGGCCGGATCGGGAGATGTGCTTGCCGGAATGATCACCGGACTTATGGCACAGCATCTGAGACCGGATGATGCAGCTGTGCTTGGCGTTTATCTGCATGGCCTGTGCGGAGATCATGCCAGAAAAGAACTTGGCTCTTACAGTGTGCTTGCGGGTGATCTTTTGAAAATGCTCGGCAGGACACTTAAGGAATTGGAGGATATGACAGAATGAAGAAATACAGCAGACTGCGTGCGGTGATCGATCTGGATGCGGTGATGTATAATATGGAAATGATGCATGCAAATATAGAAGAGGGAACCAAGATGGTCGTGGTCATCAAAACAGATGGTTATGGTCATGGAGCGGTACCGATTTCAAGAATGCTGGAAGATGTGGATTATGTCTGGGGCTATGCGGTCGCAACTCTGGATGAAGGTGTTGTACTCAGAAAAGCCGGCATTCAGAAGCCGATTCTTTGCCTGGGATGTATTTTCCCGGATCAGCTGGAAGAGATGATCCGTCATGAGATCCGCATGACAGCCTACAGCTATGAGCTTGCGAAGCTTGCGGATGAGACCGCATACCGTATGGGGAAGAAGGCATATCTGCACATTAAGATCGATACTGGAATGTCAAGACTTGGCTTTCCGGTATCGAAAGAAAGCGTAGAGGAGATCCTTAAGATCGGCAGACTTGTTTACACGGATTGCGAAGGAATGTTTACCCATTTTTCAAAGGCAGATGAGACGGATAAGACCACAACACTGGAACAGATCCGTGCCTTTCTGTGGATGAAAGAGCATCTTGCAGCAGAAGGTATGGAATTTACTTATTATCACTGTGCAAACAGTGCAAGTATCATTGATATGCCAAAGCTTGGAATGGATCTGGAGAGAGCCGGGATTTCTACCTATGGACTGTATCCGTCAGATGAAGTCAATAAGGAGGAAGTTCCGCTCCGACCGGCAATGGAGCTGATCGCGCATGTGACTTATGTGAAATGGATTGAAAAGGGTACGGCAGTCAGCTACGGAGGCACCTTTGTTGCGCCGAAAAGGATGCAGATCGCCACGATCCCGACGGGATATGGAGACGGATACCCACGGAGTCTTTCCAACAAAGGATATGTCCTGATCCATGGTCAGAAGGCACCGATCCTTGGCAGAGTCTGTATGGATCAGTTCATGGTAGATGTGACCGAGATCCCGGATGTGAAATTTGGTGACAGGGCAACACTGGTCGGTCACGACGGGGATGCTTATCTTTCAATAGATGAGCTTGCCGGTCTGAGCGGTAGATTTAACTATGAATTTATCTGTGATATCAATAAACGTGTTCCGCGAGAATATGTGCGTGACGGAAAAGTTGTAGAGCAGGTCGATTATTTCTAAAATGCGGGGATGCACTTCGAAAGAGATATGAATACAGCAGGAGAAAGCTGGCAATAATGAAAGTATCTTGATAAGCGGAGTGTGAATGAAGTGCAGATCAGGCGTGGAGATATTTATTATGCGGATTTAAGTCCGGTAGTCGGTTCGGAGCAGGGCGGCGTGCGCCCGGTTCTTGTCATCCAGAATGATGTCGGGAACCGGCACAGTCCGACCGTTATCTGTGCCGCGATCACTTCAAGGATGAATAAAGCGAAGCTGCCGACACATGTGGAAATCGATGCAAAAAGGTACAGAATCGTCAAGGATTCCGTTGTCCTTCTGGAGCAGATCCGGACCATCGATAAGCAGAGACTGAAGGATTACGTGTGCCGGGTAGACAAAGAGCTTATGAGAAAAGTCGATGAAGCGCTGTGCGTCAGCCTGATGCTTCATACATAAAAGAGGAGAAGTATGGAAAGCAATGGAAACGGAAGGTAATTTACTTCAGAAAATGAAAAATGTATTTTCTGACAATGAAGATAAAGAGAAAATTGCAGAAGAAATCATTGAAAAAGTACTGGAAGGCTATGAAAAAGGTGTTCTGACAAGACGTGAGACGAAGATGATCACCAATATTTTTGAATATATGGATTCGGATGCAAAAGATATCATGACGCACCGGAAAAATATCGTAGCACTGGACGGAGAGGAATCTCTGGAAAAAGCACTTACCTTTATGCTGGAGGAGAACAAATCCAGATTCCCGGTTTATGAAGAAGATATTGACAACATTGTGGGGATTCTTCATATCCGGGATGCGATGCAGAGTTACCTGGATGGTCCGGCAAGGAGAAAACCGGTGCATGATCTGAAGGATGCGATCCGGCCGGCAGGATTTATCCCGGAAACAAAGGCGATTGACAAACTGTTCCAACAGATGCAGCAGGACAAGAGCCATATGGTGATCGTGCTGGATGAGTATGGACAGACATCAGGGATCGTTACGATGGAAGATATCGTAGAAGAAATCGTTGGAAATATCCAGGATGAGTATGATGAGGAAGAAGAGCTGATCGTCAAACAGGCAGATGGTACATATATCGTGGATGGTATGACACAGCTGGAAGATCTGGAAGAACTTCTGGGAATCAGTTTCAACGAAGAAGATTACGATACGATCAATGGTTATCTGATCGACTGCCTGGACAGAATTCCTTCGGAAGATGAAGAATGTCAGGTGGAATTCGGAGGTTATCTGTTCCATGTATTGTCGGTTGATAATAATACAATACGCAAAGTCCTTGTCAGCAGAACAAAAAAGTGATAAAATAGTACAATTGAGAATAGTAAAATACTGAAGAGAGGTAAAAAGTAATGTCAGGACATTCAAAATTTGCGAATATCAAGCATAAAAAAGAAAAAAACGACGCAGCAAAAGGAAAAGTATTCACGAAGATCGGTCGTGAAATCGCTGTAGCAGTCAAAGAAGGAGGCGGAGCTGATCCGGCTAACAACAGCAGACTCCGTGATGCGATTGCAAAGGCAAAAGCAAATAATATGCCAAATGACAATATTGACAGAAGTATTAAAAAAGCAGCCGGAGACGGAGATGCTAACAACTACGAACACATCGTATACGAAGGATACGGACCGAACGGAACTGCAATCATCGTTGATGCACTTACTGATAACCGTAACCGTACTGCTTCTAATGTAAGAAGCGCTTTCACAAAGGGAAAAGGAAATATCGGAACCAGCGGATGTGTATCTTTCATGTTTGATCAGAAAGGACAGATCATTGTCGATAAAGAAGAATGTGAACTGGATGCAGATGATCTGATGATGCAGGCACTGGATGCAGGAGCAGAAGATTTTTCAGAAGAAGAGGACAGCTTTGAGATCCTTACAGATCCGAATGATTTCAGTGAGGTTCGTCTTGCTCTGGAAGAAGCAGGAATCCCGATGGCAAGTGCAGAAGTTACAATGATACCACAGACATGGGTAACTCTGGACAACGAAGAAGACATCAAGAACATTCAGAAGACGCTTGATCTTCTTGAAGATGATGATGATGTACAGGAAGTATATCATAACTGGGAAGAAGCATAGGATTGATTCCGGGAGGAACCTGAATGAATCAGAGTATACAGGATGGACTGAATGACCTGTTTGACCAGATAATTCCGATTTCCGGAGATTTCAATAAAAAGACTTATGCGGATTCGTTTAAAAATGCATACGAGAAGTATAAGCCGCTTTTTACTGAGATTGCACAGGAATGCGAGAATTCGGAAGACAGACAGGAAGAAATTGAAGAGATTGCCGCTGTTCTGCCGGATAGAATGCGGAGAGTACTGGATCAGGAAAGTTCAAAAAGAAAAAAAGAAAATGTACTTATGAAATATAATCTTGGCATGGTTACGTATGTAATCCCGATGTTCCGCTATGGCAGAATGGATGCTTGTGAAGAGATTGTAGACTGCATGGTCGAACGCTGGAATGATCATGATCTGGAACTTAAGATCAGTAAATCGGAATTCGAGCAGATCCAGGGAGGCTTTAAATCCCGTCTCTGCTATATTACTACAGCTGTATGTGCAAGCCTTGGCAAACCGGATAACTGTTATGAACTGAATCTGATGAGAAGATACAGGGATGAATATCTGGTGAATCAGGAAGGCGGCGAAGAAATCGTTGCCGAGTATTACGATATTGCTCCGACAATCGTAAACCGGATCAACCGGATGGAAAATTCAGAAGATGTATATGCAGATATCTGGAACCATTATCTTCACCCATGTGTTTCCATGATCGAATCCGATAATCTGGAGGCATGCCGCAAGATTTATACAGATATGGTATATAGCCTGCGCAGGAAATATTTATTTTCATAATGATTAAATCAAAGAGAATGTGCCGAGTCACATTCTCTTTTGCATATACAGTGAATCAGGTACAGATTTGTGTCGGTACAGGAACCTGTTATTCATTCCTGCATTGGAAATCCTGCATATTTTTATAAGCATTGTCCATACTAAGCTAAAAAGAACGGAGGAATGCGGCAATGAAAATACAGGAAGAAACGGATGTAAAAGAATATCAGATACGCAAGAAAAAGAGCAGGGAACAGAACGTAGAAAATATGGAAAATAAAGAAAAGGCAGTCAGAGAGGCAGAGCCGGAAAATACAAAGGAAGAAGATGAACATGTTAAAGAAATGGGAATGCTTCCGCTTGACCGACGTCGGAATCATCAGATCGAGCTGCTCACGATCATCGGCGAAGTAGAAGGACATGAGGCGGTTTCCGGCAGTACAAAGGCAACCAAGTATGAACACCTGCTTCCAAAACTGGCACAGATTGAGAACAGTGTTCAGACAGACGGTGTGCTGATTCTCTTAAATACACTGGGCGGAGATGTGGAGGCGGGACTTGCGATTGCGGAAATGATTGCATCTTTAAGCAAACCGACAGTATCTCTGGTACTTGGAGGGTGTCATTCTATCGGTGGTCCTCTTGCTGTGTCTGCGGATTATTCTTTTATTGTTCCAAGTGGAACGATGATCATTCACCCGGTGCGGACAAGCGGAATGTTCATCGGTGTGGCACAGAGCCTGCGGAATATTGAAAAGACGCAGGACCGGATCACCGGATTCCTTGCAGAGCATTCCGGAATGTCACAGGAGCGGATTGAAGAACTGATGCTGGATTCCACACAGCTTGTCAAAGACGTGGGGACAATGCTGGAAGGAAAACGTGCAGTGGAGGAAGGACTCATTGATGAGGTTGGCGGAATAAGAGATGCATTAAATAAATTGCATGAAATGATTGATGAAAAAATGGAAAATACTGATAAAAATTATGAGATGACATAAGGCGAAGAGAATGCTATAATAAAATAGCATGTACAAGTATACACTTTTGATGACTGATTCCGGATACTATATCTGGGGAGAGAGTAGAAGGAATCGGTCATTTGATTACAAGATAAAGAGTATAAATACAAGGGGGAAGTTTGATGGCTTCAAAGACAACCGGAACAAAGAAAAATGCAAAGCAGAGCACGGCGAAAAAGCGGCAGCCTGCGAAGAAGACGAGTACAAAGTCTGCAAAATCTGCGAAAACAACCAGAAAGAATACCACATCAAAAGCTGCGCCGCAGGAAGAATCATTTCTTGCAACGGAGATTCTGATCTGGGTGACGCTTGCGGTAGGAATTCTGCTTACGATCAGCAATTTCGGACTTGCAGGTGCATTTGGAAGAAAGATTGCAGCACTGCAGCAGGGGATGATGGGCTGGATGGCGTATGTATTTCCACTGCTTTTATTTTGTGGAGTCGCGTTTGTGGTTTCCAATAAAGGAAACAGGATCGCATATATTAAGACTGCTGCAGGCGTTGTATTACTGGTTCAGTGCTGTGTGCTCTTTGAACTGATCGATGAAAAAGGCGGATTTGTTGGAAAGGCAATTGCGGTCAGGCTGGTGCCGGCAATCGGTAAAGTGGGTACATATGTTGTCGTGATCATTTTAATGGTGATCTGTGTAGTCCTTATCACAGAAAAGTCTATTCTAAAAGGAATGAAGATCGGCGGGGAAAAAGCGTATGACCGTGCCAGAGAGGACATGCAGAAGCGTAAAGAAGAGGCTGAGGAACGCAGGGCAAGACGGGAAGCTATGCGTGTTGATTATCAGGTAAGTGGCGTTTCCTTTAATTCGACAGTTGGAAGAAAAGAGGACGAGGCAGGAAAAGCAGAAGAAACAGCCGGAAAAGAAGCAAAGGAAAGTACAGAAAAGAAAGCTACCAGACGCAGCCGGAAAGATATGAGCAGCGTGCTTGCAGGTGCAGAAGAAGCGGCGGCAAAGCACATTATGGAACAGACTGGGAAAATTGCGCTGGATGATGTTGTGATCAATCGTGCGATGCCCCTCTCCGCTACAGAGCTGATCCCGGATCCGGAACCGGTTCCTCTTGAGCCGGTGAAAGAAAAGCTCCCGAAGTTCTTAAAAGGAGCGATGCAGGAAACGGAAAAAGAGCCGGAGTCTGGTAAAGATATGCAGACAGATGTGGCTGAAGAAAATTTATCAGCGGTGCAGACAGAAGACGGAGTAAAAAGTCAGGTCTCCGGAAATCCAAAAGTTAAGGCAGATATCCCCAAAGAGGTTGCTGCTGTTGCAGATACGATTGCAAAAAGTGAGAAACCGGTCAGGGAATACCGCTTCCCGCCGCTTAGTCTGTTGAAGCATGGAAGTAAAACTTCCGGAGATTCGGATGCGCATCTGCGTGAGACAGCAGCAAAGCTCCAGAAGACACTTCAAACCTTCGGCGTGAATGTTACGATTACTAATATCAGCTGCGGACCTTCTGTCACACGCTATGAGTTACAGCCTGAGATGGGAGTGAAAGTCAGTAAGATCGTAGGACTTGCGGATGATATCAAGCTGAACCTGGCGGCGGCCGATATCCGTATTGAGGCACCGATCCCTGGAAAAGCAGCAGTCGGCATTGAAGTTCCGAATAAGGAAAATACTGCAGTTATGCTGCGTGATCTTCTGGAATCAGATGAATTTAAGAAAAGTAGATCGCGGATCGCATTTGCGACAGGTCGTGACATTTCAGGTAAAGTGGTGGTATCGGATATCGCAAAGATGCCGCATTTACTTGTTGCAGGAGCTACCGGCTCCGGTAAATCTGTCTGTATCAATACGATCATTATGAGTATTATCTACAAAGCAAAACCGGAGGATGTAAAGCTGATTATGGTAGATCCAAAGGTAGTGGAATTAAGTGTATATAATGGAATTCCACATCTGATGATCCCGGTTGTAACGGATCCGAAGAAGGCAGCAGGAGCTTTGAACTGGGCGGTTGCGGAAATGAACAGACGTTATCAGCTTTTTGCCGAGTATAATGTCCGTGATCTGAAAGGTTACAATGATAAAGTCGAGAACATTAAAGATATTGATGATCCGGATAAAGCACAGAAACTTCCACAGATTGTGATCATCGTAGACGAACTTGCAGACCTGATGATGGTTGCACCCGGAGAAGTGGAAGAGGCGATCTGCCGTCTGGCACAGCTTGCGCGTGCGGCAGGACTTCATCTGGTTCTTGCAACGCAGAGACCATCGGTTAATGTCATTACCGGTCTGATCAAGGCGAATATGCCATCAAGAATAGCATTTTCTGTATCATCCGGTGTGGATTCCCGTACCATCATTGATATGAATGGCGCGGAGAAGCTGCTTGGAAAAGGCGATATGTTGTTCTATCCGGCTGGCTATCAGAAGCCGGTACGTGTTCAGGGGGCTTTTGTTTCTGATAAAGAAGTCCAGGCAGTGGTTGATTTCCTGAAAGAGAACGGCGGAGGCACAGCATACAGTGAAGAGGTCCAGAAGCAGGTGAACAGTAATCAGAATGTATCTGCGGGAGGAGCATCTTCCGGGGACGACAAAGATGTCTACTTTGTAGATGCAGGAAAGTTTATCATTGAAAAAGACAAAGCATCGATCGGAATGCTCCAACGGGTGTTTAAGATCGGGTTTAACCGTGCGGCGCGGATTATGGATCAGCTTGCCGAGGCGGGAGTCGTAGGAGAAGAAGAAGGTACCAAACCAAGAAAAGTACTGATGTCTATGGAACAGTTTGAACAATACATAGAAGAATCAGTTTAAGAAACGCATAAGAAAAAAGGGAGGATATGATTATGAAGACAGACATTCAGATTGCACAGGAGGCAGAGATGCTCCATATTCGCGAGGTTGCAGCAAAGATTGGAATTGAAGAGGAAGACCTTGAGTTTTACGGCAAGTATAAGGCAAAATTATCAGATGAACTGATGGAAAGAGTAAAAGACAGACCGAATGGAAAGCTGGTACTTGTCACTGCAATCAATCCGACTCCGGCGGGAGAGGGGAAGACGACGATTACCGTCGGACTTGGAGAGGCAATGGCAAAGCTCGGTAAAAAAGCCCTGATCGCTCTGCGCGAGCCATCGCTCGGACCTTGCTTTGGAATTAAAGGCGGTGCTGCCGGAGGCGGTTATGCACAGGTTGTACCGATGGAAGATCTGAATCTTCATTTTACCGGAGATTTTCATGCGATCACATCAGCAAATAACCTGCTTGCAGCTCTTCTTGACAACCATATCCAGCAGGGAAATGCTCTTGGGATCGATCCGAGACAGGTTGTATGGAAACGGTGTGTAGATATGAATGACCGTGTACTGCGTAATGTAGTAGTCGGTCTTGGAAATAAAATGGACGGAATGGTAAGAGAGGATCATTTTGTGATCACGGTTGCGTCCGAAATCATGGCAATTTTATGTCTGGCAGACGATCTGGAAGATCTGAAAAAACGTCTTGGCAGAATCATTGTTGCCTATACATTTTCCGGAGAACCGGTTACAGCTGACCAGCTTCAGGCAACCGGTGCAATGACAGCACTGTTAAAGGATGCGATCAAACCGAATATTATCCAGACTCTGGAGCATACACCGGCACTGGTACATGGCGGCCCATTCGCAAATATTGCACATGGCTGCAACAGTGTACGTGCAACCAAGATGGCACTTAAGCTGAGTGATATCACGATCACAGAAGCGGGATTTGGTGCAGATCTGGGTGCAGAGAAGTTTATGGATATCAAGTGCCGTATGGCGGGACTGAAACCGGATGCAGTAGTTCTGGTTGCAACGGTACGTGCATTAAAATACAATGGTGGCGTGCCGAAAGACGAACTGAACAAAGAGAACCTGGATGCTCTTGCAAAGGGAATTGTAAATCTTGAAAAGCATATTGAGAACCTGCAGAAATTCGGAGTTCCGGTTGTGGTTACCCTGAATTCATTTGTCAGTGATACGGAAGCAGAATACGAATTTATCCGTAAGTTCTGCGAAGACAGAGGCTGTGAATTTGCCCTTGCAGAAGTATGGGGTAAAGGCGGAGACGGCGGAAAAGAGCTGGCAGAGAAGGTATTACAGACTCTGGAGACAAAAGAAAGCCATTATCATCCGATTTACAGTGATGAGTTATCAATTGCAGAGAAGATCGAGACAATCTGCAAAGAGATTTACGGAGCAAAGAGTGTTGTATATGAACCTGCTGCAAAGAAACAGCTTGCACGAATTGAATCAATGGGCTTTGGCAAGTTCCCTGTATGTATGGCAAAGAATCAGTATTCTCTGTCCGATGATGCGAAGCTTCTTGGACGCCCGGAGAACTTTGATATCCATATCCGTGAAGTCTATGTAAATGCAGGAGCAGGATTTGTTGTTGCTCTTACCGGAGCGATCATGACCATGCCAGGTCTTCCGAAAGTACCTGCAGCAAATGGAATTGATGTAGAAGACGGTAAAATTACCGGATTGTTCTAAATGAAGTATGATACCAGAAGGAGACGAAAGACAATGAAATGTATGCACTGTGGAGCAGATTTGCCTGAAGATCAGCTGATCTGTCCTGGCTGCGGCAGGGAAATACAGATTGTGCCTGATTATAACCCACTTGATGATATGCTGACTGCTCAGCTAAAAGGAGGCATTACACAGACAATGTCGCTTCATCTGGGTGAGCAGGAAAAGCAAGATGGCATCTATTCTGGTGCAGCAAATCCGGCATATGAAAGACGGGAAAGTGTTGGAGGAGAGACCAGGTGTGTAGGAAATTCAGGAAGTGTTGGTCGTCGCCAGCAGGAAACTGTGACCAGGCGTGGAAGAGATGCGGCGGTCAGACGCAGTGATGTCAGACCGGCTACCGGACGTGTGAGTCAAAGAGAAGATGCGCGGGAACAGACGAGAAGAGCGTATGAAGAAGAACGCAGATTGCGGCGTATGCGGGCAGAAAAGAGAAAAGAGCGTGCCAGAAAAAAACGCCGGAAAATGCTGCTTATGCTGCTGGCGGGGTGTATTGTTCTGGCAGGACTCATTTTCCTGTTTTATCAAAATTCATATACCGGAAAAGTAAAGAAAGGATACCGGCTTCTGGCAGCTTCCGAATATGAGAACGCACTCACTGTATTTGAAAAAGCAGCTTCCGGAAGTCCGAAGAAAGCAGAAGCTTATACAGGGATTTCAAAGGTTTATATTGCCCAGAATGATCTGGATCAGGCAGAAGACGTTTTTACAGATGAGATTGCAAAGCAGTCCGGAAATGCAGAAATTTATCGTGCAGCGGTAGAATTTTATATTGATACCAAACAGGAAGAAAAAGTATCACCGCTTCTGAATGCATGTACCAGTGATACGGTTCTGGAAGCACTGAAGGATTATGTGTCAGATGAACCGAAGTTTAGTCTGGATGAGACAGAGACATATGATGAAGTGCAGGCATTGGAGTTGACCGGAAAGGGAAAAGCAATCTACTATACGACAGACGGTTCAGAGCCGACAACTTCAAGTACGAAATATGCGGAACCGATCAAGATCGGTGAAGGTGAGACGACGGTGAAGGCGATTTCTGTTAATAAGAAAGGGATTCCAAGCCTGACAGAAAGTAAAACCTATAAAGTTGAGTTCCCGATTGCAGATGCACCGGCGGTAACTCCGTCGACCGGGCAGTATGACCATGTCCAGTCAATCAGTGTAGTTGTACCGGATAAGTATACGGCATATTACACGACAGATGGATCAGATCCGGAT
This sequence comes from Allocoprococcus comes, assembly GCF_013300725.1. Taxonomy (GTDB): domain Bacteria; phylum Bacillota; class Clostridia; order Lachnospirales; family Lachnospiraceae; genus Allocoprococcus; species Allocoprococcus comes_A. The sequence continues at coordinate 49,094 of NZ_JAAIMM010000008.1, forward strand.
CCGGAGAATAATTCTGCGACGCAGGAATATACCGGACCGATCGTAATGCCGGAGGGAAGTACGATTTTCAGTTTTGTTCTGCAGGATCAAAAAGGCAGATTAAGTGATGTCACAAGAAGAAATTATGAACTGAATACAAATTAAAATCCGATTTTAAGAAGAGAGTATGCCGAGCCGTCTGCTTGTCAGAGCATGACTGGTAAAGCGTACTCTTTTCAATTACTTTTATTTGTGAAAAACTTGCGTAAAATATGTGAAAAATATCACAAATCAAATGTTTTATGAATAGGGTGGAAATAATATGGTTTATTAAAAATGTATAATTGTATGGAAATAAGTACAATTTATTTGTGGTAAAATGTTGCAAAAAGCTTAGATTTGAGATACAATATAATTGTCAAAAAGATAACATACTTTAAGGGCAAAGGAGTGTTTGAAATGAGTAGATTTACATTACCAAGAGATATTTACCACGGAAAAGGATGTCTTGAAGAACTGAAGAACCTGAAAGGAAAAAAAGCAATCCTGGTTGTTGGAGGAGGCTCCATGAAGCGTCAGGGATTCCTCGACAGAGCTGAGAACTATCTGAAGGAAGCAGGAATGGAAGTAAAGCTTTTTGAAGGAGTTGAGCCAGATCCATCTGTTGAGACTGTTATGAAAGGTGCAGCAGTTATGCAGGAGTTCCAGCCAGACTGGATCGTAGCTATGGGTGGCGGATCGCCGATTGATGCCGCAAAAGCAATGTGGGCATTCTACGAATATCCGGATGTTACATTTGAAGATCTCTGTATTCCGTTCAACTTCCCGGAACTGAGAACAAAAGCAAAATTTGCTGCAATTCCGTCAACATCAGGAACAGCGACAGAAGTAACGGCGTTCTCTGTTATTACCAACTATCAGACCGGAGTAAAATACCCACTTGCCGATTTTAATATTACACCGGACGTTGCAATCGTAGATCCGGATCTTGTTATGGGTCTCCCGGTAAAGCAGGTTGCTTACACAGGTATGGATGCACTGACACATGCGATTGAAGCTTATGTATCTACCCTGAACTGTCCATTTACAGATCCGCTTGCACTGCAGGCGATCGAGATGGTTCTGGATTACCTTCCGGCATCTTACAAATGCGATATGGTAGCAAGAGAGCAGATGCATTATGCACAGTGCCTTGCAGGAATGGCATTCTCCAATGCACTTCTTGGAATCGTACATTCTATGGCACATAAGACAGGTGCGGCATTCTCAACCGGACATATTCCGCACGGATGCGCAAATGCAATTTACCTTCCATATGTAATTAAATACAATGCAAAAGATCCAGTCGCTGCAAAACGTTATGCAGAAATCGCACGCAGAATGGGACTTCCGGGTACATCTGAGAAAGCGCTGATCAACAGCCTGTGTGCAAAGATCGATGCATTTAATGTAGAGCTGAATATTCCGAAGACACTGAAAGATTTCGGTGTTGACGAAGCAGAATTCAAAGAAAAAATTGCGAAGATTTCAGAACTTGCAGTTGGTGATGCATGTACAGGATCCAACCCACGTCCGATCGATCCGGCAGCTATGGAAAAACTTTTCAACTGTACATATTATGGAACAGAAGTAGATTTCTAAAAAAGAGAATATAGTTCTTACAGAGACAGACGGACTCGATACTGACCGTCTGTCTCATTTTATATCCGGTCAGCAGGTACAAATTCGTGCCGGCACAAGATTTAATACGGTTGAAAAATTTGGTAACCGGAAGAATTTTGGCAGATTTATAGAAGAAATATTGGTACTTATAGATAAAAAAGATAGTTATATTTATGGCATAAATAATTTTTTAACAAATTAAAAAGAAATACTTGCTATTTACTTTGCAATAATTTATCATAAAGAGAGTAAATATTTTAGGAGGCAATGCAATGTACAAGATAAGAAAAGCTGAAAAACTGGCTGATAAGATTTATCTTATGGATGTAGAAGCACCACGTGTGGCAAAGCACTGTGAGCCAGGACAGTTCGTAATTGTCAAGATGGATGACAAGGGGGAAAGAATTCCGCTGACAATCTGCGATTATGACAGAGAAGAAGGAACAATTACCATCGTATTCCAGACAGTAGGAGCATCTACTGAGAAGATGGCACAATTAAAAGCAGGAGACTCTTTCAGAGATTTCACAGGACCACTTGGATGTCCATCTGAACTGATTTCAGAAGATATTGAGAGCCTGAAGAATAAAAAGATCTTATTTGTAGCCGGCGGTGTTGGTGCAGCCCCTGTATACCCGCAGGTTAAATGGATGCACGCACATGGGATCGATGTAGATGTTATCGTTGGTTCTAAGACAAAAGATATGCTGATTCTCGAAAAAGAGATGGAAGCAGTTGCAGGAAATTATTACCCATGTACAGATGACGGTACATACGGACATGCAGGTATGGTAACAACAAAGATCGAAGCACTTGTTGCAGAAGGTAACAAGTATGATGTCTGTGTTGCAATCGGACCGATGATCATGATGAAATTCGTTTGTCTGCTCACAAAGAAACTCGAAATTCCGACTATCGTCAGCATGAACCCGATCATGGTAGACGGAACAGGTATGTGTGGCGCATGCCGTCTCCATGTAGGTGATGAAATCAAATTTGCATGTGTAGACGGACCGGAATTTGACGGACATCTCGTTAACTTTGATGAAGCAATGAAGAGACAGCAGATGTATAAGACTCAGGAAGGCAGAGCTATGCTGAAATTACAAGAAGGTGACACACATCACGGTGGATGCGGTCATTGCGGAGGTGACGAATAATGGCAGACGTATTAAAGAAAGTACCTGTAAGAGAACAGGATCCGAAGGTACGTGCAACAAATTTTGAAGAAGTATGTTATGGATATAATCAGGAAGAGGCAATGGAAGAAGCAAGCCGTTGCATCAACTGTAAGAATGCTAAATGTATTCAGGGATGCCCGGTAGGAATCAATATTCCTGCATTCGTTCATGAAGTAAAAGAAGGCAATATCGAAGAAGCATATAAGATTATCGGACAGTCTTCTGCACTTCCTGCTGTTTGTGGACGTGTATGTCCTCAGGAATCACAGTGCGAAGGAAAATGTATCCGTGGTATCAAAGGAGAATCTATTTCTATCGGTAAGCTGGAAAGATTCGTTGCTGATTATGCTCTGGAGCATGACATCAAACCGGTTGGAGCTGACAAGAAGAACGGACACAAAGTTGCCGTTATCGGTTCAGGTCCTGCAGGACTTACCTGTGCAGGCGACCTTGCAAAGCTTGGCTATGATGTAACTGTATTTGAAGCACTTCATGAACTCGGTGGAGTACTTGTATATGGTATTCCGGAATTCCGTCTTCCAAAACAGAAAGTCGTTGCAAAAGAAATCGCAAAAGTAAAAGAGCTTGGTGTTCACTTTGAGACAAACGTTGTAATCGGTAAATCTACTACAATCGATATGCTGATTGAAGACGAAGGATTCGAAGCAGTATTTATCGGATCAGGAGCAGGACTTCCAAAATTCATGGGAATCCCGGGAGAAAATGCCAACGGTGTATTTTCTGCAAATGAATACCTGACAAGAAGTAACCTTATGAAAGCGTTTGATGATTCTTATGATACACCGATCGCAGCTGGTAAGAAAGTTGCAGTTGTTGGTGGTGGTAACGTAGCAATGGATGCTGCAAGAACAGCTCTCCGTCTTGGAGCAGAAGTTCATATCGTATACCGTCGTAGCGAAGAAGAGCTTCCGGCCCGTGTGGAAGAAGTTCATCACGCAAAAGAAGAAGGTGTACAGTTCGATCTTCTGACAAACCCGGTAGAAATCCTCGAAGAAGATGGATGGGTAAAAGGAATCAAATGTATTCGTATGGAACTTGGTGAACCGGACGCATCAGGAAGAAGACGTCCTGTTCCGGTTGAAGGTTCTGAATTCGTGATCGATGTTGATACAGTTATCATGTCACTCGGAACATCACCGAACCCGCTGATTTCTTCTACAACAGAAGGACTGGAAGTTAACAAATGGAAATGTATCGTTGCAGACGAAGAACATGGAAAGACTTCTAAAGAAGGAGTATACGCAGGTGGAGATGCCGTAACAGGTGCAGCTACAGTAATCCTTGCTATGGGAGCAGGAAAAGCTGGTGCAAGAGGTATCGACGAGTATCTTTCAAATAAATAAAATTATGACCGCAGTTTCCTTTGGTGGGACTGCGGTTTTTATAGGTTGTGTGGACCACTTTGAAAAAAATAATCGTTCCAATTCAAGTTGTGCAAACCATTCCGATGAACCTCTTAGGGCGAAAATTATGTCAGCAAAGGCTTCCATAATTTTTGAGTTTCATCTCCATTGCACAAAAATAGAATTGGAACGATTATTTTTTTCAAAGTGGTCGTTCTACAGTGCTGGTAAAAACGGCAAAGAAATTATACAAAGGAGGAGAAAACTGGTAGTTATAAAGGGTGGAAACCCAGTTGCTTGTTTGTAGTCTTGATGTTAATTTTGAAATGTTCTGAAGGTGTGGTTTCCTAGACAAGAAGAGTTAAAAATGGTACAATAGGAAAAGTATTATTTTGTGAAAGAGGGGTATTATGAAGTATAAATATATCTTATTTGACTTGGATGGGACGATTACGGAATCGGGACCGGGGATCATGAATTCGGTGGAGTATGCGTTGAATAAAATGAACCGGGAGGTTGGAGATCGGGATACTTTAAAGAAATTTATCGGACCGCCGCTGACGGAATCGATGGAGAAATATTATGGGATGTCTGAGGAAGAGGCACTGCTTGGAGTAAAGTATTACCGGGAATATTATGCGGTGAAAGGCATTTTTGAGAATTCGGTGTATGAAGGACTTGCGGAGACGCTGGAATCCTTGGAGAATGAAGGATATATACTTGCAGTGGCAACATCCAAGCCGGAAGAGTATGCAAAAAGGATTGCAGACAAATTTGACTTTGCAAAATATTTTGCAGGGATTTACGGGGCTACGATGGATGGATCACTGATCCGGAAGGCAGATGTGATCCGCTATGCGCTGGATAACCTGGGCGTGGAAAGGGAGAACTACGATCAGGTAGTCATGGTCGGCGACAGAAATAATGATATTTACGGTGCAAAGGAGAATGGAATCCAGGTGATCGGTGTCCTGTATGGATACGGGGATCTTGCGGAGCTTCAAAGTGCCGGTGCAGATTACATTGCAAAGACATCGGAAGAGATTGCACAAATCATCAGAAAATGTAATCATGAGAGGGTTTGAATATGAGTAACAACGACGCAATGAACAGTGAGATTCGGTTTCTGGAAGAGGTTGAAGAGAAACTGAAGACACGCATTACCGAGATCAACGCATCGTTTCTTGAAGGAGAAAAACAGATTGAGAGCATGCATGATTATTATTGGGAAAACTATACGGAAATGGATGAGTATGGTTATGAAAATTATGATAATCAGCAGGCACTTCTCGGAGAAGTTAATGCGAACAATGAGCGTCTGATGAAAAAACAGCGCCTTAAGAAAATGATCGACTCCCCATATTTCGGAAGAGTGGATTTTCTCTTTGAGGGGGAAGAAGAAAGCGAAAGTTTTTACATCGGAATCGGCAATTTTGCGCCTAAGGCAGGAATGACGCCACTGATCTACGACTGGAGGGCACCAGTGAGCGGCCTTTTTTATGATTATGACAGAGGACAGGCTTCTTATGAAGCACCTGGAGGAACCATTGAAGGGGAGATTACTTCCAAATGGCAGTATAAGATCAAGAACGGGAAGATGGTTTATGCATTTGAAAGTGACACCAAGATTGATGATGAGATCCTGAAACAGGAGCTTGGAAGTAACGGGGATGTACAACTGAAGAATATCGTCCGTACTATCCAGAAAGAACAGAATGAGATCATTCGGAATGTAAAGGACAAAGTTCTGGTCATTCAGGGAGCCGCAGGAAGTGGAAAAACCTCCGTTGCACTGCACCGGATTGCATATCTTTTGTATCACGACAGGAAAAATTTAAAAGCATCGGATATCCTGATCCTTTCACCGAACAGCGTATTTGCGGACTATATTTCCCACATTCTGCCAGAGCTTGGAGAAGAAAATATCCAGGAGATGAGTTTTGATCTGTTTGCGTACAGAGAATTGAAAGGAATCGTATCGGACTGCGAGGACCGTTATGATTATCTGGAGAAGCTGATCCATTTTCCGGAGATGGGAATCCGGGAGAGCTATCTGAAGAAGCAGTCTGCCGGATTTGTCGGAGAGATGGAAGGCTTTCTGGCAGTGCTGGAAGATCAGCTGATGGATTTTAGGCCGGTTAAGATCCGTACTCTGGAAAAGACCGAAGAGGAGCTGATTCATCTGTTCTATTTCAAATTTCAGGATATTCCGATCCTTGCAAGAATGGATGCGGTGATGGAATATCTGGTGGATGAATACGAGACATTGTATAACCGGAATCTTCCGGAAGATGAGGTAGAAGAGATACGGGAGAAATTCAACCGGATGTATGTGACCCGTGATATTTACAAAATATATAACTGGTTTTTGGAGGACAGTGGGTATGAGACACTGGCAAAAATTCCGTATGAGAACAGAAAACTCCAGTATGAAGACGTATTTCCGGTACTTTATCTCAAATACCGGATGCTCGGAGGAACCAGACATAAGCATATCAAGCATCTGGTGATCGACGAGATGCAGGATTATTCATATTTGCAGTACGTGGTACTGGCTCAGCTGTTTTCCTGCAGGATGACGATCCTTGGCGACCGGGCGCAGACACTGGACAGCCAGATGCAGGATGTGCTGACATTCCTGCCGAAGATTTTCGGACGTACGATCCGCAAGATCATCATGAACAAAAGTTACCGGAATACTATTGAAATCGCAGAGTATGCAGCGAAATTTACCGGGGAAAAGGATCTGGAATATCTGGAGCGTCATGGCAAACCAGTGACCGAAAAGACATTTGATTCGGATGAGGAACTGTTAAATGAACTTATCCGGGAGGCAGATGCCGGAATGGATCAATATGAGACCGCCGCAGTTCTGACTGAGACGATGGACGAGGCATATACAATGACCAGGATGCTTTCAAACCGTGGACTTCCGGTAAACTGTATTGACCGGGACAGCAGTACCTTTGAAAAAGGCGTGACAGTAACGACTTTCTATATGGCAAAGGGACTGGAATTTGATCAGGTATTCGGCGTGTTCCCGAAGAAAGAAAATCCGATGACCGGGCAGGCAAAATACATCTGTGCAACAAGAGCAATGCATGAGCTTTATATGTATGAAAGGGCATAACTGTGCAGACTGATACAGCGAAAGAGAGGAAAGAACAGGATGAAGATAACCGTACTGACGGTTGGAAAAATAAAAGAAAAGTATCTGCGGGATGCAATCGCGGAATATACGAAGAGACTGAGCCGCTACTGCAAGTTGGAGATCATTGAGGTGGCGGATGAAAAGACACCGGACAATGCCAGCGAAAATGCAGAGGAAATGATCCGGCAAAAAGAGGCCGAACGCCTTTTGAAATATATCCGTGAGGATGCATATCTTATTACACTGGAGATTGGCGGAAAGCAGCTGACCTCCGAAGAATTTTCAGAGAAAATTGAAAAACTTGGCATTCAGGGAACCAGTCACATTATTTTTGTGATTGGTGGATCCATAGGGATCGGGAAGGCGGTTCTGGAAAAATCGGATTATGCACTTAGTTTTTCAAAAATGACATTTCCGCACCAGCTGATGCGTGTAATTCTGCTGGAGCAGATTTACCGTGGATACCGGATCATGTCGGGAGAACCCTATCACAAATAGAAAAGAGGCTGATTCATATGAAGATGGTAGTATTAGTAGAAAACAGTTCGAGATGCAGACTTTGTGCAGAACATGGGCTGTCGGTTTATATCGAATATGAGGGGAAGACGTACCTTCTGGATACTGGCGCAACAGCGCTCTTTGCAGAAAATGCAAAGGAGCTGGGGATTGACCTTTCAGAAGTAGATACGGCGTTTTTATCCCATGCACATTATGACCACAGTGGCGGTTTTGAGGAGTTTTTTGAGGGAAATGATAAAGCAGCGGTCTATATGCAGGAGATGTCTGCTGAGAACTGCTTTTACCGGACAGAAGGAAAAGATAAATATATTGGAATTCCGCAGCATCTTCTGGAAAATTATAAAGAGCGGTTCCGTCCGTTGAATGCAGTTTGTGAAGTTGAAAAAGGCGTCTGGGTTGTGCCGCATTTTACCGGCGGCCTGGATGAGGTGGGACGCAGGGCGCACATGTACCGGAAAATCGGTGAAGAGTTTATTGCAGATGATTTTGCACATGAGCAGAGTGTGGTTTTTGAGACGGGAAAAGGACTGGTGATATTTAATAGCTGTTCCCATGGGGGAATTGTCAATATTGTGCGGGAAGTGCAGATGGCACTCGGAGGGCAAAAGGTCTATGCGGTTGTTGGCGGATTTCATATGATGAAGCTTTCGGGCATGGATACACTTGCCATACCGGAGAAAGAAGTTGTGGAAACTGCGCAGGAATTGAAAGAGCTTGGCGTAGAGGAAATCTATACCGGTCACTGTACCGGAAATATTGCATTCGGGATCCTGAAAAAAGAACTTGGTGAAATGGTACATGCACTTGGAACAGGAGAAACGGTGGTATTTTAAATGAAGGAAGCCCCAAGATTTATCACGGGTAATGAGTTGATAAATCCTGGGGCTATTGTCTTGTTACATTGCTTTTTTTATAAGTACGACTTCAGGCTCGGTCATTGCATAAGCATCCAGAACTTCATCCAGCTCGTCTGCCTTGATCAGATTTTCTTCCAGAACCAGCTCCCGTACAGTTTTTCCGGTTTTCAGAGATGTTTTCGCGATTCTTGCGGAGGTTTTATATCCCAGATACGGGCAGAGGGCGGTTGCAATTCCTGCACTGCTTTCCATCAGAGACAGGCATCTTTCGCGGTTTGCCGTGATTCCGCTGATGCAATTGTCGATCAGAGTAGAGACAGCCTCCTGAAGGGTGCTGATCGATTCGAACAGGTTATAGAATACGACAGGCTCAAAAGCATTGAGTTCCATCTGACCTGCTTCAGCAGCCATTGTGATGGTTGTATCGTGACCTACGATATGGAAAGCGACCTGTGTGACGACCTCCGGAATGACCGGATTGACCTTTCCGGGCATGATGGAGGAGCCATTCTGACGTGCAGGAAGGTTGATCTCGCCAAGTCCTGTTTTTGGACCGGAAGAGAGAAGCCGGAGATCGTTGCACATTTTGGAGAGATCTATGGCACAGGTCTTTACGGCACCGGATATGGCAACGAATCCGTCCAGATTCTCTGTGGCATCAAACAGATCATCTGCCTGTTTCAGAGGATAGCCGGTTACTTTTTTGAGTTTCGGGACAATGTTATGAAGGTAGATTTCAGAGACGTTGATGGCACTTCCAATCGCAGTTCCGCCAAGATTTACGGTATACATTTCATGAGAGATGCTGCGGATACGTTCTACATCCCGTCGTACCATAGAGGAATAGCTGTGAAATGTCTGACCAAGACGCATCGGAACGGCATCCTGCAGCTGTGTTCTTCCCATTTTCAGAACATCATCAAATTCTTCGCTCTTTTCTGTGAGGCAGACGGCAAGCCGGTCAAGTTCCTTTGTGAGAGGCTTTAACAGATCGAGAACAGTCAGCTTTCCTGCTGTCGGAATCACATCATTGGTTGACTGAGCCATATTGACATGATCGTTAGGGTGGACCAGCAGATATGCGCCCTTTTTCCCACCGAGAATTTCTTCGGCACGATTTGCGATCACTTCATTTATATTCATATTTGCACTGGTTCCGGCACCGCCCTGAATTGCATCAACAATAAATTCGTCACGAAATTTGCCTTCTACAATTTCATCGCAGGCTTTGATGATGGCGGATGCTTTGGTAACAGGAAGTCTGAGAGCACTCCGGTTGGTCAGTGCGGCGGCTTTTTTTATTTTTGCCAGGTTCTGAATGAAAAGTGGATGTAACTTGTTTCCTGTGATCGGAAAATTCTGCTTTGCGCGCAGGGACTGGACACCGTAGTATGCATCTACAGGGACCTCCATTTCTCCAATTGAATCTGATTCCATTCTCATTTTTTCTAAATTCATAATGATTCCTCTTTCTGCATGTCTGTGCTGCTGTTGTCATTTCATATTTTCGACGTTGTCGATAGTGGGAGGATAGCACGTTCAAAATTTCTTGTAAATACAAGGTGGAAAGTTCCGTTGTTTTTCAATTTTTCAGACAAAACTGCTTAAAAAATGTAAATTTGTTTTCTCATATGTTTTATAAATTAAGTTTTTGAGATGCACGGATAATATAGTTGCAAACTTATAGTGGGGGTTTAAAACAGAAGTTGAATTCTGAAAATAATTGTTAAATGCGGCTAATTCAATAGAATTGTGTATATAATAACTAAAAAACATTGCTGTTGACTAACTAATATGAAAGCGGGTATACTGTAGGAAAGTCAAAGGAGAAAAAAAGAAGGTGTAAAAATGCAGGCATTATCAACAGCTGTTCCGGGAAAACGGTACACGATCAAATGGATGTTCGGAGTGCCGGAGGTGCTGGAAAAATTAAAGGAATTCAAAATCAAAGAGGGCAGCGAAATCCATGTGATCCAGAATGATGCCAGTGGTATGATGATCATAGCATCTGACCAGAAGCGGTTCGCTATCAGCCAGGACGCCGCAGCGAGAATTCAAGTATAACAAAGAAATAAAAAATCGATCTTACAATCACAGGAAAAGTAGGATCGATTTTTTGTATATCCGGATCATGGATGAGCCAGTCTGTTCGATTTTATAAAGTTTTCACAGAATAACGGATTGTTTTCGGTTGCGATTGACGATATAATACCTTTATGTAACAAAATACAAGCGCGAAAGAGGGAAAACAAATGTTAGAAATTATTTGTCTTATATGGCTTTGGCGTGTGAATGGAAAGCACGCGATAGAAAGAGGACAGAATCCAAAAAAATATCGTGCATTGACACTGGGATTGTGGTTTGGCCTTGAATTTACCGGTACTTTTGTCGGGGTCTGGCTGATGCAGCTTTTAAATGCAGGTGATAATGCATTTTACGGGGCATATGTTTTTGGAATTATCGGAGCTGCAATTGGCGGTTTCACTTCTTACTGGGTTGCAAAAAAAGCACCGATGGGAAATTACAGACCAGAAGACCAGCCAGATGGATGGAATAATCAGTCAGGTGGATGGAATCAGAACCAGAACGGCTGGGATAATCAGCAAAATGGCTGGAACCAGAATCAGAACGGCAGGGATAATCAACAGAATGGCTGGAACCAGAATCAGAACGGCTGGGATAATCAGCAAAATGGCTGGAGCCAGAATCAGAACGGCTGGAACAATCAACAGAATGGATGGAATCAGAATCAGAACAGCTGGAATAATCAACAGAATGTCTGGGGACAGCCACAGCAGGAACCGGATTGTCTTTTTGCTCCGGCAACGATCCGTATTATCGAAGAAGAGGGCGGTTATACCGGCGGACAGGATGCATTTTTCTTAAATGGCAGGCCTATCTGTTCTCTGCGGCCGGGCAGTGAATATACCTTTATAACTTACGCAAAGAAAAATGTGCTTACGATTGGCAGACCGACACCGGAACCGTCAGATGAGACAACAGTATTAAAGTTTATCGCCGGAGAAAAAGGTCAGATTGAAATTCATGCATGTGCGGGAAGACTGATCCCGGGAAAATTCAGCAATTATACAGCATAGGAATATTATGTGGTTCTGGAGCATACACTGTCAACAAAACGGTATATGCGGCAATATGAGACAGAGATCCGAACAAGAAGACGGGACACGAAGGTATCGCATGGCAGATGCAGCAAATTTGCCGAAGGATGTGGTGCTGGGTGTCCCGATTCTGACTCTTACAGGGCATTATGAAGTGAATATAGAGAATTACCGTGGAATTCTGGAATATACCGAACAGCTGATCCGCATAAACGTACGTAGTGGGCAGATTCGCATCACAGGGAAATCACTTGAGATCAACTACTATACGACAACCGATATGAAGATTACCGGAAAGGTAGAGAAAATTGAGTATTCTTAGGAAGGGATGACGAAGATGCTGCGATATATTCTGAATAATCTTGCCGGATACCTGCGCATCAGAGTCGAAGGATATTCACCGGAACGTTTTTTAAATCTTTGCTGTTATCATGGGATTTTTCTCTGGAATCTGAGACCGGCAAAAGGGGCATATGAGATGAATATCCGCGTCCGGGATTTTCGCAGACTGCGACCACTGGTAAGGAAGAGCAGGGCAAAGGTACGAATCACCCAGAAAAGAGGAGTCCCGTTTTTTATACATAAATACCGTGGACGGAAGCTTTTTTTTACAGGAGCGGTCATCGCAATCTGTCTGATCTTTCTGCTTTCTTCTTTTATATGGAAGATTCAGATTGATGGAAACCTTGCAAGGACAGATGAGGTTTTGCTTTCTTTTCTGGCAGAAAAGGGAATTGCCTGCGGAATGGCAAAAAAGAATGTAGACTGTGACCGGATTGAAAAAGATATCCGTATGGAATACGATGATATTATCTGGGTTTCAGCTTATGTTCATGGGAGTTGTCTGAAGATTAAAGTCAGGGAGAATCCTGACCGGAAGGAACTGCAGACAGAATCTGAGGCGGAAGCACCGATGGATATTGTGGCAGAAGCGGATGGAATCATTCAGAAGATCATTACACGAAAAGGGGCTCCGCTTGTCCGGGAAGGCAGTGAGGTAAAAAAAGGAGAGATCCTTGTGAGTGGGAGTGTGGAAGTAAAGAATGATTCAGATGAGGTGGCAGGATACCGGTACCAGGTATCGGATGCAGACATAATAGCACAGACAACGGTTGCGTATACAGATATTCTTGACAGGCTGCATCCGATATGGAAAGATACCGGCAAGAAGAGCTTGAGGCTCTGGATAGAAACACCGGGGAGGCTGTATCTTTTTGGCAGACGGGAGCTGCCTTACCCGGAATATAATGCACTGACCTGCAGATATACCCTATATCTGGAGAGACATTTTCCGTTTCCGGTCTCGGTAAGGGTTGAACAGAGCAAAGAGAGCAGGAAAGAGGAGATTTCTTATACAGACAGGGAAGCAAGAGAAATTCTGTCTTATAATTTTGAGAAGTTTTGCGCCCGATTAGAGAAAAAAGGGGTTCAAATTTCAGAGAATGATGTTAAAATATACAGGGAGACGAACCAGTATTCGGCAAAGGGGGAACTGGTTTTATCCGGACCGTTCGGAACTTTACAAAAAGGAACGGTACATGAACTGCCGAAGGCAGATGAAGAAAATATACAGCAGGAAGGAAACTGATTTATGGGAATTCTTGAGACCATGATAGACATACCGGCTGACCATGAAAAAAATGTGTTTGGCCAGTTTGATATATTTGCAAAAAAAATTGAGAGAGCCTTACATGTTACACTGATCGCGCGGGATGGAAAGGTGAAAGTTCTTGGGGAAGAAAAGAATGTTGAGAGGGCGCAGCAGGTATTGTCGCAGCTTACCGAGCTTTCCAGACGCGGGAACACGATCCAGGAGCAGAATGTAGACTATGCCCTGTCCCTTACGATGGAAGACAGTACGGAAGATATTCTGACAATTGATAAAGACCTGATCTGTCATACACTTCAGGGAAAACCAATCAAACCAAAGACGCTCGGACAGAAGAAATATGTGGATGCGATCCGGGAAAAGATGATCACCTTTGGTCTTGGCCCTGCCGGAACCGGTAAAACTTATCTGGCGATGGCAATGGCGATCACGGCATTCAAACGCAATGAAGTGGGGCGTATCATTCTGACACGTCCGGCAATTGAAGCAGGAGAAAAGCTTGGCTTTTTGCCGGGAGATCTGCAGAGCAAGATCGATCCATATTTAAGACCACTTTATGATGCACTTTATCAGATCATGGGAGCAGAAAGCTTTATCAAGAATTCAGAAAAAGGGCTGATCGAGGTTGCACCTCTTGCCTATATGCGAGGCAGAACCCTTGACAACGCGTTTATTATTCTGGATGAAGCACAGAATACCACACCGGCGCAGATGAAGATGTTCCTGACACGTATTGGTTTTGGATCCAAAGTCGTGATCACCGGAGACTCTACACAGAAAGACCTTCCGGCAGGACAGACATCCGGACTTGATGTGGCAGTGAATGTAGTAAAGAATCTGGAAGATATTTCGATTTGCCGTCTGACCAGCCGGGATGTTGTCAGACATCCGCTGGTACAGCGAATTGTTAAAGCGTACGAGGAATATGAGCAGAAGCAGGAACAGAAAAAATCCCACACTAGGGACAGAAAGAAACGAGGAACAAGATGAGACTATTTTTAGAGGATGAGGGAGCATTGGATTTAAAGCTGCCTTATGAAGAACTGGCGACAAAAGTAGCAGATGCAGTCCTGGATTATGAGAAGTGTCCGTATGAGGCGCAGGTAGAACTTCTTCTTACGATGAACGAAGAGATCCGGCAGATGAACCTGGAATTTCGCGGAATCGACCGTGCAACCGATGTCCTGTCATTTCCGATGACGGAATTCCCGTCACCGGCTGATTATGCATATCTGGATACAGATGACAGTTCATTTGATCCGGAGACCGGAGAACTGATGCTCGGCAATATTGTGATTTCCAAAGAGCGTGCAAAAGAGCAGGCAGAAGAATATGGCCATTCGGTAGAACGTGAATTTGCTTTCCTTATTGCGCACAGTATGTTGCACTTGTTAGGTTATGACCATATGGAAGATGAAGAACGGCTCGTGATGGAAAAGAAACAGCGGGAAGTTCTGGAGATGCTGGGAATTACAAGATAGATAAAAGTATGAGGTTATAACGTATGGGTAAAAAGAAAAAATCAAAGGGCGGCAGCTTTCTGATGCAGGGAAGCATCCTTGCGGCAGCCGGTATTATCACAAAGATCATCGGGGCAGTATACCGGATCCCGATGCTCAATATTATGGGGCTTAAAGGACAGGGCTATTATGATATGGCATTTCAGGTGTATTCTATTGCTCTGATCATTTCGTCTTACAGTCTGCCGGTTGCGGTATCAAAGCTGGTGTCTCTCAAAATGGCGGCAGGAGAGCGGAAAAATGCATTCAGGGTATTGAAGACATCGCTGATTATAGCTACGCTGTCTGGTGTCACGATCATGGTGATCGTATTTTTTGGAGCAGAGGCGATCGCAGAATATCTGATGGGAGCCAAAATGAGCTGCTATTCTTTGAAGGTGCTTGCTCCCGGACTTCTGATCTGTGCGATTATGGCAGTTTTTCGTGGCTATTTTCAGGGAATGGGAACGATGATCCCGACTGCAATTTCGCAGATCATTGAACAGCTTCTCAATGCGATTGTCAGCGTTGTAGGTGCAGCCGTTCTTCTGGAAAATGGAAAACAGATGGCTAAGGTGCAGGGGAATAACCTTTTAGGACCAGCCTATTCCGCAGCAGGAGGGACACTTGGTACAGTAGCCGGTGCGCTGATCGGTCTGTTGTTCTTACTGTTCTGCTATGTGGCATTCCGCAAGCCGATGATGCGGCAGATGAAGCGGGATACCTCGACAGAACTGGATGATTACCATGCGATTTTCAAGATCCTGATTCTGACGATCGCACCGATCATTTTAAGTACAACGATTTATAACAGTGCAAATGTTATTGACAGTGCTATGTTCAATAAGATCATGGGTGCACAGGGAACCAGTGAGGCGGTCTGTGCAGAGCTTCTTGGTAAATTAGGACAGTATTATACCCTGTTCAACGTACCGCTTGCCGTTGCGAGTGCATTGGGATCATCTGTGATCCCGGGGCTTGTAAGCGCGGCAGAGAATCATGACAGAAGACTGTTACATAACCGGATTTACATGGTTATCCGTTATACGATGCTGATCGCGATTCCAAGCGCGTTCGGATTCTTTGCACTTGGTCAGCCGATCATGGATTTCCTGTGGCCGAATGTAGATAATGTAACACAGGGAATTATGCTGAAGGTTGGAGCGATTTCTCTGGTATTTTATTCACTTTCAACCGTTACGAATACAGTGCTTCAGGGTCTGGACCGTATGATGGAACCGGTAAAAAATGCAACGGTATCCCTGATACTACATATTGTATCTCTGTTTATTATGCTTGTTATGTTCAAATGGGGCATTTATGCACTGATTGGAAGTAAGATTGTGTTCTCTTTATGCATGTGTATCATGAATGCACATGATATCCGTGAAGCATGTGGATATCTTCAGGAGAGCCGTAAGACTTTTGCCATTCCGTCTATCGCCGGAGCTGTTATGGCAATTTTGGCATGGGCAGTTCATTTCGTACTTGACACCTTCATCGGAGGAAGAATCGCAACCCTGATCGCCCTCATCGTGGCAGTAGCGGTATACGCAGTCGTTCTCCTCAAAATGGGTGGTATGTCCGAAAAAGAACTCCTCGGTCTCCCGAAAGGCCACCAGATTGTAATAGTCTGCAAAAAATGCCATTTGTTAAAAGAACGCAGATATTACTAAGCTGTGGATGATTTGGTATCACAACCTAAAAGATTTCCCCACAATGAATAAAATCCTCCAAGCAGACCAATACTTGTAGAAAAAGGAGTGTTCCTTATGGAAACAAGATATCATATTGGTCTTTTGACGGGGACTCTTCTGATTCTTGCGATCCTGTCTTATGCATATTACGCGGATTATAATTACAGGAAAGAACTTGCAAGGACAGAACAGACGGAGCAGCAGGAAACAGAACAGACAGTCAGCACTCAGGGTGGTGCACACAAAGAAGGGGTGTATTATCTGAAAAACCGCAACGGATATGTGATCGTTTATCTGGACGACCAGACAAGCATTTATGAATATACGAATATCCGTGTCGAAGAGCTTCCGGAAGAGCTGCAGAAAGAGATCCGGGAGGGAAAGCGGTTAGAGGGAAAAGACAAGCTTTATGGGTTCCTGGAAAATTATTCCAGCTGATTAAAAAAGATAACATTATTATATAGAAAAACAAAGAAGGGACAAAAGAAAAATGGAGACAACAAAAATTGAACGCATTAATGAGTTATATAGAAAATCAAAAGCAGAAGGACTGACAGAGGCAGAGAAAAAAGAACAGCAGATTCTCAGACGGGAATATGTAGATGCGTTCAAAAGAAATCTTCGTGGACAGCTTAATAACATTTCAATCAAGGAAAAGGATGGATCCATTACAAATCTGGGTGAGAAATATGGACAGAAAAAAGGAAATTAGGACAAAAATTCTGAAAATGAGACAGGCACTTCCAAAAGAAGAGGTTCAGGAGAAGAGCCTGCGGATCATGAGACGCATTGAAGAGACAGAGACATTTAAAAATGCAGACAACCTTCTTGCGTATATTGATTTTCGTGGAGAGGTGGCAACCGGAACACTGATCGAGAAGGCATGGGAGCTTGGAAAAAAGGTCTATGTGCCACGGGTAGCGGGAAAAGAGATGGAGTTTTATCGGATACATTCTTTTGGGGATCTGGAAAAGGGGGCTTATGGCATCCTGGAGCCGAAAAAAGAATGTCCTGTTTATGAAGCCGGAGAAGGACAGACTACACTGGCAATCCTGCCGGGAAGTGTTTTTGATAAAAAAAAGAACCGGGTCGGTTATGGCGGTGGATTTTATGATCGTTATTTTGAAAAACGGAAAGATATCTGCCGGATCGCAGTTGCTTATGAAATGCAGATCGTAGAAGAAATTGAGACCGAAGAATTTGATCTTCCGGCAGATTATGTTGCAACGGAAGAGAGGTTCTGGTAGCAATTCCGAAATTCCGAAAGTGTATCATAGAGAGCTTGGTTGAAAACAGAAATGGGAGCAAACATACAGGAACATTTGAAGAAAATCAATGGATAGTATGTTCGGCTCCCATTTTCAGATTCATATAGTAAGGCTTATTCAGGATAAACCAGCTGTTTTTCTGTAATATTTTCCAGAACCTCAGTCAGATATCTTTTTGCCATATAATTTGCCATCGGAAGGTTCATGTCCAGATAGTTTCCGCAGTCTTTTGCAGCAGCTCCCGGTACGTCCCCATTGAAGTCTGCGATAAAAGCAAACATTTCTTTCATCAGAGGAACGATATCTTTTGATTCATAATCACCTACAAGAAGAAGGTAGAAGCCGGTACGGCATCCCATTGGTCCAAAGTAAAGTGTTTTTGATGCGTAGTCCCTGTGGTTACGAAGGAAGGTTGCACCAAGATGTTCGATGGTGTGAACCTCTGCAGTATTCATAACCGGTTCTTCATTCGGATTGGTCATGCGGATATCAAAGGTTGTGATGACCTGTTCGCCGGCAAAATCCTTACGTGAGACGTAAAGTCCAGGAACAAGCTTCAAATGGTCTATTGTGAAACTGGTAATTTTCTCCATAATCAAGTATCTCCTTTTTTGTACTATGTTTATTATGAAATACCAGGGTCAAAAGGTCAGAAAGCCGTTGCAAGCTTGCTTGCAAGAGGTTTTTTGACCTCTTGACCCGCCAAAAACATGAGTAAGTAGCCATTTTTCAAAGAAAAATGAGCGGATTACGAATGTTTTTGAGGATTGCGAGAGTGCAAAGCACGTAGCAATCTGGTATCAAAGGGGGTCAAAATTCCTTTTGACCCCAACATCATTATAACTGTCATAAAGTTTAATAACAAGCCTTTTGGTGGAAGAAAGGTGAAAAATGTGCTATAATCGTTACTGTTAACTCCCGTGTCAATCGCTATGCTGACTGGCACGGAGGATGCGTGTGTTTTTTATGATAGCAGGAGGAAGCTAAGAGATGAAAATATATATGATCCGTCATGGAGAGACGGACTGGAATAAAAAAAGAAAATTACAGGGACAGGTGGATATTCCGCTGAATGAATTTGGAAAACTACTTGCAAAAGAAACGGCTCCGGCACTCGCAGATGTACCGTTTGCGGTCTGCTACACAAGCCCGCTGAAAAGGGCAGCAGAGACGGCACGGCTCGTCCTGGGGGACAGAGAGGTTCCGATTGTTCCGG
Source organism: Allocoprococcus comes (assembly GCF_013300725.1). Taxonomy (GTDB): domain Bacteria; phylum Bacillota; class Clostridia; order Lachnospirales; family Lachnospiraceae; genus Allocoprococcus; species Allocoprococcus comes_A. Next base: position 68,215 of record NZ_JAAIMM010000008.1, read on the forward strand.
ATAAGCGGATCCAGGAGATGAGCTTTGGAGAGTTTGAGGGTCTTTGCTGCAGAGAAGAGGGATGGAATATTCCGGATCCTGGATTTCGCAACTTTTTTAATGCACCGGAAGTGTATCAGCCGCCAAAAGGAGGGGAATCCTTCGAAGAAGTGCGGTCACGTCTGAATAATTTTCTGGAAGAGCTTTATCAGAAAGAAGAGCTTCAGGATAAAAATGTACTTTTATCCACACATGGTGCAGCACTTTGCGGGATTCTGAGCCTGATGAAAGGTCTGCCGATTTCCGGGTACTGGCAGCAGGGGGTACATAAGAACTGTGCGGTATCAATCGCGGAAGTGAAAGATGGAAAAATACAAATTTTGCAGGAAAATGTGACTTATTATAAAGAGTCAGTGCAGGACTGGTAGAAAGTTATTTGATGTCCTAAAGGCTTTCTGATGAATTGCTTAACTAAGAAAAACTCCCATCCGGAGAAAAGTGAGTCAATTAAAACTCATTTTTTCTCCGGATGGGAGTTTTTGATGTCAGATAAAATTCATCGGTATATTTAGGCAGATAAGAATCTATTTTTTAATCGCTTTACACGAATTCCGGACAACCAGCTTACACGGCAGTTTGATCTTAAGTGCAGGTCCCGGATGCTCCCTCAGGAGATGCTGCAGAATAGAAGCACCGTACATTCCCATATGATAAGCCGGCGCACTGACCGTTGTCAGCGGTGGAGCAGAAAACTGTGCCATATTGATATCATCAAAGCCTACGATGGAAATATCCTCCGGAACACGAATCCCGTGTTCGGTAAAGGCTTTGATCGCACCAAAAGCGATCGGATCACTTGCTGCAAAGATCGCCGTCGGCAGTTTGCCGCCGTTGATCAGATTGCATGCCATCTCATAACCAGAAGAAATCTGGAAGACACCCTCCTGGATATAAGGCTCATAAATCAGATCGTGTGCATCACAGTAATCAATAAAGACTTTTTTCCGGTAATCCGGATAGAGATGATTTTCGCCGATATATTCTTTTCCGGTAAAGAAACCGATTTCCCGATGCCCAATCCCGGTCAGATAATCCAGAGCCTCTGTAACTGCCTCACCGAAATCCGGAATGATCGTGGAAATCCGGTCATCGTTTACCGGCATATCCAGGAACAGGATGCACGAATTCATCTCATACAGATAAGAAATTTCCTCCTGGCTGAATTTGCCGATACAGATCAGACAGTCTACATCCTTCAGAACGTTCATGTAATTGATGTCGCTTTTGTAGGTGCGTACAATCTGGATATTGTGTGAGAGGCAGTAATCTTCAATTCCCTGACGGATCAGAAGATAATAATTATCCTCCAGTTCCTGCTGGGAAGAGAACCATTGAACGATCCCAAGGGTAAAAAGTGATTTGACAGAAGGACGTCCGCGCTTTACATAATGCAGCTCTCTTGCAGTATCCAGTACTTTCTGTCGGGTTTCCGGTGAAACATTGAGTGTCTCGTCATTATTCAGTATACGTGAAACTGCTGCGGCAGAAACACCGGCAGCAGAAGCAATATCTTTGATTGTTGCCATAAGCGGCCCCCTTGTTAAAAAATTTCTGATTCTTCTATTATAACAGAGGAGTAAAAAAATGGAAAGTGAAAGAATTATGTAGAACTGTACAAAAATTCACTAGTAAATTTATCGAAATATTTAGTAAATATATATTGCAAATTTACTAAATATATTTTATAATACAATTATCAAAGCAGAATCGAAAATGTATTTGGAGGAAATGAAGATGAAACAGCTTACAAAACTTATGGAAGAAATGAAACAGGGCGTGTACCGTGATACATTAAAAGATATTTATATTGATGAAAGTGTGATTGCACATCAGGAAGAACGCTATGTAAAAGCGATGGCAGAGTATCAGAAATTGTATGGGGACAGAGAAGTAGAAGTATACAGCGCACCGGGACGAAGTGAAGTTGGTGGAAATCATACAGATCATCAGCACGGAATGGTGCTTGCAACTTCTATTAATCTGGATGCGATCGCAATTGTAAATAAAAATGAAGATATGACCGTCCGTGTGGTATCTGAAGGATATGATATGATCGTTATCGATGCAAATGATGTAGAAAAGGTTGACAAAGAAGAAGGGACATCGATCGGACTGATCCGTGGCGTACTTGCAGGACTGAAAGAACGCGGATACAAGATTGGTGGATTCAATGCTTATGTGACAAGTGATGTGCTGATCGGAGCAGGACTTTCCTCATCTGCAGCATTTGAAACAATCATCGGAACCATCGTTTCCGGACTTTACAACGATATGCAGATCAGCATGGTAGAGATTGCACAGATTGGTCAGTATTCTGAAAATGTTTACTTTGGAAAGCCAAGTGGTCTGATGGACCAGACAGCCTGCGCGGTTGGTGGACTGATCCACATTGATTTCAAAGATCCAAAGGCTCCGGTTGTAGAAAAAGTAGATGTAGATTTTGAAAATCATGCATGCAGTCTGTGCATCGTAGATACCAAAGGTTCTCATCAGGATCTGACACCGGATTATGCACAGATTCCGGCGGATATGAAAGCTATTGCAACATATTTTGGAAAAGAAGTTCTCCGCGACGTAGATGAAAAAGAATTTTTCGCAGCGATCCCGGCACTCCGTGAGAAGCTTGGAGACCGTCCGGTGCTTCGGGCTATGCATTTCTTCGGTGATAATGCGAGAGTTGCAGCACAGGTTGCATCCCTTCGCGAAGGAAGATTTGAAGATTTCCTTAATATGATCAAAGCATCCGGAGATTCCTCTTTCAAATATCTTCAGAATGTATATACCAACCGTGACGTGCAGAACCAGGCAGTATCCATTGCCCTTGCAGTCAGCGAAAATGTACTTGGAAACCATGGAGTATGCCGTGTGCATGGAGGCGGATTTGCCGGAACCATTCAGGCATTTGTGAAGAATGATTTTGTAGAAGAGTACAGAAAAGCATTGGATGCAGTATTTGGAGAAGGTTCCTGCCACGTATTAAAGGTTCGTAAATATGGTGGAATGAAAGTAATCGCGTAAACGAAAATATGCTAGCTGTCAAGGTTAGACATAAATACAGATTTTAGTTTGCTATCTGCATAAATAGAGGATGCGGTGCTGAAAAATGTGCTGCATTGAAAATGGATGGATATAAGACGAGCAGAAAGATTTGGAGGAAGAAAAATGATCGATCAGGCAATTACAGAACTGGTACAGTATGGATTAGATACGGGGCTTGTAGCACCGGAAGATAAAATATTTGTTACCAATCAGATTTTAGAGGCACTTGGGCTGGAGTCTTACGAGGAGACACCAGGAAGCAGGGGTGCAGAGGAGCTGGAACAGATTCTGAAGGAGATTACAGATTATGCGGTGGAAAAAGGATTGATTAGTGATTCGATTGTGTACCGGGATCTGTTTGATACAAAAATCATGGGAAAACTGGTCCCGCTGCCGAGCATGGTAAGCCATAAATTCTATGAACTGTATCAGGAAGGACCGAAAAAAGCGACCGATTATTTTTATAAACTCAGTCAGGACAGCGACTATATCCGCAGATACCGGATTAAAAAGGATCAGAAATGGATCACAGAGACACCATATGGGGAAATGGAGATCACCATCAATCTGTCCAAACCGGAAAAAGATCCGAAAGCGATCGCGGCAGCAAAAAATGCCGCGCAGAGCGGTTATCCGAAATGCCAGCTGTGTAAGGAAAATGAAGGCTACGCCGGTCGCGTCAATCATCCGGCAAGACAGAATCACCGGATCATTCCAGTCAGGATTGATGGAAAAGACTGGGGATTCCAGTATTCACCGTATGTGTATTACAATGAACACTGCATCGTTTTCAACGGAGAGCATGTGCCGATGAAAATTGAGCGTGCAACCTTTGCAAAGCTGTTGGATTTTGTCAGCCAGTTTCCACACTATTTTGTTGGCTCCAATGCAGATCTTCCGATCGTAGGCGGATCAATTTTAAGCCATGATCATTTCCAGGGCGGAAATCATGAATTTGCAATGGCAAAAGCTCCGGTTATTAAAGAATATGTGATTCCGGGGTATGAAGATGTGCGCGCCGGAATGGTAAAATGGCCAATGTCTGTTATCCGTCTGCAGTGCAAAGAAAAAGAACGTCTGATCAGCGCGGCTGACCATATTTTGACGTGCTGGAGATCTTATACAGACGAAGCAGCATTTATCTTTGCTGAGACGGACGGAGAACCGCACAACACGATCACTCCGATCGCCAGGATCAGGGATGGGTATTTTGAACTGGATCTTGTTCTCAGAAACAATATTACGACAGAAGAACATCCGCTTGGCGTTTACCATCCTCATGCAAAATTACATCACATCAAGAAAGAGAATATTGGTCTGATCGAGGTAATGGGACTTGCAGTGCTGCCGTCAAGACTGAAAAGTGAGATGGAACAGCTTGCAGATGCAATCCTTGAAGGAAAGGATATCCGCAGCAATGAAGTGCTTGAAAAGCATGCAGACTGGGTAGAAGAATTCCTTCCAAAATATACAGACATTACGAAAGAAAATATCATGGACATTCTCCATGAGGAAATCGGACAGGTATTTAACCAGGTGCTGGAAGATGCCGGTGTTTATAAGCAGACAGAAGAAGGCAGGGCAGCATTTGAACGGTTTATTGGAAGCCTGTAATATAGAGAAAAAAAGAATATACAAGGATAAAAAAAGGACTAAAACTCGGGTGTCGGGCCGAACTTCAATTGTTCGGGGGAACTACCTGAGTTTTAGTCCTGATTTATTATACATTAGTCTAAATGTAATACCAAGATAAATATTTAGTCATCTTGTTCTTCTGTATTCAGATCCAGAATTGCCTGTCTCTTTGCAGCAGTTGCGTCAGACGCAAGGTATTCATCGTAAGTTGTGATCTTGTCGATCATCTTTCCACCCGGAAGAATTTCCATAATACGGTTTGCTGTCGTTTCAACGATCTGGTGGTCTCTTGAAGAGAACAGAAGTACGCCAGGGAACTTCTTCATTCCATTGTTGAGTGCAGTGATGGATTCCATATCCAGGTGGTCAGTAGGCTCGTCGAGGATCAGTACGTTGGCACCGGAGATCATCATCTTGGATAACAGACAGCGTACCTTTTCCCCACCGGAAAGAACTTTAACCTTCTTCACACCGTCGTCACCGGCGAAAAGCATTCTTCCAAGGAAGCCACGTACATAGGTAACATCCTTTTCTTCCGAATACTGAGTCAGCCATTCTACGATGGTATCGTCATTGTCAAATTCTTTTCCACTGTCCTTCGGGAAATATGCCTGTGTAGTGGTGATTCCCCATTTATAAGTACCTTCATCCGGCTCCATTTCTCCGATCAGGATCTGGAAGAGAACAGTTTTGGCAAATTCATTTCCACCGACAAATGCAACTTTGTCATCCCGGTTCAGCGTGAAGGAAAGATTGTCCAGAATCTTTTCCCCATTGATGGTTTTGGATAAGCCTTCGACCATCAGGACTTCATTACCGATCTCGCGGTTCGGTTTGAAATCAATGTAAGGGTATTTACGGCTGGATGGGCGGATCTCATCAAGCTGGATCTTTTCCAGGGCGCGCTTACGGGAAGTTGCCTGACGGGACTTGGACGCATTGGCACTGAATCGTGAAATAAAGTCCTGTAACTCCTTGATCTTTTCTTCTTTCTTCTTGTTGGCTTCTTTCATCTGACGGATCAGCAGCTGGCTGGATTCGTACCAGAAGTCGTAGTTACCGGCGTAGAGCTGGATCTTGCCGTAATCGATATCGGCGATCTGTGTGCAGACCTTATTCAGGAAATAACGGTCATGGGAAACAACAATAACGGTATTATCGAAGTTGATCAGGAATTCTTCCAGCCATGCGATCGCATCCAGATCCAGGTGGTTGGTAGGCTCATCCAGAAGAAGAATATCCGGATTACCGAAAAGTGCCTGTGCAAGAAGGACTTTGACCTTCTGTGCACCGGTCAGCTCGCTCATCATATTGTAGTGAAGTTCTGTCTCAATTCCAAGTCCGTTCAAAAGAGAAGCGGCATCAGATTCTGCTTCCCATCCGTTCAGGGTTGCAAATTCTGCTTCCAGTTCACTTGCCTTGATCCCATCCTCGTCTGTGAAATCTTCCTTGGCGTAGATTACTTCTTTTTCTTTCATGATCTCGTAAAGACGGGCATTTCCCATGATTACGGTATCAAGAACCGGATACTGGTCGTATTTGAAGTGGTCCTGCTGTAAGAAGGAAAGACGTTCGCCTGGTGTGAGGATAACTTCTCCGCTGGTCGGCTCAAGCTGTCCGGAAAGTATCTTAAGAAATGTAGATTTTCCGGCTCCGTTTGCTCCGATCAGACCGTAGCAGTTGCCCTCTGTAAATTTAATATTTACATCTTCAAACAAGGCTTTCTTCCCTACGCGGAGGGTGATATTACTTGTACTAATCATAAAAATTCTCCTTATTCAAATAGAATCATCGTTTCAATTTTTGCATTACGTTCACTATGGTAACATGACTGCACAATTTTCGCAAGAGAATAAGCATTAACATAAGGAAGAATTTGTGGTATACTTATAAATCATACACGAAATATACATCATGGCAGGACGAAAGGAGCGAGTGTTTTGACAGAAGCAGGACTGGTACTGGAAGGCGGCGCAACAAGAGGTGTATTCACTTCCGGCGCACTGGATTATTTGATGGAAAAGGATCTGTATTTTTCTTATGTGGTCGGCGTATCGGCAGGTTCCTGTAATGCGGTCGACTATGTTTCAAAGCAGATCGGCAGGACAAGGGACTGTATGATCCACAGAGGAAAGGAATACAGCTATTATTACGGACTTAAAGATTTTGTAAAAGAAAGAAGTCTTCTGGATATGGATATGGTATTCAATAAATATCCGAATGAACTCTTTCCGTTTGATTTTGATACTTATTTTTCAAATGATATGACCTGTGAGATCGTGACAACCAATTGTCTTACGGGAAATGCCGAATATATGACCGAAGAGAGCGACAGAGACCGGCTGATGAAGATCTGCCGCGCCAGCAGCAGTATGCCACTTGTATGTCCGATCGTAAATGTAGACGGGATTCCGTATCTGGATGGTGGACTTGCCGATTCCATTCCGGTAAAGCATGTGCAGGAAAAGGGAATAAAAAAAATAGTCCTTATTTTGACGAGACCGGAGGGCTACCGCAAAAAACCGACTTCCAAAGCGGTCGGTAAGTTATACCGGAAGATGTACAGTAAATATCCGGAACTTGTCCGTACCTGTATCCGTAGACCAGCGATGTATAACCGGACAGAAGAGTATATAGAAAAGCTGGAAAAAGAAGGGAAGATCTTCGTCCTTCGCCCGGAAATGAAGCCGGTATCCAGACTGGAGAAAGATTATGATAAGCTGATGGCTTTCTACGATCATGGATATGAACTGATGAAAAGAGAGCTTTCGAGACTTGAGGCTTATCTGGAAAAATAAGGAGGTGTGCATATGCATCTGTACGAACATCAGATTGCGACAAACGCATCACAGCAAATGACAAAGGTAACAGGAATGGTAAGGGAAGACATCGAAAAAAGCGGTGTAAGAGAAGGGATTGCTGTGATCTTCTCACCACATACGACAGCCGGATTTACGATCAATGAAAATGCGGATCCGGATGTGGTACATGATATGTTGTGTGGTTTTGAAAAAGTATTTCCGACAGAACAGTTCTTCTACCAGCATGCAGAAGGAAATTCGCATGCACATATGAAGACGACGATGGTCGGACCGTCACAGACGCTGATCATCCATGATGGAGAGATCGTCTTTGGTATCTGGCAGGATCTGTATTTCTGCGAGTTTGACGGACCAAGAAACCGTACCTTTTATGTGAAGATCATCGAAGGATAGATCAACGGAGCTGTACATCTGTCAGGGTGAATGCATGCGAAGGACAGGCGGGAGCTGCTGATTCTACACCAGCAAGAGTCAGCGTAGTTCCGTCTGTCTTTTTTTCTTTTCCTGCAGTGAGAATGCTGCCGGCAAGAAGCTGTGGCATATGCCTGAGAAAACTATTTGCAGTCAGCTGAATCTGTATCAGTTGGCCTTCGCGGTTAATTTTGATCGTTTCTACAGTGCGCACTGTACTTTTTTTAGTACGTCCGTTTGAAAATGCGGCAAAGTCATGCGTACCGGTAAGAAGCTGCGCTGCCTGCCGCATGGCTTCCAGGTCAAGAGACTCGGTTACAACACAGGTGTACGGACGGGAAAATAATGCTATGGCAGGATCTGTGGCGATCCGGCAGGTATAGGTGCAGCTTTTTGCCGCGAGAGAAGCCACAAAACGTTCATCTGCGATTTCCAGTGAAGTGACTGCGATATCTGCCGGAAGAGCTGCGTTTAATTTCATTTTTAACAGTTCTGTATTGCCTGAAAAAGATTCTTTTTCTAATTGAAAACTTACAATCTGATGTGCTGCGTGAACACCCGGTTCTGTCTTTACGGCAGCAAAAAGCTGTGTGGACTGTCCGGTTACATCCCTGATCGCCAGTGTAAGCTTTGATTCGATGCTGGCGCTTTTTTTCTTTGTGGAAAAGCCCGGATAGCGGGTTCCGTCGTATTCTATGGTAAGTTTGATCGTTGTCATAAGCTCCTCCTGAAGTGCATTTCTGCCGTTCATTATAGCATTGATTGACAGGCAAGGCAATTTTTATCGCCTTCCGGTACCCGGTGGCTGTTTTCCTGCCTGTATTGCCCGGATCATCTGCACCATCTGGTCAATCTGTGCCTGCTCCTCTTTGCTTTTCCCTTCTTTGATCACTGAAAGGATCAGCGAAATTTCATCAGGGGTAAACCGGATTCCCCGTTTATTCGCGCCGGTGATCAGCGACATCATCACCGGTACCAGCGCTTTCCCGTTCTTGCCACCGGCTTTCATCGCCGCTGTCCGGATCAGCTCCTGTTTCAGCGGATCCAGATTCGCAAGATCCGGATGCTCCATCCATTCGTTCATTTTCATCCATCCTTTCTGTCTGAAATCTATTCATCATATCCGGCATATCCTGGGATCCCTGAAATCCACTCATCATATCCGGCATATCCCGGGCTGCCTGAAATCCATTCATCATATCTGCCATATTTGCAGGATCTCCAAAGTCCATCTCTTTCATCATTTCCATCATCTGCCATATTCCGGAAAATGAATCGAATATTTCTCTTTTTTCAGGAGAAAGATAGGGTACAACTGCTTCAAACATGCTGCCCGGATCTTTCTCCTGCTTTCGCAGCCGCCCTCTGCGGTTATGATAATAAGGAGGTTGGAAACAGTAAAAGGCATTCATAAGTTCCGCAAGTTTCACATAAATGCCAGCTATACGCTGAACGTGATCGGGCAGATAGGGAAGAATGATTTTGACAAGCTGAAGAAAATCATTCGTGAGAGACTCGTCAAATGGCGTCATGACAAGGGGCGGTTTCTTTTCCATATGTCCTCCACGGTTCAGCGTTATAAATATATATGTAAAGAAGACGGAAAATATGAGATCCACATATAATAAAGCAAAGGAAGAAATAATGGAAGGATTTTGTTAAATGAGCAGCCGGATTATCATTGATGGAAATGCAATCTATGAAGTGGATGAAGAATGTTTGCGAAAGAAAAAGGAAAAGGAGCAGGAAGAGGCGCACGAAAAGCAACAGGAGAAGCACAAAAATAAAACATAAGAAAGGCGGGGGTATAATTTGCCCCGCCTCTGGTCTGTCTGAATAAATAGAATCTGAGTTTCGTAATTAGCAGCCGCATCCGCCGTTGCCACAGCCGTTTCCACATCCGCATCCATTACCGCATCCATTACCGCATCCAGTTCCGAATCCGTTTCCGAATCCACCACAGCAGCAGAGAAGAAGGATGATCCACAGGCAGCTGTCATTTCCGCAGCCACAGCCGTCGCCATTGCGTCCCCATCCGCCACAGCAGCAGAGGAGAAGAATGATCCATACGCAGGAAGACATTCCGCAGCCACATCCACAGTTATCCATAGAATTTCCACATCCGCAGTTTGTTGCACTTAATTCACTCATATTTGATAGCCTCCAGTAAGGTTTCTTTACACTTCATCATATGTAAGGAGGCATGTCAGTGTTTCAAAAAAGTTCCAAAGAAATTGGCATCTGGTTTCAGAAAGAATATTCTAATAGAAAAAGGATATTTTTAAATATGAAAGATTTAAAACGGAAAATCCACTACTGGTGTTCGGATACAATGCAAAACAAAATCACTGGAAAGGGTGTCGTTTGCGCCGTTCTTGACACAGGGATCACACAGCACCCGGATCTTGCCGGTCGCATCGTGGGATGGAAGGACTGTGTACAGGGAAAGAAAACCATATATGATGACAACGGACACGGAACCCATGTGGCAGGGATTCTTGCCGGAAATGGAAAAAGCGGAAGAGGCCTGTACAGCGGAATGGCACCGGAGGCGCAGATCTTTGCAGTCAAGGTGCTGAATCAGAGGGGAGGTGGAAAAATCCGGGATGTGATAAACGGGATCCGGTACGTGCTGTTAAAACAAAAGGAAATGAAGATCCGGATCGTCAATATTTCGATTGGAACTCTTCCTCATAAGAAAGATCCGGAAGATGAATTGCTCCTGTTCTGGGTAGAACGGCTCTGGGATGCCGGCCTGGTGGTTGTGACGGCGGCAGGAAACAAAGGACCGAAGGAAGGGAGCATCACGATCCCGGGAAACAGCCGGAAGGTGATCACAGTTGGGGCGGATGAAGAAATGGGAAAGAAGTATTCCGGCTGCGGGCCGACCGGAGATTGTATCAAAAAACCGGATCTTACCGTGCCGGGAAACCGGATTTATTCCTGCAATTACCTGTATCCGGTGAGGAGTCCTTACGCCTATATTCCGAAAAGCGGGACTTCTATGGCAACTCCGGCGGTGTCTGGGGCAGCGGCTCTGGTTTTGCAGAAATACCCGGATATGTGTAATCTGGAACTTAAATACAGACTGTGGAATTCCTGTGAAAAGGGAAGGTATTATGACCAGAGACAGGGACATGGGAACCTGCATGTAGAAAAACTTCTCGAATGTCAAGAAAAAATACTTGACACCAATGAAAATCTGTTATATGATAGCACAGGTGATAAGTGATGGACGAGATTTTAAAGCAGACATTATTATATGATTTTTATGGTGAGCTTCTGACAAAACATCAGAAAGAGATTTATGAACAGGCAGTACTTGAAGATTATTCGCTCAGCGAGATCGCAAGAGATGCGGGGATCAGCAGACAGGGTGTTCATGATATGATCCGGCGCTGCAACAAGAGTCTGGAGGATTATGAAGCGAAGCTGCATCTGGTGGAGAAGTTTATGTCTGTGAAAGAAAAAGTCCATGAGATCGATCTGCTCCTTGAGAATTATGAAGAGCAGGACGAAAAAGAACTGATAAAGAAAGTGAAAAAGCTTTCGGGAGAGATCATAGAGGAGTTATAACATGGCATTTGACAGTTTGACAGAAAAACTTCAGAACGTATTCAAGAATTTAAGAAGCAAGGGGCGACTTACAGAAGATGATGTAAAAGCGGCTCTGCGTGAAGTTAAGATGGCTCTTCTGGAGGCAGATGTTAACTTCAAAGTTGTCAAAAATTTTGTAAAAAGTGTGCAGGAGCGTGCAGTCGGACAGGATGTGATGAGCGGACTGAATCCGGGACAGATGGTGATCAAGATCGTGAATGACGAACTGGTGAATCTGATGGGCTCTGAGACAACGGAGATTAAATTCCAGCCGGGAAGCCAGAAGACGGTCATTATGATGATGGGTCTTCAGGGAGCAGGTAAGACAACAACCACAGCAAAGCTTGCAGGAAAGTTCAAACTGAAAGGTAAGAAGCCTCTTCTGGTAGCATGTGATGTCTACAGACCTGCAGCTATTAAACAGTTGCAGATCAACGGAGAGAAGCAGGGTGTGGAAGTGTTCTCCATGGGAGATAACCAGAAGCCGGCGAATATCGCTAAAGCAGCACTGGAGCATGCTGAAAAGAATGGTAATAACGTGATTATTCTGGATACAGCAGGTCGTCTTCATATTGATGAAGAGATGATGGAAGAACTGCAGGAGATCAAGAACACGGTCGAGGTTCATCAGAGTATTCTCGTTGTCGATGCAATGACCGGTCAGGACGCCGTGAATGTTGCAGAGAACTTTAATGAGAAGATTGGTATAGATGGAGTAATCGTCACAAAGCTTGACGGCGATACCAGAGGTGGTGCGGCACTTTCAATCAAGGCAGTCACCGGATGCCCGATCCTTTATGTAGGTATGGGCGAGAAGTTATCAGATCTGGAGCAGTTTTATCCGGACCGTATGGCTTCCAGAATCCTCGGTATGGGGGATGTACTCAGCCTGATCGAGAAAGCCGGCGAAGAGATCGACGAAGAACAGGCACGTAAGATGACAGAAAAGCTCAAAAAGTCGCAGTTTGATTTTGAGGACTATCTGGAAAGTATGAAACAGATGCGCAAGATGGGCGGTCTTGGAAGTATTATGAATATGCTCCCTGGACTTGGCGGTATGGGTGGTCTTGGCAAAGGCAAGATGCCGGATATCGATGCAGATGATGCGGAACAGAAGATGGCAAGAGTCGAAGCAATCATCTATTCCATGACGATCAAGGAACGTCAGAATCCGGACATCATCACTCCGCAGAGAAAGCGAAGAATCGCAGCAGGAGCCGGGGTTGACATTTCAGAGGTCAACAAGATGATGAAGCAGTTCGAGCAGATGCGCAAGATGATGAAGTCCTTCCCGGGAATGATGGGCGGGAAAGGAAAAAAAGGCAAGTTCAGGATGCCTTTCTAAAGAAGATATATTCCGCAGATCATGCGTGATATATAGATAAACTATTATAAATACAAATTGTTTTATGGAGGAAAGTAAAATGGCAGTAAAAATCAGATTAAGAAGAATGGGACAGAAGAAAGCTCCTTTCTATAGAATCGTTGTTTCTGATTCTAGATCACCAAGAGACGGAAAATTCATCGAAGAAATCGGAACATACGATCCAACTCAGGATCCTAGCGTATTCAAAGTAGATGAAGAAGCAGCTAAGAAATGGTTAAACAACGGTGCTCAGCCTACAGAAGTAGTTGGAAAAATCTTTAAGGCAGCAGGTATTGAAAAATAGGTTGCTTCGCGGAGGTGCGAGTGATGAAAAATTTAGTAGAAGTAATTACGAAAGCACTTGTGGACAATCCTGAAGGCGTCGTGGTTACGGAAAAACAGGAAGGCAAGACTACCGTGATCGAAGTACATGTCGCAGATAATGATATGGGAAAGGTGATCGGTAAGCAAGGCCGAATTGCGAAAGCAATCCGTTCCGTTGTAAAGGCAGCCGCGGCCAAAGAAGACAAAAAAGTCGTGGTTGAAATTATGCAATAGCATAAAAATAAAACGCAGGTAAATTTATTTTTATCTGCGTTTTTTATCATGCCTTAGTATGCAAGAGAAGCTGCCAATGACAGATTCACTGTATCTGGGGGATGGAGAAAAAGTCACTTCAAAAGACTAAAAGCAGACTTTTTCGGTGTAAAGTTTATTTTATGCTAAGAAAGGACAAAGTATGCAACAAAATGATTACCTGCAAGTTGGTGTGATCACATCTACCCACGGAATCAAAGGCGAAGTCAAAGTATTTCCGACAACCGATGATCCAAACCGTTTCCGTGATCTGAAAGATGTGGTTCTTGATACAGGAAAAGAACAGATTCCCCTTGAAATTGAAGGCGTAAAATTTTTTAAACAGTATGTGATTCTGAAGTTCAAAGGGATCGATAACATAAATGATATTGAAAAATACAGAAAGCTGCCACTTCTTGTATCTCGTGAGGATGCCGTGGAACTGGAAGAGGATGAGTACTACATGGCAGATATTATCGGTATGGATGTCTATACTGAGGACGGTGAAAAATTCGGTGTCCTGGAAGATATTATGGAAACCGGTGCGAATGATGTCTATGTGGTATCGACAGAGGCGCACGGCGAGGTACTTCTTCCGGCAATCCATGACTGTATTCTGGATGTAGATACCGAGAATAGGAAAATGACTGTTCATCTGATGGACGGACTGATTTAAGTGACAGAATAGTAGGAGAACAATATGAGATTTGATATCATGACGCTCTTTCCGGAGATGGTGATGAACGGTCTGGAAACCAGTATTATAGGAAGAGCTGTGAAGAATGAAATTCTTGAGATTGAAGCCTGGAATATCAGGGACTATGCATTTAACAAGCATAGCAGTGTGGATGATTATCCGTATGGCGGTGGCGCAGGAATGTTGATGCAGGCAGAGCCGGTTTACCAGACTTATCTTGCCATTCGGGAAAAAGCAGCCCTCCCGGAAGGAAAGAGACCGCGTGTGATTTATCTTTCCCCTCAGGGGAAGCCGTTTAACCAGAAGATGGCAGAAGATTTTGCGAAAGAAGATGAACTGGTGCTTTTGTGCGGACATTACGAAGGAATCGATGAACGTGTGCTGGAGGAGATCGTAACGGATTATGTGTCAGCCGGCGATTATGTATTGACAGGCGGTGAACTTCCGGCAATGATGATCGTGGATGCGGTATCCCGCCTGATCCCGGGTGTTCTGCATAATGATGTATCTGCTGAATTTGAGAGTTTTCAGGACAATCTCCTGGAATATCCGCAGTATTCCAGACCGGAGATCTGGCACGACAGGCAGGTTCCGCCGATCCTTTTATCCGGCCATCATGCCAATGTAGAGAAATGGCGCAGAGAGCAGTCAGTGATCCGTACTGCAAAATGGCGTCCGGATCTTCTGGAAGGCGCAGAGCTTACCATGAAAGAAAGAGAACTTGCAGAAGAGATTATAGAAAATCGAGAAAAAGACTTGAAAAATGAAGAATAATGTGTTAATATATAGCACGTTGTGATGAAAACAGAGATGGTCCTCTGATACGATAGAAAAAGCGTATTAAGAACGTCAAAATATGAAGGAGGTTCACACATGAACGAAATTATTAAGAACATTGAAGCAGCTCAGTTAAAAGAAAATGCTCCGGAATTCCACGTTGGAGATACTGTAAAAGTTTACGGTAAGATCAAAGAAGGAAACCGTGAGAGAATTCAGGTATTTGAAGGTACTGTATTAAAGAGACAGGGCGGCGGAGCAAGAGAAACATTTACAGTAAGAAAAAGCTCTAACGGAATCGGCGTAGAGAAGACATGGCCGCTTCACTCACCAAACGTTGAAAAAGTAGAAGTTGTTCGTAAAGGTAAAGTAAGACGTGCAAAACTTAACTACTTAAGAGATCGTGTAGGTAAGAGAGCAAAAGTTAAAGAATTAGTAAAATAGTAAATGCTTAAAGAGGGACAAATACGACAGGTACTTGTCCCTTTTGCTAATATAGGATATGATAACAGATGAGACGTAGAAAAAGAAAAGAACTCAGATTTGACAGAAAGCATAGAAAACATATCAATTTGAAATGGATTCCCGAAGTATTTGGATGGGTATTCCAAATTGTGCTCGTCTGCCTGTGTGCATTTGTGTTTGTGTGGTATTTCGGGCATCAGATCAGTAATATCGGAGAGTCCATGAACCCGGTGATTCGGAATGGGGATGTGGTTTTAGTAAACCGGATCGTATATGATGCCAGTACACCGAAGCGCGGAGATATTATCGTGTTCAAACCAAAAGGGAATGAGAATCTTCATTCCTATATTAAAAGGATTATCGGACTTCCGGGCGAAAGCGTTGAGATCAGGGATGGAGAGATTTATGTCAACAACAGAAAGCTGGTTGAAAAGTATGAGACTACTGCAATTGCAGATGCAGGTATTGCCAGTGAGAAGATCGTTCTCGGTGGAGATGAGTATTTTGTCCTTGGTGACAACCGGGAGAGCAGTGAAGACAGCCGGATGGCTGATATTGGAAATGTAAAGCGTTCCGAGATTGAAGGGAAAGTATGGTTTATCCTTTCCCCGAAAGACCGTTTCGGACTGCTTGGTAAATAGAAGGAGGAAACTGGATGAATTTTCAATGGTATCCGGGGCATATGACAAAGGCCAAAAGGATGATGCAGGAGAATATCAAACTGATCGATCTTGTGATCGAACTGGTTGATGCAAGAGTTCCGATGAGCAGCCGGAATCCGGACATCGATGAACTTGGAAAGAATAAAGCAAGACTGATCCTGCTCAATAAGGCAGATCTTGCAGATGAGAAACAGACAGAAGAGTGGATCGGCTATTTCCGTGGAAAAGGATATTCGGCAGTTAAGGTTAATTCCCGTAAAGGCGGCGGGATCAAGTCTATTCAGGGAGTGATCCAGGAAGCGTGTAAAGAAAAGACAGAGCGTGACCGTAAGAGAGGGATTCTGAACCGTCCGGTCCGTGCGATGGTAGTCGGAATCCCGAACGTCGGAAAGTCTACTTTTATCAATGCACTTGCCGGAAAAGCCTGTGCAAAGACCGGTAACAAACCGGGTGTGACCAAAGGAAAGCAATGGATCCGTCTAAACAAGAACGTAGAGCTTCTCGATACACCGGGAATTCTCTGGCCGAAGTTTGAGGATCAGCAAGTGGGACTGCGCCTTGCATTTATCGGGTCGATCAAGGATGAGATCATGAATCTGGAAGAGCTTGCGGCGGAGCTGATCAGCTATATGCAGGATGCTTATCCGGGTGTTCTTGCTGAGAAATATACGATCAACGAAAAGCAGAACAGCTACAGTGTATTGGAAGCAATTGCTGAGAGCCGCCATTGTCTGGTACGCGGAAATGAATTAGATACCGCAAAAGCAGCTGGTATGCTGCTGGATGATTTCCGAAATGGAAGACTCGGAAGGATCACACTTGAATTTGTAAAGGAGTATACAAATGAATAAGGAAGACAACAAGGAAGAAGCTCCGGAGCAGGAGCAGAGCATATGGAGATCACTGGGAGGAACACTTCTGTATCTTCTGGTCATTGTTCTGCTGACATGGGTGATCGTCACCTTTGTCGGACAGCGCACTAAAGTAGACGGTCATTCAATGGAACCGACACTTTCAGACGGAGACAACCTGATCGTGGATAAGCTCAGCTACCGTTTCCGCGAGCCGGAAAGATATGATATTATTGTATTCCCTTACCAGCATGCAGAGAATACCTATTATATCAAACGTATCATCGGACTGCCCGGTGATACTGTGCAGGTGATCGATGGGTATGTGTATATTAATGGCAAAAAGCTGGATGAACATTATGGTGCAGAGGTGATGGAAGATCCGGGAATTGCAGCAGAGCCGATCAAACTGGGAGATGATGAATATTTTGTCCTGGGAGATAACCGGAATCACAGCTCGGACAGCCGTGTGGCAAGTGTGGGTGTACTTACCCGTGATATGCTGATCGGGCGTGCCTGGGTAAGAATTTATCCGTTCAACAAAATCGGAGTGATAAAGCATGAGTAAAGAAAGTATCAAAGAGATCGACAGCCGTTTAAAAGCGGCAGAGGATGCCGAAAGGGAGCAGCTGATGAAGGTCTATGCGCCGGATGACAGAGCCGGTGTGCAAAAGCTTCTGGAAAAGTACAGAAAGCAGAAGGAAAAGCTGCTTGCCGAAAAAGATCGCCTTGCGAAAATGCGTCAGTACGAAGAAAAATATGCTGACCATGCGTTTATCTGTGGAATTGACGAGGTGGGAAGGGGACCACTTGCAGGTCCGGTAGTTGCAGGGGCTGTGATCCTGCCAAAAGAGTGCGAGATCCTTTATATAAATGATTCCAAGAAGCTTTCCGCAGCAAAAAGAGATGAGCTTTATGATGAGATCATGGACAAAGCAGTTGCAGTAGGTCTCGGGATGGCTTCCCCTGCAAGGATTGACGAGATCAATATTTTGCAGGCAACCTACGAAGCCATGCGTCAGGCGATTGGCAATTTGAAAGTCTCGCCGGATCTGCTTTTAAATGATGCAGTTACCATTCCGGAGGTTGTGATTCCACAGGTTCCGATCATCAAGGGAGATGCAAAAAGCGTGTCCATCGCTGCAGCAAGTATTGTGGCAAAGGTAACAAGAGACCGTCTGATGGAAGAGTATGATAAGCTACTTCCGGGATATGGATTTGCATCTAACAAAGGTTATGGATCAGCAGAACATATCAAAGCGCTTCAGACGCTTGGACCGACACCGATCCACAGAAGAAGTTTTATCGGACACTTCGTATAAAAATCCGTCAGAACAGGTAGAAGATCAGATCCAAAAGGCAATTGGAGAATGAAAAAAACCGGCGAAGGACCGGTACAAAATATGAAAAAATAGCAGGTGAATTTCTGGAAAAGCAAGGATATCAGATACTGGAGTATAATTTCCGCTGCCGTTATGCGGAGATTGACATTGTTGCAAAAGACGGAGAATATCTGGTCTTTTGTGAGGTGAAATTTCGCAAAACAGGAGGGCTTTCGGCTGCTCTGGAGGCGGTATCTGTGTCCAAACAGATGCGCCTGTCCGGAGCGGCCGTTTATTATCTGATGAAGAACGGCTGCACAGAGATACCATGCCGTTTCGATGTAGTAGGAATCGCGGGAAATAAAATTTCTTTGCGGAAAAATGCATTTGAGTACTGCGGAGACTTTGGAATTGTATGATTTATTATACCAGGGAAAAAGCCAGATGGCTGTCTGCAGATATCACAATACGGGAGAGTACAGATGAAAATAGGATTAAAATATAAAAATGAGGAGCATATCTTTGACGAATGCATAAGTGCCGGCGTACCATTTCTCAAGTATCCGATCCTTGAAAAGGAAGGACTTGTAGAACATGGAATTTCGACCAGGCTTGGAGGAGTGAGTGAAGGTTTCCTGGGAAGCATGAACCTGAGCTATACCAGAGGGGATGATCCCACGCATGTGGACGAGAACTACAGAAGAATGGCAGCTGCAATCGGCGTGAAGCCGGAACATATGGTCTGCACGCATCAGACCCATACGACGAACGTACGGATCGTGACAAGAGAAGATGCCGGCAAAGGTGTTACAAGAGAAAAGGATTACACAGATGTAGACGGATTGATCACAAATGTACCGGGGATCTGTCTGGTGACATTTTACGCGGACTGTGTACCGCTTCTGTTTCTGGATCCGGTGAAAAAGGTGGTAGCATCCAGCCATTCCGGCTGGCGAGGCACCGTGAACCGGATGGGACAGGTGACGGTTGAAAAGATGCAGAAAGAATTCGGCTGTGATCCAAAGAATATCATTGCCTGTGTGGGACCGTCCATCTGTCAGGACTGCTATGAAGTCAGTGAAGATGTGATCGACATGTTCCGTGCAAATTTCAGAGAGTCTGAATATGACCGTCTGTTCTATGCCAAGGAGAATGGAAAGTTCCAGCTGGATCTCTGGAAGGCAAATGAACTGGTTCTCACAGATGCAGGGATCAGACCGGAACACCTGGCAGTTACTAATGTGTGTACCTGTTGTAACCCGAAACTTTTATTTTCCCATCGTGCATCCAAAGGAAAGAGGGGAAATCTTGCAGCATTCATTGCACTGAAGGAGGGATAAAACATGCTTTTGACACAGAAAGCCGCAGGAAATGAGGTAGAGGCGACCGTACAGGACACGGTGGATACAATCACCGGATTTAATAAATTCATTCAGGAAAAAGGTCCTGACCTGATTTCGTTTGGAATCCGGATCCTGATGGCACTGCTCGTATTCATCATCTGCCATAAGATGATCAACTGGATCCGCAAGATTACGAGGGCATCCATGGAACGCGCCAATTCGGATACCGGTGCGAGACAGTTTGTGGATTCTCTGTTGAAATACGGACTTCATATACTGCTGTTTCTGGCAATTATCAATTCGCTCGGTGTAGAATCTGCATCGATTGCAGCAGCGGTTGCATCAGCAGGTGTGGCGGTTGGTCTTGCTCTGCAGGGAAGTCTTTCCAACCTTGCCGGTGGGATGCTGATCTTATTTTTGAAGCCTTTTGTTGTCGGGGATTATATTATAGAAGACAGCCATGGCAATGAAGGAACGGTCAAAGAGATCCAGATCTTCTACACCAAGCTTGCCACCATTGACAACAAGACGATCGTTGTGCCGAATGGAACACTTGCCAACACAAGCCTTACCAATGTGACGGACAAAGATTACCGCCAGCTGGATCTGAAGGTGGATATTGCATATGAAGCGGATCTGCGCCTTGCCAAGAAACTGTTGCAGGAACTTGTAAAAAATGATCCGTCCGTCATCCAGACTATGGAACATAATGTTTTTGTCCATGAGCTTGGGAGCAGTTCGGTTGTGATAGGTGTCCGTGCCTGGGTAAAAAGTGAAGAGTATTGGCCGACAAGATGGCGGATGCTGGAAAACATCAAGTTGACACTGGATGAAAATCATATTGATATTCCATATCAGCAGATCACTGTCCATCAGGTACAGATGGAGTCGGAAAAGTAGAGCTTTGTATCTGAAAAAAGACAGATAAAAAAATGTATCTGGTAAAATACAAGCGGGAAAATTGACAAAATAATCACAAATAAGTATAATATGTTGTCAGGGTTAAAAGACAAAACACCCTATGTTTTGGAATGATGGAGTAGTTTCTGACATCATAGATCAGGAGAACGATAAGATGAGAGTCATAGCAGGGAAAGCCAGAAGAATACCACTTGTGACGGTAAAAGGAATGGAGACACGTCCGACAACCGACAGAACCAAAGAAACCTTATTCAATATGATCGCACATGGACTTTGCGACTGTACATTTCTGGATCTTTTTTCAGGAAGCGGGGCAATCGGGATTGAGGCGATCAGCCGAGGTGTAAAAAAGGCGGTTTTTGTGGAAAACAATCCGGATGCGATCCAGTGCATTATGGAGAATCTGAAAAAGACACAGCTTGCAGACCAGGCGGAAGTAATCCGGGAGGATGTGTTTTCGGCACTTCGCAGACTGGATGGAAGAGAAAAATTCGATTATGTGTTTATGGATCCACCGTACAACCATATGCTGGAAAAAGAGGTGCTTACTTATCTTGCAAAATCAGACTTGCTGGAAAAGGATGCACTGATCATCGTGGAAGCATCTTTGGCAACTGATTTTTCTTATCTGGAGGAACTTGGTTTTTCAATGATCAAACAAAAGAAATACAAGACCAATATGCATGTATTTATATCTGTGGAGGAGTAGACTCATGATAAGAGCGATTTATCCGGGAAGCTTTGACCCGGTAACTTTCGGACATCTGGATATTATTACCCGGAGCAGCAAAATTGTAGACGAACTTATAATCGGAGTATTGATGAATAAAGCAAAAACCCCGTTGTTTTCTGTAGAAGAACGTGTTAAAATGTTAGAGGAAGTGACAAAAGATCTCGGCAACGTGAAAGTAGTACCTTTCGACGGGCTGCTTGTGGAATTCGCAAGACAGCAGAAGGCGCGTCTAGTGATTCGCGGACTGCGTGCGATCACAGATTTTGAGTATGAGATCCAGATGTCACAGACGAATCATAAGCTTGAGCCGGAAGTAGAAACCATGTTCCTTACAACCAATCTCAAGTATTCTTACCTTAGCTCTACAATCGTAAGAGAAGTCGCAGCTTTCGGAGGGGATATTTCCCAGTTCGTGCCGGAGACTGTCGCCAAAAGTATAAAAGAAAAGATGTCACAGCAGGTCTGTGACAAGAAGGAGAGTGTAAAATTATGAGCAGCCGTATTGAGCAGATTATTGAAGAAATTGAAGAGTATATTGACAGCTGTAAGTTTCAGCCATTATCAACTACAAAGATTATCGTGAATAAAGACCAGATCGACGAACTTCTCCGTGAACTTCGTATGAAGACTCCGGATGAGATCAAGCGTTATCAGAAGATCATCGCGAACAAGGATGCAATCCTTGCAGATGCACAGCAGAAAGCAGAGAGCATGATTGAAGAAGCACATGCACAGACAAGCGAACTGGTAAGCGAGCATGAGATCATGCAGCAGGCATACGCACAGGCAAACGAGATCGTTATGGCAGCAACAGATCAGGCACAGCAGATCCTGGATAATGCAACCAATGATGCCAACGATATCCGTATCGGGGCAGTGCAGTATACAGATGACCTTCTTGCCAATGCCGAAAGCATCATCGGTCATACACTGAACAGTTACACAAGCAAGTATGACAGTCTGGTAACATCCCTTCAGGAATGTTATGATGTTGTCCGTAACAACCGTGCAGAACTGGAAGTTCCGGATAAGTCATCACGCGGACTGGAAGCAGAATTCGGCGGAGAAGCCGGACAGACAGAACAGGGACAGATGGAATAAGTTCTTTATCCGAACAATTTCAGATAGCAAAAAGCGAACAGGCTGGTTACCATTGCGGTAATCAGCTTTTCTGTTATATAGCGAGAAAAAGACCAGTTCTGGGACCGGATCATGCATTTGGTCTGGAAAAGCGCGCAGACTCCTCCGAAAGAACAGTGCGCCATGACGAGAAGAAACCGCAGTTCAGAAGTAAGGTCCAGTTGACAGAGCATGCGGATTCCTCCGGTCAGTTCCACTCCGGGAAGAAGCAACAACTTCCAGAAGAAATTTTGAAAGGAAAGTTTTGCCATAAAAGAAAGGAGCACTGAGAAAACGATCATATATCCGCCGATTTTCGTGATGGAATCACATGCTGACAGAATACTTTCGTCAAGAGCCCTGGAAAAAGGAAGAGATTGCCTGGAATCAGCCTGTTCTCCTGCAGTCGCAAAAGGTTTCTGCGGCAGATACCATCTGCGGAACAAAAAGGAACAGCACAGTGCGGAAAGGATAGGAAAAAGCAGACAGATCTGCGTCATTTCAGGCTGCTTGAGACTTTTTACTGCCACATACCCGGTCAGAAACGCAGGACTGACATTGTTACAGAAAGAGAGAAGATATTCTCCTTCAGCAGAAGAAATTTCTCCCTTATCAGTCAGGTCAGAGCAGGATTTTGCCCCTACCGGAAAGCCACAGAGAAATCCACAGACTACCGAAAAAGAAGCATTTTCGGAAATGCCAAGAAAAGGCTTCAGAATCGGAGAAAGGATCTGATTGATCAGGGAAATGCTACCTGTGCGGATCATAAGACCGGTTATAAGAAGAAAAGGAAAGAGCACCGGAAGCACCTGCCGGTACCAGAGCAGCAGTCCGTTTGCGGCACCTGTGGCAACGGTTTCCGGGGAAAAAAGCATCAGAAGGAAAAGTCCGATCAGAAAAAACACCGACAGCTTTTTGGTTTTCATCGTGTATACCTGCCGTATTCTTTTGCAACAGTTTATGAAAAAACACAGACAGATATACCGGGGCACATGTGCATAGAAGAGATTCAGTGCGAATAGAATAAAAGAAAAATGGAGAAATCTTGAAAAAAAGACTGGAACGCAGATTGCTTCTGCTCCTTTTTTTATTGCTGATTTTTTGTGTGGCAGCAAGCATACAGCTTAACGAGAAAGCTAAAAAAAGCCGATTGAACCTGAAAACAGGAAGTACAGAAGAATTCAGAAAGCTTGGGATGGAGGAGGCGTTTTTCCAGGTTCTTGCGAAGACATATCATGAAAAAAGAGGAAGACTTTATGCCATTTATTTTCTGGAAAACAGCCTGTTTTCACAGGATAACGAAAAAGAGTTGTTTGAAAAATGGTCGGAAAAAGAAGAGTGGAAAACTTTTGAAAAGATCTGTACAGCTCTTTGGAATGATATCCGCTATTTTCCTGTTCCGGAATCACCGAAACATCCACAGTATCAGGTATCTTTTGTGGACAGCTGGATGGGAGAGCGCACCTACGGAGGAAAAAGGGGACATGAAGGCTGTGATCTGATGGCATCGAAAGATATCCCCGGGCTCTATCCGGTTGTGAGTATGACGGATGGGGTAGTATCGGCAAAAGGCTGGCTGGAAAAGGGAGGATACCGGATCGGGATTACCGCACCGTCCGGTGCATATTTCTATTATGCACATCTGGACTCTTATGGAAGTTATCAGGAAGGGGACGAGGTGAAGGCAGGGGATATCATTGGATTTATGGGAAATACCGGATATGGTCCGGAGGGGACGAAAGGGATGTTTGCCACGCATCTGCATCTGGGGATTTATCTGTATCCGGATGGCGAAGAAACCAGCTACAATCCCTATTGGATTTTAAGACTTGCCGGGGAGAAAAAACTTTCCTGTTCTTTCTAACTATGCTATACTTAAATGATATGGAGGACGAAAGAATGATAAATTTACCAAATGAATTTGAAGAGAAGATGAAGGCACTCCTCGGAGATGAATTTGAGGATTATATAAAATGTTATGATGAGCCGAGATATTACGGACTTCGTGTGAATACAGAGAAGATTTCTGTGGAGGATTTTGTGAAGATCTGTCCGTTTGAGATCACACCGATCCCGTGGATCGACAACGGTTTTTACTATGACGGAGAAAAGATATCTCCTGCGAAGCATCCGTATTATTTTGCAGGACTTTACTACCTGCAGGAGCCGAGTGCGATGACACCGGCGAACCGTCTTCCGGTAGAACCGGGGGACCGGGTACTGGATGTTTGTGCCGCACCTGGGGGAAAGGCAACCGAGCTTGGGGCGAAGCTTCAGAACGAAGGTGTTCTGGTAGCAAATGATATCAGCAGCTCCAGAGCAAGAGGACTCTTAAAGAATCTGGAAGTTTTCGGGATCGGCAATATGCTGGTCATGAGTGAAGAACCCGGACGACTGGAACGCTATTTCAGCGGTTATTTTGACAAGATCCTGATCGATGCGCCGTGTTCGGGGGAAGGGATGTTCCGTAAGGATAAGAAGATGGTACGTGCCTGGGAAGAACATGGACCTGAATTTTTCTCGAAGCTGCAGAGAAGCATTATCACCCAGGCGGCGAGAATGTTAAAGCCGGGTGGCATGATGCTGTATTCAACCTGTACGTTTGATCCACTGGAGAATGAGGGAACGATCGAATATCTGCTCGGTGAATATCCGGAATTCGAGATTCAGGAAATTGCAGGATATGAAGGATTTGCACCGGGCATGCCGGAAGTAACCAAGTCAAAGGATCCGGATTTTGCTAAGACTGTCCGTATTTTTCCACATCATATGAAAGGGGAGGGACATTACCTCGCACTGCTGAAAAAGAGTGCGGATGCAATCTGCCTATCTTCCCCGGTCGCAGAGCAGAAAGCAAAGAAGATCCCGGCAGAGCTGGAAGAATTCTTCCGTGATGTCAAGTGGGAGCTGAAATCGTGGAGACTGGATATCCATGGAGAGCGTGTGTACTATATGCCGGAGAATCTTCCGGAACTGAAAGGCGCAAGATTTTTAAGAAGCGGACTGCTCCTTGGCGAACTGAAGAAAAAGCGTTTTGAGCCGAGCCAGGCACTGGCGATGAACCTGAAAATGGAAGAGTACGCGCATACATTGAACCTGTCTTCTGATGATGACCGACTGATGCGTTATCTGAAAGGTGAGACAATCGATGTGGAGGATCTGGTTCCGGCTAAGGCAAAAGGCTGGCATCTGGTCTGCACAGACGGTTTCCCGCTTGGATGGGGAAAAGTCACGAACGGAACTTTGAAGAACAAATATCTGCCTGGATGGAGGAATCAGTCCGCATGATGCGCATAGACAAATATCTTGCCGAGATGGGGCAGGGAACCAGAAGTGAAATCAAAAAGCTGATCCGCAGCGGACGTGTCATGGTTGATGGAGAGGCGGTGAAAAAACCGGAACTTAAAATCGATGAGACCACACAGAAAGTAAGTCTTGACGGAAAACAGATTGGATACGCTAAAAAAGAGTATTATATGCTCCATAAACCGGCAGGTGTCATTTCCGCAACAAAAGATGACCGTGACAAGACAGTTCTGGATCTGATTGCAGATAAAAAAAGAAATGATCTGTTCCCGGTAGGACGTCTGGATAAGGACACGGAAGGACTTCTTCTGATCACCAATGACGGAGAACTGGCACACCGCCTGCTTTCTCCGAAAAAGCATGTGGATAAGATATATTATGCGAAAATACAGGGAAAGGTAGACGAATCTGATGTGAAAGCATTTGCAGACGGAGTGGATATCGGAGACGATACGCCGGCTAAAAGCGCGGATCTCCGGATCCTGAAAAGTGGGGAAGAGTCGGAAATCGAGCTTACGATCACGGAAGGACGTTTCCATCAGGTGAAGCGGATGTTTCACGCAGTCGGAAAAGAGGTAGTCTATCTGAAGCGGCTTTCTATGGGAAGTCTTATACTGGATAAGACACTTGCAAAAGGAGAATACCGGTCACTGACCGAAGAGGAGATAAGAAAATTATGTTAGAGGATACCAAAGCTGTCATTTTTGATCTGGATGGGACCCTGGTAGATTCCATGTGGGTGTGGACAGCGATAGATGAAGATTATATCAGAAAATATCATCTGAATCCACCGGAAGATTTTCATGAGGCAATGGAAGGGATGAGCTATACCGAGACAGCGCAGTACTTTTTGAAGATTTTTCCGGAGCTTCCGCATACGGTGGAGGAGATCAAAAAAGAATGGTATGATATGTCTGTGGATAAATATACAAAAGAGGTCACGCTGAAACCAGGGGTAAAGGCATTTCTGGAGATGCTGAAAGAGAAAGGCATCCGGACAGGAATCGCAACCAGCAATGACCGGAAGCTGGTGGAAGAATTTTTAAAGGCAAGGCAGATCACCAATCTTTTCAGTACAATCTGTACAAGCTGCGAAGTGAATAAAGGAAAACCGGCACCGGATGTTTATCTGAAGGCAGCCGAGCAGCTCGGTGCAGAGCCTTCCGCCTGTCTGGTATTTGAAGATGTTCCGATGGGAATCCTTGCCGGGAAAAATGCAGGAATGCGTGTGTGCGCGGTAGACGACTGGTTTTCACGCCCACAGGATGCGAAAAAGCGGGAGTTTGCCGATTATTTTATTCACAGCTATGAAGACATTACCAATCAGACATACGAGGTATTATAATGAATCATGGATTTTTACCGATCAGCAGGAAAGAGATGGAAGAGCGGGGGTGGGACCATGTAGACTTTGTCTATGTAAGCGGAGATGCCTATGTAGACCACCCGTCTTTTGGACATGCGATCATCACCCGCCTTTTAGAGGCACATGGCTTCCGCGTGGGGATCATTGCACAGCCTGACTGGAAGGATAAAGAAAGTATTACAGAATTTGGAGAGCCGCGGCTTGGATTTATGGTGTCGGCGGGAAATATGGATTCCATGGTCAACCATTATTCTGTATCAAAGAAAAGACGGCAGCAGGACTCTTATACACCGGGCGGAGTGATGGGAAAGAGACCGGATTATGCAGCAGTTGTGTACGGCAATCTGATCCGTCAGACATATAAGAAGACACCAATCATTCTGGGTGGTATCGAGGCGAGTCTTAGAAGACTTGCACATTACGATTACTGGTCCAACCAGCTTAAGCGTTCCATTCTTCTGGATTCGGGTGCAGACCTGGTTTCTTATGGAATGGGCGAACGCTCGATCATTGAGATTGCAGAGGCATTGGATGCCGGACTGGATATCAAGGACATTACCTATATCGACGGAACGGTATGCAAGGTCAAGAATCTGGACAGTGTGTATGATGCAGAGATTCTGGAACCGTATGAAGAGATGAAAAAAGATAAGCTTCTGTACGCCAAAAGCTTTTACAGACAGTACTGCAACACAGATCCATTTTCCGGAAAGAGGCTGGTTGAGCCCTATTCGGATCATCTGTATGTGGTACAGAACCCTCCGGCAAAACCGCTGACCCAGCAGGAGATGGATGATGTCTACGCACTTCCTTACATGCGGACCTACCATCCATCTTATGAGGCGACAGGTGGAGTGCCGGCGATTCGGGAGATCAAATTCAGTCTTATCAGCAATAGGGGATGTTTTGGAGGCTGCAGTTTTTGTGCACTGACATTCCATCAGGGAAGGATCATTCAGACACGAAGTAAGGAATCACTGATCGCTGAAGCAAAGACATTTCCGGAGGATCCGGAATTCAAAGGATATATTCATGATGTGGGCGGACCGACCGCGAACTTCCGTGCACCGGCATGTAAGAAACAGTTAAAATACGGGGCATGTACGAACAAACAGTGCCTTTTTCCAAAGCCGTGTAAAAATATGATCGCAGATCATAAAGAATACTTAAGCATTCTCCGGGATCTCAGAAAGATACCGGGAGTCAAAAAAGTATTCATCCGTTCCGGTATCCGTTTTGACTATCTGCTGGCGGATCCGGATGACACGTTTTTCAAAGAATTGTGTCAGTATCATGTCAGCGGTCAGTTGAAAGTTGCACCGGAGCATGTAGCAGATCCGGTTCTGCAGATGATGGGCAAGCCGGAAAATGCAGTTTATGAACGTTTTACCCACAAATACGAAGAGATCAATAAAAGGTTAGGACTTAAACAGTATCTGGTTCCGTATCTGATGTCGTCCCATCCGGGTTCTACTATGAAAGAAGCGGTAAAGCTTGCCGAATACTTGCGGGATCTTGGTTATATGCCGGAGCAGGTACAGGATTTCTACCCGACACCGTCTACGATTTCCACTTGTATGTATTATACCGGTGTAGATCCGCGGACGATGAAGCCGGTGTATGTGCCGAAGAATCCGCATGAAAAAGCGATGCAGAGAGCACTGATCCAGTACCGGAATCCGAAGAATTATGATCTGGTCATGGAGGCACTGCGAATCGCAGACCGTATGGATCTGGTAGGATTCGATGAAAAATGTCTGATCCGTCCGAGAAAGCTGCATTCGGAAAAAATGCAGGAGAAGAATGGATACAGCGGAAGAAACCATGGCGGAACAGGAAATGGCAGAGGTGAGTCCTCGTCAAGACCGCAGAAAAAGAAATCCATCCGTAATGTACACAAACGGAAGTAGTCACAGGAGAAAGGAGAACCGCTTATGAAGATTGCGATTGTTACCGGGGCATCCTCCGGCATGGGAAAAGAATTTGTCAGACAGATTGAACGTTTTTACAGGGAACTGGATGAAATCTGGGTGATCGCCCGCAGTGAAAAGAAGCTGGAAGAGATCAAGAAAAGCCACAAGACCTATATCCGGATCTTTGCAGGCGACATGGAAGAGGATCTGGTATACAAGCAGGTGAAAAACCGGCTGGAGAATCAGAATCCTGATATCCGTATGCTGGTCAATGCGGCAGGATTCGGAAAGACCGGGACAGTAGAGGAGATTGCAAAGGAAGATAAGAAGCTTCAGCTCCGCATGATCGACCTGAACTGCCGGGGACTGACCGAGATGACCTGTACCTGTCTGCCCTGGATGCATAAAGGGACCAGGATCATCAACCTGGCAAGCGCAGCAGCTTTTTGCCCGCAGGCAAAATTTGCAGTTTATGCAGCGACAAAGTCGTATGTACTGAGCTTTTCAAGGAGTCTTGCAGCTGAACTGAAGGAAAAAGGAATCTTCGTCACAGCGGTCTGCCCGGGACCTGTGGATACTCCGTTTTTTGAAGTGTCAGGGAAGCTGCCCGGTGGCATGAAAGAGGCTGTGATGGCAGATCCGGTACAGGTTGTAAAGCAGGCGCTCATTGATGCCAAATACAAAAAAGAAGTTTCTGTATATGGCACGGCAATGAAAGGAGCAGAAGCTGCTGCCAAAGTACTTCCGCACGGAATGATCTTAAAAGCCATGTCAGTGATGGAGAAAATAACGAAGGAGTAAGCGAAAGACAAGATGAAGATACAAAAAGGAGATGCAGGTTATCTGCGCAGAAGAAAACGATTATTGATACTGGAAGCTGTTGTCTCTTTTGGACTGGTTGCCGCACTGGTGATCGCCGGTTATGTGACAACAAAGACAAAGCTCAATCTGCTCACTGTGGTAGCGGTACTCGGATGTCTTCCGGCAAGCCGGATCCTGGTCAATCTGATCATGGTCATGCCGCATGATTCCATCGATGAGGCAACTGAGCTTGAAATCTCGGCTGTCACCGAAGAACTTACCGTTGCATACGATCTTGTGATCACCAGTGAGAAAAAGGCAATGCCGGTAGCAGCTGTTGCAATTTACAACAATACGATCTGTGGCTATGTGCCGGTGAAAAAAGTGGATGTGGACTATGCCGCAAAGCATATCAAATCCATTATGAAGCAGAACCAGTTCGACAAGGTGGTGGTCAAGCTTTTCCATGATTACAAAGCATTTCTGACTCGCGCCGAGGGAATGAACAACATTGCTTCTGTAGAGCAGCAGGATACCAGAAAACACGAAGAGATGATCAAAGGACTCCTTCTGGACATTTCACTGTAAAAGGCAGGAGGAATTAAAAGCATGCAGAAAATAACCGTTTCGGCAAATGAAGCAGGACAGCGTCTGGACAAGCTTCTTGGGAAATATTTAAGTAAAGCGCCGATGAGCTTTGTTTACAAGATGCTGCGGAAAAAGAACATCAAGTTAAACGGGAAAAAAGCGCAGGGAAATGAAAAACTGATAAAAGGAGATCAGGTTGAAGTATTTCTCTCAGATGATACCTGGCAGAAATTCGCAGGGGCACCGGGAGCAGAAAAGAAGCTTCCGGCAGATCTTGCACGGGCAATGGGAAGCAGCATCCGGCTGTCGGTAATCTATGAGGATTCGGATATTCTGATCCTGAACAAACCATCAGGCATGCTTTCCCAGAAAGCAGCACCGTCTGACCTTTCCCTGAATGAATATATGATCGCTTATCTGCTGGAAAAAGACGATCTGAAACCAGCTGAGCTTGCTACTTTCCGTCCATCGGTCTGTAACCGCCTGGACCGGAATACCAGTGGTCTGGTTACCGCAGGAAAAAGCCTTGCGGGATTGCAGCAGCTCAGCGAGATTTTAAGAGACAGGACCGTGAAAAAATATTATCTCACGATCGTGGATGGTGTAATAAAAGACCGTCAGAAGATTGAAGGATATCTTCTGAAAAATGAGACGACAAATCAGGTGAAAATTCTGAAAGAAGCAAAAGGCGAGGCAAAGCCGATCGCCACAGAATATATTCCGCTTGCGGATAATGGTCAGCAGACGATTCTGAAGGTGCATCTGATCACGGGACGGACCCATCAGATCCGTGCACATCTGTCTTCGACCGGTCATCCGATCATCGGGGATACCAAGTATGGTAATCCAAAGGTCAATTCTATTTTCCGGAAAAAATATGCGTTAAAGTATCAGCTTTTACATGCGTGGAAAATGCAGTTTCCGAAAAGAGAGGATGCGCTTGCAAAGGTATCGGAAAAGGAGCTTACCGCACCTCTTCCGGAAGGATTTACAACCATCATAAAAGGAGAAGGATTAGAATGGGAACCTGGAATTCAAGAGGGCTAAGAGGTTCAACCCTGGAGGATTTTATTAACCGGACGAATGAACGCTATCAGCGGCAGGGACTGGCACTCATTCAGAAAATCCCGACACCGATCACTCCGGTGCGAATGGACAAAGATCACCGTCAGATCACGCTGGCTTATTTTGACCAGCGCAGTACGGTCGATTATATTGGAGCAGTACAGGGAATTCCCGTATGTTTTGACGCAAAAGAGTGCAGTATGGATACCTTTCCACTGCACAATATCCATGAACACCAGATGAATTTTATGCGGGATTTTGAAAAACAGGATGGAATTTCCTTTTTTCTTATCTATTACAGTACAAAAAACCTGCTTTATTACATGCGTTTTGAAGAAATAGAAGTGTTCTGGGATCGGATGAAGCAGGGCGGACGGAAAAGCGTACGCTTTGAAGAATTGGATAAGGAATATTTTATGCAGCTAAGGCAGGGCGTGTTCGTTCCGTATCTGGAGTTGCTCCAGAAGGATCTGGAGCAGCGGGAAGAGAGATAAGAAGCAGGGAAAGAGATTAACAGGATAGAACTTCTGAGTATGCAGGCTTGACAAGCCGCGCCAAAGTTCGTATAATACAACAAGGTCACGTTTTAATATGGTAGCATACTAAAGTGGCAAATAAACAAAAAGAGGAGTTACAATCTATGGAGCAGTTATTACATACACCCGAAGGGGTCCGAGACATTTATCATGAAGAATGCGCCAAAAAGCTGGCACTTCAGAACCGACTTCATAAGACTCTGCATTTGTATGGATATCATGATATCCAGACTCCTATGTATGAATATTTTGATGTATTCAGAAAAGAGATCGGAACCATTCCTTCAAGGGAATTATATAAATTTTTCGACAGAGACGGCAACACACTGGTGTTAAGACCGGATATCACTCCGCAGATCGCGCGTGCGTCGGCAACTTTATTTAAGGATGATGAGTTCCCGGCAAGGCTTTGCTATGTGGGGAACACATTTATCAATCATTCCAGTTATCAGGGACGATTAAAGGAAAGTACCCAGATGGGTGCGGAGATGATCGGACTGGATGCGGCAGACGCTGATGCGGAGATGCTGGCACTTGTCATTGACTGTCTGAAGAATGCCGGACTGGAAGAATTTCAGATCAGCGTAGGAAATGTAGACTTTTTCCAGAGCCTGATCGAGGAATCCGAGATTGATGATGAGACAGAAGAACGTCTGCGTGAGCTGATCAATAACCGGAACTTTTTCGGCGCAGACGAACTATTAGAAGAGGCCGATGCAAAACCGGTGTCAAGAAAAGCATTTTCCGCACTTTCCGAGATGGTCGGCGGTGTGGAGATCTTGGAAGAGGCGAAAAAGGTAGCGCCAAGCA
Organism: Allocoprococcus comes; assembly: GCF_013300725.1. Taxonomy (GTDB): domain Bacteria; phylum Bacillota; class Clostridia; order Lachnospirales; family Lachnospiraceae; genus Allocoprococcus; species Allocoprococcus comes_A. Next base: position 100,975 of record NZ_JAAIMM010000008.1, read on the forward strand.
AAAAAGCGCTGAAAGCAATCCGTCGTCTCGAAAAAATCTACGCGATCTTATCTGTCTACAAAATGGAGCAGTACATTACGTTTGATCTGAGCATGAGCGGAATTTACGGATATTATACCGGTATTATCTTCCGGGGATATACTTTTGGAACCGGGGATGCCATTGTAAAAGGCGGACGTTATGACCATCTGGTTGAAAAGTTTGGAAAAGCAGAGCCGGCGATCGGTTTTGCAATCGTAGTAGATGAACTGATGAGCGCGCTTTCCCGCCAGAGGATCCAGATCTCAAGTGGCGAGAAGAGTACCCTGATCTTATATGATAAAGAACGGTTGAAGGATGCGATCCAGCTTGCCATGGAATTCAGAGGGAAGGACAAGAATACCCAGATCCTTCAGAAAGCATCGGATAAGTCGCTGGAATTCTATGTGGATTATGGAAAACGCAGTCTTGCAGGAAGCATGCTGTATCTTCGCAGCAAAGGAGATGTGCAGATGGTGAACCTGATGACCGGCGAAGAGAAAATAGTAGAGTAGGGGTGAGACGATGAAAGACACAAGATATTTGACATTTGCGCTCTGTAAGGGGCGGCTCGCAAAACAGACACTGGAGCTTCTGGAAGAACTGGGGATCACCTGTGAGGAAATGAAAGATAAAGATTCCAGAAAGCTGATTTTTGTAAATGAAGAATTAAAACTCAAATTTTTCTTATCGAAGGGACCGGATGTACCGACCTATGTAGAATATGGTGCGGCTGACATCGGCGTGGTCGGAAAAGATACGATCCTGGAAGCTGGAAAGAAGGTACATGAGGTACTGGATCTTGGTTTTGGTAAATGCAGGATGTGCGTATGCGGACCGGCAGATGCGAAAAAATATCTGGAGAATCACGAACTTATCCGCGTGGCGACAAAATATCCGAATATTGCAAAGGATTATTTTTATAATACCAGACACCAGACGGTAGAGATTATCAAATTGAACGGTTCGATTGAACTTGCACCGATCATTGGTCTTTCAGAGGTGATCGTGGATATCGTGGAAACCGGATCCACCTTGAAGGAGAACGGACTTGTAGTTCTCGATGAGGTTTGCCCGTTATCAGCGCGTATGATCGTAAACCCGGTCAGCATGCGTCTGGAAAATGACCGGATCAAGGAACTTCTTTATAAACTCAGAAGTATATTAAAAAGGGAGGCTTAATGCACATGAGAATACAAAAGCTGAACAGCGATACAAAGAAAAATCTGCTGGAAGATCTGCTGAAAAGAAGTCCGAACAATTACGGACAGTATGAGGCAAGCGTAAAAGAAATCTTAGATAAAGTAAAAGAAGAAAAAGATGCGGCAGTTTTTGCATACACTGCCAAATTTGACGGGGCAGAGCTTACTGCCGATACGATAGAAGTCACAGAAGCAGAAATTGAAGAAGCATATGCGCAGGTTGATGATACACTTCTTACAGTCATCCGCAAAGCAAAAGACAATATCGAAAGTTATCATGCAAAACAGCGTCAGAACAGCTGGTTTGACAGTAAACCGGACGGAACCATTCTTGGGCAGAAGATCACTCCGCTTCACAGAGTCGGTGTGTATGTGCCGGGTGGAAAGGCAGTTTATCCGTCTTCGGTACTGATGAATGTGATGCCGGCAAAGGTTGCCGGTGTGGATGAGATCATTATGGTAACGCCTCCTGGAAAAAATGGAAAAGTAAGTCCGAACACACTGGTTGCAGCCAAAGAAGCCGGTGTGGATAAGATCTATAAGGTCGGTGGTGCACAGGCAATTGCAGCTCTTGCTTACGGAACAGAGAGTATCCCAAAAGTCGATAAGATCGTAGGACCTGGAAATATCTATGTAGCACTTGCGAAGAAAGCAGTTTACGGTCATGTCAGCATTGATTCCATTGCAGGGCCAAGTGAAATCCTGGTTGTGGCAGATGAGACAGCCAATCCGAGATATGTTGCGGCAGACCTGCTTTCCCAGGCAGAGCATGATGAGCTTGCTTCCGCAATTCTTGTTACGACAAGTGAAAAGCTGGCACATGAGGTATCCGATCAGGTAGATGGTTTCTTAAAAGAACTTTCAAGAGCAGATATCATTTCCAAATCTCTGGATAATTACGGATATATCCTGCTTGCAGATACTATGGAAGATGTGATCGACGTGGCAAATGAGATCGCATCCGAGCATCTGGAGATCCAGACAAAGAATCCGTTTGAAGTGATGACAAAGATTCGCAATGCAGGTGCCATCTTTATCGGAGAATATGCAAGCGAGCCGCTGGGCGATTATTTCGCCGGACCAAACCATATCCTTCCGACCAACGGAACCGCTAAATTCTTCTCACCACTTTCTGTAGACGATTTCATCAAAAAATCCAGCATCATCTCTTATTCAAGAGAAGCACTGCAGAAGGTACATAAGGATATCGAAAGCTTTGCAAAAGCGGAACAGCTGACCGCACATGCCAATTCGATGCATGTACGTTTTGAAGAGGAGGACTAAAAGATGGAGAGCAGAGTTGCATCCTGCAGTCGTGTTACAAAAGAGACACAGATCGAGATGACACTGAATCTGGACGGAACGGGAAAGACCGACATTTCTACCGGCATCGGTTTCTTTGACCATATGCTTTCCGGTTTTGCAAGACATGGACTTTTTGATCTGACTGTCAAAGTTACCGGAGATCTGGAGGTAGACAGCCACCACACGATCGAGGATACCGGAATCGTGCTGGGGCAGACCATTGCAAAAGCACTGGGAGATAAAAAAGGAATCAAGCGGTATGGACATTTTATGCTTCCAATGGATGAGGTGCTGGTGCTTTCGGCAATCGACCTTTCCGGAAGACCATATCTGAATTTTGACGCTACATTTACCTGTGACAAATTAGGAGAACTGGATACGGAGATGGTAAAAGAATTTTTCTATGCTGTTTCCTATAGCGGTGCGATGAACCTGCACCTGAAAGTCTTGGATGGCGGCAACAATCATCATATGGCAGAAGCGTTATTTAAAGCATTTGGAAAAGCGCTTGATATGGCTGTATCCGAAGAACCACGGATGAAAGAAGTGTGGTCTACAAAAGGCAGTCTGTAAAAAGATAAAAGGAGTTTCTCGTATGAGTTATAAAAGATTGATTCCCTGCATTTTTATCCTTGGAGGGAAGGCGGTAAAATGGTTTGATGACCCGACAGTTGTATCTGAAGATGTGATCGCGCTGGCAAAAGAGTACCGCGATAACGGGGCGGATGAACTTCTGGTATTTGACCTGTCAAGCACGGATCAGGATCATGAAGAGTCCATTGAACTGATGAAAAAGATCAATCGCGTGATCCGGATCCCGATGGTTGCCGGAGGAAATGTAAAGCGGCAGGAGGATGTGAAGAAAATCCTCTACACCGGTGCAAAGCGTGCCATGCTGAATTTTTCAAAACCGGATTCACAGAAACTGATCGAAGAGGTGGCAAAGCGGTTTGGAAAAGAGAAAATCGCGGTGTCACTGAATGACTTTGATGCATTATTTAAGCAGCAGCATCTGATCCAGACTTACAGCAGCCAGATCGTATTTATGCACCGTCTGGATCTGAATTCCGTTGTAAATATTACGGATATTCCATGTGTGGTTGTGACGGATACTCTGGAAAAGGAAGAGCTTTTTAAAATCCTGGAATGCCCGGGCGTGAAAGGTCTTTCCGGAATGTATGTGAGTCAGAGAGAAATCAATTGTGCTGATTTCAAAGAAGAGTGCAGCCAGAAAGGGATCCGTATGACTTCCTTTGAGAGTCTGATGGATTTTTCCGAATTTAAATTGAATTCCGACGGACTGCTTCCGGTTGTCACACAGCATTATAAGACGTCCGAAGTGCTGATGGTGGCATACATGAATCAGGAAGCATTTGAAAAAACGGTGAAAACCGGACGGATGACTTATTTCAGCCGGAGCAGACAGAGTCTCTGGACAAAAGGCGAGACATCCGGACATTTTCAGTATGTCAAATCCCTGACCATCGACTGTGACAAAGATACCCTGCTTGCAAAAGTCGATCAGGTAGGAGCGGCATGTCATACCGGCAATCCGACTTGCTTCTTCCAGCCAATCGTAGGGGATCAATATGAAGAAATCAATACGCAGCAAGTGTTTGAGAGCGTGTATCATACGATCATGGACCGCAAAGAGCATCCAAAGGAAGGCTCTTACACGAACTATCTGTTTGAAAAAGGTATTGACAAAATTCTGAAGAAGGTTGGAGAAGAGGCTGCCGAGATCATCATTGCGGCGAAGAATCCGAACCAGGAAGAAGTCAAATATGAAATGTGTGATTTCCTGTATCATATGATGGTGCTGATGGCAGAACGCGGGATCACCTGGGATGACATCATGGAAGAGATGGCAAAACGGTAAAAATAGCATATGTGAAAAGATGTGGGACATATACTGAGGTAGAGGTATATGTCCTTTTTGTTTGTCAGAAATTGGGAAAGAACTTTCTGGTAAATGAAAGGAACTACCTGCCAAAGATGCGCACTCGCGCAAAGAAGAAGAATGTCGCAAGCGACTGCGTTCGGCGTAGAATGTGTCGAGGCATATTTATTGTAATTGGACGTTCTATCATAGAAGGGAGAGATTGGAATGAACGAATCACAGGAACGCCGCGAGGAGTTGCTTAGGATGTCACGTCAAAAGTGGGGAAAAGGCAGCATCCCGGCGGTGCATCCAAGATATCAGCATGTATACAGGGGATTATATGGAGAACATTCTTCAGAAGGAAATGGCGGAAGCAGTTTCTTTGCGCGGATGTTTATCAGTTTTCTAATCTTTGGGATGTTTGTGGCGGCAGATTATACAGGGGAGAAGATCTGGAAATATACGCCCTCGCAGATCGTGTCACAGATTGAGTATCAGCCGGATATTATGGGTGGGAACTGGTAAGAGGAGATAGGAAAACAAGAATAAATGACTTGACGAAGAAATTCCCCAAAAAACGAGATCCTTCGAGATTGTTTTCAAACAAATCAGAACTTATACTTATATACTAAACACAGAAAAACGAAGGAGGAAAAAAGGTATGTCAGTAAGAAATGTAGCAAAAGCGGATGCGGTTCTGAAAAATTTCTGGAAAGACAACGCCCGTTTTGCGGATTTGTTCAATGCGGTTTTGTTTGACGGGGAACAAAAACTGCACCCAGTAATTACACTTTGTATCTACTATGGAGAAAAAGAATGGGATGGAGCAGTCAGCCTGAAAGAAATGTTGGAACTTCCGGATTACATGGAACATCTTGTGCCGGATTATAAGATGAACCTAATACAGTTGAAGGACAGCGAAGGATTGCATTTCAAAAATAAAGATGTCCAGACAATATTTGAGCTAAGCCGGTTGATTTATCAGAAAAAATATGGCAAAATTACAAGTATCTACAAGAGCAAGGAAATAACAAGTGAGCTTGGAATTGTGATCGGAGCGATTACAGAATCACAGCAATTGATAAATTACGCGGCAGAAATGGAAATAGGAGGAGGTCAGTTTAATATGTGTAGAGCATTGGAAGAATTGGTAGAATCTGGGATTGAAAAAGGAAAGATCGCTGGCAGAATTGCTGGAATTGAAGAAGGCAGATTAAAAACACTTACCGAGCAAATAGAAAAGAAATTAGCCAAAAACAAAACCCCAGACGTGATAGCAGATGAGTTAGAGACAGAAATTCCAGTCGTTGAAGAAATCATTGAAAACATCAAAAAGAATGCTAGCCATTAAATGCAGGAATCTATAGTCCGAAAGGCTCCCGTGGGAGCCTTTCGTTATTTATACAGATGTAAAGGTAAGTTTGAAACAGAGCTTATCTTTTTTTATGCCGTGTGTCCAGCAAAGCTAGAAGCAGGGCTTCTGGGACTTCAGATGCAGAAAAATGGAAAGCAGTTCTAAGGCGAAGACAGACTCATAGAAAAAGGTTTAGAAAATACAATCCGCAATATCGGAGAGCATGCAAAGAAGGGAATGCGTGAAACGGATAAGACGATCATCCAGATCATGACAAGTTAACATATTGACAAAGTAATATGAACAGGAACCATAAATGTAGAAATTGTATATTTCTGGTAAAAAATTCACCACATATGGTTAAATTTGTGATATAATTAAAAATAATTAGATCAAAAACATATGAAACATAGAAATTTAATGTTTATTGTGTTTTATTAATGTAATTGTTAATGCAATGAAGACTTTTTGTAACTTCAAAAATTAACTTACAACTTATAGTCTATTTACGAGAGGAGGATCAATTATTGAAGTTTAGGAACAAATTTGTAGCAAAAAGGATCGGGACAAAGACACTGGCAAGTCTTCTGGCATTTGGAATGGCTCTTGGTTCGCCAATGGCGGTATTTGCCGATGATGGAGAAACGGCCGTTGTAGCAGAGAATACAGTGCAGGCAAAAAAGACAGATGGATCGGAAGTATTTGTGAGTGTATCTGATTATGTACGGGGAATGATGGAAAGCGGAGCAGTCAGGCTGAATGATGAAACCGGCTATCTGGAAGATACCTCGACTGGTCAGAAAGTGGATCCGGAGACAGGCGAACGCCTGGCAGAGACACCGGATGTTCCGGAGACACCAGCCATGCCGGACAACCCTGGAAATGAAGAAAATCCAGAGACACCGGGAACCCCGGAAAATCCAGACACTCCAGAGGCTCCAGAAAAACCGGATACTCCGGAAAATCCAGAGACACCAGAAAAACCAGACACTCCGGAAAATCCAGGGACTCCAGAAAAACCAGATACTCCGGAAAATCCAGAGACACCGGATGTACCGGGAGATACAGACAAACCGGAAAGTCCGGATAGCCCGGATTCCGGCAAATCCGATTCCACTGATCCGGTTCAGACACCGGATACCGATAAGGCAGATACTTCCGATGACAGGAAAGATACGAAGACCGATCCGATTCCGGGAAGTGAGATCGACCATACACAGGAGATCAGCAAAGCAGAAGAAGCAGCCGGTCAGACCGAATCAAAAACTGCAGTCAGTAATTCAGAACTAATCAGCCGTCAGCAGATCGTGAAGCAGCCGGAGATGGTAGAGGATTTCCGTTTCTGGACTGTGGCAAGAAAATATGCATTTGCCAGAACAGCGATCAATATACGGGAGGAAATTCCGGAAGATGCAGATGGCAGGGCAGATACTTCCGAAGAAGCCAAAGAAGCAGAGCTTGAAGCGGCAAAAAAAGATGCAAAAGAGCTGAAAGCCGGATTCGATATAGAGAATCAAAAATACAACACGAAAAAAGTGAAACGTACAAAAACGGCAAAAAGCATAAAGAAATCTACGCAGATCAAACTGAACGGACTCAACATTTTTTCATCAGCGAAATTAAAGACAGAGGCACCGAATCAGACCAATCTGAAAGCTGGAAAAAGAGCCGAAGCAGCAAGACAGGCTGAGAAGGATCTGCAGAAGCAGAAAGAAGAACAGGCTGCAAAAGTGACTGCTGATCTGGCAGCACAGCAGATGGAAGAAAAGGTCCGCTCGGTCGGAACGATTTCGCAGGACGGGCTTCTTTATATTTTGAAAGAAGAGGACAATGGCTGGCTGTATGTGGAATCCGGTAATGTCAGAGGATTTGTAAAGGCGTCTGAAGTTTATATGGAAGATGCGGCGCAGGAACTTCTGGATGTCTATCAGACACAGGCAAGGTTTAAAGCATCCAAAGAGAACAAAGACTATACCGGAATCGAAGGAACCGCAAAGACGGCACAGGCACTGGTAGATGCAAAAGATAATCAGGCATATACCTATCTCCGTGCGACGGTGAACCAGACGGTTGCAGATAAAGAACCGGCACTGGTAAGCGATCAGGTAGATACCGATAAAAGAGGGATCCTGGATATTCAGGAAGAGAAGAATGCGGATTCCAGAGTTGTCGGAACAATGACAGCAGGAGAACTCTGCTACATTCTTGCAGATGAAGATTCAGACTGGGTTTATGTAGAATCCGGAGATGTCAGAGGTTTTGCGGAAAAGAAGTATTTGAAATCAGATGCTGAAACCAAAGCACAGGTGAAAACAAGAGGAGCTGATGCCTATTCGGTAGCAGATGAAAACATGGATCCGGAAGATAATCAGGCTCTTTATTATACGCTGACTTCTGCAAAAGAAGGAACGCCGAGTGGTGAGATTCGCCAGTCAATGATTGAATATGCATCCCAGTTTGTCGGTAATCCTTATGTGTGGGGCGGAACCAGTCTGACAAACGGGGCAGACTGTTCCGGATTTGTACAGCAGATCTACAAGGCTTACGGATATGATCTTCCGCGTGTTGCCGAGGATCAGAGCCAGTATGGAACCAAGATTCCAGTAGAAGACGCACAGCCGGGAGACCTGATCTTCTATGCAAAGAACGGTTATGTATATCATGTTGTGATGTATGCCGGAGATGGAAAGACGATCGAAGCTGCAAATGAAGATGCAGGAATCATTTACGGAACTGTTTATAACAAAGATGCAGTATGGGCAACCCGGATTCTGGACGATCATTATACTGTCGCAGGTGGCGGAATCGGAACAGTCAATGCGACAGAAGAGATGTACGGCGCAGATCTTGGCAATTTTACGATTACCTATTACTGTGCATGTGAAATCTGCTGTAACAAAGCAGACGGGATCACAGCAACCGGAACTCCGGTCATTGAAGGACAGACCATTGCGGTGGATCCGAGTGTGATCCCTTACGGAACAAAAGTCATCATCGGCGGACATGTATTTACTGCTGAAGACTGTGGTGGTGCGATCAAGAAAAACCACATTGATGTCTATGTAAACAGCCATGAAGAAGCACTTGCTCTTGGCGTGACGAATGCAGAAGTTTATCTGGTTAAATAAAAATTAAGCGAAGGATAATTTGTTCTTCCGGAGTTTATCTAAAGCCATAAAAACAGGGAAATGTCCTGACGTAAAATATGTCAGGGCATTTTCTTTTTGTTTCATAGGAAATTTCGAAGGAACTTCCTATGAAATAAAAGGCACTGCGTGCCGGAGATGCGCACTCGCACGAAGATGAAGAATGTCGCAAGCGGTCTACGCTCCGCTTCGGTCGTTGCTTAACGAGCGCCACTGGCGCTCAGCAACGCGCTCGGCGCGAGAATGTGCCGAGGCACATTCTTTCTTACCCAGAACATTTTTCGAAAGAAATTACTCTCTGAGTTTGAAAAATTTTATCAGAAATATTTTTAATGAAATATGGACGGTTTTGTCAAAGAGTAGTAGAATAAAAATGTCGCGTTTCGACTAAAAGAACTGCATTTTACAGAATTTGCAGGAAGGAGCAACAGGCTTTGAAATTTAGAAATATAAAAGTGGCAAAAATGACAGGAACAAAAATTCTAGCAGGATTACTTGTTTTCGGACTTACTTTCAGTGCTCCGGCAACAGCTTGGGCGGCAGAGGGTGGTCTTACAGAGAGCACTTCTAATGGAACAGAAAATGGAGAAAAATTACAGGCAAAATCCATTGATGGGCGTGATACACTTACAGAAGTATCGGATCTTGTCCTGGAGATGATTCAGAATGAAGAAATCAGATACAATGAAGAGACAGGATATCTGGAAGATACCGGCCTGCGTGATGCAGCGAAAACAGGATGGAAGGTTGATCCGATAACGGGGGATGAAGTAGAAGTAATCCCGGCTAACCCGGATGTGCCGGTTACGCCGGAGCAACCGACAGAACCGGCTAATCCGGATACACCACAGCAGCCTTCAGATGGCAATGTGAACAATGAACAGCAGCCTTCGGAAGACCAGACAGATGGCTCAGAAGAAAACAAAGCGCAGGAGCAGGAAAAAAATGCGCAGGATAGCGAACACAAGATGACCAATGAAGAACTGGTCAAGAGACAGCAGATCGTCAGGCTTCCGGAATACGAAGAAGATTTCCGCTTCTGGACAGTTGCGAGAAAATATGCATTTGCAAAGACAAAGATCAGCATACGGGAGGCAATTCCGGAAGATATCAGTGGAGCCGTTGATACTGATCGGACAGAAAATGATATTCAGGAAGCGACAGCCGATGCTAAAAAACTGTTTCAAAAGGAAACTTCTGTAAAGGCGAAGAAATCAAAGACGAAATCTTCTGCGAAAAAGACGAAAACGGAAAAGAAAGTACAGCTTAATACATTTTCTGCCGGGACATTAAAAAACACAGCAGACACTTCGGGAAAGAAGTCATCCTTAAACTCGGACGCTGCCGCAGCATTGCAGGATGATACTTTAAATGCATCCTTTGCATCTCAGCAGTTGACTGAAAAGGTACGTTCTGTCGGAGAAATTTCACAGGATGGACTTCTCTACATTCTGAAAGAAGAAAAGAATGGATGGCTGTATGTAGAATCCGGAAAGGTCAGAGGATTTGTAAAAGAATCCGAGCTTTATACCGGAGATGCCGCAGAGATACTGCTGAGTGGATACCAGAAGCAGGCAAAAAAAGCTGCAAAAAAAGCCAAGACTGCATACACTGGGATCGAAGGAACAGCATCCCTTGCAAAAGAAACGGTTCCGGCAAATGAAAATCAGGCATTTACCCATGTACGTGCAACCGTAAATCAGACACTGGCTACGAAAAAATACGCACTGGCAGATGCATCAAAGTCGGATGGAACTGTAGCGATCCAGGAAGAGGCAAATGGACAGTCACGTGTGATCGGAACCATGTTCCAGGGTAATCTGTGTTATATCCTAGCGGATGCAGGGAAAGACTGGATCTATGTGGAATCCGGGGATGTCCGAGGGTTTGTCCCTAAAGAGGCTGTTCAGACTGGAGATGAAGTAAAAGCGCAGGTAGAAGCAACAGGCGAAGGTGCTTACCAGACAGCTACAGAACTGATCGTACCGGAAGATAATCAGGCACTTTATTATAGCTATGCTTCTGTAAAGCCGGGAACACCGGGGAATGCGATCCGCCAGGCAATGTTGGATTTCGCCGCACAGTTCATTGGCAATCCTTATGTATGGGGCGGTACAAGCCTGACAGACGGGGCAGACTGTTCCGGATTTGTACAGCAGATTTATAAGAATTTTGGCTATAATCTGCCAAGAGTAGCCGAAGATCAGAGCCAGTATGGAACCAAGATTCCGGTTGAAGACGCACAACCGGGGGATCTGATTTTCTATGCAAAAGACGGTTATGTCCATCATGTTGTGATGTATGCAGGAGACGGAAAGACCATCGAAGCTGCAAATGAAGACCAGGGAATCATTTCTGGAACGGTATACATTCCGGAAGCTGTCTGGGCAACCAGAATCCTGGAAGATAATTATAATCTGGAAGGCACGGATGTGAACGAACAGAACGCTACAGCCGAACAGTATGGAGACAGTATCGGAGAGTATACCATTGATTATTATTGTTCCTGCGAGACTTGCCGTGCGAAGGCAAGCAAAGTCAAAGCAACCGGAACTCCGATTGTTGAAGGGCAGACCATTGCGGTTGACCCGGATGAGATTCCGTATGGAACAAAGGTGATCATTGACGGACATGTATTTACTGCTGAAGATTATGATACTTCCGGTAAAGAAAAGCATATCAGTATCTATGTCAATGATCATGAGACTGCACAGAAGCTGAATGAGAAGAAGGCAGAAGTGCATCTGGTGAAATAAAGACAATCAAAAAATGAAATATTTAATCCAAAAAACTTCGGATCACTGGCGAAAATCCAGAATATCCGAAGTTTTTTGTATACCGGGAAATGTTGGAATATTGTATGTCATCATTATTCAGGCAAGTCATTCTCCCGGCTAATGTTTGATCTTTTTCAGTTTTTCATTCTCTGCCTGACATTCGGTCGGAGAAATATGATACATTTTCTTAAAAGCACGAAAAAATGAAGAATAGTCTCCAAAACCGGACTGGACAGCAACTGTTTTAAGCGGAACATCCTGCCGGATCAGCGAGACCGCAAGTGCCAGCCGTTTCTTTAAAATATACTGATGACAGGTCGTATTCAGTTGTTTCTGAAAAAATTTGTTCAGACTGCTCTTGCTCATGTGGAAAGTACGCGCCAGATCTTCCACGCCGATTTCTTTCAGAAAATGCTGATCCAGATAGCGGACGATCTGATTGGTCTGATCGGATTCAATCTCAATAAATTCATTGGAATATTTCAGGGCATAATTGATGATTTTTACCAGAAGACAGGTGGATGCACCACAGGCATAAGTTTCGGAAAGCTCCCCATAAGAAGCATATTCCCTGTAAAAGGTTTCAAATTCTTCCTCAAAATTACATAGCTTATTGGTAGTATGCAGAAGATGAGGTGTGTCAATATTGAAAACAGATTCCCCAAGGGCCGGAAGCTGGCTTTTCAGATTGGAAATATATGATTTTTCCAGCCATACAGTGATAAAATCATAATAGTTTACAACGAGATCACTGGAGGTGAAGTAGTGTGGAATATCCGGTGGAATAACCAGAATATCGCCATTTGTAATAAAATGCCGTTTCTGACCGATGCGGAACAGAAAATCTCCGCTTTTGCAAAAGCTGATTTCATAAAATCCGCTTTTGATCATGGAAAGATCTTCCATCAGATATCCTTTGTGGTGCGTGCATTTTACATGGCGCGGCTGGCGTTTGCCGGACAGATGCATTTCAGGGTTTTGCTCATATAATTTTTTCATTTATAAACCTTTCATGATGAATAATAATTTAACAAATCTTTTGTAATCATTATACAATACACATTGCAAAAAAGGTAAAAGAAATTGTAAAAAAGTTATGTTTTTTGCTATAGATAAAAACAATAAATTGTTAAAAGTTACAAAAATAACGAAAAATCAACGTTTTCTGGAATTATTGATAAATAATAGCAATAAGCATAAAAATTGATAGAAAAAAGCTATTTGCAAAGAAAAAAACATTTTGGTAGTATTTTTGAAGAGTTGTTAACGGGGGGATATACAGACAGAACAACTCAAGGAAAATACAATGGAGGAAAAAGGAAAATGAAAAGAAGAGCACTCGCATTACTGTGTGCAGGAATTTTAGCAGTCGGTATGCTTGCCGGATGTGGTGGAAGTTCTGACAGCAAAGACAGCAGCGCGAAAACAGAAGAAAGCAAAACAGAGACAACAAAGAAGAGCGGTGATTCAACATTTACAGTAGCAATGGGATACATGCCAAATTCACTTCAGCCAAGTGCACAGAGCAGTGATGACCTGGTAAGTGCAATCCGCCCAATCTATGAACCTTTATTCGCTGAGACAAAAGACGGTCTGGAATATTATCTGGCTGATAAGCTTGACATTTCAGAAGATGGTCTTACCTACACACTTCATATTAATGACAAAGCAACATGGAGTGATGGGGAACCGGTTACAGTAAAAGATATTAAATTTACCATTGATTATGGTGTATTGGCTTATGGCGGACCTACATCATTTACCAAGGTAAATGGAGGAGATGTGCAGATCAACGAAATTGATGATAAGACAATGGAATTTGTACTTCCATCAGTATTTGATAACTATGTCAGAACGTTATCTCAGTTCTATCCAATGCCGGCACATGCATTTGATAATGATCCGTCAAAGATTGATGACAGTACATACTTCAAAACACCGGGTATGGCTACATCTGGAGCATATGTAGTAAGCGAAATTAACGAAGATAGTTTTGTTTATACAGCAAGAGATGACTACTACAGAGGAACTCCTTCTGTTAAGAAAGTCGTTATGAAAACAATCGGCAGCGGAAGCACAAAACAGATCGAATTTGAAAATGGCGGAATTGATTACATGCGTGTTACAAGCGCAGAAGATCTGAAGAAATACAAAGAGGAGTCTGATAAATACAATATGTACAGTATATCAGAAGCTCGTCTTAATTACCTTCAGTTAAACCCACACGGACCGGTAATGTCTACATTATCTCAGGATGCAAGAAAAGCAATCTTCCTTGCACTTGACAAAGATGCGATCGTTGATTTTGCATGGGGATCAGATGAACTTGCAAAGCCGGCGAACAGCCTCATCACACCGGATCAGTCTATTTACAATAAAGACTGTAAAGGATATAACGTCAATCTGGAAGAAGCAAAAAAACTTGCAAAATCATCTGGATTGGAAGGAAAAGAACTTACTTATATTTACAATTCAGACCGTGCAAATATGGAAGCTGTAGCAACTGTCGTACAGCAGCAGTTAGCTGAAATCGGTGTAAAAGTAAATATTGAAAGCTGCGATACTTCTACATTCTTCCCACGTTTCTTTGCAAGCAAAGATAAAGAACAGGCTACAACATGGGATCTTGGTACAAACGGATGGGATTCACAGCGTGGTTCAAACTGTGGACAGGCAATCAGCTACTTTACAAATCGTCTCTGTGATTGTGGATACAGTGATGAAGTTTCAGGGCTTGCTCAGAAAGCCATGGGAACTGCAGATGCGAAAGAAAAACAGGAACTTTGGAATACAATTCAGGACAAAGCTCTGGAAGAATGCTGGGAATACCCACTTACATATACAAACTTTGTTATGGTTTCACAGAAAAATGTTACTGGTTTAGATGGTTCGTCAGTAGTTCCAGAATTCATTGATTACTTATCTATTCATGTGGATTAAAAATTTACATTAGCTGAAAAGCATACGGAATGTGGCATGCCTTTAAAGTAAAGACAAGCCACATTCTTTCATATATTCGGTTTTACAGAGAGGAATACTTATGTGGAAATATTGTTTAAAAAAGACGGCTCAGGTAGTAATCGTAATGATATTGATTTCCTTTTTTTCATTTGCAATTGTCTATTTTGCACCAGGTGACATATCGGATATGTATGTAAATCCGGAAATGACAGAAGAACAGAAAGCTAATGTGATTGCGCAATTGGGGTTGGATAAGAGCATGACAGAGCAGTATTTTGCCTGGGCTAAACGTGCGGTACACGGAGATTTAGGTGTATCCTTATCTAATAAGTCGGCTGTATGGCCACAGTTTATGCAGCGCCTTCCGGCAACGATCATACTTATGGGAAGTTCTATGATCTTGTCGCTTTTGCTTGCAATCCCGCTTGGCTTATGGTCGGGTTATAAGAAGAACTCATGGCTTGATAACTTGATCAGTTCGTTAGCGTATATGGGAATGTCCATACCGTCTTTCTGGTTTGGCATGCTGCTTATTATTGTATTTGCTGCGGTATTAAAGGTATTGCCTTCTTCCGGTATGCATACCGTTGGAAATGTATCTGCATTTGATACGTTTCAGCATATGATTCTTCCATGTATTACGCTCAGTATCGGTCATGTCGCGGTTTATATCCGTTATATCCGTGCAAATACCATCGGACAGTTAAGCGAAGAGTATGTACTTACTGCCGAAGCAAAGGGAGATTCTCAGACGAAAATTTTATTCCGACATGTATTGAAGAACACGCTGTTGCCTATCATTACATTGATGGGAATGAATCTGGCATCTTTGGTATGTGGATCCTTTATTGTAGAAAGTGTCTTTGGATGGCCGGGAATTGGAACCTTTGCGATGTCTGCGATTGGTTCAAGGGATTATCCGGTAATCATGGCGTATGTTATGCTTTCTGGTTTTCTTTTGGTAGTCGGTAATTTTATTGCAGATTTATTGTATGCCTTTGTTGATCCAAGAATTAAACGGGGAGGTGCATCCGGTGGAAAATAATATAGTAATAACCAACGATTCGTTTGCAAAACTGGAAAAAAAGAAAACAGTAGAAGTTTCTGTGGAGAGACAGAGTGTATGGAAAGATATCTGGAAAGAACTAAGGAAAAACAAAGTTGCTATGGTAAGTGTCGTACTTCTTGCCATTCTCATCATTGCTGTTCTTTTGGCACCTCTTAGTCCTTACGATCCTTATAAGTTAGATGCCTCTCAAAAGCTGCAGGGTATTTCATCCAGTCACTGGTTTGGCACAGATGAGTACGGAAGAGATTATTTTACCAGAACCTTATATGGTGGAAGAGTTTCTTTGCTGGTGGGATTCATGTCTATGATCATGACGGTTGTAATCGGAACATCATTAGGTGTATTCTCCGGTTATGTCGGAGGAAAAGTGGATATGTTTTTGATGAGCTTCACAGATATTTTTCTTGCTCTTCCGAGTATGCTGTTAATGGTTATTTTAAATACCTTTTTAAAGCCTGGTTTACCGACTCTGATTGTTGTATTGAGTCTGTTTTCCTGGGCATCCGTCGCAAGAATTACGAGAGCGGAGACAATGTCATTAAAGGAACGAGATTTTGTGGTGGCTACACAGAATCTGGGAGCATCAAACTTCCGCGTGATCGTTAAACATATTATCCCTAATATTTTAGGACCGGTTATTGTTGCTGCAAGCTTGAGTGTGGCAAATGCAATTCTGATGGAATCTTCTTTGAGCTTCCTGGGATTAGGTGTGCAGATTCCACGTGCATCCTGGGGAAGTATGCTTCAGGGGGCACAGGCGCATATTTTGGATTACCCTTTATTGGCGGTATATCCGGGCGTAATGATCCTAATTACAGTTTTGAGCTTTAATTTACTGGGAGATATTCTGAGAAACGCATTAGAACCTAAAATTGTAGAATAGCAAAATATGCAGTAACCACCTTAGTGAAAGGGATAGAAAAAATGAATAATTTATTAGAAATGAAACATGTGGCTGTGAATTTTGCTGCATATGGAGGCACTGTGCAGGCGGTGCGTGATATATCGTTTTCTATTGAAGAAGGACAGACGGTTGCACTGGTAGGTGAATCGGGCTGTGGAAAATCGATTACAGCGAAAACTATTATGGGGCTTGTAAAAAAGCCGGGAAAAGTAATGGAAGGAAGCCAGATCATATTTGAAGGTACAGATATCGCAAGATATTCTTCTAAGGAGTGGAGAAAATTCCGTGGCAAAGAATGTTCTATGATTTTTCAGGATGCACTTGTTTCTTTAAATCCAACCATGAAAATCGGAAAGCAGATCATGGAAAGTCTTGACAATCATGCCGTAACGACTTCTAAAGAAGAAAAAAAGAAAAAAGTAATCGATATGCTGAAGTTAACAGGCATTGCAGATGCTGAAAAATGTCTTGAAAAGTATCCCCATGAGTTATCTGGTGGAATGCGGCAGAGGATTATGATCGCAATTGCATTGATTTCTCATCCGAAATTGTTGATTGCTGATGAGCCAACCACATCTTTGGATGTAACGATCCAGGCGCAGATTCTGGCTGAAATGAAAGCCCTGCAGAAAAAACTGAATATGGCAATTCTGCTGATTACGCATGATTTGGGAATTGTGGCGGATGTGGCTGATAAAATTGTAGTTATGTATGCCGGGAAAATTGTAGAAGAGGGCACGGTCAGAGAGATTTTCTATCATCCGGTTCATCCATATACAAAAGCCCTTTTAAATTCCGTTCCACGATTGGACAGAGACGGAAAAGAAATGCTTTGTACCATAGAAGGAAACATTCCGGATATGACAAATCCGCCGAAGGGATGTGCATTTTGTGAAAGATGCCCGCATGCAATGAATATTTGTGCACAGTATATGCCGGAGGAAAAAACGGTATCTTCCAGTCACAGGGCATCTTGCTGGATGATGGATGAACGTGCCGCAAAGGGAGGTGTTGCACATGCCTAGCCAAAAGAAAATCTTAGAAGTTAAAAATTTGAAAAAATATTTTCCGGCTGCTCAAAAACAACAGTTAAAGGCTGTTGATAATGTGTCATTTGATATTTACGAAGGTGAGACTCTGGGAATTGTTGGTGAATCCGGATGCGGAAAAACAACCTGTGGAAAAACCTGTCTTGGAATGTATCCGGTAACAGATGGAGAGGTTCTGTTTCACGGAAAAAACATTCATACCATGTCAAAGAAAGAACGGTTTGCATTTACAAAACGTGTGCAAATGATTTTCCAGGATCCGTATGCTTCTCTTGACCCACACCAGAAGGTTTATGATATAATAGCAGAAGGAATCCAGATTCATGGGATGGCGAAGAACAAAACGGAAGAAAAGAAGATGGTAGCGGAACTACTTGAGATGGTTGGATTGAATGCAGAGCATGCAGCGAGAAATGTCCACGAGTTTTCAGGTGGGCAGCGTCAGAGGATTGGAATTGCCAGAGCACTTTCCGTTAATCCGGAATTCTTGTTTTGTGATGAGCCTATTTCAGCATTGGATGTTTCAATACAGGCACAGATTATAAATCTGCTTATGAAATTACAGAAAGAAAAAAATCTGACCATGTTGTTTATTGCACATGACCTGTCTATTGTAAAACATATATCAGATCGTATAGGGGTAATGTACTTGGGGAAAATGGTAGAACTTACAGAATCCTCTAAGTTATATGTTGATCCAAAACATCCTTATACGAGAGCTCTTTTATCAGCGGTTCCGATTGCGGATCCTGAGGCATCAGCACAAAAAGAGCGTATTATGTTAAAAGGCGATGTCCCAAGTCCGGTGAATCCACCAGTTGGATGCAGATTTGCAGGACGCTGTGAAAACTGTATGGAGATCTGCCGTAAGGAAGAACCTCAGATGATAGAGATTGTTCCGGGACATTATGTAGCATGTCACCTGTATAATGACTAAAAGAAAAAAGTGTATGTAACAGAGGAGAAAGAAAAAATGAAGTACGATTTTACAAGTATTATTGACCGTAAAGGAAAAGATGCCCTTGCAGTGGATATCCTTCCAAATATGCTTGGACCAGGGAACAAAGTAGAAGTAAGAGAAGGAATGGATTATATTCCGATGTGGGTTGCGGACATGAATTTTCCGGCACTCCCGAAGATCACCGAAGCGATCATCGAAAGAGCCAAACATCCGACCTATGGATATTTTATTACCAGAGATGAGTATTACAACAGCATCATCAAGTGGCATGAAGAACGGAATCATGTGACCGGACTGAAAAAAGAACATATCGGTTATGAGAATGGAGTTTTAGGTGGCGTGGCAAGTGCACTTCACGCAGTCTGCTCACAGGGTGACAATGTCCTTGTCCATGCACCGACTTACATAGGATTTACCGGTACGCTGAACAACAATGGCTACCATATCATCCACAGCCCGCTGAAAAAGGATGAAGAAGGCATCTGGCGGATGGACTTTGAGGATATGGAAGAGAAGATCGTGAAAAACAAGATCCATGCAGCCGTTTTCTGTTCACCGCACAATCCGACCGGCCGTGTATGGGAGCGTTGGGAAATCGAGAAAGCAATGGAAATCTATAAAAAATACGATGTGACCGTTATTTCCGATGAAATCTGGTCCGACATTATTTTATATGAAAACGAGCATATCCCAACCCAGTCGGTCTCTGAAGATGCAAGAAACAGAACGGTTGCTTTATACGCACCGTCAAAGACCTTCAACCTTGCCGGACTGATCGGAAGCTATCATATTATATACAACAAACGCCTGAAAGACAGAGTGTTAAAAGAGTCCTCACTCTGCCATTACAATTCAATGAATGTGTTGTCAATGCATGCACTGATGGGTGCGTATACACCGGAAGGACAGGAATGGGTAGGCGAGCTTTGTGAAGTGATCGGGGAAAATGTCGCTTATGCATGTGATTATATCGACAAACATTTTGAAGGTGTTTCCGTAACCAGACCGCAGGGAACCTATATGCTGTTTGTTAACTGTGAAGAATGGTGCAAGGCACATGATAAGAGCCTGGAAGACGTTCTGAAGATGGGATATGAAGCAGGTGTGTTCTGGCAGAACGGAAAGCCATTCCATGGTGAATGGTATATCCGTATGAACCTTGCACTGCCAACATCCAGAGTGAAAGAAGCATTTGACCGTCTCGATAAATATGTATTCAATGCTTAAAATGCATACAATAAAGGAGGAAAATAAAAATGGAATTAGTAAAAGAGCTGCCGGAGATTTTTGAAGAATTTGCAGAGCAGAGACAGAGATCTTTCCTGGTAATGAAAGAAGTAAAGGACAAAGGAATTCCGGTTGTAGGTGCGTACTGTACCTACTTCCCACAGGAAATCGCAATGGCTATGGGAGCAGTTACCGTAGGACTCTGCTCTACATCCGATGAAACGATCCCAATCGCAGAAAAGGATCTGCCGAAGAATCTGTGCCCGATGGTAAAGGCAAGTTACGGTTTTGCCGTATCTGACAAATGTCCATTCTTCTATTTCTCAGACGTGGTAGTCGGAGAGACAACCTGTGATGGAAAGAAAAAGATGTACGAACTGATGAAAGAATTCAAAAATGTCTATATCATGGAACTTCCAAACTCACAGAGAGAAGATTCCCTGGAACTGTGGACAAAAGAGATCATCCGTTTCAAAGAATATCTGGAAAAGACATTTAATGTAGAGATCACAGAAGAAAAAGTGCGCCATGCCGTTCATGTATCCAACCAGGGACGCATTGCACTGAAGAAATTCTACGAAGTTATGAAAAATGATCCGGCTCCGATGAACGGTTCCCAGCTGTTCGGCGTTCTCTATGGAAGCCAGTTCAAATTCGACAAAGAAAAGATGCCGGCAGAAATTGATGCCCTTCGTGAAAAGCTGATGAAAGAATACGAAGAAGGTGAAAAACCAGAGAGAAAAAAACGTATCCTTTTAACCGGATGTCCAAGCAGCGGTGCGCCGATGAAGGTTGTAAAAGCCATCGAAGAACACGGTGGAAATGTTGTAGTCTATGAAAACTGTGGAGGTGCAAAATCTGTTGACCGTCTCATCGATGAAGATGCAGAGGACATCTACAAAGCAATTGCAGAGAGATATCTTGCAATCGGATGTTCCGTTATGACACCAGATAACAACCGTATCGAACTGATGGGAAGACTCCTTGAAGAGTATAATATCGAGGGTGTAGTAGAAATGACACTTCAGGCATGTCATACTTACAATATTGAGGCAAAGAGCATTGAGAAATTTGTAAAATCCAAAGGACTTCCGTATATCCATGTAGAGACTGATTATTCTCAGGCAGATATCGGACAGCTGGATACACGAATTGCTGCATTTTTGGAGATGATCTAGGATTCAGAATGTATCAAATTTAAAAGAATGTGTCCCGGTATTCTGAAAAAGTGGATGGGATTCTAACAGATTTATGTTACAATAGGAATTAACAGGCAGGGAACAGGCATCAGTCTGTTCCCTGTATATGTTTACAGGTATATGGAGAATATACCGGAATTTTTTTCAGAGAGCAGCTAAGACTGAGGCGAAGCCTTTGAAAAAATTTTGTCAGATTGAAAAAATAAGAGAGGTAGATGAATATGACAATCGAAGAACGCGCAGCAAAAGCTGCAGATTTAAAAGCTGCCGGAGCATGCAACTGTTCCCAGGCAGTGGTAAAAGTATTTGAAGATAAGCTTCCATTGGACGATGAGACACTGATGAAATTAACCGCAGGCTATGCAGCAGGAATGGGATGTCTGGAAGCAACCTGTGGGGCACTCATTGGAGCTGTGATGACCGCCGGAATCCTGACAGACGGAGCCGGAACGCCTCGTTATTCCAAAGAAATCCTTGCGAAGTTTCAGCAAAAATGCGGGGCAACAATCTGCAGGGAGTTGAAGGGCGTCGGCACAGGCAAAGTACTCTGTGAATGTCCGGAATGCGTAAGAAATGCGGTGCTTGCACTAGGAGAAGTAATAGGTATTGAATAGATGAAACGATACGAATATGGAACACATCCCCATTTGTGCTATACTTAAGCTAACAAAGCGTTCAGAACTTGGTTTTAAAAAGAGGAGGAAGACTATGGTAAATTTCTATGTGTATTCTTTTAGTATAGCAGCAATTCCATTACTTTTGGGTGTTTTACTGATCTGGTTTGGAAAAAAGCTGTGGAAGAAAGCAAATGCTGAAAATGCCAAATATCAGCAGCGCTATACAGGACGCACCACACTGCGTGTGATCGGTGTGGAGAAGCATGAACGGGAGGAAAGGGATTCTAATGAACCAGGTGAAATCATATATGTTACCAGCTATACCCCGATTTATGAGTATATTGTAAATGGTCAGAGATATGAATATCACACACGCCTGGGAAGCTCGATCGATCAGTATCCTGTCGGAAAGGAATATCCGGGATATTATGATCCGGAGAATCCGAAAGATGTGACGGAAACTTTAAAAGACATAACAGGTGGAGGAAGTCATTTTCTGAGTCTGATCTGTTTTGTAATTGGGGGAGTGGCGATTTTGCTTGGACTGGTGAGAGTATGGTCGGTTATAACATTACTGTGAAAAAGTTCTGGATGTGAAGCGCAGTTTTACCGTCATTTCCAAATGCTTCCAGAAAGTAACGGTTTTAAAACACGGGAAGAGATTCCTTAGTGGGAAATGTCAATTAGTTAAGACGTTGTCCAGATGATTATCGCTGACCTGGGTTTGACTTTGCGAGAGCCTGATCGACCAGGTCTAACTGGTAAAAGATTTTTCTGTATCCGTTTGGTGGATCACCGCATGTAGAGTGATGATTTCACAATAATTGTAGAGAATCTGATTTAGGTGTAAGATAAACAATATTTTAATATTAGTAGGGTGCTAATTTGGTTTTTTGCTGGATTAGCACCTTTTAATATTTTAAAATTACAGAGCGAAAAATCAAATTAAACATTGACAAACCTGACCTTCATCCCTATAATGCCTACATCAAAATAGTAGGGCTGGTAGAAGCCGAAGATATACCGGTTGAAAGATATTCAAAAGGAATGAAACAGCGGCTACAGATTGCAAGAGGACTGATTAACGATCCTGAATATATTTTTCTGGATGAACCAACCCTTGGACTGGATATTGTGATTGCCAAAGAGATACGGGCTATGATAAAAAAGTTGGCTCAGGAGGAAAAAAAAGGGGTTCTCCTGACAACACACTATATAAGTGAGGCTGAAGAACTTTGTGATTATATTTATGTTCTGGATAATGGGCAAATGATTGCACAGGGTACCAAAGAAGAACTAAAAGATTTGTTTGCAAGTGAACCGAAGATGGTTTTGCAGGAACCTGGACTGGAAGAAATATTGATGAAAATTATTTACAGATCAAGAGGAGAAGACAGTGAAGAAAATATTTTTGGTAATAAAAGCAGAAATTGAAAAACAACAGAAACATGATTATCATTCAGCTTTTGTATATTTGTCGCTGCTGATCTGGCCGATTTTTGGATTTTTAGAAGGCTATTATACTTACAAACCATTTTCTTTAACCGGTTATATGGGGATTTCTGACAGCAAAGAATTACTGGCTTTCTTAGGAACCGGATTTATGTCCTATACATGCTTCTGGTCGATAGTACAAAATGCATGGTCGATGGCGAATCAGGAAAGAAAAGGCGGTACCTTGGAAATTACCTTCCTTTCCCCTGCGAACCGTCTGGCTATGATGTATGGGAGAGCACTTGGCGCATTGATTCAGGAAGTATGGATGTTCTGTTGTTTTTGCGTATTCATTCTGTTTTATACAAAAGCAATCCAATTCCACAACATACTGATTTTGCCATTTATTTTTCTTTTGTTGCTACTGTCTTCCACAATCTGGGGTGGAATGTTGAATTCCATTTTTATGTTTTCCAGAGATGCTTCGATTGTTATGGATATTTTTGATACACCGATGACATTGTTTTCCGGTTCAAGAATTCCACGGAACTGTTTTCCTTTCTGGGCAAAAATGATTTCACTTGTATTTCCGCTTACATATTGTATTAATATTATTCGATTTGTACTGAATGTTGGCGGGAAAGGAAAACAATGGATCTGGAATATTGCCGGGCTTCTGGTTTGTATGTGCATTATGGTAGTTGTTACGGTAGTTTTGACATATCAGGTTGAAAGACATAACAGAGAAACAGGGGAGTTACAGCTTTGTTAAAAAATTAAGAATCCTGTTAAAAAAATAGGAATCCTGTTAAATGATTAATTACTGCCATTTCGGTAGCATTTTAAAAAAAAGTGTGTTACACTCGCAATAGATTGTGGCGGACTGTTATTGCAAGGGAAGAAGATACAAAAAGTATCAATATGTCATATACAGGGAGGTATTTAATATGGCAATAACAATCGGCATAAACGGATTTGGACGAATTGGAAGAGTTGCATTCCGCATTGCCATCAATCAGCCGGAAAAATTTAAAATTTGTGGGATCAATGTAAGAAACGCAGACCTGGATTATATGATTTATATGATCCGTTACGATTCGATCTTTGGACGTTTCCAGGGAAGTCTGGAAAAATATGAGGATGGAATTGTTGTAAATGGCGAGAAGATCCGAGTGTATTCTGAAAATGATGCTGCTGACATTCCGTGGGGAGAGTGTGGAGCAGAATACATTATAGATGCGACAGGTGCTTACTGTACGACAGAAAAAGCAATGGCACATATCCGGGGTGGAGCAAAGAAAGTGATCATCTCTGCACCGGCTAAAGATCAGGACACACCGACATTTGTAATGGGAGTGAATCATGAACTTTATCATTCATCTATGCAGGTCGTTTCAAATGCATCTTGCACAACAAACTGTCTTGCACCGATCTGTAAGGTATTGGAGGATAATTACGGAATAGAGTATGGTCTGATGTCTACCATCCATTCAGCTACAGCAAAACAGAAAGTAGTTGACTGCCGTTCGCTGAAAGACTGGCGTACAGGTCGTGCTGTATTCGGAAATCTGATTCCATCTTCAACAGGAGCTGCAAAAGCAATCTCACTTGTTATTCCGGCGTTAAAGGACCGCATGAATGGAATTTCTTATCGTGTACCGACTTCAGATGTATCCATTGTGGATCTGAATGTCGCTTTGAAGACAGAAACCACTTATGAAGATATCTGCAAGAAAATGAAGGAAGCTTCCGAAACAACTCTTAAGGAGATTCTGGATTATGTGGATGATGAAGTTGTTTCTTCCGATTTTATCGGAGATAATCACGCATCCTCTTTTGATGCAAGAGAAGGAATCCAGGTAAACGGTCATTTTTTCAAACTGATCAGTTTTTATGATAATGAATGGGGATATACCAGTCAGATCTTCCGCCTGATTTCGCATATGTACCAGGTGGACCATGGTGTAAAATAAAACAGATTGTAAATGAAAAAGTAAAACGTATATCAGCAGTAACAGTCAGAAGCCATAAAAGAAAGAGTATCACGTAAACAAGAAGAAACGTGATACTCTTTTTGATTACATCAAAATTTCCGTCTAATAAATACTTATAGTATACTTACTCAACTTTCCCACCGGAAAATCTGGTATAAACACTTGATTTTCAAGCAAAATAATTGAATAAATTGGTATATTGACATTAAAATCTTCTTTTTTTCAAGAAGATCAGATGTACAAAGAAAGTCTAGGTTACATGTGCTGGACTGGATGAGTTTGCGCAGCATAGGTTGGACCACACATACCTTACGTATGCTCCTATTTGGAAAAGAAACAGATTCTGAACATTGTAAAAACCATGTTGATGCATAAGCTTGGATATGTAGCTGTAAGCAGCACAGATAATTTGAATCTTTCGGGTTTTGTCAGTGTGGTATCTGGTGGAATTTATTCCAATTATTATCTGCTGATCGGTTTTATAAGACAGATTTTAAATCAGGTTTTTCAAGGTGTTTCTACTTGGTGGTCTTGGACACTGGGGAGAGTGGCATGTCAATTATATTACAAGAATCAAACCAGAGAAACAGGGGAGTTACAGCTTTATTAAAAATCCTCTATTGAGTCGTCACTTAATGTATATTATAATAAGAAATATACACATACTGGCAGAAAATGTAATTTTATTAAGAAGTGGTGAAAGAGATGAAAATATCTGACAGAGTCATCCTTCCTTTGGTTGGAAGTGCATTTCAACCGGGAAAGGCAGCAGAAGCAATTGAAAAAATAGTCTGCAAATAAAAAGTCAAGCAGAGATTAATGAACTTTGAAAAATTTA
>NZ_JAAIMM010000089.1 GCF_013300725.1 Allocoprococcus comes
GGATAATCAAAGTTCTTGAGGGTTTGCCGAACTAATTGAGGGTCAGTCGTGAGGGGTTGGCCCTTTTAGAATGCCAGTTTTTGAGGGTTTAGTTTGAGGGGCTGGTTTGAGGGACAAACTTGAGGGGCGAGTTTGAGGGTCTGGAATAATTCCAGGCCCTCTTGAATAATTATTCAAAAATCATATTCGTTAGGATATGGGATATCGTTTTCGAATAAGATTTTTTGCAGTGTTTGAATATATTTGTATTGACGTTCAATTTCAATCCAGTTGCCATGACATAGTGAGTATGCCTCTTCTAATTCATAACATGTAAGTTCATAATCTGTCCAAAGTGGACAGGAATGGTTCTTGCTAAAAGCACAATGGTTTTTCATAAATTCCTCCTAAAAATCATCCTCTTCTAAATATAGAACAGGGTTGTAATCCGTGATACCGTTTAATACAGGAACTGATCTGGTTGCATATAAAAAGCGATTTCTAAAATGCTCGAAGTTGCGGAAACCTCTGCCAAGTCGTTTTAAATCTTTAATTTTTCTGTTGATGGATTCAATAGGTCCATTTGATAATCGGCTATCATAGATTCTTCCATTACCGATTTTTTCAACCATAATAAATGAGTTGATAATGGAAGATTTATATTTCTCTAAGAGAGAAGCGAATTCACGAAATATCTCATGTCTTGATTTCCGGTATGTTTCAATCAATTTCTCCAATTCGATTTGAGCCTGCGAAGGATTACCGCCATTTCTGGCATTGAATTGAAGATAAAGTTCTTTTAGGTCTCTGAACTCTTTTAGTTTATAGTCTATGCGAAATAACGCATCTTCATAATCATATGTGTTCATGAGTGCATGGAAATGCGGATCCATACGTGGATCAGTATGATATCGAATATTTGATTGATTACATAGAATAAGCCAACGGTATTTCTGAAGCAGGTAAACTTCATCAGATGGTGGAAGAGATACCGGCACTTGCTGTTCAAGAGACAGTTTATCCTGGTATTCACGATCACGCTGACGGAACTTCTTTAATAGCTGACGAATATAATTATCAATCATACGAGTAATCCATTGAATGACATGAAATGAATCTACGACAGAAACTGCATTGGGAAAATATTTTTCCACATAAGAAATGTATGGATT
>NZ_JAAIMM010000090.1 GCF_013300725.1 Allocoprococcus comes
TTTTCCATTGCTTACCTCCATTATAATAGAAAACAGTTCATAAGTAAATTCGCCAGAGCTCATGTTTCATGTAGATATATAATTTTTTCTACAATCAAAGAATTCATATATCATATATGATTCGATTTTCTACATACGCCTATTCAAATGCTACTGGAGTTCTTGGTGAAAAGCAATTAAAAAAGAATAAAATTTTCTATGGAATTAAAAAGAAAAATCCCATGCCGGATGACAGAAAAAGATGAATTGCATCTTAGTTTGTGATCGGACATGGAATTTATGTTTTAGGATTATTCAATACCAAATTCTTTTAATAGTTTCTTTTGGTACTCGATGTCTTTTGCGGCACGTTCCAGATCGTTGTAGCGTTTGGCTTTTAGGAGATATTTGGTTAATTGGTTTAATTCTGCTATTATTTCAGCTCTGCCTTCTTCTCTACCTTCCTCTCTTGCGTCCTCTTTCAAAGTCTTTTCATACAAGTCTTTATCGTATGTCGTTAAGATCATGTGCAACACCTCCGTTTGGTATAGCGCAGATAATTTATTGGGTTCTACTCAATGCCATATTCTTTCAGCAACTTTTTTTGATATTCAATATCTTTAGAAGCACGCTCCAAGTCTTTGGAGCGGTTATCATTAAAAAGGTATTTAGCTAGTAAGATTCCTGACTCAAGTCCTTCTTCTCTGGCATCTTCCTTCAAGGCTTTCTCATATAAGTCTTTGTCATATGTTGTTAAGATCATATTTGTTACCTCCGTTTGGCATAACGTAGATAATTTACTTAGTGTTATTCAATTCAATGCCAAATTCTTTTAATAGTTTCTTTTGATATTCGATATCTTCGGTAGCACGTTCGAGGTCGCTGTAGCGCTTGGATTTTAAAAGATATTTGTTTAGCTGATTTAGATATTCCATACCTTCTTCTCTACCTTCTTCTCTGGCATCTTCCTTCAAGGTTTTCTCATATAAGTCTTTATCATATGTCGTCAGGATCATATTTGTCACCTCCGCTCGATGTTTCTTGAGAAAATCTGCCAACACATCCTGGTGAATACAGGTATCAATTGCCTTTTCTAATGCATCTTCCACAGAAGGTTCCGACTGTATATATTCCCTGACACATT
>NZ_JAAIMM010000091.1 GCF_013300725.1 Allocoprococcus comes
TGAAAAAGCATCTGGAAAAGAGAAAAAAGCAAAGAGCCAGCCGGAACGATAAAAGTGAAAAAGTTGGACGGTTGGAGTAGCTATTACTGAGGTCTTGTGATATGGTTGGTGTAATAAAAAAGGAGGTCAGCCAGATGACAAAATACTATTTGAAGATGGATAACATTATGAAAAATATGTTCGTGGTGGCACTGAATGATGAGCTGCAGGCACAGAGTGAGCAGGATGAATGTTTGGAAGAAACGAAAGCCCTTCTGAAAAAAGTAAGTGAATACGACCTCGCCCAGAAACGACTGCAGATTACAGCCGGGGAACAAAGGCAGATCCGTAAGGCACTGAACAGACTCAGAAGTAAATATCTTGCAGCCGGAAGATACAGTGATGGAATAGATAAAGTTATTATTCAGGTTGCAAAACCGAATACTAGCAGGCACATGTTCTGGTAGAGAAAGGAGTGGTTGATTGGTCATTTATTCAAGAGAAAAAGTGGCAAGACTTAGAGAACAGTATCCGGCAGGAACAAGAATCTGTCTGAATTCGATGGACGGAGAAGCGGGTATGCCGCAGGGACTGGAAGGAACTGTGCAGTATGTGGATGATGCAGGCCAGCTCGGTGTTAAGTGGGACAACGGCAGAAGTCTCTCACTGATACCGGGAGTGGATTCCTTTCATAAGAAAGAAGGACAGGGACATCCAGAAGAAAAGCCACGCAAGAAAAGAGAATCTGACTTGCAGAGATAAGTACAAAAAAGCAGGACTGGGTTCTGTATCTTGTATTTCTGCCATTTGTCTGGTGGGCGGCAGCGATTACCGCTTGTGCCATTACACCGGATAAGAATTTTATTCAAATCTTAGAAACGCTGAGCGAAAAACTCGAACAGCCGTTTTTTATCACGTATACACCGTATACGTTCAAATGTATTCTGATATTCACAGCAGCCTATTTCTTAGGCATTGGTATTTATGAATCCCAAAAAAGAAATTATAGAAGAGGCGTGGAACATGGTTCCGCAAAATGGGGCAACGTGTCCGAAATCTGCAGACGTTACTGCGAAAAGCAGTACACG
>NZ_JAAIMM010000092.1 GCF_013300725.1 Allocoprococcus comes
GCACCTTCTACTCCGGTTTCTTCATATTTAAAGCCTTTATAAATACCTGTTTCTTCTTTACCAGATACAGCATTTCTTACTTTAGAGACCAGTGCTTTTACTTTTGCCAGAACAGAATCTCCTGTTACTTCGGTAAGCTGTTCTCCCTTTTTCGTCAGGAGCAGGCTTCCTACCTGTTCATCGTTTTTCTGTTCTACCTCTACAATCGCTGCTCCTGTATCTGGATCAATCTGATGTGCAGTGTTTGAGGATACTGTAATTACAATACCGCTCTGTGGATTTTCTTTATATGTTCCTTTTGTAGTCTGCTCTAATGGTGAAATAATCGTTGTTCCATCATACAGGGACTCTTCGCTTCCCTGTCTTACAAATCCTTCCGGTGCTTTCACTTCTTCGATTCGATAGGTAGAGCACTTCAGTTCCTGCGGTGTGATCAGATATCCTTCCTCGTTTGTTTCGAATACACTGATCTTTTCTTTCTTCGGATACTGAACAACCTGTTCCACATATTTCTTATTTGTCACATCGTAAATCTTATAAGAAGCACCAGCCTTTAAAACCGTATTTCCAGTCTGTGCATCCTTCTTTACAATTTTCAACAAGAATTCAAACGGACGGTCATCAAATACTCTCCACTGCATTGGTTCTCTGCTGTCATTTTCCACATTTACCACAAATGGATCAATGGTTTTCAGATTCTCCGGGGTAGTGCTTTCTACTACAACATAACTCCCATACGGCAGTTCCGGGCTGACTGCATATCCTTTGGTATCAGTGATCAGTTCCGGTACTGGTACGGCGATTCCGTTCTCATAAGTAACTGCAACCTGCTCTTTGCTGAAGTCATAATTCTTGAAATCACTTGCTGTATAGCTTTCTCCATTGGACGGTTTCAGTTTCCCATTTTTCACCTGTGACAGGCTGCTGATCAGATATACCTTAAATCCTGCTCCTGCAACCAGGTCTGTTTCTGTCTGCTCTCCATCTTCACTGACTTTGATCAACTGGAATGCCTGTTTCTTTACCTGCTCTTTTACCGTAAGGTCTCTTGTCACTTCTGCAACATC
>NZ_JAAIMM010000093.1 GCF_013300725.1 Allocoprococcus comes
TGATGATACTGCAGGAAATCCCTCTGGAACGCATGGTTGCCAGAATCTTGTCAAAATCATCCGGCAAGGCTACGTTTGGCCATTCATCCATAATGCAGTGTACCGGAATCGGAAGCCTTCCTCCGTACTTCCGATCTGCCACATAATACAGTGTCTGAAACAGATTACTGTAAATCATGCCGACCAGATAATTCATGCTGGTGTCTGCATCCGGAATACAGCAAAACAGTGCTACTTTTTTCTCCCCAATACTGTATAAGTCCAGTTCGTCCGTACAGGTCAGGTTGGCGATTTGTTTCAGATTGAACGCTGCCAGACGGACACCAACCGATATCAAAATAGACTTTGCGGTCTTTCCGGCCGCCTGCTTATAAATGGCATACTGCTTGACCGCAATACTCTCTGGGTCCCGCATTTCCAGTCTTTCAAACAAAATGTCCAATGGTGACTGGTAATCCTCATCATCTTCTTTGACCTGTGCGCTTCCAAGCATTTCCATAATCATCGGGAAGTTCTGTTCTTCCGGTGGAGCTTCATGCAGTAAATACAGCATAAGTGCCTGTAAAAGTGCAGTCTCTGACTTCTCCCAGAACGGGTCCGAGCTTTGTGCACCTTTCGGTGTCGTGTTGCGGATCAGGTTATTGATCAGCTTCAGTACATCCTTATCATCCCGGACATACGCAAACGGGTTATAACACCAGGAAGTCTCCGGATTGATCAAATCAAAAACCCGGACTTCATATCCATTCCGTTCCAGAACACCTCCTGTTTTGCGCAGAAGTTCCGCTTTCGGATCTGTGATCACCATCGAGCAGTTACACTGCATGATGTTCGGAATCGCATAGGTCCGGCTCTTTCCTGCCCCGGAACCTCCGACTACCAGCACATTTAAATTTCGTTTATGCTTATATCCATCCAGTCCCATGCGGAAATGCTGTGTCAGAAGCAGATTATTCGTGTACTGCTTTTCGCAGTAACGTCTGCAGATTTCGGACACGTTGCCCCATTTT
>NZ_JAAIMM010000094.1 GCF_013300725.1 Allocoprococcus comes
TGATGTGCGGAAAGCCTGTAAGAAAGGTGCTCCGATCTGCCTGTTCATTGACTGGAGACAGTACCCGTCGATCACAGATGCCCTGCAGTGGGCAGGCTGGATCTGGAGAGGAACCGCAGTGTGGGATAAGGGAAACTCCCGTCCGCAGAAAGGGCGCTTCCGCCAGCAGGCTGAATATATCGTGTGGGGCAGTAACGGACCGATGCCGATCAACCGCCCGGTCTCCTGTCTGCCGGGTGTTTTCCGATATGGAAATCCGCAGAACCGCATCCATGTGACAGAGAAACCATTGCAGCTTATGAAAGATGTGATCCAGATCTGCGAGCCGGGAGGTCTGATCCTGGACCCGTTTGCCGGGGCTGGAACAACTGTCCTTGCAGCGGTTACGACAGGGTATCGTGCCGTAGGGATTGAAGTGACGGATGCCTACTATAAATTGGGAAGTGACAGAGTGAAGTTTGCGTTAGAAGCAGAAGAAAACGAGGATGAAAAGTAGCCGGGATGTCCAATAGGACATCTTGTTTTTTAATAGAGAAAAGCAGTGGCATCCAACTGGATGCAGAAAGGGGATGGAGCGTATGGAACAGGCTCTGGCTTATGTGTGCTGTTCAGCAGAAGAAAGCCGGGTAAAAGTGCAGAAATATTGCAGAAAAATCTATGAACTGGGTTATGTACCGATCTGTCCGAGGTTTGGATTTTCACCGTTCCTCGAAGAAGGAGATGCGGAAGATATGCAGGGATATGGAAGGATGTCTCATATCCTTTTACGGAGATGCCGGATGGTCGTTGTATGCGGAAAAGAAGTGACAGGGACGATGAATACGGAAATCAGTATGGCAGACAGACTCCATATCATTTGTACGACACTCGATGGACTGGTACAGATCAAAGAATCGAAATAAATCAAAGGCGGGTCTGCCGGGTGATACAGAGACTGGCGGTACTCGTTTTGCAAGCATAGCGTTTGGATATCCAAACGCACTTTGGGGAGAAC
>NZ_JAAIMM010000095.1 GCF_013300725.1 Allocoprococcus comes
TGATGTGCGGAAAGCCTGTAAGAAAGGTGCTCCGATCTGCCTGTTCATTGACTGGCGTCAGTATCCATCGATTACCGATGCATTGCAGTGGGCAGGATGGATCTGGAGAGGAACAGCGGTGTGGGATAAGGGAAACTCCCGTCCACAGAAAGGCCGTTTCCGCCAGCAGGCTGAATACATTGTGTGGGGCAGTAACGGACCGATGCCGATCAACCGTCCGGTATCTTGTCTGCCGGGTGTTTTCCGATATGGAAATCCGCAGAACCGGATTCATGTGACAGAGAAACCATTGCAGCTTATGAAAGATGTCATTCAGATTTGCGAACCGGGAGGTCTGATCCTGGACCCGTTTGCCGGAGCAGGAACGACTGTCCTTGCAGCGGTTATGACAGGTTATCGTGCAGTGGGAATTGAGGTAACAGATGCCTACTACAAACTGGGAAGTGACAGAGTGAGAATTGCATTAGAAGCAGAGCAGAAAGAGGATGAAAAGTAGCCGGGATGTCCAATTGGACATCTTGTTTTTTATAGAGAAAATGCATGGCATCCAACTGGATGCAGGAAGGAGATGGAGCGTATGGAACAGGCGCTGGCTTATGTGTGCTGTTCAGCAGAAGAAAGCCGGGTAAAAGTGCAGAAATATTGCAGAAAAATCTATGAACTTGGGTATGTACCAATCTGTCCGAGATTTGTATTCTCACCATTCTTGGAAGAGTCCGATGCAGAAGATATGCAGGGATATGGAAGAATGTCCCATATTCTTTTGCGGAGATGCCGGATGGTAGTTGTATGTGGGAAAGAAGTGACAGGAACAATGAATACCGAAATCAGTATGGCAGACAGACTCCATATCATTTGTACGACACTTGATGGACTGGTACAGATAAAAGAATCAAAATAAATCAGAATCGAGTTAATCCGGTGCTACAGAAACTGGTGGTACTCGTTTTGCAAGCATAGCGTTTGGATATCCAAACGCACTTTGGGGAGAAC
>NZ_JAAIMM010000096.1 GCF_013300725.1 Allocoprococcus comes
GTTTTAATTAGGACATCCATTACCTGAAATAAAGTCTTTCTTAGATCAGAGGAACCTCGTTTTGAGGTTGGAACACTTTTTTGTTCATAACTTCCGGATTCATTAACACCGGGATCTACACCGGCAAATGCAGTAATAGCACTTTTGTGAGTGAAACGGGAAACATCTCCGATCTCAGCCATCAACTGAGGTCCGAGTGAAGTTCCAACACCTTTCATAGCCATAACGACAGGATATTCCGGGAGTTTGGATGCAGTTTCATTCATGAGAGTGCGTAGTGACTCAACAGTTGTAGAGGCACTGTTAAGCTGGTCTACAGCCTGCTTGATAATAAGCTTTGTAACGGAATCCTTTGGAAGTACAGGAACAAGTTCCTTTGCTTTTCCATAGATTTCTTCAGCTTTTGACTGACTGAAGTTGTACTTCTTGCGTTTGCACCAGTTTTGATAATGGTCGATAAAGGCATTCAGGGACATTTTACGGACACAGTCCACATGCCAGTATGTAGATGCAAAATCAACCCATTTCTGGCTGCCGTCACTGCGTGCAGGACTGTCAAAGTAAGTATTCACACCAGGATAGGTTTGGTCAAGGATGCCGATAAGATTATTTTTCATAGCCGTCTTGTGTTTCATGTAAAAGCCGAACTGACGGTTCATGGTTTTGAGCTGATTGCGTAATTCATCCATAACATTATACTGTTTAAGATTTTGCCATTTGTCAAGAGCATATCGGGCAATCTTAACAGCATCCGCTTTATCAGATTTCACTTTACGAAGGGAATCATTATCAAAGTCTTTGATAAGTTTTGGGTTAATGGCACTGACGAAAAGATTTGCCTCTGAAAGCTGATG
>NZ_JAAIMM010000097.1 GCF_013300725.1 Allocoprococcus comes
ACCTTTCGCATGAACGAATGGTCCTATTTCTTTTAGGGACTTATTTCACAGCCCCCTTTTTTTCGTGCCTGAATTTCTCAGCCAATAACTGCGGGCGTATCCCGGCAGGATAAAGGCGGAGCAGGCATGATCCTAAACAGAGGTCCGCCTTCTGGATTTGAAACGAGCAACAAGATTTCAAATTCAGGAGGAACGGATATGTATATTGAACACCCATATTTTTACGAAGGAAAGTATTACGCAAATATTGATGGAGAAATGATCGAGATTACAAAAAAAGTTGCGTATGCGATGAATAATTTTTACAGAAGCAGCAAGGCAAAAAAAGTTGAGATTAAGAACGAGCTGGGGGAAGTCGTGGATAAGATGCTGCGGGAGGTGCCTTATAGTGGACAGTCCATCGATGGGGAAGGATTCATGATTGAGGATTTCCCAGATCTGAATTGCGACGTGGAGTACAGTGTACTGACGAAAATGGAACAGCAGGATATTCATAAAGTGATCAATCAGCTGAATACCGAGGAACGCATGATTATTTACGGCATTTTCTTTGAAAATAAGACACAGACACAGATGGCTGAGATTATGGGGATTTCCAGACAGGTATTAGCTTACAAGCTGAAAACGATCCTTAATAAAATGCGTGAAATGTATATGAAAGAATTTTTTTAAAAAATTTTTGGAAAATTTTTTGCATCTGTCGAAGTCATTTGACTTTAGTAATTAGAGGAGCTTTAAGGACTCCCTAAAATGCACTATGAAAACTGAATATCCAATAATAACTGACGTGACATTTCATACAGTGAGCACGAGGAAG
>NZ_JAAIMM010000098.1 GCF_013300725.1 Allocoprococcus comes
TGGATAAATCCTTACTGGCTGTAAGGGATATTAACCATAAATATATTGTAGTAGAAAGAATAAAATTTTCTATAGAATTAAAAAGAAAAATCCCATGCCGGATGACAGGAAAAGATGAATTGCATCTTAATCTGTGATCGGACATGGGATTTATGTTTTAGGATTATTCAATGCCGAATTCTTTTAATAGTTTGTTTTGGTACTCGATGTCTTTTGCGGCACGTTCCAGATCGTTGTAGCGTTTGGCTTTTAGGAGATATTTGGTTAATTGGTTTAATTCTGCTATTATTTCAGCTCTACCTTCCTCTCTTGCGTCCTCTTTCAAAGTCTTTTCATACAAGTCTTTATCGTATGTCGTTAAGATCATGTGCAACACCTCCGTTTGGTATAGCGCAGATAATTTACTTAGTTCCATTCAATTCAATGCCAAATTCTTTTAATAGTTTCTTTTGGTATTCGATGTCTTTTGCGGCATGTTCCAGATCGTTGTAGCGTTTGGCATTTAGAAGACATATGGTTAATTGGTTTAATTCTGCTCTGGTTTCAGCGCGTCCTTCCTCTCTGCCTTGAACGCGTCCTGTCATAAGCCCTTCTTCTCTTGCATCTTCCTTCAAAGTCTTCTCATATAAGTCTTTATCATATGTCGTCAGGATCATATTCGTCACCTCCGCTCGATGTTTCTTGAGAAAATCTGCCAGCACATCCTGGTGAATACAGGTATCAATTGCCTTTTCTAATGCATCTTCCACAGAAGGTTCCGACTGTATATATTCCCTGACACATT
>NZ_JAAIMM010000009.1 GCF_013300725.1 Allocoprococcus comes
GCATGTGTTAAGCACGCCGCCAGCGTTCATCCTGAGCCAGGATCAAACTCTCGTTAAAAGTGTTTGTATCCAGTTCAAAATCACTGCTAGCAATTTCGTTCCTGTTTACTGTTCTGGTTTGACATCTTTCGATGTCCGTTCTTGAAAAATCTCTTTAAAGAATTTTCAGGGTTTGTTGTCTATTGTTCAGTTATCAATGTTCTTTTTTGTTGTTGCCGTTTCATGCGACAGCTTTTATATTATATCAAAGTGTCTCATGTTTGTCAACAACTTTTTTAAATTATTTTTTGATGCTTTTTTGAAATCTCTCAAGCAGCAACTCTGATATATTATCATATATCTTCTTGTCTGTCAACAACTTTTTTGAATTTTTTTCAGAAGTTATTTCCAAACAAAAAACGGAGAAAGAGGGATTCGAACCCTCGCGCCGGTTGCCCGACCTACACCCTTAGCAGGGGCGCCTCTTCGGCCTCTTGAGTATTTCTCCTCAGCCCGATCCAAGGTCTGTATTTAACTGTGCGTTTACATACTTTTAATGTAACTTCACAGCGCATTGATAATTATACCTAAGAACCCTCTTTCTGTCAACGGTTTTTTCGATTATTTTTTTCTTTTTTTGAGTTTGTTTTCTATTTATCTATATATAGAAGAAACAGGCTCTTTTTCACTATATCTAGCAAAGAGTCTGTCCCTTTTTACCTTATCTATATTTTATGCTTCCTTTGGTTCATATTCAGATATGGTTTCTTCTATTCTTCTTTTTACTTCTTTTGCGATCTCTGTCGTCTTCATATTCTGATATTCTTCATAATAAATCGGTTCCAGAAAATGTACCTGTACCGTTACCGGTGCGATA
This sequence comes from Allocoprococcus comes, assembly GCF_013300725.1. Taxonomy (GTDB): domain Bacteria; phylum Bacillota; class Clostridia; order Lachnospirales; family Lachnospiraceae; genus Allocoprococcus; species Allocoprococcus comes_A. The sequence continues at coordinate 857 of NZ_JAAIMM010000009.1, forward strand.
CTATTTGTATCGAACGGTTTAAAAGAATCTATCAACGCAATCGGTATGATCGGGCATTTCGCTTTTGTTGCCGCCTTGAAGCTTCCACCTTTAAACTCAAGAAGCTTGTTTCCCATCTTTGAGCGGGTTCCTTCTGCAAAGATCAGATAGTTTCTTCCTTTCTTTACTTCTTCTGTAACATCCATGATCACCTGCATAGACTGGCGGATATCTTCGCGGTCGATCATGTAGGCCTTCATACATTTAAATGTCTGCTTGAGAAGCGGAACATTTGCCACTTCTTTTTTTGCCACCACTGAAAACGGGCGCGGGCAGGCATCAACAATTGCGAGTACATCATAAAGCCCTTGATGATTCGGAAAAAACATAAACCCTCCCTCTTTGGGGATATTTTCTTTTCCATATGCTTCGATTGTTACATTTCCGCCTTTATTGGCTCTTTTGACAATATATTTCAGAAGCTTATACCGGGTGATCTCCGGATACTTGTCTACATGTGCGGCATAGTAACACAGCTTGCACCACATAAACGGAACAAGCAGAATATTCCGAATTACCATAAGTGCAATTCTTTTCACACAATTCATTCTCTATTCCTCCGCATACTCTTTTACGGCTGTCTCGTATAAATTATTGCCCTCGGAGTCGATCACAACAATTGCCGGAAGGTCTTCGATCTCCAGGCGGCGGATCGCTTCTGTGCCGAGATCATCATATGCGATCACATCTGCTTTTTTGATACATTTTGAAAGGAGCGCTCCTGCTCCTCCGACTGCTGCAAAATAAACTGCTTTATTTCTCACGATCGCATCCCGGACAGCCTGGCTTCTTTTCCCTTTTCCTATCATTCCGCCAAGTCCCAGATCCAGAAGGCGTGGTGCATATTTGTCCATTCTGCTTGCTGTTGTCGGTCCTGCTGAGCCGATCGGTCTTCCTTCCCTCGCCGGAGATGGTCCCATATAATAAATCATCTGATTCTTAATATCAAGTGGAAGCTCCTTTCCTTCCGAAAGTGCTTCATCCATTCTTTTATGAGCAGCATCACGGGCGGTATAAATAACTCCCGTAAGATATACATAGTCTCCTGCTCTTAAATCCTGTATTTCTTCCTTTACTACAGGAACTGTAATATGTCTTTCCATATCCTTTTCCTTCCTGATTCTTTTTCTGTATTCTGCTGCGGCGTTTTTAACTGCCAACAGGAGTCTTATAATTCTCTTAAAATAATTTCAGCTAATTTTCCCACTGTAAATTCCACAAAACTGATGCACTGTGCTTTTCTCTCCGGAGAATTCTTTTCTTTTCCTCTTGTAAGCACACGACAACATGTAGCTCCGCAGTATTCTTTAAATGCATCGTGAAGCTCTTTTGTCAGTCTCTGGCATTTCAAAAATGCATCATCTCCCGGCGTTCTTCTTCCAAAGAAATAGCCAATACACATCGTTCCGCCAGCAAGTGCGCCGCAAATACAGCCGCCATCTCCAAGCCCCCACGGAAATCCGGATGACATGGCAATCGCATCGTCTGACATCTCAAGATCAAAACCTTTCTTGATTGCATAGATCACCGACTCTGAACAGGCGAACCCTTTCTGGAAAATCTCAACCGCATCTTTTCGCATTGCGTCTACATCTACATTTGTATTCATAATTGTCCTCTTTTCATTTTTCTTTAAATATTACACATCCTCTCACCGGCAGAAACCCTTTGTAACATGCTTCATCTTCACGCGAGTACATATCTTCGGCACAGAAAGTCTTTTCGGGATTCCCCGGTAAGTTAAATAGTACGGATCACATGGCGGTTAACATGACAGCAAATATTTACCGCTACCGGAAGTCCGGCAATATGAGTCGGATAAGTGTTGACATTGACAGCCAGTGCGGTTGTACTTCCCCCAAGTCCGCCCGGTCCGATTCCAATCTTGTTGATCCGCTCCAGTAATTCTTCTTCCAGTTCTTTTACATATGGAATGTCTGAATGGCTTCCTACCTCTCTTGTAAGTGCTTCTTTTGCCATCAGTGCACATTTTTCAAATGTGCCGCCGATTCCCACGCCGACAACCATCGGAGGACAGGCATTCGGTCCGGCATCTTTCACTGCCGTAAGAACTGCTTCTTTTACTCCTTCGATTCCATCTGCCGGTTTCAGCATAAACACACGGCTCATATTCTCACTTCCAAAACCTTTCGGTGCAACCTTGATCTTCACCTGATCGCCCGGAACGATTTTATAATGAATGATTCCCGGTGTATTATCTTTTGTATTCTCTCTGAGAATCGGATCTTTGACAACGGATTTTCTCAGATATCCATCGACATATCCGCGACGGATTCCTTCATTGACCGCATCTTCAAGGTCTCCACCTTCAAAATGCACATCCTGTCCGATCTCAAGAAATACAACTGCCATACCTGTATCCTGGCAGATCGGGATCATATCTTCTCCTGCGATCTTCAGGTTGTCCTGAAGCTGGCTTAAAATCTTTTTCCCAAGTGGAGACTTCTCTGTTGAAACTGCATTTTTCATCGCAATATCCATATCCTTTGAGAGAAAATGGTTCGCTTCAATGCACATTTCTTTGATATTCTTTGAAATCTCTTCCACGTTCACTGTACGCATTGGTTTTTCCTCCTGCATTTGTCTTAATCTGTTTTTATTATACTATGGTTTTTTTTCATCTGCAATGTAATCATCTTCAAATAAACCTGTATCGCCTCTATTGTTAACCTTATAAAATTTTAAGTTGACATTCTTTCTTTTGCATGGTAAAGTGTGAAATGTATTTGATATTTTTTACCAAGGAAGGTTTACTTATGATTTCTGAAATTGAAACAACTACAGATCCGGTGCTTTCACGAGAAGATGCGATTGCAATCCTGAATACACCGGACGAAGAACTCGACCAGCTCATTGCACAAGCTGAAAAACTGCGCAGAAAATACAAGGGCAATCATGTAAGTATTCATATTCTTACCAATGCCCGCAGCGGCAACTGCTCCCAGGACTGCGCTTACTGTGCACAATCCTGTCGTTCAAAGGCCGATATCGATAAATATAAATGGGTAGCCGATGAAAAATTATATAAAGACAATGATTTTGTAAATGAACATCATCTGTCCAGACACTGTATCGGACTCAGCGGTATGAAATTTACCGATGAAGAGATTGAAGAACTTGCTTCTAAGATCCGCAAGATGAAAGAAGAGGGAACTCACCTCTGCTGCTCCATCGGCTTTCTTACTGAAAAGCAGGCTCTGATGCTGAAAGAGGCCGGGCTTGACCGGATCAACCACAATCTGAACAGCAGCCGGGCTTATTACAGCCACATCTGCTCTACCCATACATTTGAACAGCGCGTTCAGAATATCAAGATGCTTCAGAGACTTGGATTCGAGATCTGCAGTGGCGGAATCATCGGAATGGGTGAAAGTAAAGAAGATGTTGTAGATATGCTTCTGGAACTTCGTGAGATTCAGCCGGAAGCCCTGCCGATCAACTTCCTGCTGCCGATTCCGGGAACTCCTCTCGGTGACGCTGATATCTCCGGACTTACAACTGAGTATTGCCTGAAGGTTCTCTGCCTTGCAAGACTTCTGGTTCCGCAGTCCGATATCCGCTGCGCTGCCGGACGCGAGGTTTATTTCAAAGGCGAAGAGAAGAAACTTCTCAGCGTTGTAGATTCCATTTTTGCTTCCGGTTATCTTACTGCGGACGGTCAGGGAATCAAAGATACGATCCAGGCGATTACGGATGCTGGTTTTACTTACGAGATCGAATCTGCTTAATTTATTGACACGCTGAACACCAAGGATGAATTAAAATAATGTGAATACTTTATTTTATGGGCGTTCGAGGTGTTCAAGGATTGCCGGAATTGTATAGCAATGAAACAATCCAATTACATTATTAACATTCTAAAAGGAGAGTACATAACATGACTCAGGGAAACACACAGACACTTCGTACAACCAATACTTATGCAATGGCGGTAACAGCTCTTATGACCGCTGTCACCTGCATTCTTGCACCGCTTTCCATCCCGATCGGACCGGTGCCGATTTCACTTACCAACTTTGCAATTTATCTGGCGCTTTATCTTCTGGACTGGAAGAAAGGAACGGTCAGCTATATCATTTACCTTCTCCTCGGGCTCGTCGGACTTCCTGTATTTTCCGGATTTACCGGAGGACTGGGAAAACTTGCCGGACCAACCGGCGGATACATCATTGGTTTCATCCCAATGGCAATCATTGCCGGTATCGTAATTGACAAATTCAGCCAGAGATGGATCCAGATTCTTGGAATGATCATCGGAACTGCCATCTGCTATGCATTCGGAACTGCATGGTTCTGTGTTCAGGCAGGTTACACTGTATCCGCTGCTCTTGCAGTATGTGTCATTCCATTTATCCCGGCGGACCTGATCAAGATGGTGATCGCTATGATCATCGGTCCTGAAATCCGCAAGAGACTTGGAGCTGTTGCACAGTAAGATGCACGCGCCTGCCAGAATATTTAAAGTCTGGCAAAATAATAATCCAGCCCCTCTACGAAGCCCGGAAATGCCTGTTTGTCGCAGCGTTTCCGGGCTTCTTTGTTTTCCATATTAAAAATTTGGCTTTTACCAGAGCAAATGTAAGACATACCATAACATTTTCTTTCCATGCAGCCTCACAAAACAAAGCAAGAGACCAGACAAGGCATTTGCATATCCTCTGTCCAGTCTCTTTATGATTTATCCTGCTTCTGTATTTCTACTTTCGCTCAGATTTTTATTCTTCTGTCTGCTCTTCTACAGCCGTCTCAGCAGTTTCTTCTGCATTTGCTTCTTCCGCTGTCTCTTCTGCATTCTCCTCCAGTTCACGAGAAGCCTTACGCACCTTTGCAATACTTGCAACTTCTTCATGTTCCTTCAGATTGATCAGCTTGACACCAGATGTGATTCTTCCAAGTACGGAGATGCCTGCACATTCCATACGGATCACGATACCGTCTGTATTGATGATCATGATCTCATCATCTGAATTGACTGCCTTCGCGCCGACTACATTACCGGTCTTCTCTGTGATCTTATAACACTTCACACCTTTTCCGCCACGGTTCTGAGCTGTGAATTCTTCCATACGGGTTCTCTTGCCCATACCCTTTTCAGATACGATCAGAAGCTCTTCACCCTGCACATCAAGCTGCATTGCAACCACTTCGTCCCGGTCACTTAAATTCATACCACGAACACCCATAGAGGTTCTTCCGGTTGAACGTACGTCAGATTCATGGAAACGGATGCACTGTCCATACTGGGTTACAAGAACAACATCTCTTTCGTTGTCTGTGATCTTAACCTCGATCAGTTCATCATCCTCGCGGAGTGTAATTGCGGCAAGTCCTGTCTTTCTTACATTTGCGTAATCCAGGATCGGGGTCTTCTTCACAAGACCTTTCTTGGTTGCCATGAACAGATAATCTCCTTCTTTGAATTCCTTGATCGGAATCATGGCAGTGATCTTCTCATCCGGCTGAAGCTGAAGGATGTTGATGATCGCTGTACCACGGGAAGTTCTTCCTGCTTCCGGAATCTCATATCCTTTCAGGCGATAACAGCGTCCGGTATTGGTAAAGAACATAATGTACTGGTGTGTATTGGTCATGAACAGCTCTTCTACATAGTCTTCATCCAGAGTCTGCATACCCTTGATACCCTTACCGCCACGGTTCTGGCTCTTGAAGGTATCGTTGCTCATTCTCTTAATGTATCCCATCTTTGTCATGGTGATCACCACATCTTCTCTCGGAATCAGATCCTCTGTGGAAATGTCGTATTCATCAAATCCGATGGCTGTTCTTCTGTCATCTCCGTATTTTTCAGAAATCACAAGGATTTCTTTCTTGATGACACCAAGCAGAAGCTTTCTGTCTGCAAGGATTGCCTTATATTCTGCAATCTTCTTCTCAAGCTCTGCATACTCTGCTTCCAGCTTCTCTCTTTCCAGACCGGTCAGAGCTCTCAGACGCATATCTACGATTGCCTGGGACTGCGCATCACTTAAGTTAAAGCGGCTCATCAACTCTGTCTTTGCGATCTGCACCGTCTTGGATCCACGGATGATCTTAATGACTTCATCAATGTTATCCAGTGCGATCAGCAGACCTTCCAAGATGTGTGCACGTTCTTCCGCCTTATTCAGTTCGTATTTGGTACGTCTGGTCACAACGTCTTCCTGATGTTTCAGATAATGGTTCAGGATTTCCAGAAGGCTCATAACCTTCGGCTCATTATTGACCAATGCAAGCATGATCACACCAAATGTATCCTGAAGCTGTGTATGCTTGTAAAGCTGGTTCAGAACGACATTCGGGTTCACATCTCTTCTCAGTTCGATGCAAACACGCATACCTTCACGGCTTGACTGGTCGCTCAGGTCTGTGATTCCATCGATCTTCTTATCTCTTACAAGCTCCGCGATCTTCTCGATCAGACGGGCTTTATTGACCATGTACGGAAGCTCGGTTACAACGATTCTGTGCTTTCCGTTTGCCATTGGCTCGATATTGGATACCGCACGTACACGGATCTTTCCGCGTCCTGTACGGTAAGCCTCCTCGATCCCTCTTGTTCCAAGGATGGTTGCTCCCGTCGGAAAGTCAGGTCCTTTGATGATCTCCATGATCTCTTCGATCGTAGTCTCATCTTTATCTTCGATCTGGTCATCAATGATTTTCACAACCGCACCAATGACTTCTCTCAAGTTGTGCGGCGGAATATTGGTTGCCATACCTACCGCGATGCCGGATGTTCCATTTACCAGAAGGTTCGGGAATCTTGCCGGAAGTACGGTCGGTTCTTTTTCTGTCTCATCAAAGTTCGGTGCAAAATCAACGGTGTCTTTGTTGATATCCGCTGTCATTTCCATCGAGATCTTACTAAGTCTTGCTTCGGTATATCGCATTGCGGCAGCACCGTCACCGTCCACAGAACCAAAGTTGCCGTGACCGTCTACAAGAATGTAGCGGGTAGACCAGTCCTGTGCCATATTAACGAGGGCTCCGTAAATAGAACTGTCACCATGCGGGTGATATTTACCCATGGTATCACCGACGATACGCGCACATTTACGGTGCGGTTTGTCAGGACCGTTGTTCAGCTCGATCATCGAATAAAGAATACGTCTCTGAACAGGTTTCAGACCGTCTCTTACATCCGGAAGCGCACGAGAAGCAATAACACTCATGGCATAATCGATATAGAACTCTTCCATGGTTTTTTTCATATCCACTTCATGAACTTTATCAAAAATATTATCTTCCATTGGTTTTCTCCTATATATCTAAGTTCTTAACAAATTTTGCATTCTCTTCGATAAATTCTCGTCTTGGTTCTACTTTATCTCCCATCAGGGTTGTAAAGGTAAGATCCAGTTCGGAAGATGTCTCATCGTCCATTGTCACTCTTCTCAAGATTCGATGCTGCGGGTCCATTGTGGTATCCCATAACTGCTCTGCGTCCATCTCACCCAGACCTTTGTATCGCTGAATCTTATTGTTCTGATCACGTCCGACTTCGCTGATGATCTTCGCCAGCTCTTCATCGCTGTATGCATACCAGACTTTTTTATTCTTCTCCAGCTTATAAAGCGGTGGCTGTGCCAGATATACATAACCCTGCTTGATCAGTTCTGGCATGAAACGATAGAGGAAAGTCAGAAGCAGGGTACTGATGTGTGCTCCATCGACATCGGCATCGGTCATGATGATGATCTTGTGATATCTCAGTTTGGAAATATCGAAGTCGTCATGGATTCCGGTACCAAACGCCGTAATCATCGCCTTGATCTCGGCATTGCCATAGATCTTATCCAGTCTTGCCTTCTCAACATTCAGGATCTTTCCACGAAGCGGCAGGATCGCCTGGGTTGCTCTGTCACGGGCTGTCTTCGCAGAACCTCCCGCAGAGTCTCCCTCTACGATGTAGATCTCGCACTTGGACGGATCCTTGTCAGAACAGTCTGCAAGCTTTCCAGGAAGTGACATGCCTTCCAACGCGGATTTTCTTCTGGTAAGATCTCTCGCCTTTCTGGCTGCCTCTCTTGCTCTCTGTGCCATGACAGACTTCTCAACAATAGATTTTCCAATAGCAGGATTCTGTTCCAGAAAGATCTGAAGCTGGCTGCTGACGATACTGTCAACCGCGCCTCTCGCTTCACTGTTTCCCAGCTTCTGCTTGGTCTGTCCTTCAAACTGAGGATCCTCGATCTTGACACTGATGATCGCAGTCAGACCTTCTCTGATATCCTCTCCGGAAAGATTCGGCTCGCTGTCCTTTAATAATTTGTTCTTTCTTGCGTAGTCGTTAAATGTTTTTGTAATGGCATTTCTAAAGCCGACTACATGGGTTCCGCCTTCCGGTGTTGTGATATTATTTACAAAACCATAGGTGTTATCTGTATAAGAATCGTTGTGCTGCATAGCAACTTCAACTTCTACGTTATCTTTTGTTCCTTCACAGTAGATGATCTGCTCGTAAAGCGGAGTCTTGCTGCGATTTAAGTACTGGACAAACTCCTTGATACCGCCTTCATAGTGGAAAACTCTTTCCTTCGGTTCTTCATCCCGAAGATCAGTCAGGCTGATGCGAAGTCCCTTGGTAAGGAACGCCATCTCACGGAATCTCTGTTTTAACACATCATAATCAAATACTGTATCTTCAAAAATGGTTTCGTCCGGAAGGAAGGTTACCTTGGTTCCTGTCTTTTCCGGATCACATTCGTCTACAACCTTCAGCTTGTAAACAACATGTCCTTTTTCATATCTCTGTCTGTATACCTTTCCTTCGTGGCAGATCTCAACTTCAAGCCAGTCAGAAAGTGCGTTTACAACGGAAGCTCCTACTCCGTGAAGTCCACCGGATACCTTGTATCCTCCACCGCCGAATTTACCGCCGGCATGAAGCACGGTAAATACAACCTCTACCGCAGGGAGTCCTGCTTTGTGATTGATCCCCACCGGAATACCACGTCCGTTATCTATAACCGTAATTGAATTATCCGGATTGATGAACACCTGGATATGATCACAGTATCCTGCAAGCGCTTCATCCACCGAGTTGTCAACAATCTCATAGACAAGATGGTGAAGTCCTCTTGAAGATGTACTGCCGATATACATACCAGGTCTCTTTCTTACTGCTTCCAGCCCTTCCAGTATCTGGATTTGGTCTGCTCCATATTCTGCACTCATATTGATCCTCCTAATTCTCTTTTGATACATGTCCGTTCTGAACATGAAATACTTTATTTATTGAAAATCGATGATTGACAAACTCGTCAAGTCCCGTACAGGTGATCAGAGTCTGTATATCATGAATACTGTCCAGTAAATAGTTTTGCCTGTGTTTGTCAAGTTCAGACAATACATCGTCAAGCAGCAGCACCGGCGTATCCTTTATGATCTGCCGTACCAGCTCGATCTCAGACAGTTTCAGCGAAAGTGCCGCTGTCCTCTGCTGCCCCTGCGATCCAAATCTGCGGATGTCGATCCCTCCTGCCATAAAACAGATGTCGTCCCGGTGAGGTCCCACCGAGGTACTCTTCATCCTGATATCGCGCTCCCTGTTCTTCTCAAGCGCCGCCTCAAGCGAAAGTGCTCCGCATCCAGGCTCATACGAAAGGCTGATCCTTTCCCTGCCTCCCGTCAGTTTATGGTGAATGTCTCCGATTATCGCATTGACCTCCTCAATAAACCGGATCCTTCTCTGAATAATCTTTTCTCCATACTGAACCAGCTGCATATCCCACACATCCAGCGTATCCAGTATGTCATCTCTGTAATAGGTATCCTTCAGCAGACGGTTCCGCTGATTAAGTGTACGGTTATAATTTGCCAGGTCACTTAAATACACCTTGTCGAGCTGTGAAAGCTCCAGGTCCATGAACCTTCTCCTCTCCGCCGGACCATTTTTAATAATGTTCAGATCCTCCGGCGAGAAAAACACAAAATTCGTCAGTCCAAAAAGCTCACTCGCCCTCCGGATCGGAACCTTGTTGATCGCGATTCCCTTCGGACTGTTCTTCTTCAGGTGCATGTCAATCTGCCATGGAACACCATTTTTCTCGATAACCGTCTCGATATGAGCTTCATCCTGCCCGAACCGGATCAGATCCCGGTCCTTCGTCCCCCTGTGAGACTTTGTGGTTCCTGACAGATACACCCCTTCCAGGATATTCGTCTTGCCCTGCGCATTATCACCGTAAAAAATATTCGTGGCATGATCAAATTCAATATTCAATATTTCATAATTTCTGTAATCTTTTAACTTTAATGATTTGATAATCATACCTGCGCCAGCCTATTTTTCAATCTTGATCTCTTCTCCGTTAAATGTGACAACGTCACCGTCGTATAATTTTTTACCACGTCTGGTATCTACTTCTCCGTTCACTTTTACCAGACCTTCGGTAATGACTTCCTTTGCTTCCACACCGGATCCTACAAGACCTGCCGCCTTCAGTGCCTGGCCAAGCTTGATAAATTCGTCTCTGAGTTTGATTGTCTCCATAATTTTTGTCCTCTCTAAATTCCTATACTGCTCCGCTGAAGTTTACCGGAAGGATCAGGTATACATAGCTTTCTCCTTCATCCTTGATAAAGCAAGGAGCTTTTGCGTTCATAAAGTAAAGATCTACTTCTTCATCATCGATGACACGAAGTGCGTCGATCAGGAACTTCGGATTGAAGCCGATCAGAAGGTCTTTTCCTTCTTTGGTGATCAGAATCTCTTCATCCATCGTACCCATCTGTGACTTGATCTTAAGTTCCATCATTTCATCCTGGATATTGATGATGATCGGTTTTTTATCGCCTTCTTTTACAAGAAGTGTCGCACGGTCAATACAGTTCAGAAGTTCTCTTTTATTGATTCTTACCTTTGTCTCATAATCATTGGACAGCATCTGCTCGATACGGAAATATTCACCTTCGATCAGTCTGGATACCACAACTGTATCATCAAATTCAAATACAATGTGGTTGGCTGTGAAATACAGTCTCACTTCGCTGTCCGCTTCGCCTGACAGGATCTTGCTGACTTCGATCAGAGTCTTTCCCGGAACCACGATCTTCTTCGGTTCATAAGATTCCTTCAGCTCGATCTTGCGGATGGAAATACGGTGTCCGTCAAGGGATACCACTTTCAGAAGATCTCCGTTCATATCGAAAAGCTCTCCTGTCATCAACTTGTTGCTGTCATTATCTGCAATTGAGAAAATGGTCTGGCGGATCACTTCCTTCAGTGTGAACTGGGAAATGACAACCGGATTCTCTCTCTCAATATATGGCAGATAAGAAAAATCTTCGCCGGATTTGCCGGAGATGTTGAATTTCGCTTTTTCACAGGTAATGAGCGTCTGAAGGTTTGCTTCACTTTCGATCACGATTTCATTATCAGGAAGCTTTCTTACGATGTCAGAGAAAATCCTCGCATCCAGTGCGATCATTCCCTTCTCGTCGATCTGACCTCTGATCACAGTCTCGATCCCAAGCTCCATATCGTTTGCTGTAAGTTTGATAATATCTGTAGTTGCATCTATCAGAATGCATTCCAGGATCGGCATGGTTGTCTTTGTCGGAACAGCCTTTGATACAATGCTGACCCCTTTCACAAGATCTGATTTAAGACATCTGATTTTCATAATGTGTAAAACTCCTTTCGACGCGCAAAATATATATTTATATAAAACAAATCCGTAGTTATCTTAGTAGTATCTGTTGAATTGCGGACAAGTACTTTAAGGCCTTAATATGAAAGGATTTAAGGCTTTGACAAGTCCGTGGACAGTCCTTTTTCTTCCCTGGCAGATCATGGAAAACTTTTCTACAGCGGGCTGATCTTTTTCTGAATGATCTCGATCGTGTTTCTTAAGGCTTCATCTTTTTCCACATCCCGGGCAATCTTGTCCACACCATGGTTCACAGTGGAATGGTCACGCCCTCCGAGCAGATCGCCGATCCTCTGAAGAGATGCATCCGTCATCTGTCTGCACAGATACATCACGATCTGTCTGGCTCCTGCCGTTCTCGCATTCCTCCGGCTGCCTTTCAGTTCGGAAACAGAAACGTTGAAATGATCAGAGACAACATCCAGAACCAGCTCCGGCGTCACCTTGCGGCTCTCGTCCGGTGCGATCATATCCTTCAGTGCCTCTGCCGCCAGAGAAACATCAAAGTTCTTTCTTCCACCGATCCGGTATAATGCGATCAGCTTGTTAAGTGAGCCTTCCAGCTCCCGGATATTGGTCTTGATGTTCATCGCGATATACTGGATCACCTCATCCGGAATCTGATATCTTTCCAGTTGGTCCAGTTCTATTTTCTTATAAAGAATCGCCATACGTGTCTCGTAATCCGGCACCGAAATATCTGCGATCAGTCCCCATTCAAACCTTGTCCGCAGACGCGCCTCCAGTGTCGTCATATCCTTCGGTGGTTTATCACTGGAAATGACGATCTGCTTTCCGGAGTTGTGCAGATGATTGAACGTATGGAAAAATTCTTCCTGTGTACTTTCTTTGCCGATAATAAACTGTACGTCATCGATCAGAAGTACGTCGTTGTTGCGGTACTTATCGCGGAATGCATTCATCGCCAGATCGTTGCCGGTCTTTCCGTTGCGGATCGCCGTGATCAGGTCATTGGTAAATGTCTCACTTGTCACATACAGGACTTTCTTCGATGGTTCCCGGTCCAGTATGTAGTGTGCGATCGAATGCATCAGATGAGTCTTGCCAAGTCCTACCCCGCCATATAAAAACAGAGGATTGTAAACCTCACCGGGAGATTCGGCAACTGCCAGTGATGCGGCATGTGCAAAATTATTATTCCCTCCTACCACAAAGGTATCAAACGTATACTTCGGATTCAGATTCGCTTTTTCAGCTATCGGGCTTACCGCTTTATGCTTATGTGTCTTCTCTTTTACGGGCACAGTCTCCTCCAGATATCTGCGCTGCTGCTCGCGCGGCAGATCTCTCGGAATAAACTTGATCTGATACTCTGTCCCGGTAACTTCCGCGATACATACTTTAAGCGGAAGAAGATATTTATTCTGAATGTGTTCGATGCTCGCCTTAAAATTAACGGTAAGATACAGGGTGTTGCCTCTGATCTCATATACCTCCAGCGGGCGTATCCACGTTTCAAAAGAAATGTTCGATAGAAAATATTCTACTTTCAGCTTTTGAATGATCTCTTCCCATTTTTCTTTTATGACGTCCATGTTCCTGCCCCATTCATCTTCAAAATAAGCATAATCATACTCTTATATTCTACCTTAAAATGATTTCAGAATCAATCAAAAACCGTAAACTTATTCATAATTTCCTTAAAATAAGGATCGAAACTTTATTAAAACTGCTTGACGGAGACAGCTTTTTTGATTATAATGAAGTACGATGTCTTAAAAACGTAAATAAGCTTCTATTCATATAAGAAGGAATCGATAGGAGGTGGATATCAATGAAGATGACATTCCAGCCAAAGAAACGTTCCAGAGCGAAAGTTCATGGATTCAGAGCAAGAATGGCCACAGCAGGTGGAAGAAAAGTTCTTGCAGCAAGAAGAGCAAAAGGAAGAAAAGTATTATCAGCATAGGTCACATATATGTGGCCTTTTCTTCTATGCAAATTTATGTAAATCGGGAGAATAAAGCATGAAATTTTCCGAATCATTGAAGAAAAACAGGGATTTCCAGTCTGTATACAGAAAGGGAAAACCTTATGGCAACAAGTACCTTGTAATGTATCTCCTGGCGAATGATCTCGGACGCAACCGCGTCGGAATTTCCGTCAGCAAAAAAGTTGGGAACAGCATCATAAGACATCATTTAACACGGCTGATCCGTGAGAGTTACAGGTTACACGAAGAACAGTTCCAATGTGGATATGATATCGTGATCATCGCAAGGACGACCGCCAAAGACCGGTCATACCATGAGATCGAAAGCGCTCTCATCCATCTGGGCAAACTTCATCACATTTATTCGGACTGCGTTTAGTCAGTTCAGTATATCGAGAAGACGGATATACACAACGAGGCACTGAAATTATGAAAAAGATATTACTATATTTGATTCGTTTTTACAGAAAGTATTTATCACCTATGAAGGTATATACCCATTGCATTTACATTCCCACCTGCTCAGAATATGCGCTGGAGGCAATTGAAAAATATGGGGCATTTAAAGGAGGCCTTCTGACCGTATGGAGGATCTTAAGATGTAATCCATTCGCAAAAGGTGGATATGATCCGGTGCCTTAACTAACCTACGAGCCGTCCAAACACCGGGGCGGAAATGTTAATGGAGGAAAGGTTATGACAGGTATTTTAATGACACAGGTCAGCACACCGATCATCGGACAGGCTGCCTGGGTACTCGGTAAGATCATGAACGGTATTTACCGGGTAATGGATTTAGTCGGCATTCACAACCTGGGTATTTGTATTATCCTTTTGACAATCGTCATCTATACTTTACTCATGCCGCTTACAATCAAACAGCAGAAATTTTCCAAAATGTCCGCTGCAATGAACCCTGAGCTTCAGAAGGTTCAGCAGAAGTACAAAGGAAAAAATGATCAGGCTTCCATGCAGAAGATGCAGGAAGAAACACAGTTAGTATATGAAAAATACGGAGTATCACCAACCGGCGGATGCTTAAGTATGTTCATCCAGTTCCCAATCCTGTGGGCGATGTACTATGTAATCCGTAATATCCCGGCTTATGTAACACAGGTAAAAGACGTCTACACACCTCTTGTTACCTCAATCATGGCTCAGGACGGATGGCAGAAAGTTATGGAAAAGATCGGAGAAGCGAAACCGATCCTGATGTCTGCCTCCAAATATGACTACTCTGATAAGAATGTACTGATCGACGTACTCTACAAATTCCAGACTTCAACATGGGATACCCTTGGCAAGAAGCTTCCGGATCTGCAGACTACCATCGACAGCACTGTTAATACATTAAAGTCCATGAACAACTTCCTTGGACTTAATATCGCAGAGACACCTATGAACCTCATCAGTACCGGTGTCAAAGCCGGAACATGGGGAATTGTGATCATGGCAGTCCTGATCCCGATCCTTTCCGGTCTGTCACAGTACTTAAGTGTTAAACTTTCTCAGCAGACAACAGCTACAACCAACAATCCGCAGGCAGACCAGATGGCTGCTACTATGAAGTCCATGAACGTAACGCTTCCGCTTGTATCTGTATTTATGTGCTTCACATTACCTACAGGTCTTGGAATCTACTGGGTTGTCAGTGCCGTTGTCCGTATGGTACAGCAGTATTTCATCAACAAACATCTGAACAAGATTCCAATGGACGAACTGATCAAGGAGAACATGGAAAAAGCTGCTGAAAAGCGTAAAAACAAAAAAGAAGTTGATGCAAGCAATGTAAATAAAATGGCTCACAAGAACGTAAAGAATATTCACGAGCCTGTAAGATCAGCTGCTCAGACAAAAGAACTTGAAGAAAAGCTTGAAGAAGCGAAAAAGAAAAATGAAAATGCAAAGGCAGGAAGCCTTGCAGACAAAGCAAACCTTGTAAAGCGCTTTAACGAAGGCCAGAAATAGGGGGACAAGTCAAATGAATGAGATTACAGTATCAGCAAAAACTTTAGATGATGCCATCACAGAAGCTTCTATCCAGCTCGGTGTAGCAAGCGACCAGATGGAATATGATGTTATCGAAAAAGGAAGCGCAGGTTTCCTCGGAATCGGAAGCCGTCAGGCAGTTATCCGTGCCCGTATCAAAAAATCTGTAACAGAAGAGATCAAAGCCGAAGAAATCAAACCGGAAGAGATCAAAAAAGAATTCAAGAAGGAATTCAAAAAAGACCGCAAGGATTTTGGCGGACACAAAGAACGTAAAGAGTACAAAGAATACAAAAAAGATTCGAAAAAGGACTTCAAGAAAGAACCTAAGAAAGAATTTGTAAAAGAAAACAAAACAGAAACAGTCTCTGCCGTAACAGCAGCAGCTCCGGTTCAGGAAGAGAAGAAAGAGCTTCATGTAGCCGTTGTAACCGAAGAGACACAGAAGATCTGTGAGAAATTCTTACAGGAAGTACTTCAGGCAATGGGAATGGGCGAAGTAAATATCGTATCCTCCATCGATGAAGAAGGTGCTCTTGCAATCGAGATGAACGGCGAAAACATGGGAATCCTGATCGGTAAGCGTGGACAGACACTGGATTCTCTCCAGTACCTCACCAACCGTGTAGCTAACAAATCACAGGATGGTTATGTACGTGTCAAACTCGACACAGAAGACTACCGCAAGAGAAGAAAACAGACTCTTGAAAATCTCGCAAAGAATATCGCTTACAAAGTAAAACGAAGCAGAAAGCCGATCTCACTGGAACCGATGAATCCTTATGAAAGAAGAATCATCCATTCCGCTCTGCAGGCTGATGACAGAGTTTCTACTCACAGCGAAGGCGAAGAACCATACAGACGTGTTGTTGTAACACCGAACCGCCGTTAATGTTAATTGGTCTGGCAAATATGGTACGTGCACCGTTATAACAGAATTTTTTACAGTAAACCGCAGTCATTTGATGGCTGCGGTTTTTTGCTGCCATCATCTCTGCAATTCATCTGTTACTATTTATTCCCAGGTCAGTCACTTTGCTGCTTCACACCAGGGGGATACACATTTTATCTATGATACATTCGCCTTTGTAAAAGCACATTCTTCACAATAGGCACTTCCATTTTGACTGCATTCGGGGTAAAATGGTAGCATCGCATTTATTACAAATATATAGAAGGAAGCAATATAATGGGATTTAAAACAGACACAATCGCAGCAATCTCCACAGCAATGACTAATTCCGGAATCGGAATCGTGCGTCTCAGCGGAGAAGATGCGTTTTCTATTATTGACAAGATTTACAAAGGCAAAAGCCCGAAGCTTCTGTCCGAACAAAAAAGCCATACCATTCACTATGGCTATATCATGGACGGAGAGCAGACGATTGATGAAGTGCTGGTTCTTTTAATGCGTGGACCGCACAGCTACACCGGTGAAGATACTGTGGAAATCGACTGTCACGGCGGTGTATTTGTCACAAGAAAGATCCTTGAGACCGTGATCAAATACGGTGCAAGGCCTGCTGAACCCGGTGAATTTTCCAAAAGGGCTTTTCTGAACGGCCGGATGGATCTGTCACAGGCCGAAGCCGTGATCGATATCATCAGCTCCAAGAATGACTATGCACTACAAAGCTCTGTAAACCAGTTGAAAGGCTCTGTCCACAATAAGATCAAAGAGATCCGTGAAGTAATCCTTTACCATACCGCATTTATCGAAAGCGCACTGGATGATCCAGAGCATATCAGCGTAGACGGATATGGTGACAGCCTTCTGGGCGTCGTAAAGGATCTGCAGCAGAAAATCCAGCGTCTTCTGGATACTGCCGATGACGGACGTATCATCAAAGAAGGCATCAAAACGGTAATCGTCGGGAAACCGAACGCCGGGAAATCCTCTCTGATGAACGTTCTGGTTGGCGAAGAAAAGGCGATCGTAACTGAGATTGCCGGAACCACAAGAGATGTTCTGGAGGAAAATATCCAGCTTCAGGGCGTATCTTTAAACATCATGGATACCGCCGGAATCCGCGATACCTCTGATATCGTAGAGAAGATCGGTGTGGATAAAGCAAAAGAAAATGCGGAAAAAGCCGATCTGATCATCTATGTGGTCGACGCATCCAGACCTCTTGATGAAAATGATCACGAGATCATCGAAATGATCCGGGATAAGAAAGCAGTGATCCTGCTGAATAAGAGCGACTTATCCACAGTTGTTGACAAAAAGGCATTAGAAACGTTGATAACTAAGCCAATGATCGATATTTCCGCAAAAGAGGAGACTGGGATCCACGAACTGGAATCTACTTTAAAAGAGATGTTTTATCACGGTGATATCTCATTTAACGATGAGGTTTATATCACCAATATCCGGCACAAAACAGCTCTTGCCGATGCACTTTCCAGCCTGAAAAAGGTAGCAGAGAGCATTGAAAACCAGATGCCGGAAGACTTTTTCACAATTGACTTAATGGATGCATATGAATCTCTGGGAAGCATTACCGGAGAAACGATAGGAGAAGATTTAGTAAATGAAATATTCAGCAAATTCTGTATGGGAAAATAAAGACGCATACGACATCGTTGTAGTTGGTGCAGGACATGCCGGCTGCGAAGCTGCCCTTGCCTGCGCAAGACTCGGCCTGAAAACGATTGTTTTCACCGTAAGTGTGGAAAGTATCGCCATGATGCCATGCAACCCGAATATCGGCGGTACCTCAAAGGGACACCTGGTACGTGAGCTGGATGCGCTCGGCGGTGAAATGGGAAAGAACATCGACAAGACATTTATTCAGTCAAAGATGCTGAATAAATCTAAAGGACCTGCCGTTCATTCCCTGCGCGCCCAGGCAGATAAGAACAAATACAGCAATACCATGCGACAGACGCTGGAAAACCAGGAGAACCTGGAGATCCGGCAGGGCGAAGTCGTCAATATCCTTGTGGAAGATAGTTCTGTAACGGGCGTTCAGACCTATTCTGGCGCTATATACCGCTGCAAGGCCGTTGTACTGTGTACCGGAACCTACCTGAAGGCAAGATGCATTTACGGTGATGTCAGCACACATACCGGTCCAAACGGGCTGCAGGCAGCAAATTATCTGACCGATTGTCTGAAGGAGCTTGGTATTAAGATGTACCGCTTCAAAACCGGTACACCGGCACGTATCGACAAGCGCAGCATTGATTTCAGTAAAATGGAAGAGCAGTTCGGCGACGAAAGGGTTGTACCTTTTTCGTTCACAACAAATCCGGAAGATGTGCAGATTGAGCAGACTTCCTGCTGGCTTACCTATACCAATCCGACAACCCATGAGATCATCCGTAAAAACCTGGATCGTTCCCCTCTTTATTCCGGTATGATCGAAGGCACCGGTCCACGTTATTGTCCGTCTATCGAGGACAAAATCGTAAAATTCGCCGATAAAGAACGGCATCAGGTATTCATTGAACCAGAAGGTCTGGAGACCAACGAAATGTACATTGGCGGAATGTCAAGTTCACTTCCCGAAGATGTTCAATATGAAATGTACAGAAGTGTCCCAGGACTTGAACATGCAAAAATAGTTAAAAACGCATACGCTATTGAATATGACTGTATCGACGCAAGGCAGCTTCATCCGACGCTTGAGTTCAAATCTATTCATGGTTTGTTCAGCGGCGGTCAGTTCAACGGAAGTTCAGGATATGAAGAAGCCGCCGCTCAGGGACTTATTGCCGGAATCAATGCCGCACTGGAGGTTCTTGGAAGAGAGCAGTTAATTTTAGACCGTTCCCAGGCTTATATCGGTGTTCTGATCGATGATCTGGTTACAAAAGAAAGCCACGAACCATATCGTATGATGACTTCACGTGCCGAATACCGGTTACTCCTGCGCCAGGACAACGCCGATCAGAGACTAACCGAAATAGGACACAAAATAGGGCTTATTTCAGATGAGAGATACCAGATGTTGTTAGACAAAGAAGAAATCATCCGCAAAGAGATCCACAGGCTTGAACATACCAACGTTGGAACTTCCCGGGAAATCACGGATTTTCTCACAAATTGCGGCAGTACACCTCTTACTTCAGGATCTACACTTGCTGAGCTTATTAAGCGTCCTGAGCTGAATTACGAGCTTCTGGAACCTATCGATCATATGCGGACAGAAAGCTTCAGCCGGGAGATTATGGAACAAATTGATATCAACATCAAATATGAAGGCTATATCAAGCGCCAGTTAAAACAGGTAGAACAGTTTAAAAAGCTTGAAACCAGGAAAATACCGGCAGATATCGATTACGATGCAGTTCCGAGCCTGCGAATCGAAGCTGTGCAGAAATTAAAGCAGTTCCGACCGCTTTCCATCGGTCAGGCATCCCGTATTTCCGGTGTCTCACCTGCCGATATTTCTGTATTACTGGTATATTTAGGACATTAGACCGCCAGATAACCCGACCTGTATTTTGATCTTTTTTTGGATATTACAGAATCCATTATTTCTGGTTTCTGTTTTTCCCTTTATATAGATGTGTACTTTTGGGGGCATCACCCAAAAAGTACACATCTATTTTCAAAGAAAGGGTTTTATCGTGTACTTTATAGGGTAAAAAGTATGTATTTCATCTTTTCGTATACCTTTTAGGTGCATGATTGTATTTATTTAAAAACATTATCACTTTATCGTGTACCTTGAAGGTGCTATCTTTCCATAAATTGTGTACCTATTTGGTGCAAAACAGTGTAAATTACTGTTTATTTTCCGCAAAGATGTGTACTTTTAGGGGGAAAAAGGAGCAATATGAGTAAAAGATTTGAGCAACAGCTTGCAGAATTAGGTATTGCATTAACGCATACCCAGTTTAATCAGTTTGATAAATATTACGAAATGCTGGTGGAATGGAACAAGGTTATGAATCTCACCGGTATCACCGAGTACGAAGAAGTAAACGAAAAGCATTTCATCGACAGCCTTGCATTAGTAAAGGCTCTGGATATCAGTAAAGTTCAAACCGTGATCGATATAGGAACAGGCGCCGGATTCCCCGGAATTCCTTTAAAAATCGCCTTTCCGCACCTGAAAATCACGTTGCTTGACTCTTTAAATAAGAGAATCCGTTTCCTTGACAGTGTGATTGAAGAGTTAAATCTTACGGATATCCATACAATCCACGGCAGAGCAGAAGATTTTGCCCGCCAGGCAGACTACAGGGAACAGTTTGACCTCTGTGTTTCACGTGCAGTGGCCAATTTATCTACATTATCCGAATACTGCCTCCCTTATGTAAAGGTTGGTGGATTCTTTATTTCTTACAAATCCGGTGATATTGTCAATGAACTTTCCGCTGCAAAAACCGCAGTACATGTCCTTGGAGGTACACAAAATAAACCAGTTGTATTCCAGCTTCCAGGCAGTGATATCAGCCGTTCATTTGTAAAGATCAAAAAAATCAAACCTACAGGGAAGAAGTTTCCGCGAAAAGCAGGGCTTCCTTCCAAAGAACCTATCCATGGATAAACAGCTGCACATGCCTGTAGTCTGTATATGCCGCAAGTGGAATTGAACTTTTTTTCTTTATCCCGACCTTCTGCTACTAATTCTTTTTTATGGCAGTTCAATTTTGGTTGTGTAGTATGTTCAATTTTTATCAGTTCAATTCTGTATGTTTTAAAAATGCATTTTTATTTCGCATACAGTTCTGCCAGAAATTTGTTTTTCTGTTTCATTTCAAAAAAGCGGGTAAGTTCAATTTCTTACCCGCTTAAAATCTGATTTTTTATTTTCATTTAGCTTGATCATTTTTATAAAAAGCCCAATAATCATCCTTTCGTTGTGTTTTTCAGAGAAAGACATTTTACATAGAAATTTTCTAGAGTTGCATGTCGGTTTTCATGGTGCTCATGAGCAGAATAAGCACCAGTTCTGTTTGTTATGATACCAGGGTCAAAAGGTCAGAAAGCCGATGCAAGTTTGCTTGCAAGAGGATTTTTGACCCCAACATTTTGTTATTAAATAATCATAAAAGTTGGGCAAGAACCATATATAACCAAATGCGGGATGTACGCTTCGGTGTACATCCCGCATTTGACTATATTGTGTACCTGAAAGTACTTTATATTATTCAGCAGAGAAAAGGATATCCAGCTGTTCTGCAAATTCTTCCGGTTGTTCAATTTGAGGAAGATGTTTCGTATCCTTTATACACATGCATTCTATAGCAGGCACATGCTTCTGATATTGTTTAGCAATTTCAATACTGTTTTCATCATATTGTCCAGAGATAATGCAGATACTATTTGTCGCCTTGCGAATGCAATGATAAATATTTGTCTTTGTATATCCACCTTTGATGCTTGCAAACAAATATTTTGAATGTGCGTTTTCATTATGAGCAGATTCATGATATATCTTCGTCATCTGATAATCTACCGCATCTTCGTCGTACAGATACTTATCCACAAATTTTTCATCAATCGCTTCTTTTGAATGAATAATGTTGTACAGCAGCGTACCAATAATCGGTATTTCGATAAGGAACTTCAGCGTCTTGGTTCTCTTATTCGGACATTTTGCA
This sequence comes from Allocoprococcus comes, assembly GCF_013300725.1. GTDB lineage: Bacteria > Bacillota > Clostridia > Lachnospirales > Lachnospiraceae > Allocoprococcus > Allocoprococcus comes_A. The sequence goes on from NZ_JAAIMM010000009.1 coordinate 23,075, forward strand.
AGTTCCGTAAGTGACAGTGGATTCACCATACAGATCTTTCCAATCACGTTTTCATCATTTGCACATGCCATAACTGCAATAGCAGCCGATTCTCCTGTAGCCACAACATCTGCCTTTTCGCCAATGATATGTTTAATAAAATCCGTCAGCATTTGTACATAAAGGAAATTAGTATAAGTAATATTTGGTTTTTCAGATCGCCCACAGCCTAGCAGATCCACGGTATAAACAGTATGCTTTTCTGCAAGAATTGCTGCTACTTTTTTCCATTCTACGCCAGAGCTTTCTGCATCCAGATCATGAAGAAGCAGTAGTGGTTTACCATTTCCCTGTTTTCTATAATAGATTTTTCCAAATCTCCAGTCATAATAATTTCCTTCAGATAAGTTTAACAAACTGTCTTTTGTTGCCATTTCTATAAGCGTTTTATTTATCAGATGGATTGTAATCGTACCAAGTGTTGCTAAAATCGCGCAACTTTTCAATTTATTTTTCATTGTCAATTGCTCCCTTCTCCGAATCTTTTTTGTTCCGATTCAGCAAGATCATACTCGCAAATAATATCTGTTTTGTCTATTATTCCACCTTGCGGCTTATAGATAAGTATACCATAATCTCCTCACAGTTTAAAGATTTACATCATGTTATTGTTCCTTGGTTTTCGACAAAATGTTTCACGTGAAACATTTCGTCTCCTCTTTTCAGTTGCTCATAGCCAAATATATTTTCTTTTATCCATAATATGAGGTTGGTGTCAAAAGGTATTTTGACCCCTTTGATACCAGATTGCTACATGCTTGCACTCTCGCAATTCCCAAAAAAATTCGTAATCCGCTCATTTTTCTTTTAAAAAATAGCTACTTACTCATGTTTTTGACTGATCAAGAGGTCAAAAATCCTCTTGCAAGCAAGCTTGCATCGGCTTTCTGACCTGTTAACCTTGGTATCATAATATTTTCATACATTTTTTACATTTCACTTTATGTAGAATGTTTCACGTGAAACATTCCCTTATTTATAAAAAATGCCGAAATAAATGTTTCACGTGAAACATTTAGTAGATTTAGATAAAGTTTAGTGCTACAATTATACCTAGATGTAAATAAGACTTCATATATATTTGCACACTATTAGAAAGGAGGTAATTACAATGGGACGAATAATTGCCGTTGCCAACCAAAAGGGTGGTGTTGGAAAAACTACAACAGCGATCAATTTATCCTCGTGTTTAGCGGCGAAAGGGCAGAAAGTTCTCTCAATCGACATGGACCCACAGGGAAATATGTCCAGTGGTCTTGGTATAGATAAGGATAATGTTGACTATACTGTATATGATCTTTTAATCGGCGAAGCCACTATAGATCAGGTGTTACAGAAAGAAGCGATTGAAAATCTCGACGTAATTCCCGCAAACATTGATCTGTCTGGCGCCGAAATAGAGTTGCTCGATACCGAGAACAAAGAATACATTTTAAGAGATGAGGTGCTTAAGATAAGAAGTAATTACGATTACGTCATTATCGACTGCCCACCTTCACTTAGTATGCTGACAATCAATTCAATGACTACAGCAGATACAGTATTGGTTCCAATACAATGTGAATACTATGCACTCGAAGGATTGAGCCAGCTGATTAAAACAATCGAGCTTGTAAAAGAAAGATTGAATGAAAACCTTGAAATGGAAGGTGTTGTATTTACCATGTATGATGCCAGAACCAATCTTTCTCTGCAAGTTGTTGAAAATGTAAAAGATAATCTTGATCAGACAATTTACAAAACTATCATTCCACGTAATATACGACTTGCAGAGGCCCCAAGTCATGGTTTACCAATCAACTTATATGATCCTCGTTCAACAGGAGCAGAAAGTTATATGTTATTAGCAGATGAAGTAATTCATAAAGGAGAAGAGTAAGCATGACAGCAAAACGAGGCGGACTTGGAAAAGGTCTGGATAGTTTAATCAAAGAAAACAAAACCGCAAAACATACTGCACCGGTTAAAAAAGAAGTAGTGAATGCCGGACCAATCATGATGAAGATCAATGATGTGGAGCCAAACCGTGACCAGCCGAGAAAACATTTTGAGGAAGATGCTCTCTTGGAACTTGCCGATTCAATAAAACAGTTTGGAATCCTGCAGCCACTGATTGTTCAGAAACGGAACGATTACTACGAGATCATCGCCGGCGAGCGTCGTTGGCGTGCGGCAAAGCAGGCCGGTATCAAAGAGGTTCCTGTCATCATTAAAGAATACACAGATCAGGAAATCGTTGAGATTTCTCTTATTGAAAATATTCAGCGTGAAAATCTGAATCCAATCGAAGAAGCGCAGGCATACAAACGCCTGCTAAATGAATTCAGTCTGAAACAGGACGAGGTAGCCGAGCGAGTTTCAAAGAGCAGAACTGCTGTTACAAACTCCATGCGTCTTCTAAAGCTGGACGAGAGAGTACAGCAGATGATCATCGATGACATGATTTCAACCGGACATGCACGTGCTCTTCTTGCAATCGAGGATAAAGAGCAGCAGTACATTCTTGCCAATAAAGTATTTGATGAGAAGCTCAGTGTCCGGGATACTGAAAAACTTGTCAAAGAACTAAAGAAACCCAAAAAAGAAAAAGAAAAGCCTGTTATCCAGAATGCATTTGTATATGAAGATCTGGAGGAACGTATAAAGTCAATCATCGGTTCCAAAGTCCATGTCAATCATAAAGCAAACGGAAAAGGCAGAATTGAAATTGAATATTATTCGGACAACGATCTGGAACGTATATTTGAATTGTTAATGTCAATACAGGAAGGAAAATAATATATGGAAAGTAAAATTCTAAAGTCACTTGGAATTGATCCGGCGTATATATTTCTTTTTCTTATCATGCTGATCATATTGATGTTTCTTCTTTATATTAATGTCAATATGAAATACAACCGTCTGAAATCGAGCTATAACGTATTCATGCGTGGACAGGACGGCAAAACGCTTGAAGAAAGCTTCATCGCAAGATTCAATGAGCTCGATGAGCTTTCCAATATTGCCCACGAGAATAAAGCGGATATCCGCATATTGTATCGTGCGTTGCGAAGCAGCTATCAGAAAGTCGGTATTGTAAAATACGATGCTTTCGGTGAAATGGGTGGAAAACTCAGCTTTGCCCTCACAATGCTTGACAATGACAACAATGGATGGATCCTCAATTCCATGCACAGCCGAGATGGCTGTTACACTTATATAAAAGAAATTGTGCGTGGTGAAAGTTACATTGAACTCTCTGAAGAAGAGGCCGAATCACTAGATCAGGCCGTTTACCAGGAAATGTATGATCCGGATGTACAGGATGCGATCAAACCACAGTAATTTTGCCTGAATCCCTTGATAATCCTCAGGCAATAGAATAAGATGATGTTACCAGGGTCAAAAGGTCTGAAAGCTGATGCAAGCTTGCTTGCAAGAGGATTTTTGACCTCTTGACCCGCCAAAAGCATGAGTAAGCAGCCATTTTTCAAAGAAAAATGAGCGGATTACGAATGTTTTTGAGGATTGCGAGAGTGCAAAGCACGTAGCAATCTGGTATCAAAGGGTCAAAATACCTTTTGGCACTTACATCATAAAATATAAAAAAATAAAGGAATAAGACAGGAGAACAATTATGTTAGATATTAAATTTTTAAGACAGAACCCGGATGTTGTAAAAGAAAACATCAAGAAAAAATTCCAGGATGAAAAGCTTCCACTTGTAGACGAAGTAATCGAGCTTGACAAGAGAAACCGTGAAATCAAAGGTGAAGTAGAAGCACTTCGCGCTGAGAAAAATAAAGTTTCCAAAGAAATCGGTGCATGCATGGCTCATGGCGAAAAAGAGAAAGCAGAAGAGCTTAAGAAAAAAGTTCAGGAAAACGCTACCCGTATGGAAGAACTTTCTGCTGAAGAAAAAGAAGTAGAAGCAAAAATCAAAAAAGATATGATGGTTATCCCGAATATCATCGATCCATCTGTACCGATTGGTAAAGACGACAGCCAGAATGTTGAAATTGAAAAATTCGGTGAACCGGTTGTTCCGGACTTTGAGATCCCATACCATACAGAAATTATGGAAAAATTCAACGGAATCGATCTTGAAAGTGCAGGAAAGGTTGCCGGAAATGGTTTCTATTATCTGATGGGAGATATTGCACGTCTTCACTCAGCAGTTATCTCTTATGCACGTGACTTTATGATCGATCGTGGATTCACATACTGTATCCCACCTTTCATGATCAGAAGCAATGTTGTTACAGGCGTTATGAGCTTTGCCGAAATGGATTCTATGATGTATAAAATCGAAGGCGAAGACTTATATCTGATCGGAACAAGTGAGCATTCTATGATCGGTAAATTCATCGATACCATGCTTGATGAAACTGAACTTCCAAAGACACTGACTTCTTATTCTCCATGCTTCCGTAAAGAAAAAGGAGCTCATGGAATCGAAGAACGTGGTGTATACAGAATCCATCAGTTTGAAAAGCAGGAAATGATCGTTGTATGCAAACCGGAAGAAAGCAAAGAATGGTATGATAAGTTATGGAAAAACACTGTTGATCTGTTCCGTTCTCTTGATATCCCGGTTCGTACACTGGAATGCTGTTCAGGTGACCTTGCCGACCTTAAAGTAAAATCTTGTGACGTAGAGGCATGGTCTCCAAGACAGAAGAAATACTTTGAAGTAGGAAGCTGCTCTAACCTTGGTGATGCACAGGCAAGACGTCTTGGCATCCGTGTAAAAGGAAGCGACGGAAACAAATACTTCGCACACACACTGAACAACACAGTGGTAGCTCCTCCGAGAATGCTGATCGCATTTCTCGAGAACAATCTTCAGGCAGACGGTTCTGTCCGCATTCCTGAAGTACTTCGTCCATACATGGGCGGTAAGTCTGAAATCAGATAGAAAACGAGGTAAATTTTGCATAAATATTTAAACGCTATCGGATTCCACGATATCGCATCTGAACGCGAATGGTATCAGATTCTTCTTGAATCCGAAAAGAAATTTTCCGGATATGACCGTATTGCCCTGGACGAACACACAGATCTCTGTGAGCTTCGCAGGGAATACGGCAACGGAATTGGCATTTCTTCCTGCGGCTTTATCGATGAAAATGATGAAGAGTTCCGCAGAGAATGCTATTTCCCATATTTTTCAGGCAGTGGAGTCAGCTCTTATGCTGATATTGCAGTAGAGCAGAAAGCATCCTCACCGATCTATGTTGGTGTCTGCGAGGATGTAAAGCTCGGCTGCAGTATCATTTTCCATATCCAGAACGGAATGGAGTACATAAAAGAAGCCACTCTCGGCGGTCTGAACAAAAGTTCAATCTCTGTAACATTTTCCGGGCTTGCCTTAAGTGGGAAAATTTTGCTTCCGGTCACAAAGGATGAAGGCGCTGTGGACAAGAGAGCGGAAGATCTCCGCAACCGGATGATGCTTATGAGTGCAGCAAAGGAAGGAAATCCCGATGCCATTGAAAGCCTTACACTTGACGACATCGACACCTATGCTGCAGTATCAAAAAGGATCCGTGGGGAAGATATTTACAGTATTGTCGATACGCATTTTATGCCATCTGGTCTTGAATGTGACCAGTATGCGATCCTTGGTGAGATTCTGAATATCGATACCATCGAAAATCTTCTTACCGGGAAAGAACTTTATGTTCTTACAGTTGAAACCAATGAGCTTCAATTTGATGTATGCGTACCGGTTGAAAAGGTGATTGGCGAACCGGCAGTTGGAAGACGGCTAAAGGCACAGATCTGGCTGCAGGGGCATATTAATTTTTAGGAAAGAATTTTGACTTATATAAAAAGCATGACCAAATTTCTTTTGATTGAAAAATGGTCGTGCTTTTTGTATATGATACCAGGGTCAAAAGGTCAGAAAGCCGATGCAAGCTTGCTTGCAAGAGGATTTTTGACCTCTTGACCTGCCAAAACATGAGTAAGTAGCCATTTTTCAAAGAAAAATGAGCGGATTACGATTGTTTTTGAGGATTGCGAGAGTGCAAAGCACGTAGCAATCTGGTATCAAAGGGGTCAAAATACCTTTTGGCCCCAACATCTGTATATGCGTTTCAGGACATTCGGCTTTACATAAAAAAGTCCTGTAAAAGCTATTTCACATACCAAATCCCGCTCTGTTACCTCACACCATGATCATCCTCTTAGAAAAGCATTTGACATTTTCATGTTCAAAAGGTATGATATATGTATATGTTCTATTAGTTAAATGAGTATAACAAGCATCTCCTAAGCGCTTGTTGGGACGAAGATTTTTTGCTAACTGAATATGATGTGTCTCAGTACCTCAGTAGGATAGAGGGTTCGCCTCCTAAGAGAAAGCCGAGGCATTCCACAAGGGGAAAAAATGAAAAACAACTTTCAGTTCGAATCTATTCTGAAAAATGCCAAAGGTGACAACAAAGCATTCCCCAATTTGGGGAACGTTCTAATGTTACCGAATCGAAAAAATCTGTAGATTGACAACTCGAAAAAAGAGTTGATAATCTTATATATGGCCGAAGGGAAAAATCCCAGAAACCCAGTAAAATCAAGGGTTTGCGGCATGTGTCGTCATAGCTCAGCTGGATAGAGCACTCGCCTCCTAAGCGAGGGGTCGGAGGTTCAAATCCTCTTGGCGACGGGCTTCAAAGCGTTCGAAAATGTTAGCTGGATTAGCTGACAGCGAACGCTTTTGTTATTTTCTAATCACGTTCGTGACACAAAATTCCATTCAAAATGATCAATTTCCAGCTAACGCAATCCGATTTTTGTTAGCTGACAGCTAATCAAAATTACCGGTTTGCAAACATGGGTTTTAAGAAGTCCAGCTAACATTTGGGTTCCGCTCCGTTGTCACCCCTTATTCGGGGATGTAAATCAGAGAAAAGGCGGGAAAAGAAACAATCTTTCCAAAACCTGCAAACATGAATTAGCTGAAACAGTATTCAATTCTATTAGCTGTAGCTAATGGTCAAACAGCAATGTCTGTTTGGAACTTTACTATCTATAAAAGTTCCAGGCAGGCATTTTTTATTTCCTGAATCCTGGAGGAAAGGAGTCAAGATGACTGAGCCAAACAGACAATCAGGAGAAAACGAAGAAAGAATCATAGAAATTGAGATTGAGCGTCTTCGTCCGTTCAAAGAGCACCCGTTTCAGGTAAAAGATGATAAGGAAATGTTTCTTTTGCAGGAAAGCATTGAGAAGTATGGAATTTTAAATCCGCTGATCGTCAGACCAGTACCGGATGGATACTATGAGATCATATCCGGTCACAGAAGAAAACATGCTGCGGAGAAACTGGGATACCGTAAAGTACCGGTAATCATCCGGGTATTAAGTGAAGATGATTCCATCTTGAGCATGGTAGATTCCAATCTTCACAGAGAACGGATCAGCTACAGTGAAAAAGCTTTTGCTTACAAACTGAAGAATGACGTATTAAAAAGAAAAAGTGGTCGAAAAAAGAGCCAAGTTGACCACAAAACACCAAGAAAGCGGGCAATAGAAATCATCAGTGAAGATTGTGGTGATAGCCCAAAACAAGTGCAGCGTTATATTTCACTGACAAAACTGATACCGGAAATGTTGCAGAAACTGGATGATGAGATTATTTCTTTTTGTCCGGCTGTAGAGATAGCTGCATTAAGTGAAAAAGAACAAAGAGAACTGCTTGTAGCAATGGAGTATGCACAGGCAATCCCATCACTCTCACAGGCCCAGAGGATCCGGCAACTGAGTAAAGAAAAACAGTTGTCACTGGAAAAGATGGAAGAGATCATGTGTGAAGTGAAAAAGGGTGAGATCACAAGAGTGGCATTCACAAACGAGCAGTTGCACAAGTATTTTCCAAATTCTTATACACCGGCAATGATGAAACGGGAAATACTGGCACTGTTGAAATTATGGAAAAAAGAATCATGGGAAAGTTAAAGGAGGAAGAAATCATGTGTAAAGTTATATCCGTAGTAAACCAGAAAGGTGGCGTCGGAAAGACCACCACAACCGTAAATGTAGGCATTGGACTGGCAAGAGAAGGTAAGAAAGTGTTGTTGATCGACGCGGATCCACAGGGAAGTTTAACCGCAAGTCTTGGATATGAGGAACCGGATGATCTTCGCATCACATTGGCAACGATCATGATGGATGTCATCAACGAAGAAGAAATCTCTCTGGAAGATGGGATTTTACATCACCAGGAAAATGTAGATCTTCTCCCGGCAAATATTGAGCTTTCCGCACTGGAAGTAACGATGGGAAATGTTATGAGCAGAGAAATGATCATGAAAGAATATATCGATGCGATACGATGCCGATACGATTATATCCTGATCGACTGTATGCCGAGCCTTGGTATGATGACAATCAATGCACTGGTCTCTTCCGATTCTGTGTTGATACCTGTGCAAGCCGCATATCTGCCGGTGAAAGGACTTCAGCAGCTGATCAAGACCATTCTTACAGTAAAGAAAAGACTGAACCGGAAACTGGCGATTGAGGGCATTCTCCTGACCATGGTAGATTTCAGAACCAATTACGCAAGGGATATTGCATCGAGAGTACATACAACCTACGGAAGTCAGATCGAGGTATTTGAAAATGTGATCCCGATGTCTGTAAAAGCTGCTGAGACCAGTGCAGAGGGAAAAAGCATCTACATGCACTGCCCGAAAGGAAAAGTTGCCGAAGCATATAAGAACTTAACACAGGAGGTTTTGAAAAATGAAAAATAGAAGTGGCGAAAAGATTAAATTGGCAAGCATTGATGAACTGCTGGGTGTGGTAAATGAAGAATCTGCAATGGAGATAGAAATCAGTAAGATCCATCCGTTTAAAAATCATCCGTTCAAGGTGCTGGATGATGAAAAGATGCAGGATCTGGTTGAAAGTGTAAGGATCAATGGAGTACTGACACCGGTACTGCTTCGAATGGATGATAATGAAGAATATGAAATGGTATCCGGTCATAGAAGAATGCATGCAGCACAGCTTGCAGGACTTACGACTATTCCGGCAATCGTAAGAGAATTATCGGATGATGATGCCGTGATTGCGATGGTGGACGCTAACATTCAGCGAGAGGAACTGTTGCCCAGTGAGAAAGCCTTTGCTTATAAGATGAAACTTGATGCAATGAAAAGACAGGGGAGTCGGACAGATTTAACTTTGTGCCAAAGTGGCACGAAGTCGAGAACAGATCAGTTATTAGGAGAACAGGTTGGAGAAAGTGCACGAAGTGTTCAGCGGTATATCCGACTGACAGAATTAATTCCGGAACTTCTTGATCTGGTAGATAACAAAAAGCTTCAATTCACGGTTGCTGTCGATATCTCCTATATCGACAAGGAAGTACAGGAATGGATTTACGAATATATCAGCGACACCGGATTTATCAAGCCAAAACAGATTGCAGCACTCAGAAATCAGCTGAATGATGGACCAATCAATCAGATCCAGATGTTATCAATTTTCAATAACTGTGTGATGGCAAAGAAAGTATCCCGGTCTCTTACTTTCTCAGAAAAGAAACTGACAAAGTACTTTCCGGATGATTATACAGCCAAAGATATGGAGCAGGTGATTGAATCATTATTAGAAAAATGGATGCAGGAACAGTCCTGTTAAGGATAGAAAAAGCTAAGAAAACAAAGTCAAAGAAGTTTAAAAAGAGGACTTCTTAGCAGAAAATGAAAGGAGGAAATTATGGAGAAAAAAATGACATTTAATTATTTTTACGGTACTGAAGCTGATCAGTTCAGCTTCTACCGCATACCAAAAGCATTATTTACAGACAGTTACTTTAAAGATTTATCAAGCGATGCTAAAATTTTATATGGACTGATGTTGGATCGAATGTCTCTTTCCATCAAGAATCAGTGGTTTGACGACAAAAATAGAGCATATATCTACTTTTCCATCGAAGATATCATGGAATTACTGAACTGTGGCAGAAATAAAGCCATCAAATCCATGAGAGAACTGGATGACGAAACAGGGATTGGCCTGATTGAGAAACGCAGACAGGGATTTGGAAAGGTAAACGTCATCTACGTGAAAACCTTTATGCCTGAGAAAACAGATGAGAAAAAATTTGAAGAGGAATTAAAGAAGTTTAAAAAACAAACTTCTGTGGAAAATGAGGAACCCGCAGAAGTTTACAATTCAAACTTCATGAAGTCCCAAAATCAAACTTCTAGAAGTCCCGAAAACAAACTTCAAGAAGTTTACATTTCAAACCCTAATAATACTAATCTTAGTGATACTGAAATGAATGATAATAAATCTAATCATATCATATCTGTGGATGAGAAAAGATTTGATAGCGATAATCGCTCTGAGGATTATCAGGCTTATGAAAACCTTGTCAAAGAGACCATTGATTATGAATCACTGGAAGTAACCCATCGTGACGATATGCGGCAGGTAGATGAAATCGTGAACCTGATTGTAGAGACTGTGATGTGTAAAAATGACAAGATCTTGATTGCCAGCAACTGGTATCCGGCATCACTGGTGAAGAAAAAATTTCTGATGCTGACCTATTCACATATCGAGTATGTCTTACACTGTATGAGTGGTAACACCACAAAGGTGAAGAACATCAAGAAATATTTATTAGCAGCTTTGTTTAATGCACCGTCAACGATGAACGGGTATTATCAGGCAGAGGTGAACCATGATATGCCAGGACTGGTAAGATAGGAGGTGCACATGTTTATTTTAAAACTTGTTGGGAAGATATTATTACTGCCGGTATGGCTGATCCTTTTTGTGATCGGCTTGGCAGTAAAAATGACAGTACAGACTTATGCGGTTGTCAGAGGAATCCTTGGGTTTATATTCACTTTATTGATCATAGCGACTGCATACTGTTACCATGACTGGGTACAGGTTGCATTCCTGTTTTCGCTGAGTGTTATTCTGTATCTGATCCTTTTTGCAGGAGTGTTCGTAGATACTGTACTGGACATGACAAGAGAACGTATTATTGATTTTATTATATCGTGAGGAGAATATGAAAATGAGTGAAAACAATGATTATATTCAGTTACCACCACTAAAAAAAGACACACCATCTGATATGGTAGCATTTATGTGGGAGTACATGAAAGTACCGGAGAATTCAAGAGAAAAAGTTAAGAATCTGCTTAAAGATGCAAATGAAAATGGAGTAAAATTAAGTCATCAGACACCAACCCTGTATGATGTTGTCCCAAAAGAAGAAATTGCTGAATTTGAAGAGCTTATGCGCAAAACCATAGCTGACATTGTATCAGAAGCCAGTAGCGTTGCCTGTTGGGTGTATGTGCAGAAATATGTGAAACAGAAAACTCTTGATGAAATGCTGCAAGAATTGCCAGGAGCAGGCCAGTTTATCATTGTCATGGATACCTGGTTCGAAAGACTGATGGTGGATCAATAGAAGTTATGATAGAATGAAGAAAACGATTTGATGTGCAAATCGAAATTTGTAGGATTAGTAAATCTCGATTTTGGGAAATACAAGAATGTGTCTCATTATGGTTTTAATGCGGTTTGTAAGGAGAAACAATATGATTGGGTTTGTTATTGCTTGCCACTTAGCGACAGCCCCTAAAATGGCGCAAAAAAACAGAGGCCCTTATTCTGGAACCTCCGTTTCTCTGGCTTTCTTAATGCCCTCGGCTGTGGCTTCTATTACAACAAGCTCTTTTTCATTCATAGAATTTAGGAGCACATCAATGTGCTTTCTGCAAGAACTTGACCTTGCCCCTCCGTCCGCATGAATAAACTGGTCAACTGAAACGTCAAACATCGTAATGAGTTTAACAAAAAGGTCGAAGCTGGGATAATGACCTTTGTTCTCAATATTCATAATGGTACGGGAGTCACGGTCTACTAATTCCGCAACGTAGGCTTGTGTCCAGCCCTTTTCTTCTCTGGCTCTTTTGAGAGCTGCCCCGAGGCCGTGAAAGTCAAACCTTCTTTCATCTTGGTTCATTCTCATATCACCCTATATCATTGTACATTTCGGGTTGGATTATGAGAATGTAATGAAACTTTATGTAAGGTAGTATTTCATTTCACTATTCACTTGTAAAATCTTTATGTAAAAGCCAACAGGCTATATAATTTATGAAGAAATAATTTTTTCAAAAATTCGTCCGCTGTAACATTTCACGGACATTTGCCTGTTATACTATCTGCAAAAAGCAAAGGAAGTGAGGATATGAAGCAGATTTTAATTGTCGAGGACGACAGTTTTTTGAATAAGATGTTGGCCTATAACCTGACCGCAGACGGCTACGGCGTGACTTCTGCCCTAAATGCCAGAACCGCAGCCGAAGCCATCCGCCAGCGGGAATTTAATTTAGTGCTGCTGGACATCAACCTGCCGGACGGGAACGGTTTTGAACTGTGCAAGCTGATAAAGCCCCAGCACCCGGATACCATCGTGATTTTCCTGACCGCCAACGATCAGGAGAGCGACCAGATACGGGGCTATGAGGTGGGCGCGGTGGACTACATCACAAAGCCCTTTGTGATCGGGGCCTTGCAGCGGAAAATCAAAGCCATGTTCGCCATGCTGGAACACCACAAACCGGCCAAGGACATTTACGACGACGGGCGGCTGTTTCTGGACTTCTCGGAACAGACGGCTTCCTTAAATGGCAAGCCCCTGACCCTATCCCCGATGGAGTACAAAATGCTGAACCTGTTCCGCAAAAATCCCCGGCAAGTGCTGACCCGTGGGCAGCTTTTGGAAAAGCTGTGGGATATAGACGAAAGGTTTGTAGACGAACACACCCTGACAACTTCTATCAGCCGGATTCGCAGCAAGATTGAATCCGACGGCGGCGCGCCCTACATCAAGACCGTTTACGGCATGGGCTATCAATGGACGGGAGGCGAGGCAAAATGAAGTTTCAAAACCTCTCGGTAAAGCGGCTGTTTGGCCGGGTGGCAATAGGGTTTGCCCTCTCCATGTCCGGGATCACCATAGCCCTTTTTCTTGTGACAAAACAGACGGCGGTGCTGCTGACGGGCGGGGCGTTGCTGTTGTGCGCCCTTGTAGGGATTTTTGTACTGACGCAGGCGTTTGGAAAACGGTTATCACAGTTTACCGCTGACCTGTGCCAGACCTTAGACCACATGATTGCCGGAAATGAAGCGCCCCAGCGGCCAGAGGACAGCGAAACCCAGCTTGCCAGAATCGGACACCGGCTGGCAAGGCTTTACCAGATCATGCAGGAGAACCGTCGCCGGGTGGACGAGGAACGGCAGGAGTTACAGACCCTTGTATCGGATATTTCCCATCAGGTGAAAACGCCGGTAAGCAATCTGAAAATGGCGACGGACACCCTGCTGGAAAAGCCTATGGCCGAGGCAGAGCGCACCGACTTTATCCGGGGAATCCGCAGCCAGACGGATAAGCTGGACTTTCTCTTTCAGGCCCTTGTGAAAACCTCCCGTCTGGAAACAGGCGTGATCCAGTTGGACAAGAAACCGGGCCGCCTCTTTGATACCGTGGCACAGGCCATGAGTGGGATCGTGTATGCAGCGGAGAAAAAGGAAATCGCCGTGTCCGTGGACTGCCCGGAGGATTTGACCGTTTCCCATGACAGCAAGTGGACATCGGAAGCCCTCTTTAACCTGCTGGACAATGCGGTGAAGTACACCCCGGCAAGCGGGAAAATCGCTGTGTCTGTGGTGCTGTGGGAAATGTATGTGGAAATCAAAGTGACCGACACTGGCAAGGGCATTTCCGAAAGCAATCAGGCTGCTATCTTCCAGCGCTTCTATCGTGAGGAAGAAGTACACGAACAGCAGGGTGTGGGCATTGGCCTGTATCTGGCCCGCGAGATCGTAATGCGTCAGGGCGGCTATATCAAAGTGGTTTCGGAGCCGGGCAAGGGTTCGGAATTTTCCATTATGCTTCCATTGCGTTGAGAGAAACTTTCTGCTTCGGGTCAAGTTGGCCCGAAGTGCAGAGATAAAATGAAATGTCCGAGCGTTGTAACATTTCACCTCAATTTTCAATGAGTTTTTTTAGCCGCTGTAACATTTCGCGGACATTTGGGTTTTACAATACACTTATCAACAGGTAGGAAGCCTTGAAAGGAGTTTTGAATATGAGCGTTTTACAGACGATTGACCTGAAAAAGTATTACGGTACAGAACCGAACATTACCCGCGCCCTTGACGGCGTAAATTTCTCCGTGGAGGACGGCGAGTTTGTGGCTGTTGTGGGAACCTCTGGTAGCGGCAAGTCCACCCTGCTTCACATGATGGGCGGGTTGGACACTCCCACCAGCGGAACCGTGATTGTCCGAGGCGAAGAACTGGCAAAGAAGAACGACGAGCAGCTTACCATCTTTCGCCGCCGCAACATCGGCTTTATCTTCCAGAACTATAACCTTGTTCCCATCTTGAATGTGTATGAGAACATTGTCCTGCCGGTGGAGTTGGACGGGGACACGGTGGATCAGAAGTTTTTGGACGAAATTGTTCACCTACTGGGGCTGGAAGATAAACTGAAAAATATGCCGAACAATCTATCCGGCGGACAGCAGCAGCGTGTGGCGATTGCCCGCGCTCTGATTACCAAACCGGCTATTGTGCTGGCCGATGAGCCAACCGGTAACCTTGACAGCAAGACCAGCGCCGAGGTGCTGGGACTTATCAAGCGCACCAGCGCGGAGTTCCGGCAAACCGTTGTAATGATTACCCACAATGACGACATAGCCCGCCTTGCAGATCGGATTGTCCGCATTGAGGATGGCAGGATTGTGGAATAAGGAGGTGGCAAGCTATGACATGGCCTTTTGAAAATGATACCAGTGACATTGAAAAGAAGCTGGCAAAGCGCAGTTTGCATCGTGAACGGCAGCGTAATTTATTTGCAATCATTGCTCTTGTGCTAACTGCATTTATGATAACTGCGACATTCAGTATTGGTTTTAGTTACTTTGAAACCTACCAAATGCAACAAATTCGGTTAATGGGAACTACCGCTGATGTCGGAATCACAAATGTAACAGAAAATCAGTTGGTTGAAATTTCAAAATCAAACCTTGTCCTTGACGTAGGTATACAGCAGCGTTTAGGCAGTGTTGATACAGAGCAACTGCAAAATGCGAGATTAGGTATAGTTTGGATAGATGATACCGAGTGGGGAACCCACCGTCTGCCTACTATATCAAGTGTTGTAGGAAATTACCCATCAAGTAAAAACGAAATTATGCTACCTACATGGGTGCTTGAACAGATGGGCATTTCTGATCCGCAAATAGGGATGGAGATTGTGTTGTCGTACCAAATTGGCGATAGCTATAATTATGTCTCAGACACCTTTTTGCTGTCGGGCTACTATACGGACTACATTCCAATGCGCACAAATAATCGTGGTTATGTTTATGTTTCATCCGCTTTTAAGGATAGCTTAAATGTATCACTGGATAATAGTGTTACGGCAATGATCCGTTTTCAAGGCAATGATAATGCTGACAAAAACTGTGAAAGATTGCGGCGTGAGATTGACTTTACAGAAGGGCAAACATTTGAAATTGTACCATTAGAACAGGCAAATGGTGGAACTATTATTTTAGCTGTAATAATTTTAGCAGTTTTTATATCCTTTAGCGGCTATCTGCTGATTTATAATATTCTTTATGTCTCTGTCGTAAAAGATGTGCAATTCTATGGCCGTCTTAAAACGATTGGAACGACCCAAAGGCAGATAAAGAGAATTATCTATAAGCAGGCAATCAGAATCTCTTGTATTGGTATTCCGATTGGTCTGTTACTTGGTGCGGTTGTTTCCTTTGGCATTGTTCCTTACTTCCTGAATATGATGTATTCAACAAATTCTGATGTGGGAACAAAAGTATCTTTTTCGCCGTTTATTTTCATAGGAGCGGCCATATTTACGTTCATTACCGTTATGATTGCAAGCATGAAGCCCGCCAAAATTGCCGGAAATGTTTCACCAATAGCAGCACTCCAATATACAGCAGCCAGCACAAAGAGCAGCGCCAGAAATTGTAGCAAAATGAAGTTGTCCAGAATGGCATGGAACAATGTCTTTCGTAATGCTAAGAGTACAACCCTTGTTTTTGCATCGCTTTTTTTCGGCCTTTCCTTGTTCCTTGTCGTCACAGGGCTATTACATGGTTTAAGCCCGGAGAATTATGTGAGCCAATGGGGAGTAAGCGATTTTGCACTCACATATAGTATCCACGAAAGAGAAGATTTAATTTCCAGCGAAATGGTTTCAGAGATTGGTCAGCTTGACGGCATTGAGAATTTGAGGTTGACCTATGCACCTTATCCTCAAGTAGCAGCAGATGTTGTATATGACGATGCTGTATTTCACGAGTTTCTTGCGTCATTAGACGGAGTAAACGGCATTGATTTTTCTGATCCGGCAGAATTAGAAAATTATCAGCAAAACTTTTTTAGCGGGGTTTTTGGAATTGACAGTGCATATTTGGAAGAAATCAATAAAACCTTAAACTTGCCTATTGACACGTCTGCCTTTGAACAAGGAAAGGTTGTGCTGCTGTCCAAAACAGTAGAAGACCTTATTCAGCCGGGGCAGGAAATAACAATCCAGACGCAGAACGGACAGCATTCCTTTATTGTAGCGAACGGTTATTTGAATGAAGGGTTTCGAGCAGGAGGAAGCAATGAGAGAGGGACGGCTCCTGATTTGTATATTAGTCAAACAGCTTTGAAAGAACTCTTTCCGCAATATAGAGTGTTCCGCGTGGCCTTTGATACGGATGGTCAACATGACGAAAGTATACTGCAAGAATTAAAGCAAATCACCGCATCACAAGCTAACATTGATATTATATCCCGATATGAACGGCGAGAAGAAATGCAGGAATATCTCATTACAGTAAAGGTTTTAGGAACAGGGTTGTCCGTGATTCTGCTGCTTGTTGGTGTCATGAACTTTGTCAATACAATGGTTGTCAATGTAAATACTCGGCGCTATGAATTAGCTGTTCTTGAAAGCATTGGAATGACAAAGCGACAAATCAAACGAATGCTATTTATGGAAGGTTTCTATTATTGGGGCGTTTCCCTTTCCCTTGCAGTCACCATTGGAACAGCAATCTTCATCTTGCTATATATGATTTTTAGTAAAGTGGCCTATTATGCTGTTTTCTCCTATCCATTTATCCCACTGGTGCTGGTGTCTGGACTGGTGTTGCTAATCTGCCTTATTGTGCCTATATGGGTCTACAAAACTGACGTTAACCTTCCAGTTGTGGAGCGATTGCGGTTGACAGAGTGAGTTTAATCAAATAGCAAAATGTGTTTATTTTTGATTACTCTTGGAGAACCAGTCTCTTATCCTGTCAATCAGGTTGACGGCTT
Source organism: Allocoprococcus comes (assembly GCF_013300725.1). Classification (GTDB taxonomy): domain Bacteria; phylum Bacillota; class Clostridia; order Lachnospirales; family Lachnospiraceae; genus Allocoprococcus; species Allocoprococcus comes_A. Next base: position 40,490 of record NZ_JAAIMM010000009.1, read on the forward strand.
TGAATTGACCATTGAAAAGCCCACATGGTCTCCGTTTAAGGGATATACCATTCGCTGGGCTGTTACTGCGAATTCTAAAGAAATCTATTCCTTCGGTGAGGATGGTAGTCCTGGCTTTGAGTATCTCGAACGCCACATTGACGGGCAATGGTATCGTTTGACATATTCGCAGGATATATTTTCTTTTAATAATTTAGAATTCTCATTGGGTGGAGACAGTACGGGCTTGCAGGGAAGTATTGTTCAAAAATATGATTATTATGGAACTCGCTTGGAGGCGGGAATCTATCGTGTAGTATTAGAAATGAAGGCAAAGGACGGAACACCGCATTATTTGGCGGCTGAATTTGATGTTGAGTAAATAAGCAGAAAGACAACTTCAAGTTTACAGAACTGAATCAAAAGAGCTCGAAGGAGCTCTTTTTCCTTTTTTATAATAGTATCATTATGGTATAATAGAGACATTAAAATCGGAATTTCAGGAGGTGTTTTTATGCCACAAATGAATAAGGGAGGAAAATTTATTTTCGGGAAATCACTCATTCGGACGGATGGAACATTGCGGATTCCACCGCAGGCAATGGAAGAATATCACATTGCAGATGAAGGAAAAGTATATCTTTTTACCGGAAGTAAGATTACCGGTGGCTTCTGCGTCACCCGGAAAGGCCTTTTGCATCCGTCGAAACTTGGTCACATTTTGGACGATACTCCACCGTTGCTTGACTACTCAGCAGGTTCTGGCGAATTCATCAAATACAAGGGGCGTTCCTACTGCTGGGTAGAGATTTCACAGGAGGGGCAAATTCTTCTTACGAAGAAAATGATGGATTTTTTGAAGGTGAGACCCGGAATGGAGCTGCTCTCTATCCGCAGTAGCGACATCGCGTTTACGATGGGAGCTAAAGGACCGCTATTGGAAAAAGCAGAAAACTATGATGGTGAAATTCCGCTTTTTTAAGTGTAACAATTCCAGTTTGCAGAGCTGACAATCTATCATTTTATCAAAGTAAGATAATTACAATCAATAACGCCGGTGCGGGATTTTGATATCCAGTACCGGCGTTATTGATTCTACAGGGGCTTGGGGGTGTAGCCACCAAATATACTATTCGTTTTCTGCTTCAGCAAGTTTGTTAAGAATCCACTCCCGATTGATAACAATATCCTCATCATCTCGGAGATCTTTGAAATCAGTGCAGTGTGAAGAAGCAAATTCATACATATTGTCAATGTCAACTGCACCAGTGATCTCACCCTTATTAATGATTATAAGAATATTTGTTCCGTTGTCGTCGACAGCAAAGCGCAGTTCATCAAATTCTTTATCAGGATTATTCTCGTGAAGAGAATCTGTCACAAGTAATTTAACAAGTTCCATTACCCTGTCATCTTTACCTGCATCAAAGATCTGGATCTTTTCAACGAGCTGATTTGCTGATGTCACAATCCGGTATAAGTACTTTTCGGTACGATAATCAGCCAAAGCATTTTTTTCATAAAATATTTCATATGTCTTCTTTACTTCTGATTCAGGAACCAGATAAATCATGACAAGATCTTCCATCTGGTGATAGAGTGTGGAGTAGTTTAAACGAAAGGTCTCTCCACAGCTTGGGCAGGTATAAAGAAAAATAGATTGATTAAGTACCTTCTCTTTCATTTCAGGATCCAGTGCAGTATTAATACTGTCCCAGAGCTCAAAATCTCCCTCATGATGGCAGGAAGGACAAGTTACCTTTTCTATATGATGTCTTGACATAAATGTTCCTCCTTTCAGTGAGATAAATCTATAGTTTTCTTATTGTAGAATGCGCTTATCCTTTATTATTTTGCCAGGAAATTACTCTGAATCTCCATCGGCATATGATAAGCCTGGCCTCGTTTTGTCAGGCTGTATAGTTTAAAGCTCATGAGTTCCGGAGTTGCATTCAGAGAACTGCAGAGTCCGAAATAATCCAGGTCTTCGTTCTGAACCATATCTTCGATCTCCTCATCATCAATCAGAAGATCGGCAGCAAACAGATTGGCCTGGTATTCTGTATTATCCGTCATATTATAGAGTGTATCATCTTGCATCGGAGCCATTTTCAGCTGGGAACGATGCAGCATGATATGCCCTAATTCATGGGCGGCAACGATCATCTTTTCTTCTTCTGAAAGGAAACTGCTGATCATGACATAGATCGTCTTGCAGCTCATAAAACAATATCCTTTCAGTGTCTTATATCTGGAAGTTTCCCCGACCACAATGTTCATCTGATCCATGATCTCAAATGGATCTCGGGTTCCATATTTCTTGATTAATTTCTTTGTTTCTGTATATATGTAAGTGTTTCTCAAATAAATCACCTCAAAAGTAAAAAATAAAAGGGCAGAAATATCCTTGTAACTATAAGGTAACAGATTAGGTGTACAATAATCCCGCCTTCTATTATTTTTCCTCTTGGTTTTTCAGATATTTTTTCGGTGTAAATTTCTTTGCACGTCTTTTGGAATCCAGATAAAGGCTCTGGATCTCATCCATAAAAGCTATTTTATCTTCGTCTGTCAGTGATCCACCGGCAAACATAGCTGCAGCCTGTTCCAGAATCTGCTGAGCCTGTTTGGCACCGCGGTTACCAAACTGTTCGGATGCCTCTGTGATAAAAGCTTCATTCTCACTCATGAGATAAGAAACATCACACTGTAATGCATCTGCCAGTTTCTGATACAGAACATTTTGTTTTGGGAAACGTCCTTCTACTTCCCAGGATCGAATGGTCCTATATGAAACACCAACCATGCTGGCCAGTTCCTGCTGACTCATCTTTTTTTCTTTTCTTAATGATCTTACTTTTTCACCGAATGTCATAAACATACCTCTTTCTAAGCCTTGTCTTATAAGTTTCATTAGCCGCTTCAAGGCAAAACGGGAAATGTGTCTCCTGAAAAATAAAAATTAATCTTGACAAAGGGAAATATCTCTCCTATAATGTGAATCACAGATAAGGGAAACATCTTTCCTATAAGATACACAATATTTCCTCTTTTGTCAATGAATATGTGAAATGAATTTCCTATATTTTGAAGAAAACAGGAAAGATAGACAGTCATTGATAGTTAAAATGGGATACATGTTACAGAAAGAGGAAAGACGTATGGGAGGTGGCAATGTGAGTCAGGATCAGACTTCTATTATCTGTATTGATCTAAAGTCCTTTTATGCTTCTGTGGAATGCGTAGAACGTGGGCTGGATCCATTTAAAGCAAACCTGGTGGTTGCAGATCCGACCAGATCAAAGTCAACAATCTGCCTGGCAATCACTCCGGCTATGAAGGCTCTTGGCATCAAGAACCGGTGCCGGATCCATGAGATACCGGATTGTGTGAAGTACATCACAGCCATGCCAAGGATGCAGCTGTATATGGATTATTCCGCAAAGATCTATGGAATCTATCTGCGGTACGTCTCAAAAGAAGATATCCATGTGTACAGTGTCGATGAGTGTTTTATTGATGTGACAAACTATCTGCAGCTTTATCATCTCACTGCAAAAGAAATGGTGGTAAAGCTTATGCAGGAGGTTATGGAAGAAACAGGTATCACTGCAACCGCTGGTGTGGGAACCAATCTGTATCTTGCTAAGATCGCAATGGATATCGTAGCAAAGCATGTGGATGACCATATTGGAATCCTGGATGAATTCTCTTACAGAGAGCAGCTATGGGATCATAAACCATTAAGTGACTTCTGGAGGATTGGATCCCGGACTGAAAAAAAACTGGCCGGTTATGGAATCCATACGATGGGCGATATTGCAATGGCTTCTTTAAGATCCGAAGACTGGCTGTATAAGATGTTTGGGATTGATGCAGAGCTGTTGATCGATCATGCATGGGGATATGAAACATGCCGGATGAGTGACATCAAGAACTATCATTCGGAGGAACACAGCCTTTCAAATGGTCAGGTGCTGATGCGAAATTATTCTTTTGATGAAGCACTTGTGATCGTAAGGGAAATGACAGATAATCTGGTCCTGGATCTGTTTGAAAAAGGACTGGTAACAAGCTCTCTCACCTTATGGATCGCCTATGACCACAGGTATGAGCATGAGGCATCCAAAGGAACCGTAAAACTCGAAAGAGAAAGTAACAGTTCCAAAAAGATCATAGATGCAGTGGAAGATTTATATCTCAGGATTGCAGACAGATATACCGGAATCCGAAGAATCGAGGTGTGTGCGAACAGGGTTGTTCCTGAAAGTTATGTGCAGTACAGCCTGTTTGATGATCCCAAACAGACCGATAAGGAACGGCATTTACAGGAAGCAGTATTGAATGTAAAGCAGCGTTATGGGAAGAATGCGATCATGCGGGGATCCAACCTGCTAGAGTGTTCTACTTATAGAGAACGCAACGAGCAAATAGGTGGTCACCGTGCTTAGAGGAGGTGCAAAAAGTGCTGGCAAGTGCATATCAACCGTATTTATATTTACCAAGACCGGTTTCCAGGAGACATCCAATGGATGTAGGACGCAGGGCAAAACAGTTTGCTCCATTTGCGGCACTTCGTGGATTGGATGAAACGATCCGGCAACAGGAAATCATTTACGAACCGAAAAGAGATTTATCCGACGAAAAGAAAAATGAGCTGGATATGAAATTAAGGATTCTGGCATATGGAATGAAGATACAGGCAACTTATTTTCAAAAGTCCTGGAAGAATCCATCAGTTGGTCAGTACCATACATTATCTGGAACCGTAGAATTTTTTGATACATCAGTCCACTTACGGATCGATGATACTGAGATTCAGATCCAGGATATCTGTGATCTGACTGGTGATGTATTTGAAACTATAGAAATACCGTGTTAATTAATCACAGCAGAATTTTTTATACTGGAAAGAGCGTGTGGTAGCTGGTGGAAGGATAAAAAAGGATGCACAGATCGACAAAGCAGATCTGATCAGAATAGAAATCGTGCTGTTCGTGCAGCTTTGGCACTTACGGAATGGATGGCATGATGCTCATAAGGCGGATTTGATTTCCCTTTGATCCGTTGAGTAATAAATGGAGAAATATCTTATTGCTTAAAGGAGGAAGCCTATATGGGATCAGGTGCTATTAAATGGCATGTACACTGCTCTGTATGCGGAGCATTTATTGAAAAGAGCGCACAAAGCGATTCAGAAGTGGAGTGCAAAAAATGTCGCAGTACATTGGAAATATTTGTAAATGATGATATGGTGTCGGTTCGTCCGATCCACATTCGTGATGAACAATTAAAGTCCAGGATGCGGACGTATTCCCGAAAGATGATGAATCAGGGATCATAACAGAATAGAATGAGCTGTCTGTAGTAAGCGTTGGATTTGGCAAGAACCATCAAGAACGCACCAGACAGCAAGAGTTTGTCAAGGAGCTGAACCTGACTGGAATCACTAAGAGCCCGGCAAAACATTTACGGATACACTGCAAGATCAGAAGTCTTTTCTGGTTTTGGAGATTGTTGAAGTATTTGTTTTGTCGGGCTTTTTTGACGTATTTCGAAAAATTTTTAAATTTTTTTGTCGTACCCCACTGTAAAACAGGCTCTCAGCGTTTCGTTATATAGAGGTTGAATTCTTTTTTGCAAAAATAATTGTAAATAGAGATTTTGATAATATGACACAAAGGAGGAAGCAAAGATGACTGAAATCGAATACCAGGAATTTGTAAGGCATTGTCCTTACGATGCTATGGGCGATTATTCCATGTTTCGCAAAGAGCAAACAGAGAATGAATCAGAAGATGCACATATCAACTGAATAAGCCAGGCAATCTGGCAAACTTAATCTAAACGCAGATACATGCGTTACAAAGGAGTCGCGGACTCCCGTTCAAAAAAAACGGGTGAGTTCGTGACCTCTTGTACTGCAGTTCTTTATGTCTGTGCAGAAATTTCATAAAAGATGGAATGGACCACCCGGAGCCGAAAGGCAGAAAGGTGGTCTTTATGTTGACATTAAAAGAACTGAAAAAAATCGTGAAAGTTGCTGATGTGGAGAAGAGAATCCCAAGCGTGAAATCCTTGAAGGAACACAAAGTTGTAGTAAAGGAAATGATCAATGCAGATACAACAATCTCTGTTTATGATCACGGATATGTACTTTATACAGCAGGAAATCAATCAACCGTATTTCCGCTTCATAGTTGTGATGACTATGAATATGTGAGTGTAACTGGCGATAACAAGGAATTCAATAAAGAGTTCTTTGATAATGAAAACTGGTATATCCGTCTGCTGATGGAGGCTGAAGACCGTATGGCATACAGCCAGAGCAAAATCAGCACCAATCATGGTGTGTTTTCTAACAGCGATGTTACAGATGATGCGGAGATTATGAGAGGATCTTCAAAAGATTTTGTTGACGATGTTATCGACAGAGAAATTCTGCATGCGCTGATCAAGGAATTGACAGAGAGGCAAAAGATGGTACTCAATCTGGTTTATTTCGAAGAAATGCGTCAGCAGGATGTCGCAGATTATCTGGGAATCAAACAACAGAGTGTAAATGACCTCCTGAACAGAGCATTAAAAACGATGAAAAAAAAGGCGGAAAACGAAGAATTTTAAAAAAATTTCAAAAAAATTGAATTAGACCACTGTAAAACAGGCTCTGAGCGTTTCGTTATATGAAGGGTTTGCATAGAACACCTTCATGTACCTTGAAAAATGAATAGCCTGCCCGGAGTGATATTTGATTTGAACATGCATAGAGCGAAAAGCTGCGTGTCTGCCAGAAGAAAACGTATCAGAGATGGAAACTGATATAGGAACGGATCCGGGAAAGAAAACAGGAAAACGCTTAAATCTTAAATCAAAATAAAATGTCTGAATCTAAAAAGAGGATGACAGTAGAAATCATGTGGCGGTATTTGTGACAAACAGGTACCGCCATATATTTGTGCTGTTATCTCAGCTTGTGCTGACTGTCCCAAATAGCACAAATTTCAGGAAAGGAGGCGATCATCTTCGTATAAAAGATAATATGCAGAAACTAACAGATAACCATACACAAAAGAATCAGAAAGGAAGGATTTAAGAGAATGAACGTGAAAAAGAAAGCACGCAGGGTGATGTCCGGTTTACTGACTGCAGTAACGGTTCTATCGACGGTACTCTCTCCCGCTGTTGCCTATGCTTCTGATGATGCTGGATCTGTAAAAAAGATTCCGTATTATGAGGAGATCAAGGATCAGTTGGATGAAGATGAAGTGGTAACTGCAAAGGATTATGAGATCAAGGTTGGAGACAATTTCGATGTAAAGAGTGATTATACCGGTCTTACGATCCAGGATGACAGCAAAGTAAAAGTTACATTTCAGGAAGCAAAAGATGCGGACGGGAATGATTTTTCTACCGATTATGCCAATTCCTATAAGGCAGTCTATTATGTAGAACCACAGACAACGGATCACCCAACCTACCAGATCAATCGAAAGATCGTGGTAAAAGAAGCGGATCAGCAGAAAGATTCGCAGTCAGAAAGTTCTTCTGATCAGGATGCTGGTTCTTCCGATAAGACAGAAACTGAGGATTCTGAGGCTGACTCGTCTACAGAGGAAACTGGTGCTGCTGAAACGGAGAGCAAAACAGAACTGACAGAAAAAGAATTTGATGCAGAGATCGAAGCAACGGAGAATCAGGAGACCGTTGATCCGGAAACAGGGATCACACTCTCAGAGGTTATGCAGGAAGCTGTTGACCAGGAAGTTGCTCTTGCGGATCTTGAAGCAGGCGAAAGTATTACTTTTGATATGCCAATGATGCTTGCTTCCGGTGAAACAGGAACAAAATCAGTCACAGTCACAGCCGGTTCCTGGTACTATTACGCAGATTATGGATTAGGTTCTTATCTGACTTGTCCGTATTATGTGAAATGGGGAAGCATCAATGCGACAGCATACTGTGTTGAACCATCGAAAAAAGGACCGGGAAATGGAACTTATACGATCCAGAAACTTGCCGATGGAAAGACACTTGCAAAGGTCTGCTATTACGGAACAAAAGCAAGTGATGAGAATGGTTTCTTCGATGAGAAACATCCGGATTTTCCGGCAGGAAAGAGATTCATCATTACCCATCTTGCAGCAGCTTATGCAAATGGATCCAGTGACTGGGCATCCGGAACCAATGCAACAGGAAAGAACCTGGCAATGGAACTTTACAATTATTGTGTAAATATGCCGGACATTCCGTCTGTAGATATGAGCTTTTCCGAATCTAATGTAAAGGCTTATGTGGAAGGAAACAGCCAGCGAACAAGCGTGATCACATTCAAAGCAGATAAACTGCAGACAATCACATTTAAGTTGCCAAGCGGTGTAAAGCTTGTAAATGTGACAACCGGTAAAACAAGTGCTGCAGGAGCAAGTGTAGAAATCAGTGGAGGTACACAGTTTTATCTGACAGCACCACTTGATCAGGCAGAGAGCGTCAGTGCTACATTTTCTTCTCGGATGAAGGGAAGCATTGATAAAGAATACTCTGCTTACAAGATTGTAACAGGATCCGGAACACAGGACCTGGCTCTTGTTTTCGGTGAAGGTGTCGGAAATGAGAAATATGTGGATTTTAAAGTAACCTGGACAAAAGAATGCAAAGTATCCATTGTAAAGAAAGATCAGGATACAGGAAATGCACTGGCTGGTGCAGTGTACGGGATCTATTCCGATGCTGCATATACAAAGCTGATCGCAGAGATGCCTGCAACTGATCAGAATGGTGCTTCACAGCTCACAATGGAGAAAACACAGGAAGTTGTTTATCTGAAAGAAATCTCTGTTCCAACAGGGTATCAGATCGATACAAAGTCTTATAATGTGACTCTTGCTATCGGAAAGACAACGACCAAAAATGTAACAGACAAACGTGTAAATGCAAAGATCAACATTGCAAAACAGGATGCTGAGACAGGGAATGCAGCACAGGGTGATGCAACGCTGGAAGGTGCAGTATATGGCCTTTATGCAAGGGAAGATATTGTTCATCCGGATGGAAGAACCGGAACGATCCATAAGAAAGACAGCCTGATCACATCCCTGACAACGGATAAGAATGGCGAAGCTTCTGTATCGGATCTCTATCTTGGAAAGTATTATCTGAAAGAGCTTAGTGCTCCGGTGGGATACGTACTGGATCCGACAGAACATGAGGTGGACTGTACTTACGAAGGTGCTACTGTTCCGACAGTAGAAAGAACTTCTGTATGTAAAGAAACTGTCATCAAACAGCCATTTCAGATCATCAAGGCAGCAAACAACGGGAAGACCGATGCAGATCTTCTGCAGGGAGTTGGTTTTTCAGCATGGCTTGTCAGTGATCTGAAAGTAAAAGCAGATGGAAGTTATGATTTTGACTCAGCCAGACCAGTTGTACTGACTGCAGATGGCCAGGCAGAAATGTTTACCGATGAAAAAGGATATGCAAGATCGATTCCGCTTCCATATGGAACTTATGTGGTAAGAGAAACCACAAGCAAACACAACTATGCACCGGTTGATGATTTTATAGTGAAGATCACAGAGAATCATCCGGATACACCGCAGACATGGCGAGTGCTTCTGGATAAAGAATTCAAAGCAAAATTAAAGATCATCAAAAAGGATGCAGAAACACAGAAATCTGTACTCCTGGCAAATACAGAATTCAAGGTATATGACCTGGATAACCAGAAATATGTGGAACAGACAACATCCTATCCGAAGCCAACGGTACACAAATCCTATTTCACAAATGAGGAAGGATACCTGGTACTGCCAAAGAATCTGAAACCTGGCAACTACCGGATTGAGGAAGTGACGGCACCCGATGGGTACACAATATCCAAAAACTATGTGACAGTTGCAGTTGATACAGATACTGCTTATCTGACCGATCCTGTCACAGGAGATGCAGTCATTGATGTGGAATATACCAATGCCCCGGTCAAAGGTCAGTTAAAGATCTATAAACAGGGTGAAGTGTTAAAGGGATTTGATAAGGACTTCCAGTATGAAATGGCTGGACTTGCAGGTGCTGAATTTGAAGTCTATGCGGCAGAGGATATCTATACTGCCGATCATCAGGTAGATGCAGATGGACAGAGAACTTTGTACTTTGCAAAGGATGCACTGGTGGCAACCGTTACAACGGATACAGATGGTTATGCAACTGTAAAGAATCTTCCACTTGGCAGATACTATGTCAAAGAGAAGAATGCACCGGACACTTATGTGTTAAATACGGTGCCGGAAAATGTCGAATTTGCTTATGCAGATCAGGATACCGCAGTGATCGAGAAAGAAATCTCTGTCACAGATGAACGACAGAAAGTGTCGATTACGGTCGAAAAACAGGATGCTGAGACAGGCAATACAGTAGCCGGAGCAGTGTTCGGTATTTACAATGCAAAAGACATTCAGACGAAAGATGGAAAAGTGATCGTCAAAGCAGATACTCTTTTACAGGAAATGACTTCTGATGAAAAAGGTCAGGCAGCATGTACACTGGATCTTCCACTTGGAAGCTATTATGTAAAAGAACTGAAAGCACCAGATGGATTCGTATCTTCGGATGAAGTACTGAGATTTGATGCTTCTTATCAGGGGCAGGATGTACAGACAGTAACATTAAAATCCGTAAAGAAGAACCAGCCGACAACTGTTGAGATCACAAAATCAGATGCAACAACCGGTGTAGAACTGGATGGAGCTTATCTGAAAGTAACGGATAAAGATGGAAATGTAGTAGATAGCTGGACATCTTCCAAAGATGCACCGCATGTGATCAAATATCTGAAAGTGGGTGAGACTTATACCCTACATGAAGAGTTTGCACCGCATGGTTATCTGGTAGCCAATGATGTGACATTCACAGTCAAAGATACCGGAGAGGTTCAGAAAGTGGAAATGAAGGACGAGGTACCGGTTGGTGAACTCATCATCAACAAAAAGGGAGAATTTCTGGATTCTGTTACGCTGGCCGATAAGGTCAAAGGTGTGGTGGAACACATTTTCAACTATGTAACCGGAAAACTGACAGATGTTACGTTTGAAGTCTATGCTGAGGAAGACATTAAGGCTGCCGATGGCGTCAGTGACGATTACTATAAAAAGGATGAACTGATCGCAACGATCAAGACAGATGAAACCGGTATTGCAAAACTGGAAAATCTTCCACTTGGTAAATACTATGTGAAAGAAACAGGAACTGCTTACGGTTATGTACTGGATGGTGAGATTCGTCATGTAGATCTGACTTACGTGGATCAGAATACACCAGTTGTAGTCTATGACAAAGACTGGCAGAACAACCGCCAGAGAGTAGAAGTCAATGTACTTAAGAAAGAAAAAGATTCTGACCGTACATTGGAAGGCGCTATCTTTGGATTATTTGCCAAAGAAGACATTAAGTCTGAGACAACAGGTAAAGTCCTGATCGAAGCCGATGAGATCATTGAGCTGAAATCTACGGATGAAGAAGGAAAGATCACATTTGTTGCAGATCTTCCAATAGGAGCAACTTACTATGTAAAAGAGCTCTATGCACCGGACGGATTCGTAACCAACGATGAAGTAAAGGAATTTACCTTTGAGTATGCAGGTGAAGATCAGCCGACAGTCACTTATGATTTTACCTTTGATAATCAGCCAACCGTCGTTGAATTTACCAAATCCAGTCTGACAACCGGAAAAGAACTTCCAGGATGTAAGCTGAAAGTGGTAGATGCTGATGGAAATATCGTGGATGAATGGACTTCCGGTAAAGAAGCACATGTGATCCGTGAGCTGACTGTCGGAAAAGAATACACACTGGTTGAAACAAAACCTGCTGATGGTTACGTGACAGCTGAAAGCGTAAAGTTCACGATCAAAGATACTGCCGATGTGCAGAAAGTTGAGATGAAGGATGATGTAACGAAGGTGAAAATCTCCAAACAGGATATCGCCGGAAAAGAACTTCCGGGAGCGAAACTCACAATCCTTGATCAGGATGGAAAAGTTGTGGAAAGCTGGACCAGTACAGAGAAAGCACATTACATCGAAATGCTTCCGATCGGAAAATACACTCTCCGTGAAGAAACGGCACCGGATGGCTATCTGGTTGCAAAAGATGTGGAATTCGAAGTAAAGGATACCTGTGAAGTACAGCATGTAACTATGGTGGATGAGAAAAAACCGGCAGAAAAGACACCGGAAGGTGGAAAACCTGTCAGTGATTCACCAAAGACTGGGGATAACACCAATCTGTGGCTGTGGTTTATGCTTCTCGGCATTGGTGCGACTGGTACAGGAGCCCTTGCATTTATGAGAAAAAAGAAACACTAATTAAATAAGAATGAGCGTTCATGGAAACCGAAAGGAATCTGTGGACGCTTTTTTAGATGGGAGAAACCATGAGAAATATCATTATTTTTGTTGCTCTTCTGGGAGCAGCGGCAATATTTACAGTTTTGTATTGTCTCATTGCTGCCGGAAGTCAGGCAGAGAAAAAACTGACAGAAATCATGAGAAAAGAGGAAGAACAGAATGAAGACTAATAAAGATCTGATCATAGAACCAAATGCAGCTATTGAGGGAAGAAAGTACAGCGAAGAAAAGCCATGGTCCTGCAAGTACTGTTACTGGTGGGGAGGCAAAAAGAAAGGCTGTAGCTTGAAACAGTGCCACTATCTGCTTCCGGAAAAGAAAAAAGCAGTAAAAACAACACCATGTGGTGGCTGTCCGTATGGAAAACATGTTCCATGCATCGGATATTGTATTGCCCGTCTTCATTCTGAAATGAAAGGAAAGAAAGGACGTGGGTAATTGCAGGAAGAAGTAAATCAGAAAGTGATCAGCCTGAGCATCCAGGGAGTCAAGATCACTGCCAGTGTGCTAAAAGCAGCCCTTCGGAAGTTCCTGGAAATGGACAACCGGAGGAAACAGGAAACAACGCAGGTGAAAATGGCTGAAAAGACCGGACGGGCCCAGGAGAAAGGAAGGGAAAAAGCCCGAAAAAAGATTGAAAAGAAAAAGCCACATGGAAAGCAGACCATCAAGCAACTGAATGCACAGGGAGTACAGCTTTCCAACATAAAGATCACAGATGAAAATATCAAATCCTTTGACCGTGTGGCAAGAAAGTACGGGATTGATTACAGCCTGAAAAAAGAAGTCGGTGCTGATCCACCAAAATATCTGGTCTTCTTTAAGGCTAAAGATGTGGATGTGATGACAGCGGCTTTCCGGGAATATGCCGGAGTAGAACTGAAAAAGAAACAGGCGAAGAAACCATCCGTCAGAAAGAAACTGCAGAAATCTGTAGAAAGAAAAGCAAAGCACCGCCAGCGTGTGAAGCAGAGACAAAAATCCAGAGGTCAGGAACGATGATCCGGGAAAAATTACAGAAGATCCAGGTCAAACGACTGGTGATCTTAAATCTCCCATATTTCTTTATCTTCTATGTAGCAGATAAAGGATCCTGGCTGTACCGGCATTGCCTGGGAGAAAGCATGGTCCAGAGACTTGGCGTGATGTTAGTCAATTTCCGACTGGCATTTTTAAGCTGGCTGCCAAGTATCGCTTTGCAGGATCTTACAGTAGGTGTTCTGGTTGCAGGTGCATTAAAACTGGTGGTCTACTATCGTTCTAAAAATGCAAAGAAGTTCCGACAAGGTGTGGAGTATGGATCTGCAAGATGGGGAAACAGAAAAGACATCGAACCCTTTATGGATCCGGTCTTTGAAAACAATGTCATCCTCACAGAAACGGAACGTCTGACCATGAACAGCCGGCCAAAAGCCCCAAAGTATGCCAGAAATAAGAATGTGATCGTCATCGGTGGTTCCGGATCCGGAAAGACAAGATTCTATGTAAAACCCAATCTTATGCAGATGACGGATCACGTGTCCTATGTGGTCACTGATCCGAAGGGAACGATCATCGTTGAATGCGGGAAGATGCTGGTAAATGGAGGATACCGGATCAAGGTATTAAATACGATCAACTTTAAAAAGTCCATGCATTACAATCCGTTCCATTATATCCGGAGTGAAAAAGACATCTTAAAGCTGGTCAATACCATTATTGCAAATACCAAGGGTGAAGGCGAAAAATCAACGGAAGATTTCTGGGTCAGTGCGACACGTTCGCAGGCGGTAAAAAGTCTGCGCACAGTGTTGGTTTATTAAATCATAACCAGTCTGTGAACTGGTAATCCGATAGGTGGAATGATGGGGTAACGCCCTGAAACGTCTATCCTTGACGGACTTGCGTCAGCTGTAATGGTTGGGGTGAGAAGCTCCGTGACAACGACCGAGAGTAGTCGTAGGAATCTGCCAAAAGATTCTCGAAAACGCCCCAGAGGTGGGGTGCGCTACCTATAGGTCTAGGATCTATAAAATATCTATGATTAGAATGTTTACTTTGGCGAGTAAACTGACGAAAACTGCGAATGTACGGTTCTAAAAGAAGACCATATAGAAATGTATGGGTGCGTTAAAGCGCAGTCAGTGTGGTTCAGTAGAAATTCGCCCTACGAACGACCATGTTGTGTTACAGGCACATCCAAGCTGACAGGACTATAGCAGAGATCTAAGGATATATGTACAGATAGGATTATCGGAACGTGGAAAGGCACCAGATTCCATTAGAGGATAGCCTGACGAAGAAAATAAGCAGGTGAACTGGTGCTGAAAAGCCGTGATCGAACTTATGATGAGTTCTGCGAAAAAGAGGAACTCGGAGGAATGGTCACAAGTCGGTTGAAATAAACAGGCATTATTCAGTCTAATGATAAGGATTACGAGTAAGACCAAAAGGGTCACTTTCGAGAGGAGGTGATGCCTTATGCCAAAGAAAAGTAAAACATTATGTGTAGATGACCTGCGTCATGCGGAGTACTACGGAATGCAAGGTACTTTTGATGAACTATATCAAAAAAGTCAGAACGGTGAAGTATTTGAGAATCTTATGGATTTGATACTGAGCAGGGATAACATTTTACTTGCGTACCGAAACATCAAAGCGAACAAAGGCAGCTACACGGCAGGAACAGACAAAAAGAACATCACAGATATTGGGAGTCAAACTCCTGATGATGTGATAAAAAGAGTGAGATTTATTGTTACGGGAAGCGAACACGGCTACAGACCAAAGCCTGTAAGACGGAAAGATATCCCGAAACCAAACGGAAAAACACGTCCGCTGGGAATCCCATGCATATGGGATAGGTTGATACAGCAATGTATCAAGCAGATCATGGAACCAATCTGCGAAGCAAAGTTCTGCAATAATAGTTATGGATTTCGTCCGAATAGATCCGTTGAACATGCCATTAACAGAACCTACACCATGCTTCAAATGATGAATCTTCATTATGTTATTGAGTTTGATATTAAAGGATTTTTCGATAACGTAAATCATAGCAAGTTAATCAGACAGATATGGTCGCTGGGTATCCATGATAAAACGCTGATTTTTATTATCAAGCGAATACTAACAGCTCCAATTAAAATGCCCGATAATACAACGGTACTGCCCAACAAGGGTACACCACAGGGAGGAATTATCTCACCACTACTGGCAAACATCGTTCTAAATGAATTGGATTGGTGGATAGCTAGTCAATGGGAGGAAAATCCGATTGCTATAAGCAGAGGGCGAGAAAGAATAATCGGAAAAACTAAAGTTTTTGATAAAAGCCATGGTTATAGGATTATGAAAAACACAGAAATGAAAGAAATGCATATCATTCGGTATGCGGATGATTTTAGGATTTTCTGTAGAACGAAAGAGGACGCAGTCAGGACAAAAGAAGCGGTTACGGCGTGGATTGAAGAGAGGTTGAAATTAGAGGTGTCCCCTGAGAAAACAAGGATTGTGAACACCAGAAAACGGTGGTCAGAGTTTCTTGGATTCAAAATAAGGGTAAGGCTGAAGCATCATAAATATGTGGTGCAGTCGGCAATCTGTGACAAAAAGGTTGAAATTGAAAGAGCAAAGCTAGTGGAACAAGCGAAAAACATCGCAAAACCCAGAGAGAAAAAAAGTTGTTTATCAGAAATTCAGCTATATAACTCTATGGTGTTAGGCATACAGAATTACTATCAGCTTGCCACCTGTATCAGTATTGATTGCAGAGAACTCCATAGGCGAGTAATGACAGTTTTGACGAACAGGTTAAATACAGAAACAGGAAGTATGCTAAAACATGAGGGTGGAACTATCACCCAAGCAGAAAAGGAAAGATTCGGACAGTCAAAAATGATTCGATATGTTTCAGGAATTGACCAGATGATCTATCCGATTGCATTCATCAAAAATAAAATACCGATGGCGAAGCGATCAATCGTTTGTAGTTATACAAAAGAAGGTCGTGCTCCGATTCATACAGAACTTAACCTTAATCAGTATGTTCTGAAAGGACTGAGAGAAAAAATATCCGTTGGTCATAGCACAGAATACCATGACAGTAAAATATCTTTATTTTCTGCTCAAAAGGGAAAATGTGCAATCAGTGGAGAAGAATTCGCAGATGCGGAACATGTAGCTGTATGGCTCAAAGTACCAAGAGCACTTGGTGGATTTGAAAGATATAAAAACATGGTTCTGATTCACAAAAAATATCTGATTCTGTTACAAGAACTGCCCCAAGCAGTAATAAAAGACCTGATAAAAACACTCAATATCACAAAAAAGATGCTCGTGAAAATCAATAGTCTGCGAGAGCAGGCGAACCTGTCAGCAATAATATAAAACTTAAATTTGGTGACTGATTAAATGTCTCGTGAAGACAATCGATGGAGCGCCGGATGCGGTGAAAGTCGCATGTCCGGTGTGAAGTGGGGGAAAAGGTGGAGATAATATCAAAACCTTACCTATCACTATAGGCCGAACGTCTTTTGTATTCTGCACTAATCGGATACATCTGGTATGAGGCACCAGAGGAAGAACAGAACTTTTCTACTCTGTTGGAATTTATCAATGCCAGTGAGACCAGGGAGGATGATGAAGAATTTAAAAATGCAGTGGATGAATTGTTTGAAGAACTGGAAGCAGAAAATCCGGAACACTTTGCAGTAAGGCAATATCGCAAGTACAAGCTTGCAGCCGGTGTTGTATGCTCTAAAAGACTTCTTAATCAAGCGGTTGGGAAGTCTCTTAGAACACACAACCTAAAACCGAAGAAAGGAGCGCAAGTTATGAGAAAAAATGAGAAAATCACAGCTCTGTACGAACGACTGAGCCGTGATGACTTTGGCAAAGATGATGACCAACAGCGTGAGAGCAATTCCATATCCAATCAAAAGGCAATGTTGGAGGAGTTCGCCGCACGGCAGGGCTTTACAAACATTGTCCATTTCACGGACGATGGCATTAGTGGTACTTGCTTTGACCGTCCCGGATTTTTAGCAATGATGAAAGAAGTGGAAGCCGGGAATGTGGAGTATTTGTGCATCAAGGACATGAGCCGCATGGGTCGTGACTATCTGAAAGTCGGTCAGATTATGGAAATCCTGCGTCAGCGTGGCGTTCGCCTTATCGCCATCAATGACGGCGTGGACAGTGCCAGAGGGGACGATGATTTTACCCCTTTCCGCAACATTATGAACGAATACTACGCCAGAGACACCAGCCGTAAAATCCGTTCCACTTTCCAGTCCAAAGGCAAGTCCGGCAAGCACCTCACAGGCACGGTCATTTACGGCTATCTTTGGAACGAAGCCAGAGACCAATGGTTGGTTGACCCCGAAGCCGCCGAGGTGGTCAAGCGCATCTTTGCCATGACGATTGACGGCTACGGTCCGTATCAGATCGCCAGCAAGCTGAAAGAAGAAAAAGTCCTCATTCCGTCCGCTTACCTTGCCCGGCACGGCGAGGGCGTGAACAAAAATAAGACCTTCAAAGATGTGTACGGCTGGGGTTCTTCCACCATCTGCAACATTCTTGAAAAGCGTGAATATCTGGGACACACCATCAACTTCAAGACCCGAAAGCACTTCAAGGACAAGAAAAGCCATTATGTCCCGGAGGACGAATGGACAATTTTCGAGAATACCCATGAAGCTATCATTGACCAGCAGACCTTTGACCTTGTGCAGAAAATCCGTGGGAATGTCAGACGCTACCCGGACGGCTGGGGCGAAGCAGCTCCCCTCACAGGCTTGCTTTATTGTGCCGATTGCGGCGGCAAGATGTATGTCCACCGTACCAACAACGGCAAGCGTATTTCTCAATATACCTGTTCCCAATACAGCAAAGTCCCAGTTGGAAAGCTCTGCACGACACAGCACCGTATCAATGAAGATGTGGTACTGTCCCTTGTTTCCGAA
Organism: Allocoprococcus comes; assembly: GCF_013300725.1. GTDB lineage: Bacteria > Bacillota > Clostridia > Lachnospirales > Lachnospiraceae > Allocoprococcus > Allocoprococcus comes_A. The sequence continues at coordinate 58,815 of NZ_JAAIMM010000009.1, forward strand.
ATGCTCAAAGCTATTGCCGAGTATGCGAAGCATGACAGAGCCGAGTTTGTCCGAGTGGTGCAGGAAGCGCAGTCCAGCCAGCAGACGGCAGAGGTCAAGAAACAGCGGATACGCCTTGCCACCGCAAAGCAGAGAGTTTCCGAGCTGGAAGTCCTGCTCTGCAAAATCTATGAGGACAACATTTTAGGAAAGCTGTCTGACAGCAGATATGCCACTCTGGACGCTCAATATGAAAAGGAGCAGACCGAGCTTACCGCTGAAATCTCTGTTCTGGAAAAGGCTATCAAGAGCTACGAGAAGCACGAAAAGGACGCTGACCGTTTTATCGCTCTGATTGACAAGTATGAGAACTTCGACAAGCTGACGATTGCCATGCTCAATGAGTTTATTGAGAAAATCCTTGTGCATGAGCGTGACCGCAAGGGCAGTATTCAGACCACACAGGAGGTCGAGATTTACTTCAATTTCGTGGGTCGTTTCGTTCCCCCTGCGTTTGGCGAAGTGGAGCTTACCCCGGAGGAATTAGAGGAAATCCGCAAGCGTGAGGAACGCAAGGACAGGCTCCACCAGAACTACTTGAAGCGGAAAGCCAGCGGAGCACAGAAGCGATACGAGGACAAAATCAAAAAGCGGAAAAAGGCAGAAATCGAAGCCAAGAAAGCCGCCATTCGTGCGGAGGACATTGCAAAGGGCGTGTTCGTCCCTGTCAGCAGTTTACCGCAGAGAGAGCCGATGAAAGGAGTACAAACAGCATGAATATCACTTACACACAGAACGGCGATTATCTTATCCCAAACATCATTATCCGCAAGACCAAGCCCCTCGGACACTACGGCAGACTTCGCAAGGCGTATCTGGAAATGCACCGTCCGATACTGTTCAATGAGCTGGTGCTATCCGACAAGCTCTTTGAGCATTGCGCCGAGATTGACGAAACAGCACGAAACCGCATGGAGCTGATCGTGCGGTCACTGGCAGAGCAAAACGGCGTGACCGAGCAACTGAAAGCCGAAAACCAAATGGAATGGGTGCGGCAGATGAACGCTTGCAAGGCACAGGCAGAGGAGATTGTGAAAGTGGAATTGATTTATGATTGAGCGAGGAAGTCCGGGCAGAAAACTGTTCGGACTTTTCTCATGTAGTCCAAAGTTGCGGTAGAATTGTTCACGAGTTTTATGGTACAATTTATGCGAATAAAGAAAACGGAAAATTAGAATCTAACAAGAGAATGTGGTTGTATGAAAAAATCCATATTAGTATTTTGGGCAATCGTGTGTCTGTTACCTATTCAAAGGAGGTTTAAGAATTTTAAATGAAACATATAAGAAATATATTGCTGTTGATTACGATTATTTTTGCTTTTGTTATGCAAGCTGAAGTATATCAAAATATGCTCTGGAACTTTAATGGTGCTTATTATTTATCGTCCAGATACACAACTACTAATGACGATATGGATTCATTTTTAGCCAATGCAGAAGATACAGCTGAGAAGCATGGTGTTCATATTTTTTCGACTTTTAATCAGAGAGTTTCTAATTATCAGACAAGACTTTATATTTATGGTGATGATACCGTTGTTCGGGATAGTCTTAAAAGCACAATGGATATTGAGGAAAAAACATATACGGCTTTGATAGGCGGAATCACCGTAATAGAATTTGAAGATTTTAGAGAAGCAAAAAACACAGGCAATGGACAGGAAATAATGGTCAGCTATATCGGTGACGATGATGACATTATTGCCACATATCAAGATTTGGCAAAAGAATATTCTATATCGCAGCCAGAGTTTTGGCAATCAACCGAAACTGATATGATGTTCATTGTTTGGGGCCTGGTTGCCATATTGATGATTGTACTTAATATGATTGAGGTGATACGCAGACAAAAGGAAGTAGTTGTACGAGCTTCTCTGGGCGAAAATGCTGCTGTGATTGCTCTAAAAGCTGTAGTGGCTGATATGATTTCATATGCTGCATTATTCGTCTTAGCAAAGTTGCTTGTTTCTCAATTTATATCGGGAGCGTATGAAGATCATCTCATTTTGGCAGTGTATTGTGCCGGAGCAGTTCTTTCCGTAATTCCTTATGCTGCTTTTGTCCGCTTTGATGTAAAAAAAGCCTTTGCCAATGCTTCAGATAAAAAAGGTATGTTTTATCTTCTGAACGGTCTTAAAGTATTTGCTACTGCTATGACGATTTTTACAATAACTACAAATCTCAGTAGCATTCAAGGTAATTTACTTACAAACACTACTCTTTTAGAAAATCATTATAATGATTACTATTTTGGAGTTATGCAGATTGAACCTCCTTTTGAAGAAAATGAGGAGGAATCCAAAGAGAGCGAATTTTGGAATGACCTTTACGAAAATGAATACAACACTATAAATCCGGTGGTCTGCATAGGCAGCCGGATAAGCGATACGGATAATTATATTTTTGTAAATCATAATGCCAGAGATATGCTGCAAGGGTTTTCTGATATGCTTACTGAAGATGATGAAAAAGAGGATATCGTGGTCTTCGTGCCAAAGGGAAAAAATGCGGAATCATACAAAGATATCGCAAAAGAGGAAATTGACTCTCTTACCCAAAATGCAGAAGAACTGCGTGTTGTTTATAAAGAATATTCTGGCAGAGAGCAATTTTATTATCTCAATTCGAACAGAGAAGAGGCTATTGACGGATTGTCAAGAGCAACAAATCCGATTGTTATTTATCAGGCAAATGAGGCTGTTGCTTTGAATGGAAGTTATATCGAAACAGGAACATATAATGGTGAGGTGATCTACGGATGCGATGAAAGCACAATTCGTAATGCTGCGAAAAAATATGCAGAACAGCTTGGTCCACACTATTTTATGCTGACGAATGTCGGGGAGGATTATACTTATAGTCATAGTTTCCTCGTGAAACTGATTGGCTTTATAAGCTCTCTTTGCGTATTAGTATTGCTGTTAGATATCGCTATCATCATATCTGAAGTGAAAATGGAATTTAGACTTAATGCGATGGAAATCTCCCTCAAAAAGGTTTTGGGCTATCGCTTTTATGAAAGGCACAAAAGATTTATTTCCGTTAATCTCTTAGAAAATATAGCCGTTGTGATATTGATTTGCATTGTTTCGCTTTTTATATCTAACGCAAGTGTCGGGATTGCTTTACTGGTTGGAGCATTGCTCACCATTATTGAAATGGCAATCATTTTCACAAATGTTATGTGGGTTGAAAAAACAAATATCTCAAAGTCCTTGAAAGGTGGATGTTTATGATTATAATTCGTGGCTTAAATAAAGCATTTGGAGAGAAAATAATTTTCTCCAACTTTAATTTGGAAATTCCGGATGGAAGTTTTGTAGTAATCAGCGGGGATAGCGGCAGTGGAAAAAGTACTTTGCTCAATATGATTGGTGGTATCGAAAAGCCGGATAGCGGCAGTATCATAATCGAAGGGCTGAATATTACCCGGCTTAAAAATAAAAACAGTTTTTTTGCGGATACAGTGGGGTTTCTTTTTCAGAATTTTGCACTGCTTGAAAATAAGACAGTTAAAGAAAATTTAAGTTTGATTAAAAAATCAAGCCGAACTAAAGTATCACTTAAAGAAGCTCTTAATCGTGTGGGGTTATCAAAGGAAGTTAACAAAAAAGTTTATCAGCTTTCCGGTGGTGAACAACAGAGAGTTGCTTTAGCTCGTCTTATGATGAAAAAATGTTCTGTTGTTTTGGCAGATGAACCTACTGGCTCACTTGACAAGAAAAATAGAGATATTGTTATGAGGTTATTGCACGAACTCAATGAAGAAGGTAAAACGGTTATCATTGTTACCCACGATCAGGGTATTATTGAAGATGAACCTTATGTTGTGAAAATCTGAGAGTACCTCTTAGAAATGTCTTGATCTACATTTTATGTAATTTGGGTCAGAAGAAAATCCCTTTAGGAACTAAAGGGCGCACTTCTATACTCTCCTATCGGGAGTATGTGCGTCCTGCGGAGCTTCATTCCCGGTCAGCAGAGAAAAACTGCTTGACCGAAAATGTTTCGTCACTTCGTTCCGTCAAGGGAGCTACACTCCCTTGCGACGCTTGTGCGTCTATCCCTTGTGGACTTGCCGTCCGCAAACAGCATGAAATGCTGTTCGCCGCCAGCAAGTTTGGAAAAATAAATACCGAAAATCAGACCGTTGACTGGTCGCAATGTGCGAAAAGTTGACGGTCTTTTTTTATCCCAAAAATCAAAAAAGGAGGTCAATCACAATGACAAAACCGAAAACCCTCGATCAGCTTCGAGCCGAAAAGGAACGAGCTGAGACGCAGCTTGCACAGGAGAAGCACAAGCTGGAGCGTCTGGAGAACAGAAAGAAGTATCTGGAGAAAGGCGAACGCACCAAGCGCACCCACCGCCTTTGCAATCTGGGCGGCACGATTGAGAGCCTTGCCCCGGAGGTCAAAGATCTCACACGCACCGAAATGACAGAGCTGATGGAACACATCTTTTCTCTGTCCGAAGTCCAGCGAGCCGTCCGGCACATGGCGATTACTCACACCAACCAAGCGAACAGAGAAAAGGAGCTGAAAGCCGATGGCACTATTTCATCTGAGCGTCACGCAGACTAAGCGAAGCGCAGGACAGTCCGCTATTGCTTCTGCCGCCTACCGTGCCGGGGAGCGATTGTATAGCGAGTATTACGGCGAATACAGCGACTACACCCGCAAGGGCGGCGTGATCTGCTCCGACATTCTCCTGCCGTCCCATGCACCGCCAGAATACGCAGACCGTCAGACCCTATGGAACGCCGTGGAAAAAGCCGAGCGTGGGAAGAACGCCCAGCTTGCATACAGCTTTGACATTGCCTTGCAGAATGAATTTTCCCTTGAGGAAAACATCGCTCTTGCAAGGCAATTTTTATTGGAGAACTTTGTGAGCCGGGGCATGGTGGTTGACTTCGCCGTACACCAGCCAGACCGGGAGGACGGCGGCATACCAAACCCGCATTTTCATGTGCTTTGCCCTATCCGCCCCATCGAGCAGGACGGCAAATGGGGGCTAAAGCAACGCCGGGTGTATGAGCTGGACGAGGACGGCAACCGTATCCGAGACCAGAACGGCGAGTTTGTTTTCAACGCCGTTCCCGCTACCGACTGGGGCAGTCCCGAAACGCTGGAACATTGGCGGCAGACATGGGCGGAACTATGCAACGCCAAGTTTGCGGAAAAAGGGCTTGATGTTCGTATCGACCACCGCAGCTATAAACGGCAAGGCGTGGATTTACTTCCCACTATCCATGAAGGCGCAACCGTCCGGGCAATGGAGAAGAAAGGTATACGCACCGAGAAAGGCGAGTTCAATCGCTGGATCAGAGCGACCAATGCCGTTATCCGGGACATTAAGAAGAAAATCGCTCTCCTGTTTGATTGGATTGCCGAAGCAAAAGCGGAGCTTGCCAAGCCGCAGGCACCCGACCTTGTTTCTCTGCTGAACGCCTATTACACCCAGCGCAGAGCCGGGGCTTATTCGCAGAAAGGCAAGGTCAGCAACCTAAAGGAGATGAACGAAACTTTCAATTATCTCCGGGCAAACGGCATTTACTCCCTTGAAGATTTGGAACACCGTGTCAGCGAACACAGTGCTGCCACAGAGAGCTTGAAGAAAACGCTGGACGAACAGACCGCCCGAATGAAAGCAATTAAGCAGCTCTATGACAGCTCCGCTGCTTTCCAGAGCTTGAAGCCTGTCTATGACGGCTTGCAGAAAATCAAGTTTGAGAAGCCCAGAGCCAAGTACAAGGCAGAGCATGAAGCGAAACTGAAACAGTTCTACGCCGCCAGACGAAAGCTGACCGGAGAGTTCCCGGACGGCAAGGTGGATATGAAAAAGCTGACCGAAGAGTATGACGAGTTGGAACAGGCGCATGAAACCACCTACGGCGAGTTCAAGACCGTAAGAGACGATTTACACCGTCTTTGGAAGGTCAAGTCATGCGTAGATACTGCCACCCGATTTAACGAGCGCACAGAGGAACAAAAGCTCCAAAATCGACCCCAAACACGACACAAAAAGGAGGAACTATCCCGATGAATTATACCCAAGCACAGATTGACCGGGCGAACGCCGTCAGTCTGGAAGATTTTCTCCGCACACAGGGAGAGACGCTAATCAAAAGCGGACGAGAATACCGCTGGAAAGAACATGACAGCTTGACCGTCCGGGGAAACAAGTGGTTTCGCCACAGCCAGAGCAAGGGCGGCTATCCCATTGATTTCGTCATGGAGTTTTACGGCAAGTCCTTTCCCGAAGCTGTCCAGATGTTGACAGGCGAAAACGGCGAGGGACAGACCGAAGCCACCACAGCACCGCCCACAGCGTTCCACTTGCCCTTGCACAACAGAACAGCCGACAGAGCAATTCAATATCTTTGCGAAAGCCGAGGTCTCAACAAAACGCTTGTTGAGACTTTTCTTCTTTCCGGGGATATTTACGAGGACGCAAAGCGGCACAATGTTGTGTTTGTCGGCAGAGACCGAAGTGGTACGCCGAGATACGCCCATGTGCGAGGAACGGCAGACCCATTCAGACAGGACATTGCCGGGGCTGACAAGTCCTATCCGTTCCGCTATGAGGGAAACGGCAATCAGCTCTTTGTCTTTGAAGCACCGATTGACCTGTTATCATTCATCTGCCTTTATCCGCAGGACTGGCAGACAAGAAGCTATCTTGCCCTGGGCGGCGTTTCTGGCAAAGCCCTTGACCGTTTTCTTTCTGAGCGCAAGGACACCCAAAAAGTGTTCCTCTGCCTTGACAGCGACACCGCAGGAAGCGAAGCCTGTACCCGACTGGCACAGTCCATTCCCAGCGAGATCGCCGTCATTCGCCTTGTCCCGGCAAGGAAAGACTGGAACGATGTTCTCCGTCAGCAAGGGGACATTCCGAGCCGAAAATTCATAGCCGAGACAATCACGCTGCGAGAGCTGCCCACCGCCCAGCCTGTTCCCATGCTCCGCATGGCAGATGTGGAGCTGACGAGCGTGAAATGGCTATGGTTTCCCTATATCCCCTTTGGAAAGCTGACGATCATACAGGGCAACCCCGGCGAGGGCAAGACCTACTTTGCCATGCGTCTTGCGGCGGCTTGCACCAACCGAAAGCCCTTGCCCGGTATGGAAACCCTTGAACCGTTCAATATCATTTACCAGACTGCCGAGGACGGTCTGGGTGATACGGTCAAGCCCCGACTGATGGAAGCAGACGCAGACCTTGAAAAAGTGCTTGTCATTGACGATAGAGACACACCACTGACCCTTGCCGATGAACGCATCGCAAGGGCAATCCGGGAAAACAACGCAAGGCTTGTTATCATTGACCCGGTACAGGCGTTTCTGGGCGCAGATGTGGACATGAACCGGGCAAACGAGGTGCGCCCGATATTCCGCAGTCTGGGAGACATTGCACAGGCTACCGGGTGCGCTATCGTGCTGATCGGACACCTCAACAAAGCCGCAGGAACGCAAAGCACCTACCGGGGATTAGGGTCTATCGACATTACGGCGGCAGTCCGCAGCCTACTCTTTATCGGCAAGCTGAAGGACAGTCCCACAACAAGGGTACTGATCCATGAGAAAAGCTCTCTTGCGCCGCCCGGACAGTCCCTTGCCTTTTCTCTGGGAGACGAGAAAGGCTTTGAATGGAAAGGAGTTTATGACATTACCGCTGATGAGCTTCTTGCCGGGACGGACACCGCCAAGACCGAGAGTAAGACCGCACAGGCAGAAATGCTCATTCTGGAACTGCTTGCAGACGGAAAGAAAATGCCAAGTGCAGAGCTGGAAAAGACGGTCAATGAGCGTGGGATTTCCTCACGCACCATGCGAACGGCGAAAAGCCGTATCGGGGACAGACTTGTGACCGAGAAAGACGGCACAGCATGGGTCTGCTATCTCCGAAACTGACAACAGGAACACGGCAAGCGTGGCAAAGACGGCAAGGTTTTTATAGATACCTTAATGTTGCCGCCTTGCCTTGTTCCCTCATACCGACATCGCCCGATGATGAACAGTCACCGGACATTTTTCATTTACAGGAGGATTTTGAATGAACAATACCGCAACCAACACCGCCCCTTGCCCGACTGTCAGAAAGCAGATCGGAAAGACAACCTATATCGTCCGTGTGCATTTCAGCCAGACCGCAAAAGAGACGATGGAGGACAAAATCAAGCGTCTGCTCCGTGAGGAAGTCCGCAAAATGTAACTTCTTTTTGAATTTGATGAAAAAGTCCTTGACTTTTCGTCTCTGGCAAAACTGCAAAATCGATTTTGATTTCCTGTGGTGCCAGACTTGCACCATTTGACATTCAGGAACTAAGAGAAATTATGTCGTATGACGAAATGGAACTGGATATGATCGGTGATCAGAGAACAGCCATGTTTGTCATCATCAGCGACACAGATGACACATTCAACTTTGTGGTAGCGATCATGTACACCCAGCTTTTTAACCTGCTTTGTGATAAGGCGGATGATGAGCATGGCGGCAGGCTTCCCTATCATGTACGACTGCTTCTTGATGAGTTCAGCAATATCGGACAGATCCCAAAATTCGACAAATTGATTGCTACGATCCGAAGCAGGGAAATTTCCGCTTCTATCATTCTGCAGTCACAATCTCAGCTGAAAACCATCTATAAGGATGCTGCTGAGACGATCACAGGTAACTGTGACACTGTTCTTTTCCTGGGGGGAAAGGAAAGTTCCACACTGAAAGAAATATCAGAAACCCTGGGAAAGGAAACCATTGATCTTTACAACACATCCGACACCAGAGGCAGCAACCGGTCCTATGGACTGAACTATCAAAAGACTGGAAAAGAACTGATGAGTAGAGATGAGCTGGCGGTCATGGATGGAGAAAAATGTATCCTACAGCTTCGAGGAGTCCGGCCGTTTTTAAGCAACAAATATGACATCACAAAGCATAAACGGTACAAAGAGCTTGCCGATTTCAATAAGAATAATGCGTTTGATGTCGAAAAGTATCTGGCACACCGACTGGTGATGTCCGAAGATACAGAATTTGAAATGTATGAAGTAACTGTAACACAAGAAGACGTATCAGCGATTGAAGCTGAGGAAGGTGAGGACTGATATGAAAGAAAGAATTCGAGCACCCTGTTGTTGAGCGGGGGTACAAAAAGGTCTGAATAAAAGGGAAAGGAGTAGAGCCAAACGCTTACAGACCATAAGAAAAAGCGTTTGTTCACACATGATTATGGCTTTTTTTAGCAGTGCAATCAATATTCTTCAGACACTGGTCGTTGCAATCGGTGCCGGCCTTGGTGTCTGGGGCGTAATCAACCTGATGGAAGGTTATGGAAACGACAACCCGGGTGCAAAATCCCAGGGAATTAAGCAGCTGATGAGCGGTGGTGGTGTTATCCTGATCGGAACACAGCTGATCCCGCTTCTGAGTGGATTATTTGGTTAAGAGAAAGGAGTAGAGATCCATGTTCAGTCAGATTTTTGATGCGATTGAGGAATGGATGAGGGAACTCTTAACCGGGATGATCACTTCCAACCTAGACACGATGTTTACTGATGTCAATCAAAAGACCGGTGAGATCGCTACCCAGGTTGGACAGACCCCGCAAGGGTGGAACGGCAGCATATTCAGTATGATCCGGAACTTATCAGATTCCGTGATCATGCCGATCGCAGGTATTATTATTACACTCGTACTCTGCTACGAATTGATTTCTATGCTGACCGAGCGTAACAACATGCATGATATTGATACCTGGATGTTTTTCAAGTACTTCGTAAAAATGTGGATCGCTGTGTATCTGGTGAGTAACACATTTACGATCACAATGGCGGTATTCGATGTGGGTCAGCACGTAGTTAATTCTGCGGCCGGTGTTATCACAGGAAGCACCGCCATTGATATTTCTTCGGCATTGACGGATCTTTCCACAACACTGGAAAGCTATTTTAAACTATGAAGATGTGAAGGACAAGCTGTTTATCCGTGTGTCATCAGCCGAAGCAAATAAGGAAGTCCTCGAAATTGTGCCACACCAGTTAAAGGAAGATCTTGCAATTACCTATCATGTGGCAGTAGGCAAGAATCAGGATGGATTAAGTTCCATGCTGATTACAAATGAAATGATGAAGGAATATGGAGTGACACAGGAGCAGATTCATGAAGACGCTATGAAAAGTTCACCGCGTGTCATGGTCCCAGAGGTATCAAGTATAGGTGTACTGATAGATGAAATATATCAGAAAAATATTCTCATGCTGACACCAGATGAACGTGAAATGCTGCTAGAAACATTGCAGGAGTCAAGCGAGATGCCGACATTCTTTGTTGTTACAAATACAGAAAGAATTGATGGAGCCGGTGTGATCTTTTATCCGGAATTCATGGATAACATGGGGGAACTTCTGGGAAATGATTTCTTCATTTTGCCATCATCCATCCATCAAATGCTGATCTTGCCGGATGACGGTCAAGTGGATGCGGAAATGTTAAGAGATATGGTAAAAGAAGTTAATGCCACTCAGGTAGCACCAGCAGAACGCCTTACCAATGATGTATATCACTTTGACACAAAGGATCACGTCTTTGAAAAGGCAGACAGGTTCACAGAACGTCAGAAAGAAAAAGAAGCGCAGGCTGCAAAAACAGAGAAAGTTGGAAAAGAACAGCCGGATCAGAAACCGAAAACAAAGAAACATGATATGGAACTTTAATAAAAAATAATCATCTCATCAACTAATAAAAAGCCCTGCGGCATAAGCACAATGTCGTGGGGCGTTTTTGGAAAGGAGTATTATGACAGAACAAAATAAAACTACTACTATTCCACTGCCGGTCCATGGAAAAGATATGGACAGCATTATGCAGTCACTGGAATCTGGTGTGGAAGAACTTTTTACAAGTAACCGCTATCAGGAATTTCTTAAAACCATGGCAAAGTTTCACAATTATTCCTTTAACAACACAATGCTGATTGCTATGCAGCGACCGGATGCCACACTTGTTACCAGCTACAAAAACTGGCAGTCCATGGGTAGACAGGTCATGAAAGGTGAAAAAGGAATTACAATCATTGCACCGGCACCATATAAGAAAATGAAGGAAAAAGAGGTTCTGGATGAAAATCAGCGACCGATCATGGGAACCGATGGAAAACCTAAGACTGAACAGGTGGAAGTTACGGTTCCACATTTTAAAGCAGTTACCGTCTTTGATATTGCTCAGACATCCGGGGAACCAATCCAGACACTGGCACCGGAATTATTGACTGCAGCTGTACAGGATTTTGATTCTTTCATGCAGGCTATTCAGAAAATATCCCCAGTGCCGATTCGATTCGATGAGATCGATGGCAATGCCAATGGATATTATCACAATGCAGACAAGGAAATCGTGATCAAAAAAGGGCTCAGTGAAAGTCAGACCTTAAAGACTGCTATTCATGAAACCGTCCATGCTAAACTGCATGACAAGGAAATCATGGAAAGCCTGGGTGTAGAAAAAGACCGTCTGACAAAAGAGGTTGAAGCAGAATCCGTTGCTTACTGTGTGTGTTCTTCCTTTGGTTTGGATACATCGGATTACAGTTTTCCTTATATTGCAGGTTGGAGCAGCAGCCGGGAAATGAAGGAAATGAAAGCATCTATGGATGTGATCCGCAAGACAGCCGGTGAAATGATCAATCAGCTTACAGAAGAACTGGAAATCATTCTTGAAGAAAAACAAAAGACAGAATTACATGAAAAATACGGCATTTTGGTAGATGCACTGGAAGCAGCCGGATACCGCTATGATTATCGGGAAAGCGAACCGGGACATATTGTACTGGCACCGGATGGGACACATGAAATTGCTGGGTATTTGCAGTTTGAATCATGGGGAGATATCAAAGACTGGCTGGAAGATACGATTGCAGAAGGAACAGATATTTCGGAAAGAGTTGATCGGGCTTTGTATCCATTTAAGTTTGATTATACCCTAGAGGAAGAAATGTTCAGAGGTAATGGTGACCGCTATGCGATTTATCATGTGGATGAAGACACACCGGGAAAACAACATTTATTTATGAATATGGAAATGGTCAAAGAAGATGGCATTACAATCGATGCAGCAAATTATAAGTGTGTTTATTCCGGCAGATTGCATGAAAATGAAAAGCTGGATGATTTGTATGCCGTATTCAACGATAATCCACCAGCAGATTATAAAGCACATTCTATGTCGGTCAGTGATGTCATCATTACAAACCATGGTGGGAATATGCAGGCATATTACGTGGATCGATTTGGATTTGCAGAACTTCCAGACTTTGCAGCACAAAGAGAAAAAATACTCGATATTGTCCCGGAAATTGAAAATGTGGATTATGAAAATGATCTTACATGTATTAGTTTTTATGCGGCTGAATGCGCAGAATTTCCCGTGATGGGTGAAGTTCACTATGATCTGACATTACCGGAAGCCCTGGAAGCTTATGAGAAAATCCCATCAGAACGTATGCATGGCTTGAAATGTGTTGGCTTTGATCTGAAAGACGGAAGTGATTATGAAGGAATGCAGAGCCTGATGATCGAAGGAAAAATACAGAAAGAATTTTTGAATTCGATTCCTGGATTTAGAGAAAATTCTTATGTGCAAAATGCAATCAGTCGTGTGGAAAAGTACTTGGAAGAAAGACATCCAAATGTGGAAAATCCTCTGAAATCCAATAAGAAAGTGGATAACGCAAAAAATATAAGCGAAGAAAAAAACGAGAAGGAGCTGAATATACAGATGAAACCAATACCGAAAAAGAAAAGGGGGGAAATGAGCCTATGAGAAATGTAAACCTGGAAGAAAACGAACTGACTATTACTGCTATCTTCCAGCAGCACACAAAGGAAGAAACAATCCAAACACTGAAAGAAGCTTTGGAAGTTTTTGAACAGGAAGAAAGTGATCCTGAGAATGATGAAATGATTGAAATCATCAATTCTACAGTTGGAAAATTACAGCAGATCGAAGACAAATACTACTATTCTCTGGATCTGAATTATTATCTGAATAACTTGGAGGACGATGCCTATGAAGCTTAATCAATTTGCAGTCTACCGAGTAGATCAGCAGACAGCAGGAAAAGCACTGTGGCATCTGCCATATCAAGAGGCAAGACAGCAGAATGTGTCGATTACTGTCGAAAATTACCGATTAATCTCGATTCATGAAATGCAGGAAAATGAAAAAGTCGCTGACATCTGGAAACGGACGAAAAATCAATGCGAAGTCAGTGACGTGCTCGTATTGAACAAGAATGGAGAAATCAGCTGCTACTATGTAGATGAGAACTATCCACAGTATCTGGCCGGATTTATTCGCATCAACACATCCGGTACACTGATCACTATGGAAACTGAGAATTATCAGATTGATGGGAAAAAGGGGAACTGGATTGCAACAGACACCGTCATTATTGATGGAAAACAGTTTTATTTGATGGAACATCAGGTATACCGAGATCAGGCCCAGGGTGTTATCCTGGATGCTTATGGAAAAATGGTTGTCGAAGAATGTAAGAAATTCGATGAAAAGACAAAACAAAAGATTCATGATTACATCCAACAGCAGGTACCGCTAAATCCGGTCGAACAGCTAAAACAAGATGGTAAAATCCGTCTGGAACATTACCAGAAATTCTACCAGAACGGCACTTATGAACGAAGCAGAGAATCTGGTACAGAAGCTAACTATGATATGGTGGACGGTCTGGTGAATAATCAGAAGAAGAACCTGGAAAAAATTTCTGATGCACGCAATAACAAACAGACGTCCCGAAATCAACAAAATAATAAACCTAAGAAACGAAGGTCCGTAATCAAACGACTGCATCAGAAACAGATTGCCATTGCTCGCCGGTCCGGAAAGCCGATACCAAAGTACCTGGATCAGGAAATGGAAAGAAAGCGGGGATAGAATATGCGAAGGTTAAAGTGTGAAAAAGAAACGATTATTCTGACTAATGAAGATGATGGATTCTATGATGTGTATACCTTCAATCAGAACTTGCAGAAACGGTTGAGGTCTTTTGCGGAGAAGTATCCGGATGATTGCTGGTTGAAAGGATCTTCGGAGGATGGTAGTGAAACGTATATGATTAAAAAAGGGCGGTTATCATTGAATTTAAGACCACCTTATTCCAAGGATAGAATTCATAAAGCAACCGAACGAATTATTGAAGAACAGAAAGAGCAATCGAAGGATTCATAGAATGCGATTTAAGAGAAAAAAGCCTCATGACCATGAGAAAAAATGAAAGCAAAATACGTTAGCTGATAAAGTGTATAGGCTCAAAAGGGAAAGTGCCCTTTTGGGCCTTTTTAATTTAAAATAGTTCTAAAGAACAAGTTGACAATCTGTAGATTCTGTATGTTTTAAAGATCAATCGTTATACTAATTTTAGACCGAATTATCGTTCTAAAGGAGGTGTCACAATGGATTTAAAGGCGGTTGGTCAGAGAATAAAAGCTGCAAGGGAAGCTAAGAATCTTACACAAGAAGAATTGGCAGCACTGGTAAACTTGAGTCCAACTCATGTAAGTGTTATAGAGAGAGGACTGAAAGTAACAAAACTTGATACTTTTATTGCGATTGCAAATGCATTAGATGTTTCAGCAGATACACTATTGATTGATGTTGTGACACATTCGGTTAGCGGCGTTACGAATGAATTATCTGAAATGATAGAGAAACTACCTAAAGAAAAGCAACAGAGAATTATCAATGCAGTGAGAGCATTGGTGGAATAAATACGTGAATAAGAAGATGGAAGGGCTAATTGCTCTTCTTTTTTATTTGGTTTAACGTGAAAATATGATATAGTAGTTCTAAAGACTTATATATAATTCTAAGGAACTTGATAAAATGAAGAAAAAAAATATAACACTTGTATTTGTTGCTATCGTTTTTTCGATTATTGTTGGAATGATAATTGGGAAAAGCTTATTAAAGCATAAAGAAGGTGAGCCAGATGTAGTTGGCAGTTTTTCTATGAATAGAGATGAGAATCTTACAGTAGTTGCTAACAGAAAAAATATTTCTGATAAAGAAGCATTTACAAGACTGCTTTTAAAAATGTACAAAGAGAATTCATTTCATTCAATAAAATTTTCTACAGATCATGGATATGCAACCAGCCTTGATATGACCGTATATTCTTGGAAAGAAGATATCGAAAATGGAAAATCCATTATGCAGATAGAATTTAGACCGATTGAATATGGAAAAGATTATGATATTGTTCATAATCCGGATAAATATGTGCTTTTTATCGATGGAACAGAAATAAAATGAAATATATAGATATGCAGATAAAGCGCAGAAAAAGAGGATTGCTCAACACAGGAGGATATTTTCAATTACCCTCAAAATGATAAAAGCGAGGCAGCGGAAAATCCGTTGCCTCATATCAGTATTATGACAATTAATCTAGTTCCGCCCCTAACTCATACCTCCAATACTCCGCCGCCTCATATTCCCTAGGTTCTGAGAGTACCGGTACAGTAAAGAGTTCAACCGGAACACCGAGTGTTGATGCAAAGATTTTCATAAGATCCTCTTTTGGTGTTCGGACATCGCTTTCATACTGAGCAATCCGGACATCAGCACAGCTGTCGGGAAATCCAACAGCCATGCCAAGTTCTTTCTGGGTGAGATGATTTTTCTGTCTTAAGTGTTTTAATTTTCTTCCAAATGTAATCATAGTATTATTCTCCTGTGCTTCCAAAAGCCCCAGTTCCTCGTTCTTCACCGAGATCCAGGACAAAGTCTGCAATCACAACCGGTGTGATCACCAGCTGACCGACGCGTGTGTCTTTATGAATGATCTGAGAAGATGTGCTCACGTTGCTGATAATGGCATGGATCTCACCACGGTAACCGGAGTCAATCGGTGGAAGTTCGCATACCAGTCCTTTTGCAGCCATGCTGCTTCGTGGAAAGACATATCCGGCAAATCCATCCGGGATGATGAGACCAAATCCAAGCGGAATTCTCGCAACTTCGCCTGGCTTTAATACGCAATCATAAGGCATGAATACATCCGCACCGGCATCATTTTCATGTGGCCGGAAGGGATGATGATCTGCTTTCAGACCAAAGTCAATCAGTTTAATCTTTATGGCTGCTCACCTCCTTCCTGATGAGCAATGGATAATCTGCTTTTAAGATATCTGACGGTATCCAAAGCTTTGAAATAGGATTCTGGCAGGACATCTGTTTTTCCATGCAGCTTCCTCTCTGACAGAAT
The DNA here is from genome assembly GCF_013300725.1 of Allocoprococcus comes. GTDB lineage: Bacteria > Bacillota > Clostridia > Lachnospirales > Lachnospiraceae > Allocoprococcus > Allocoprococcus comes_A. Next base: position 75,138 of record NZ_JAAIMM010000009.1, read on the forward strand.
GGACCGGTAAGATCCGGTGCAAAAAGGATTGGGCTTAATTTGTACAATCTTTGCCAGATCTGTAGCATCACAATCCTTGTTTCATCCGTATTTCTTCGGCAGGTTCTTTGGCCAATCATATGCTTCCACTGGTAAGGTGTCGCGCTGATGATCAGTACGTTTCGAAGTCCCTGAGGTGTGGCATATCCGGCTGAATCATGATCAATGCCTAAGGCACAAAGCTCTGCATAATGATCCAGATCTGACTGACAGCTTTTCTTGTAAATATCCTGGATTTCTTTATCTGCTTTCATGATTCCATATGGAATAGCAAATGCAGCATGACCGGAATAATTGCTGTACTGCAGAGATGCACTCATGTACTTTACTTCGTTCTGATGTCTTGTGATCTGTGCCAGGAAGCGTCTGCTTGCACCAACAACAGCTACGGTAATGACCATGAATTTCTGCACGGTTGGATGCGGAAGCCCTGCAATGTTTTCTACAGTCTTCTGACTGTAGGATTGACGGTAAAGATCCATCAGATCTGCCATGTTCTGGATCGTATGACCGTGTTGTGTGAGTCTGGCAGCAAAGACCATATTCTGTTCTGCTTCCCGGATTCCATAGCAGTTTAAGATAGCTGTTTCAATGTGATCCATAGGTCTGTTCCTCCTTTACCAGAGCTTTTAAAAGGATCAGATAATTGATGCAGTCTGTGATTTTTTCATCCCACTGTTCCATGTCAAAATGTAACAGAGTGGAATAACACATATCGTAAAGGGATACGACATGTTTCGACATCATACCGGCCAGTGCTGCTTTTGGATCGCAGTTTTGTAAAGCGGCAGCAATCTTGAATGCACTGAGGCGGTCAATATTATCACCGGTATATTCTTTCTTTTTATGTGCCAGAATATCGGCACACTTTCTCATCTGAAGTTCAAATACAACATTAAATTCTTCTTGTGTCATGTGATAGTTCCTCCTTTGTTTTGTAATAGTTATCGTTCGAGATCTTTGGTTTTTGATTTCACTGGTTCTGGAATCTGCATCTGAAGAATGGCATCAACATTCTGATCGGCAGTGTCCAGATCTTTTAATTTTTCTTTCAAGCTGCTTATTGCTTCTTCTTCGGAAGCTATCTGCTGTTGCAGTTTTTCTTTTTGTAAAGTCAGGGTTTTTAGGCTTGTCATCTTTCCATCCTGATAAAAGGATCTCAGCCAATCTCTGGCTTCTTCATATTTCTGAATTTCCTTCGCATGTTCTTTCCGGTACTTTCCTTTGTACTTTGCTTTTGAAAACTGGGAATAAACTTCCTTATTTGCATAGTATTGTCCGGTATAACGAATTTGCTCGTTTAGGATTCTTAGATTAGATCGATGCTGAGTAAACTGTGTCTGCAGTTCAGCCAGTTCCTGCTTTGATGCAAGCAATGTGTTTTTCAGATCTGACTGTGTATCAAATCCATGCTCCTGCACATAGATAATGGTATTTGCCATTTGCTGCAGGTTAGAAAGTTTTACCCGATGAGCATAAGCCGGACTCTGCATTGCTTTCACATTTGTCTGGAGATTTACAACCAGGCGCAGGTGAGCTCTGACGTAGAGAATGGTCAGTGGATCCTTGCGTAAGAAGGTCTGTTCCAGGTGTGCTTTTCCATATCGTGTTCCAAGTGCACGTTCAGTGATCCTCTTCTGTCGATCAGGATGAAGATAGCTGTATCTGCCACGATGCTCAATTACAGAAATCTGAAATTGTTCCAGAAGTTTGGATTGGAATTCATCAAAACTATTGGAAGTGGCAGCACATTCATTAATCGCATTTCGCAAATATTCCTTCTGTGTAAGGAACACGGTGGATGTTGGTTTGAGACCATCTTCGATGATTTTCTGATTGATCTCATCAAATTTTTGCTGACCATGTTTCTGTGCCATATACTCTTTCTGAGTGATTTTTCTTTCAGCTGGAGCAAGAAGATCTATCTGGTGAAGTCCTTCCTGTCGGCACCGATCCATGACAATTTTCTTAAAAGTGCTCATGAATTTATCAGTGGAACGATGCTTGTAACCGGCGGCTTCCTCATGTGGTTTATCCATATATGGCTGCCTTTCCACTGCAGTCTTTCGCACACTGTTGATAACGATGTGAGTATGGATATTTCCGGATTCATTGTGGCCATCGGTGTGAGTAACTACCAGTGCCTGATATCCGGGAAACATCTGCTTTGCAAGTTCCAAACTGATTGCCTGTGCTCTCTTTCCGGTAAGACCGTTTTCTGTAACATCGGCTGGATCGTAGCTGATAATGTAGTGATGACTTTTGATATCTTCACGTTTCTTATTCTTATGAAAATGAGCATTTGTCAGTTCGCATTCTTTGTCAAAAGACATCGGATCACAGTTCAGCCCATCCATATAAAACTCTTTTCGCAAGATGCTTCGACCGGATTCATCTACAATCTTTTTCCCGGTTTTTTCATCATGTTCAAACAGAAGGTAATTGATAGCAGCCGAGTAATTAGCATTTCTGCTTTTAATGTGTTTTACGATTGCCATTCATACCACCTGCCAGTTTCAGTACCTCTTTTCTCAATAGGAATAAGTCCGTGATACACTGATGGATTTCGTTTTCTATAGCACGTGACTGACTGCCACCACTGTTAAAATGCTTGGCGATCTGATTGAGATTCGATCCAATTTTTCCATATTCACTGACCAGTTTTCTGAGATCATTCATGTCTGCAACAACTTCAATCTGATGATTGATTTGCTTCTCAAGTAGTAGTTTTCTCAGATATTCTGATCGACTAATGGACAAACAAGCTGCACCTTGGTCTAATAAATCCAGTTCGACATCTGTAAGACGTAATCCTATAAAATGTCTGTGATTCAGTTCTTTATCTTTGTTTTCTGTTCTCATACTCCTCCTTCCGCTGAGACTATTCCTCCCGCCGGGAGTCCACGTATTTCAATATCGGCTGTCCCTTCCGATATTAGAAATAGTGCTGTGAACACCTTTAGGTGGAACCAACAGACGAGTGAAACGTCTGTTATTGAGAGGGTATGGGGAGATCCCCATCAAGATAAATCCCATAGGAGAACAGGATGCCAAACGGCAATACTGTTAAACATGGGTGGATCTTGCTCTTATTTGTATCCCTCTATATAACGAAACGCTCAGAGGCTGTTTTACAGTGGGGGAAAAGAAAAAATATCAAAAAATTGATGATTAATGGTGAGCTTGTGATAGAATGGAAAAAAGAGAAAATGCATAAAGGATGTAGTTGTGGAGAATATTTGTTATGATTAGAAAGTTGCTGAACGGAGATATCAATAGAGTTGCTGACATATGGTTAAAGACAAATCTGAAAGCACATTATTTTATTTCCAATCAATACTGGAAAAGTAATTATGAATTAGTAAAAGAAATGATGTCACAATACGAAGTTTATGTGTTTGAAGCAGATAAAATGATACAAGGATTTGTAGGACTAAATGATAAATATATAGAAGGTATTTTTGTCTCCGATGAAATGCAGTCATGTGGCATAGGTAAGCTTTTATTAGATTATGTTAAGGATAAAAAAGTTAGCTTACGATTAAATGTATACCAGAAGAATGCCAGAGCAATTTCTTTTTACCAAAGAGAAGGGTTCATTGCAGAGAAAAAAGGCTGTAAAAACAGGAACAGCCAGCCCGAAAGAATTTACGGACTGGCTGTATCAGCAGAGTAATGTAATTGTTGAGCTGACCGAGATATGAAAAACTTTCTATCGTCAATTTCGCATTATTGCAATAACAGATTGCTTCTTCCATGAATGAATAAGCAATATTGTCATCAAACTTTCAAGCATAAACATAGCAACAGCAAAAAGAGTAAAAGCAACAACCGGAAATACAAATCCCGTAGACATGCCTGCATTTTTCAAAAATATACCGATTGCATATCCGCCGGGGATTCCAACAACAGCAGTTATAAGCAATGCAATCAAAGTAGTAAAAAGACCTTCCATCATAAATTCTTGCTCCAACTGCTTATTTGTCATACCAATAGATTTTAGTGTGCCCATTTCCTGTTTCTGTGATAAAAGATTTGTCACAGTAAGATTGATTTGATTGATGACCGCAAATATCCACAAGATGGCTGCAATCGCATAAGCTAATGTAAAACCTGCACGATTGTCTGATTGGTGTTCTACAATAAAATCTTGAAGGGTTTGTAAGCGAACATCCCTATTGTCAGAAACGAGTAATTTGAGTTCTTGCTCGATTATCTCCTGATATTCAGCTTCTGCTTGTATTTCGATTGCGTATGTACAGTCATAACCTGCAAGTTCTTTGAGCATATTTTCCGGCATTCTGAAAATATAGCCACCCATTCCATCATTGCTGGAAGTGATTGCACCAATTTTGAATGCTTTTGTTATTGTTTTACCACTATGATTTTTGAAATTAAAGGTCACAGTATCCCCAATTTGAGGTTTCCAATGGTAAACATCATAAATACGTTCGGGATCACTTACAACTAATTCTGTATCATCAGTAATATTTCCAGACAAAACCGCTGCATTTAGCGACGCCAAATCCTTTTCATTATAGCCGAGCATCAAGGTGCTATCTGAAATATCATTGTCTGTTGAGAAATCAACTGGTACGGTAGCATAAGTAAATATATTGCTAACTCCCTCTATATCTCCAACACGCTTTACATAATCAGAAAAATATTCTTTCTGCAAGAGAGCATCCAAATTTTCACTTTCGTTTTCTAAATCAATGCTGATTTTGAAATCTCCGTACTTCATATCCCAATAACGAGCCATACTCTCGGCATTAAAAGAACTCTGATAACTTGCTGCAAGGAAAAATATAACTCCGCACAGTCCCAATGATAAAATGGTCAATAGAGATTTTTTTCTGTTTCTGGAAAAGCTGATTTTCGCTAAATATACAGGCGTAATACGATGTCTTTTGTGAGTGCGGTAATTTACAATTCCCACTGGATTTTTCAGGGCGGAAATTGGAGAAGTATTCGCTGCAATTTTTGCTGGTTTACGAACACTAATATAAACAAGCAGTATTCCAAAAAGGCATGCGCCACATAGAGAAACAATAAATGCAAATACTGACCAGCCTTTTGATTGCAGACAATAGCTGATGATTGTTCCCATGATACTACCAATTAAAATCCCCGGAACTGCAAGCATATAACCCTGTTTAAGAACTATTTTATAAATTTGCTTTTTACTTGCCCCTATTGTCCGAAGCTGTCCGAACTCAGCAACTTTTTGTCCAACCGAAATATAGAAAATGCTGTAAATTACAAGTGCGGCAGCTAAAAACAAAATGGCAGCAACTACACCATATACCGCATAATTACTGAAGGACAAAGTTGTATTTACATAATCATAGTAACTGCTGACTGTCCAATTATTCAGTCCAGTCTCCTCTGAAATTTGAGATAATATTTCTGTTGCTTCGTCTTTTGTAAGGGTATCTGCATTTTCAAGCCAAACATATCCATTAAGCAGGTCATTTCCACGTAATTCCCGGCATTTTTCAAGTGAAACAAAAACAGGATAAGCGGTAGAAGTTTTATCATGGTAAATACCAACAATAGTATAATTCTTCAAAGTACCATCCAGATTCAACTGAACTATGGCGTTGATTTCCGGAGACTTATTTTCACTGGCAAAAAAGGCATCTGTAACAGCAATTTCACTTGCTTTCTCTGGATATTTTCCGTCAAAGGCAGGAATCAAACTAAGCATGTCATCATCATAATAAATCAGAGACAGTTCTTTAGAATTTTCTTTCACTGTTTTGATATTACAGGAAAGTCCTACACTTTTTACTTCTTCGTTTGCTAACAACTTTTCTTTACTGTCCTGCGTAATGTCAAAGAAAATCCCTTGATGTAATCCTTCGATTTCTTTCTGATTTTGATAAATGATATTTTGCACTGTGAGCAACGACATCATTATCATAGCAACGGCTACAATAATTGCCGAAAGGCAAAATAAGTTTTTCTTCTTATCAAAACGCACACTTTTTCGTGCTAATTTTTTAATTACTGCACTGGTATCATTTTCAAAAGGATAATTCATAATTCCCACCTCCTTTAGCCAACAATTTTACCATCTTCAATCCGTACAATGCGGTCTGCGAGTTGAGCGATCTCGTTGTTGTGAGTAATCATTACAATGGTCTGATTAAATTCTCCGCTGGTACGCTTCAAAAGCCCTAACACATCTGCACTGGTCTTGCTATCAAGATTTCCGGTCGGTTCATCAGCAAGGATAATCGCAGGCTTCGTAATTAAAGCTCGTGCAATCGCTACACGTTGCTGTTGACCGCCTGAAAGATTGTTCGGCATATTTTCCAGTTTATTTTCTAAAGCCAACATATACACAACTTCGTCCATAAATTTCTGGTCTACTGTATCGCCATCCAGTTCCACAGGCAGGACGATATTTTCATATACATTCAAAATCGGAACCAGATTATAATTTTGGAAGATAAATCCGATGTTACGACGGCGGAAAATTGTCAATTCATCATCATTCTTTTTTGCGAGTTCTTCTCCCCGTACAATCACGCTGCCGGAAGTGGGGGTATCAAGTCCTCCCATCATGTGAAGCAATGTAGACTTACCGCTGCCGGAAGTTCCAACTACGGCAACAAATTCTCCCTGTTCCACAGTAAAATTTACACCATTAAGGGCACGAGTAATATTTGGTTCTGTGCCGTAATACTTCTTTAAGTCGATTGTTTGTAAAATGCTCATATTCAAATGCTCCTTTCAAGGCTTTCTATCTGTTGATAAAGCCATTGTAAACCACAAATGTTACACAAATGTCCGAGATAGAAAAAATTTTTATCGAAAATCAGGGTGAAATGTTACAACGCTCGGACATTTCAAAAAAAGTGGTTATATCTTACCTTACAGGAAGCATAATAGAAAATTCTGAGCCTTGCCCCAGCTCTGAAACGACCTTGATATAGCCCCCTTGCCTTGTTACAATCTCACGAGCCAAATACAAACCTATTCCTACACCCTGTTGATCGTGTACTTCTTCCTCACGATAGAAGCGCCGGAAGATGGCAGCCTGATTGCTTTCTGAAATGCCCTTGCCGGTGTCGGTCACTTTGACCTCTACGTACATTTCCCACTGAACCACTGATACAGAAATCTTTCCACCTGACGGAGTGTATTTTACTGCATTGTCCAGCAGATTGAAAAGGGCTTCGCTTGTCCACTTGCTATCATGGGAGATTATCAAATTTTCCGGGCAATCCACGGATACAGCAATTTCTTTTTTCTCTGCGGCATATACAATACTGCTCATGGCTTGTGCAAGCGTATGGAATAAGCTGCTGTCTTTCTTTTCTAATCGTATCGCTCCGGTTTCCAACCGGGATGTTTTAACCAGTGCTTGGAACAGAAAATCCAGTTTATCAGTCTGACTGCGTATGCCTTGTAAAAAGTCCATCCGTTCTTCTTCTGAAACAGGCTTTGTTAAAAGTGTGTCCGTTACCATTTGCAAATTGCTGACAGGCGTTTTTACTTGATGCGAAATATCAGAAATCAGCATTTGAAGCTCCTGTCGTTCCATGTCTACCTTGTGTCGGTTTTTCTGCATAATCTCATACAACCGGATTAAGCGGTGGTTGATACGGGCAAAAAGAGTTTCACTATCATTTGACTTTTGTAATTCCTCGCTTCCATCAATCATGTTGTCCAGCGTCCGGCACAAATTAGAAGTAAGATGAGAAAGGCGTTTTCCAAAAAACAGCACCAATAGCCAAATCCAGAAAAATGCACAGAGTGTCAATGTTCCACCCGCTATGAAAATTCGTGTATCCTGCATTATACCGCCGAAAATACCAGTAATTACCAGCATAGAGAAAACCATGCCAGCACTAATCAGTCTACAAATTTTCTTAGCAGAAAGGTTATTCAGTTTCATTTCTTTTCGCCTCCTGTCCATTGATAACCCATACCGTAAACCGTTTTGATATATGTGTCGCCATCCGCTTCAATCTTACTGCGAACGCGGCTGATAGAAGTAGTAAGGGTATGTTCATCTACATATTTTTCATCAATGTCCCACAGCCTTTCCAAAAGTTGTTGGCGGGTAAGTACCTGCTTCGGATTTTTAAGAAATAGGTTCAGCATTTTATATTCCATCGCAGAAAGCGCTAATGGTTTCCCGTTCAAACTTGCAAATTGTTCCGAAAAATCCAGAAACAGGCTACCATCCTCGTAAATATCCTTAGCTGGTTTGTGATGTTCCAACATAGCGAACATGGCTTTGATCTTTCGCTGCAAAGCACTAATCGAAAAAGGTTTCGTGATATAATCCACTGCACCAGCTTCATATCCTTGTATCTGATCGCTTTCCTGATCGTTGGCAGTTAGAAATATAACTACTGTATCAGGATGCTCTGGCTTGATAAGACGGCATAGGTCATAACCATTTCCGTCTGGTAAATTTATATCCAGCAATACCAAATCAAAAATGTTTGTTTTTAATGATTCAGCGGCTGTCCTTGCATTCAGAACAGAAGTTATTGTGTAACCGTCCAATTCCAAATTATAAGTAAGCGTTTTATTCAAAAGATTATCGTCTTCGACAATTAAAATCTGCTTCATATTGTCACTTCCTTTTCTTTTTGCAGATAATATAACAGGCAAATGTCCGAGAATTGTTACAAGGACAAATATATTTTTCATTTTACAGCTTTTTTCTGTGTACTGCAATTTTATAAAAGAAAGGACAGCAGTGTCAAATTGCTGTCCTTACGGCTTATTATAGCTGGTAGTGTATAAGCGTGGGTTCATCATATTTGGTGTGGTATCTTTAACTAGTTGCGGCCTTTCCGTTGGATTGCTGCTATTCATACTTGCAATAGGAGTGAATCTGTTGGTTCGTGTTGGGATGGTAAAAAGCAGTTACGATACCCTTCTTCAGGAAGGCGAATATACAAAAGAAGAAAAACTGTTTAAGAAAAAGACTGACACGTTTTCTGGTGTATATTGGTGCTTGACTACAGCGATTTACCTTGCATGGAGCTTCTGGACGATGAGCTGGGATATTACATGGATTGTATGGCCGGTTGCTGGTGTTTTGTTTGCAGCATTGCTCGGTGTGGTGAAAATGGTGTTAAAGAATGGCAGTGAAACTCAGCACTATATTTAAGATGGAGTTAAGTTTATTTTCCGCATATTATACTCATCCAGAAATTCAAGTTTGTTAAATTGGAAAATTAGAATTTATCAAGCTGTTAATTTTGAAAATTTCTTTGAAAAACTATTGACTCCTACGCAACGTAATAGTTTACGATATGTTTATCGAGAGGAGGAAATGACAATGATGACAGTGAATGAGGTAAGTAAATTAACAGGAGTGAGTATACGCACTCTGCAGTATTATGATACCATTGGTCTCTTAAAACCTATTGAATATACAGAGTCAGGTTATAGGTTGTATGACGATACATCCTTGGAAAGGCTGCAACAAATTTTACTGTTTAAAGAATTGGAATTTCCGCTTAAGGAGATTAAAAAGATAATTGATGCCCCTAACTTTGACAGGAACAAAGCATTAGAGCAGCAGATTGAATTGCTAACTATGAAAAAAGAGCATCTTGAAAATCTTATTAGTTTCGCTCGAGGAATAAAAGGAATAGGAGTGAAATATATGGATTTTAAAGTATTTGATACAACAAAGATTGATGAGTATTCTAAACGAGCAAAAGAACAATGGGGACAAACCTCTGAGTATAAGGAGTTTGAAGAGAAAACAAAGAACTGGACGAAAGACGATGAAGCTACTGTTGCAAATGAGTTTATGCAATTATTTGTTGAATTCGGACAAATGAAAGAAATGGACCCAGAAGATGAACAGGTGCAGTTGCAGGTAAGGAAACTTCAGGATTACATTACAGATCATTTTTATACATGTTCTGATAAGATTTTATGCGGTCTTGGAAGAATGTATGCCGGTGGAGGAGAACTTACGGAAAATATTGATGATGTTGGAGGAGTTGGCACAGCAGAGTTTGCAAGTAAAGCTATTGATATATTTTATATGAGCAGAATGTAAATTCCAGTTGATATTTCACATATTTTAGGAAATTTAATAACTGTTATATTTGATTATCAAATTCTTCGCAAACCCTTGAAAATACTAAGTTTGTAGCAAGTGAACTTTCCCTTACTCTTTCCCTTGTGTTACATTCTCCCATTGGTTTTTATGAACCTTAATATGGGAAAAATTAAGGGAAAGAAAATTTCATAACACAATATAACATATAACAATAACGACATGGTGAACTGATTGAAATGTTTTCGATATTTAACTTTATAACTGATTATCAAAAGAAAATGGAGATAAGATACGATGAGAACAATTTATGCAGAATACAACATAAACCACGATAGTATTGATGTTTACACAAGTGCCGGATATATGCTTCGCATTGATTGCTGGGAAGCTGAAAAAAATTTAAAAACCACATATGGATCAGAATGTGCGCTTACTTCATTGGCTGTGGATGAGCCTTTGGAATATGCAAGATTATATCTTGATGGCAATTTACAGATGTGGGTGGATGCAGAAGATTCATTAGAACTTTATTAAGCAAGAAGTGAAATATTGTTGTAGATCTATCTCATTTCTTGAGGGTTCTTAAGATGCAAGATGATTGCTAATACGCATTTTACAATAGAGTTTAATTTTTAAAACTGTATGGTGGAAAGCAAGTCTGAAATGGCTTGCTTTTTGCTTTACAACGAGGGTGGTTACTGTATAATGAAATATGAAGTAAAAAGCAGTAATTTGATATGAAGCAATAAAGGAAATACATGATGGAAAAATATAAAATTCTAATAGTTGAAGATGATGTTGATTTGAGAGAGGGACTTTCCTTCTCCTTTTCTGGTGATGGATATGATGTGACAGAGACAGGGACAAAAAAGGATGGTTTACAAGAAATCGCAAACGGTGGTTATGATATTGTATTTTTGGATTGTAACCTGCCGGACGGAACGGGCTTTGAACTCTGTAAAGAAGTTCGTAGCTACAGCAATATCCCAATCATTATGCTGACTGCTCGTGATACAGAAATGGATGAGATAAAGGCTTTAGAATTAGGGGTAAATGATTACTTGTCAAAACCATTTTCTCTGGGTGTATTAAAAGCAAGAATGAAGCGGATACTTCAAGAAAAATCTGAAAGTACAAAGATTGTTACAGGTTCATTAAGCATAGACCAGAGTACTTGTAAAGTATATAAAAGAGGTTCAGAAATCTCTCTTAGCAAATTGGAATACCGTCTGTTGGTGTATTTGATTGAAAATAAGAATCATATCCTTTCTAAGGAGCAGATTTTAGAGAAGATATGGGATAGTGATGGAAAATATGTAGATAACAATACGGTGTCTGTGAATATCAGCAGGCTTCGTACAAAGATAGAGGATGATGTATCGAAACCAAAATGGATTCAAACAGTTCATGGAATCGGATATATCTGGAAGGAATAAAGAGATGTGGATTACGATACTTTTAGCAGTGCTTTTGTGTTTGTCGATTGGATATAGCATATATCAAAAAAGAAAAACATATCGCCTGATTGACCGTTTGCTGGACAGTGTGTTAAATCGGGAAATGATTGCAGCTTCTGATGTGGAAGAAGGAGAATATTCTGCCCTTGTCAGTAAAATCAAGCAGATACAGGAAGTGCTTGATAATCACGTGAATAGTGCCGAACAAGAAAAAGAGCAGGTGAAAAGTCTGGTATCTAATATGTCTCATCAATTAAAAACGCCCTTAGCGAATATTTCTCTCTATGCAGAAATCTTAAGTAAAGAGGAAATTACATCAGAACGGAAAACATTGTTTTCTGAAAAAATGCAACGACAGATTGACAAGCTGAGTTGGATTGTGGAGTCTTTATCGAAGATGGTAAAATTGGAGCAAAATATTGATGGCTTTGAAGGAAAAGCAATAGGGATCAAGCAGACGATTTTAGACGCAGTAGATACGCTTTATGAGAAACTGGAAAAAAAGGAAATCAACTTTACATTGGAACCATTTGAGGACAGATTACTGTATCATAATCGAAAATGGACAGCAGAAGTATTTGTAAATTTGTTGGAAAATGCTGTTAAGTACACCGATAGAGGAGGAACTATTTCCATTTGTGTAAAAAGTTATGATTTATACACAGAGATTCAGATTGCAGATAATGGGCGTGGTATCCGGCAGGAGGAAATGACCGATATATTCAAACGATTTTATAGAAGCCCAGAAGTTGAGAATATGGAAGGTTCTGGGATTGGTTTGTATCTTTCTAATCTGATTTTGGAAAAAGAAAAAGGATATATGACGGTAGATTCCGAGTATGGAAAGGGAAGCTGTTTTTCTGTGTTCTTACAAAACTGTAAGAACTAATCATCCGTTTGTAAAGAAATTGCAAGATACGGCAGTTATACTGGATGTATCAAGAAAAGAGGAGTGATGACGGATGAGTATTTTAGAATTACGAAATGTTGAGAAAATATATGGAGAAAAAGATAATCAGGTAAAGGCACTACGGAATATCAATCTAAAAGTAGAAGAAGGCGAGTTTGTTGCCATTGTAGGCACATCTGGTTCAGGCAAATCTACTTGTCTTAATTTAATCGGTGGTCTGGATAATCCGACAAGTGGACAGATTTTTATAAAGAATAAAGAGATTGGTTCTCTTTCAAGAAAAGAACTGACGATTTTCCGTAGAAGAAATATAGGGTTTGTATTCCAGAATTATAGTTTAATGCCTGTGTTGAATGTGTATGATAACGTGGCATTGCCGGTTACATTTGACTGTGGAAAACATATTAACCGCAAATATATCGAAGAATTGTTGCGGGAACTGGGCATTTGGGAGAAACGCAAGAAATATCCAAACGAATTATCCGGCGGTCAGCAGCAAAGAGTTGCAATCGCCAGAGCTTTGGCAAATAAACCGAGTATCCTGCTTTGCGATGAACCGACAGGTAATTTGGACTCAGCCACAACCATTGAGGTTATGGGGTTATTAAAAACGAGTTGTCGTAAGTACAATCAGACGATTCTCATGGTAACGCATAATGAAGCCATTGCACAGACTTGCGACAGAGTAATTCATATTGAAGATGGTCAGATTGTTACAGGAAAGAGAAGATTTCCGGCAAAAGGCGGTGATGTCGTATGTTAAAGCTGGCATGGAAATATATGCGGTATTACAAGAGCCAGACATTTGCAATTTTTGCAAGTATTTTATTAACAGCATCATTGCTTTCCGGGATTTCTTCTTTGATTTACAGCAGTCAGAAAAGTGATCTGGCGAACAGCAAAACTATTTACGGAGACTGGCATTATTATATTGAAACGGATAAGGAACTTTTTAATTCTGTAGAAAGCGGTGAGAAAGGAAAAGGATATACGCTGGAACAGTGTGGAAAAATGGAAATCCGTGACGTTGTGGCAGAAGAATTTATGATCTGTTTTATCCATGCCGATGAAACTTATCGTCAAATGGCACACAGAGACTTGTTGGAAGGAACATTCCCTGAGAAAGAAAATGAAATTGCAGCGGATGGATTTGTGCTTAGTAATCTTGGATTTTCAGGGAATTTAGGAGATTCCCTTCGCATTGGTGAAAAAGAGTATATTGTTACTGGTGTTCTGAAAAGCGAATGGGCGGCAAGTTCCAGTGAAATGGAAGTTTTTGTAAGTGATTCTTTTAAAGGTCGAGGAAGCCAGACGTTTTTATATCTCAGTTTTAATGAAGATGAGAAGTTATATAAACAGTTGGATGCTTTTTTACAGGAACATAAATTATCTTCTGAATCGGTAGCAGAAAATGATGAAGTAATACAGTATCTTGGCGGAGAAGCACCAAGCAGCATTTCTGAAATCGTGAAATTTGGTCTGTTTGAAGAAGAAGGAAACTTCACTTATATCGTTTTGAAATTGCAGAGCGACTACAATCTGGCTTACAACGGAATGATTTTCCTGTTATGTCTGTTCAGTCTTTTCGTAGTTTACAGCGTATTCAGTATTTCTGTATCGAAGAGAACTTCTGAGTACGGAATATTACAGACATTAGGTATCAGTGAAGCGCAGATTGGTGGCACCTTACTTTTGGAACTTTGGACGTTATTTTTCATTGGATATCCGTTAGGATGTCTTTTAGGAAATGGTGTTTTAAGCCTTATGTATCAGAAATTTAGCGGTGTATTTGGTGGAAAAGGAATCAGTGGAGCAGGGAATGGTCTTTCTGTTGCGGACCATACGTTAGCAGAAGGAGAAAATACAGTAGAGTTTTTTGTTTCAAAGGAAGCTGTTGTGTTTGGTTTTGTATTTCTACTGATTTCGTTAGCACTCGTTGCCTTTCTCGTGGTTCGTTCCATGCGGAAAGATTCGCTGAAAACTGTGATGAGTGGAGATACTTCTTTTGTAAAAAGAAGAAAAATATACGCTATGCGAAATGTTAATATGGCAAATGTAGTGGTGCGGAAATTCATGTTTGCCAATAAACGAAAGGTAATAGGGATTTTATTATCCTTGTCTATCGGCGGTTGCATTTTCTTATGTACCACCTATATGGTAGAAAATTTGAAGGTTCACGCAGAACTTTCGCTGATATCGGATGATGGGCTTGGTTCTGAGTACCGTATTTCTTTAAAATCTGACTCGCTGAAGGATACGATTCCGGAGGCGGTAGCAGATAAGATTAAAAACATGCCGGAAACAGAGAATGTATATGCGACAAAGTATACGATGGGGGAATTACAGATTTCCAAAAACGAATTTTTGTCAGAAGAAGAATGGAGTGACTATTTCAAATATCAAAATCAGGAGCCGTATTATATCCAGAGATATGATGGGATCTGTAAGCAGCAGGAAGATGGAAATTATCGGATTAAATATAATGTGTACGGTTACGATGAAGCGATGATAGAACAGCTTCGGGATTTTATTCTGGAGGGAGAGATTCAGCCGGAAACAATAAAGAATAATAATCAAGTGATTGTGACGGCGAATATGGACGGTCAGGGAAATTACTTTTTTTATGGAAAGAAGCCGGGCGATACCATTACTCTTCGAGTACCAAAGACAGAAAACTATACAGATGAACTGTTAAAATTCCAAAGTGGCGAAGAAAACTATATTGAAAAAGAGTTTGAGATTGCGGCAATCGTAAACAGACCGTTGGCGCAGGAGAAAGATTTTCTGAATACAGAAGTCTGGAAAAATGCGCAGAGTGTGATTATGACAGGCGAACAGATGGAAGAAAACTTTGGAATTACAGATTATAGTTTTATCAATGCATCGCCGGCTGATAGTGCGGATGCAAAGATCGTGAGCAATCAGTTATTACAAGTAATCCGAGATGTTCCCAAGGCAGTATTGCAGGATTATACGACCGCAATTGCAACACAGAAAGGTTATCTTGGACAGCAGCAGATCTTCTTTTCCAGTATTGCAGTGATTCTGCTGATTATCAGCCTGTTCCATATCGTAAACAGCATGAGTCATACGATTCTGACCAGAAGAAGAGAGTACGGGATTATCAGAGCAATAGGGATTACGGACGGCGGATTTTACAAGATGATTTTACAGACAGGTATTCTGTATGGATTGTTGGCGGATGTATTTATCTATCTTATTTATAACAGAGTTCTTCGCAGAGTGATGAATTATTATCTGGCTCATGTGCTGCAGTTTTTACATTATACTACTAATATTCCGAATCTGGTTCTGAATGGAATTATGGTGCTGAATGTAGTGATTGCAGTAGTGGCAGTAATGTTTCCGGCTTGGAAGATGGGAAAAGAGAATATCATAAGTGAGATTAGAAGATAGATTTATAATCAGGATTTTTAGAATTTCTTTAGTGGTTAGTATCATTGGATATAGCAATAGAATTAGAGAGAATACCCAATCTTTATAAGTAACCAGAGGGCGACAGTAAAATACTGCCGCCCTTTCTTTTATCGGTTTGTCCAGTAAAGAGTGTTCAGATAACACCGGATTCCAAGATATATTCCCTGTATAAATAATAAAAGAAACAAAAGATTTATGGGCATTACTTTTTTGATTGATTCTCCAAAATAAATGATGACAACAGCACTTGTCAGTATCATTAGTAGAGTAATAACATCCCAACAGTTTTTCTTATATAATTCTATAATCTTTATTTCTATCAGTATCGCAAGTATCCCTGTTCCTGCTACGTATATTCCAACAACTAATATCAGCAATAACCAATATATGATTCCGGCTATAAACGCATTGGGAATTTTTGTACTGATCTGTGCCACAGATTGCCCAGCATCAATCGTCCATCCGATAAAAGTTTGTATGAATGACGCTGCATCATGGAAGAATGATTTACAATCGGAAAGGAGCACATCTGACTGTACTGCCTGAAAAAGAGTGGTTGTCAGCGAATACCATGCAAGAAGGAACAAGGTTGTTTGGAACATTACCGTTTTTGCTTTATATTGTCCTGCAAGTCGCTCTTTTTGTGTTTCGTATTTTGCTTTTGCATTCTGATAGTCTGTCCGGTCACAGGCTTCACATTTTTCATAGAGTACCGGCTTTTCTACCGGTATCTCTACGATTTTCTGATGTGTCCGGGCATAATCCCGTTGTTGTGTTAAGCATCGTATTTTATCTTGACATTCCCCGATCATGACGTTTGCGCTTCGCAGCTTCTCTTTCTCGATCTGCAATGCTCTGTCTGCCAGCTTCAAGTCGTTCTTTAATGCTTGAATATTCCCGGCTTTGTTCTCTTTGTTTAATTTCTCGTTCAAGGTCAGAGATTCGCTGAGCTGCGTCTTCAGTTCCTCGATAAGCTGGTCTTTCTGTTCCAGTTCTTCTTGTATCTCCTCGGTCAAGAGCAGAAGTTCTTCCAACTGTTCGGCGTTCTTTGATTCTCTGGATTCGTTCATCTATATCACGTCCTTTCCTTATTTGCTGTTCCAGTTCAGCAATTCGGTGTTCTGTTTCAGCAATAAACTGTTTTCGCTGTTCAGAGTCTGTGCCAATTTCTGCCATTGCTGATTTTCGTTTTCCAAAAGTTCTATCTTCGTTTTCTGTTCTTCCATCTTGGAAAGCAGTTCCTCGGTATTTGGCAAAATGTTGAGCAGCTCGGATAACTCGCTGTTTAATTTTTGCAATTTCTGATTCTGTTCCTGCATAAGAGAGAGTTGGGTGTCCCGGTTCTGCATTTCCAGAATCATTTCTGCCATTAAGGTCTGCTGTTCTTCGATTTGCCCAATCATGGATTCCATTAAGGGTATAATTTCCCGGCTTTCTTCTAATGTCATTTAATCGCTCCTTCCATAATGATAATGCACCCGATACTTTTCCAAAGGTGTCCAGTATCTTTTGCAATAACGTGTTTTGTTGTTTTATGATTTGATTTTCCGCTACTTTCCACGAACCTTTTATTTCCTGCCCGGCAAGAAACTTTTGTTCAATCTTTCTTGCGTCAGCGCCTTCATGGGTGGTAGGAATCTGGAGTTTTCCCTGTTTTTCATAAGAACGGTGATCGACCTGATTATGCAAAGGAAGATGTTCATTACACACCTTTGCCCATTCACTCCGCCACAGTTCACAATTTTTTGGATTGTTCCATCCGGTAGCATCGGTCAGCACCCGTTTCCATTGCAGGCGGTTTCTTGCACCCATCTTCTGAATTCCGTTTTCGTCTAATACAGGGATACGGATTCCATGACGGTCAGGGTTTTTCTTATCCTGCCACCAGTTCGGATGGGATTCATCAATCACGATATTTCCGTTTTTATCTCTGAGAAAATCCCAATCCTTGACTTCTTTCTTTCCCCAAGAATGATCCGGGTTAAAAGGACGCATAGTCAGAAGCAGATGGACATGGGGGTTGCCATCCCCTTTATCGTGGATACTCCAATCAGCACACATTCCTCTATCTACAAAAGTTTTTTGAATATAGTCAGTTGTATATTGAATTTGTTCCTGTCTGTTCCATTCTTTGGGAAGGGCAAATTCAAATGACCTGCCAAGTTGGGCATCTGCATTTTTTTCAATCTTCAATACCTCATTCCATAACCTTTGTTTCTGAAATGTGATTTTAAATTTTTCTAAAGCAGCTTCTTTATCTTCTGATCTTTTGTATCGGACAGATTTTTGAAAGCGTTTTATATTTTCTTCTGGTACTATCTGCCATTCAGGAGGTGCGTTTTCACACATCATCAGCCGAGTGTAGACCACTTCTTTTTTAGAAGTGTAATAACTGATTCTCCCGGTTTCCTCGTTTTTCATCACATCCCCATTGAGATATGCGGAAGCGGAGATAACAGATTTCCCTTTACTTCGTCCGACTATTTTGACTGTGTAATGAAAAATCGCCATGTCTGGATTCCTCCTTTCTGCACATCCGGCATAGATTTCCGGCAACATTGCTTTCGGTTTTAGGAAAAGCAGCATTGCCGGAACGCCCTCTGCGTAAGAGTGCCCTGCGCATAGCAGCCTGCATGGAATGCGCCTCTCTGGCGAAGAGTGCCTCCTGCGGCATGAGCAGGTCTGGCTGAAAGCCCCGCCGACGGAACGAGCCCGGCAAGCGTGAACGCAGACCGGTTGCCACTTGTGGCAAACTTATTGGGACGACCTCTGGTTGTCCATAAGTGCGCCCTTCATGAAAAAGCAATGAAGGGAATGAAAAACTCATCCCCTCCGCCATTACACTTCCTCCATATCGGTATTGACTTCTTTCTGCATTGCCTTTGAGAAAAATTTCCCGTTGGCTTCCTGCCTTTTCAGAAAACCAATCAGCTTTGGGATGTCTTCTTCCTCAATAGGCGCACCGAGAACGGATTCCACCGCACCGCCAATCTGACAGAGCCTATGGGTTCGTTTTTTACTTTCTTCGGCTTTCTTTCGCTTCAGAAGTTCTTTCTTCTGTGCCGCATATCGTTTCGCCTTTTCAAGGCTTTCCTGCTCTTTCTTTTCCATTTCAAGCATTCGTGCTTCATAACTTTTTGTTGATTTTGCCATTCTTACATTCTCCTTTCCTTCACAAACATAAGTTCTTGGTTGCGTATCAGAAGAAGCACATGGTATAATCTTCTTGCGTGTAGGTATATCATGGCTTCGGTCTGATAGAACCTTTGGCGGTTTCTTGGGAAGCCGCCTTTTTAATTTGCCGCAGTTCTTGTTACGGCTTTTACATTTCCTCTATCCCTCAAATCACGACCTTCATTCGCTTCCATAAACATTTCCAGAATATCGGTTTTAATCAGGACTTTACGACCAACCTTTAATACCGGAAGTTTCTTCCATTCTACAAGCTGTCTTAAGGTGTTTCTGCCGATTCCCGTATAGTCGGCAGCTTCTTCGATGGATAATGCAATTTTTCTTTGCGTCATATAATCACCTCCTTATAAATTGCATTATGCAATTCCTGTGATGTAAGTATATCCTTTTCACATCTTTTTGTCAAGCGTTACGAAATGTTAAAAATAAATATTGCATTGCATATTGCAATTTCGGAAAAACAATGCTATAATTCATACATACCGAAAAAGGAGGCAGTCAGCATGAAAGATAAAGAATTACGCAAGCTGATAGGCAGCAGAATAAAACAGCGCCGTCTGGAATTGAATCTGACACAGCCTTATGTCGCAGAGAAGATGGGAGTTACCGCTTCTACAATCCTGCGTTATGAGAATGGTTCGATTGACAATACGAAAAAAATGGTGCTGGAAGGTCTTTCGGAAGCACTCCATGTATCTGTGGAATGGCTCAAAGGGGAAACAGATGAATATGAAACCGACATTACGGATAAGAGAGAATTACAGATTCGTGATGCGATGGGAGATATTCTGGAACAGTTACCGCTTGCCCTTACCAAAGAAGAAGATGCTTTTTCAAAAGATTTATTACTGCTGATGTTAAAACAATATGGTCTGTTTTTGGATTCCTTCCAGTTCGCCTGCAAAAACTTCAAGGGAAATGCTGGTCAGACGGATATTGCCAAAACAATAGGGTTTGAATCGAATGAGGAATATAATGAGATTATGTTCTTAAGGGAAATCACTCATACCATCAATGCTTTTAATGAGATGGCAGACATTGTAAGGCTCTATTCCAAGAAACCAAAAACAGCAGAACAAAGGCTTGCAAATCTTTTATCAGAAGTCTTATACGAAGATTCCGAATCGGTATAGTAAGACAACCGGAGTTATGATATACTTACACGCACGAAGCATTTCATCAGTTCCGATTGTCTAATATCGAAAGGAGACATACGATTATGGCAAAAGGATCTGTAAGAAAAAAAGGAAAGAAATGGTACTACCGCTTCTATGTAGAGGACGCAAGCGGCAATCTTGTTCAGAAAGAATGCGTTGGAACAGAAAGCAAAAGTGAAACTGAAAAACTGCTCCGTCAGGCAATGGATGATTATGAGAAAAAGAAATTTGTTGCCAAAGCGGATAATCTCACAGTCGGACAGCTTTTGGATGTGTGGGCAGAGGAGGAATTAAAAACAGGTACGCTCAGCAATGGTACGGTGGAGAATTACCTCGGAACAATCCGAAATATTAAGAAACACCCATTGGCAGAACGTAAACTGAAAAATGTAACCTCTGAACATTTGCAATCTTTCTTCGATTTGCTTTCCTTCGGGGGAGTTCATCCCGATGGAAAAGAGAGAAAGGGTTACAGCAAAGATTACATCCATTCTTTTTCCGCAGTCATGCAGCAATCATTCCGCTTTGCAGTATTTCCAAAGCAGTATATTACGTTCAATCCTATGCAGTATATTAAACTGCGGTATCAGACGGATGAAGTGGATTTGTTTTCTGATGAGGATATGGACGGAAATGTCCAACCAATTTCACGAGAAGATTATGAAAGACTGCTTGCTTATCTGCAAAAAAAGAACCCAGCCGCAATACTTCCAATCCAGATAGCCTATTATGCCGGGCTTCGTATTGGAGAAGCCTGTGGTTTGGCATGGCAGGACGTAAATCTGGAAGAACAATGCCTTACCATAAGACGCAGCATCCGATATGATGGCTCAAAGCGCAAATATATCATCGGACCAACCAAGCGGAAAAAAGTAAGGGTTGTTGATTTTGGAGATACACTGGTAGAGATTTTCCGTAATGCCCGGAAAGAGCAGTTAAAAAATCGAATGCAGTACGAAGAACTTTATCACACGAACTACTACAAAGAGGTCAAAGAGAAAAACAGAGTGTACTACGAATATTATTGCTTAGACAGAACGCAGGAAGTCCCGGCAGATTATAAAGAAATTTCTTTTGTCTGCTTAAGACCGGATGGTTGTCTGGAACTTCCGACTACTTTGGGGACGGTATGCAGAAAGGTGGCAAAAGCATTAGAGGGATTTGAAGGCTTTCATTTCCACCAGTTACGTCACACCTATACAAGCAACCTTTTAGCAAATGGAGCAGCCCCAAAAGATGTACAGGAATTGTTGGGACACTCAGATGTCAGTACCACAATGAATGTCTATGCTCACTCCACAAGAGATGCGAAACGAAAATCGGTTCGGCTTCTTGATAAAGTGGTAGGTAATGACTAAAAAAATTCCCTTATTTCCCTTGTGATTATCTCATAAGGGCAAAAATAAGGGAAACTACATATCATTTCACTAATGGACAGGCGGAAAAGCCTGTAAAATGGGGAAAGTTAGAGGAATAATTATATAAATTCCAGTTTGTTGAATTAAAAATGAAATAAAGTTCCAGTAATCATAGAGTGTATGGATTCAATTCCATATGCTCTTTTTCTTTACTTAATTTCATGAAAAATATAAAAATCTAATGTTACGAGTTTCTTACGAATTGCATTAAAAAAACTCGCAAGAAAACTCGTAAAAAAAAAGTAAAAAAATTTGCTTTTGACCACTGTAAAACATGCTCTGAGCGTTTCGTTATATGAAGGGATAATTTTTCTTTCATATTTCAAAGAAAAGAGGATAAAGAAAT
This sequence comes from Allocoprococcus comes, assembly GCF_013300725.1. Classification (GTDB taxonomy): domain Bacteria; phylum Bacillota; class Clostridia; order Lachnospirales; family Lachnospiraceae; genus Allocoprococcus; species Allocoprococcus comes_A. The sequence goes on from NZ_JAAIMM010000009.1 coordinate 97,146, forward strand.
GTCAGAGAAAAGATGTTATACAGTTCAAGAGTTACAGGAAATCTTAGGAGTCAGCAGACCTACTATTTATAACCTTTTGAAGAAAAAGGAATTCCGGTGGATCCAGTTGGATGGCGGAAAGTATCGCATCTCTAAGAAGAGTTTCGATGACTGGCTCGATAACTTGGAACAGTAAAAAACAGGGTGTTGATCAGGCAGATTTTATCTGCAATCGACATCCTAAATTTTTATCTGGATTTGAGATATGATATAAGAAAAAACACTAACACTAAAAAAGACAGGAAGTGAAGAATAAATGGCAACAGCAATTATGAAACAAAAAGAAGTTCCGGAAATGGACGATGTTGAAGAAATCATTTCGAAAATATCAGAAGAAAGTCCTTACAAACGGCGTCCAACACAAAAGAGGACCTGGATGACCGTGCCGGAAATGGGAAAGCTACTGGGATTAAAAAAGACAGATCGATATTGGCTGGTGCATAAAAACGTTTTTGAATCAAAAGAGATTGCCGGAAAGATACGAATCAATATTGCCAGCTTTGAAAAATGGTATGCCAATCAGATTAAATACCATAAAGTTACCGGAGAAGAACCGGGGAAAGAATTGAAATCCTGGTCCTATTCTGTTAAGGAAGTCGCGGATCTGTTGGGTGTTGATGAATATCTTGTTTATGATTTACTCAAGAAAAATCAAATGGAAGCTGTTATTGTCGATTACTGGAAACGAATACCAAAAGAATCTTTTCGGAATTGGTATAAAAGCCAGTCCCGGTATCGAACAAAGGAAGACAGAGAAAAAGACGCTCTTTTGGAAAATGCAACTATTACGATGCCTGAGATGGCACAGCTGCTTGGAACAACCAGAAGTTCAGTATATACAATTCTTGATAATCCGAAGTATAGTCATTTTTTTGAATTCATTGTGATTGCAGAAAAGAAAAGGATCACAAAAGAGAGTTTTCAAAAATTCCTGGAAGGTCAGGACCGTTATAAGCTGGATCCATCGAATGATTATGAAGAACTTGCACAGGAACAGAATATTGCCCTGGCTAATTTCCGGCGGAAGAAATTATCACAAATCGGAATACGAGGAAGCAATGGAAATATAAAATATCTTACTTTTGATGAAGCTTCCTATCTGGCAAAGGTCAGCAGAAGCATGATCAACAAGTGGGCGGATAAAGGGAAGTTCACAGTAATAAAAGTTGGCAGTCGAGTAAGGATCTGTCGGGATGAATTTGAGGACTGGATGGAACAAAGAGATTTGGAAAGGAGCATGCAATAATATGGCATCTATAAGAGAACGAAATGGAAAATTTAATGTAATCTATTCTTATACGAATGAAAAAGGTGAGAGGAAACAGAAGTGGGAAACCTATGAAACGAAAGCCGAAGCAAAGAGAAGAAAAAAAGAAATTGAATATAAAAAAGAGATGGGATCATTTGTCGTCCGTAAATGCAAAACACTGGACGAGCTTATTACAGAATATGTTGCACTTTATGGCAAAGAAAACTGGGCGCTTTCTACATATGAAGGAAATGTCTCTCTTATCAATAACTATATTCTTCCGATCATTGGTGATACGAAACTCTCAGAGATCAATACCAGATTCATCGAAAGATATTATCAGAGTCTTTTGAAGAGACGTGCAGTTATCAATCCATTGAATAAAACCAGTCGAAATGAATTTGTATCTTCCAGTACGGTCAGGGATATTAATAAGCTGCTTAGAAACTGTTTTGAACAGGCAGTGAAATGGGAGTTGATGGAGAAGAATCCTTGCACCCATGCGACTGTACCAAAACATAAATCACAAAAAAGAGACATCTGGACAGCGGATACATTAATGTATGCGCTCAGTGTCTGTGAAGATGAGCGATTAAAGCTTGCAATAAATCTATCCTTTTCATGTTCCTTACGACTTGGTGAGCTGCTTGGTCTTACCTGGGATTGTGTAGATATTTCTCCTGAGGCAATTGAAGAAAACCGTGCATATGTCTTCATCAACAAAGAATCACAGCGTATAAGAAAAGAATCGTTGAATGCATTGGATGGAAAAGATGTGTTGTTGGTATTCCCGACAAATCATAAGAAGAATTCTACGGTCCGTATTCTGAAAACACCAAAGACAGAAAGCAGTGTGCGTAAGATATTCTTACCAAAGAGTGTCGCTAATATGTTGGTAGACTGGAAAGCGGAACAGGATGAAATGAAAGAAATCCTTGGTGATGAATATATGGACTATAACCTGGTTATGGCAAGTACCTTTGGGCTTCCTCTAGGAGATGGAGCAATACGTGGTCCTTTAAAAAAACTGATCGAGGACTATAATCTCCCACCGGTTGTATTTCACAGTTTTCGTCATAGCAGCGTTACTTATAAGCTGAAATTGAATGGTGGAGACATCAAGGCGGTACAGGGTGATTCCGGCCATGCTCAGGTCAATATGGTTACGGATGTGTACTCTCATATTCTGGATGATGACCGAAGGAAAAATGCAGAGCTTTTTGAAGAAGCGTTTTATGAGAAAAAGAATCTGGATCCACAGATGCATGTACAGCAGGAAAATAATAATGCAACTGTTGCTGATGAAGTCGATCCGGAACTTCTGGCAAAAGTGTTGGCAAATCCAGAGATGCGGGCATTGCTCAATTCACTGGCGAAGACGATGAAGTAATTAGTCTATCTCCATCATATCTATTGGAATCTCCATCATTTGATGATGGAATGATGGAGATTCAGTTACAAAAAAGGTTACAGATATTTTTACTGAATAAAATTTGCCAGTCAAAAACGCATGGACAAACCGTCTCGTATGCGTTATATTATTTATAGACAAGAAAATATCTTGTGCTTTCGATAGGAAGTTTAATTGAATACTGTTTACCATGATCGAACGTACGAAGCATGGTGGTCATATAACAGATGTCGATGGTAATATCAAGGCATTCCCCAATTATTAGCTGGAGCAAACAATCAGCTAACTTTCAGAGCTTTACAGAGCTTGACAGAGGGGGTATTCAGAATAACTCGAATTGAATCGGAAACAGTTTTATATAGTATCCCACTTGGGTTTACCTTACCTCAGATTGACAGAGAGTGACAATAGGTTGGAGCTCTCCTAAGCGAGGGGTCGGAGGTTCAAATCCTCTTGGCGACGGGCTTCAAAGCGTTCGAAAATGTTAGCTGGATTAGCTGACAGCGAACGCTTTTGTTATTTTCTAATCACGTTCGTGACATGATTTTCCATTCAAAATGATCAATTACCAGCTAACGCAATTCGATTTTTGTTAGCTGACAGCTAATCAAAATCACCTGTTTGCAAACATGGGTTTTAGGAAGTTCAGCTAACATTTGGGTTCCGCTCTGTTGTCACCTCTTATTCGGGGATGTAAATCAGAGAAAAGGCGGGAAAAGAAACAATCTCTCCCAAACCTGCAAACATATAGTATAAAGGAATGTGTTGAAAAATCAGACTGTCATGAAGGAGTATATCTTTCAGAAGTGGCAGAACACATGAAATTATCGATTCCAGAAACATCTAAGATGGTAAAAAGTCTTGAAAATAAAGGATATATTATCTGGAAATTAGATGAAAAAAAAGAAAGAACATACCTTGTTTTGACGAACAAGGCAATTGAATTAAGTCATTGTCAGAAAGAAAAAATGATAGAAGCCTATGAAAAAATCATATCGAATATACAAGAAGATGAATTGGCAGTTACACGGTGTACATTGAGAAAAATCCGACAGCTTATGGAAGAAATAAAATAGTGATTAATACACCAGAGTAAGAAAAGCTCCTTCATATATTAGAATAAAAATATGACTGTTTCTTTAAAAAGAAGCCGGTCATATTTTTTTATGAAAAATAAATTTTGTTGAGGTTAAATTGAGATTGACTTTGTATTGTATAAGTATGAAATAAAAAGGAATCAGGTGATGCACAATGAAAAAGCATAAAATATGTAAAATCCTTCTTGTTATACTGGCAATTTTTTTATGTGTGGCTTTTTATGAATTGCTCGGAATCTGCGTTGCATATAAAAAGCAGCCGGAAGTGTCCAATACAACCAAAAAAGAAACAAAAAATGGATCATGGAACGAATGCAGTGAAAATACAGAACGGGCAGTAATCATAGAAAAGAATCCTGAAGCACTTTTACAAAGAGTGCGTTTGATTAAGAATGCAAAAGAGGAAATTATTCTTTCTACTTTTGCATTTCAATCCGATGAAAGTGGGAAATTGATCTTAGGAGCACTGCATGATGCGGCAGACAGAGGTGTACATATTTGTCTGTTAGTAGATGGAATGGAGAGCTGGATTGATATGGAAGGAAATCCGTATTTCTATGGATTATCTTCCCATGAGAATGTTGAAATTAAACTGTATAATAAGGCCAATCCGTTGAAACCGTGGAAAATGATGGGTAGAATGCATGATAAATATTTAATTGCAGATGGTAAGACATATATTCTTGGTGGAAGAAATACATACAATTATTTCCTGGGTGATTTTCCGGGACATAAGAACTATGACAGAGATGTGTTAGTGGTTTGCGATGAACCTGAGAAAGAAAATTCAGTTAACCAGTTGTTAGAGTATTTTGAAACGATATGGGATCAGGAAGACAGTGGTTATTTTCATGACAATAAAAAACTGGCAAATAGAAAATCTGTAAAGAACGCAGTTTTAGAGCTGCAGAACGGCTATCAGAAATATTTTGAAGAGAATAAGGAAAGAATCTGCGATACCGATTACACGGACGAAACTTTTGAGACAGAAAAGATTGCATTAGTGTCAAATCCTATCCACACAGGTCCCAAGGAACCAGTAGTCTGGTATCAACTGGGAGAACTAATGAAAAATGCAAAAGAGCGCGTGAAAATTCATACACCATATATTATCTGCAATGATATGATGTATAATACATGGAAAGAGATTGCGGAGAGAGTTCCGGATTTTTCTATCATGACAAATTCAGTTGCGAATAATGGGAATCCATTTGGGTCTGCTGATTATGCGAAAAACAGAAACAGAATCTTAAGTACAGGAATTGATATCTGGGAATATGAAGATGGTTATTCATACCACGGAAAAAGTATTCTGATTGATGATGATCTGTCTGTAATCGGTTCCTTTAATATGGACATGAGAAGTGCATATCTGGATACGGAACTGATGCTTGTAATACGCAGTAAAGATATTAATAAACAGTTGGAAGAGGGCATGATAGAATATGAAAAAGTGTCCCGCCAGATATTAGAAGGCGGAACTTATAATGATCCATATCATGTAGAGCCAATCGAATTAACAAAGAAACGTCAGAGAAAAATATTTTTGGTACAGCATCTGCTTGGATGGGCAAGGTATCTGTTTTAATGAGGAGGAAGGAAAACGTGTTTCAAATATTGATTGTAGAAGATGATAAAGAATTAAGCCAGCTATTCCAAAAAGTGCTTGAGAAGAATGGATATCAAGTCAAAAGTGCATCGGATGGAACACAGGCATTAGAAGTATTGGATAAGGAATATATTGATTTGATCATTTCTGATATTATGATGCCGGTTATGGATGGCTATGAACTGGTGTCAGAACTTCGTTCAGCAGGATATCAGATACCAGTGCTTATGATCACTGCGAAAGGTTCCTTTGATGATATGCGTCAGGGATTTTTTTCGGGAAGTGATGATTATATGGTAAAACCGGTAAATGTGAATGAAATGGTTTTAAGAGTCGGAGCACTGCTTCGCCGTGCACAGATACTGAATGAACACAAAATTGTGATCGGTTCAACAGAGTTTGATTATGATGCAATGACGGTTACAACTGATAAGGAAAGTCTTGTTTTACCTAAAAAAGAATTCCTGCTTTTATATAAGCTTGCAGCTTCGCCAGGCAGAACATTTACAAAACAACAGTTGATGGATGAAGTATGGGGATACGAGACGGAGGCAGACCCACATACGATAGAGGTACATATAGGAAGAATCAGAGAGCGTTTTAAAGATAACTCGGATTTTGAAATCGTAACAATGCGTGGAATTGGATACAAGGTGGTGAAAAAATAATGGAACAAAAGAAAGAAAAAGGATTGCGGATCCGATCCTGTCTGACTGGTGCAATCTGGCTGGCACTTGTATTTTCAACAGTCATATCTGCTTTATTATTTGCTTTTTTGAATCATTTTTTTAATCTGCCGGGCAGCATACCTGTGCTTGGCTGGCTTTTGATTTTCAATACATTGATTGCAGGGCTGATCACTTCCTTTATCAATGCAAAGTTACTGGAACCAATTACCAGACTTAGTAAAGCAATGAAGGAAGTTTCTCAGGGAGATTTTGAACAGCATTTGGAAACGAACAGCCGTATAGCAGAAGTTGGAGAATCTTATCAAAGTTTTAACGTTATGACAAAAGAACTTCGTGCAACAGAGGTGCTGCAGATGGATTTTGTATCTAATGTTTCTCATGAGTTTAAGACCCCGATCAATGCCATTGAAGGATATACAATGCTGCTTCAGGGAGAAGAACTGTCTCCGGATCAAGAGGAATATGTAGAAAAAATCTTATTTAACACCCAAAGACTTTCCGGATTGGTTGGTAATATTTTGCTGTTATCCAAGTTAGAGAATCAGAATATACCAATGAAAAAAACAGAATATCGTCTGGATGAACAGATCCGCCAGGCATTTCTTTCATTGGAAACAAAATGGGCAGAAAAAGAAATTGGTTTTCAGGTAGAATTGGAGGAAGTTAAATATACTGGAAATGAAGGACTTTTTATGCATATCTGGATAAATCTTTTGGATAATGCTATTAAATTCAGCCCTGCAAAGGGGACAATTACGATGTTTCTGAAACAAGAACAGGATTCTGTTAAGTTCATTCTGGAAGATGAAGGACCAGGAATAGAGGATGATGTAAAATCCAGAATATTTGACAAGTTCTATCAGGTAGATGGATCTCATAAAGCAGAAGGAAATGGCCTAGGTCTTGCACTTGTAAAACGGATTGTAGATAGTGCCGGAGGAACAATCAAAGCAGAAAACCGTGAATATGGTGGATGCAGATTTGTTATAGAGCTGCCAAAGCAGAAAGATGAGATTATATAGTTTTAAGATAAATTAGAAGATAGGAGGATTTATATGACATTTTATCAGGAGTTGCAGTTAAATCAGGCAGGTTCTAAAAACCTATTGAAAAAGAGTGAAACACTAAAAGAAAAATTATATCATATGTGGGTATATCTGATGAAGATAGCTGTTACAATGGCATTTTGTTTTTTCTTTGTTAGTATTTTCAGCATCCTATTTGGAAATGAGAACAGCATTGTAGGTGTAGTAGTCTTATTATGTCTCATGGTGTTTAGAAATGCGGATCTGGGGATCCACACCGGCCAATCTACGATGCTTTTGGCTTTGTTCTTTGTAATTATGACTGTATGTCCGCATTTAGCAAATCAGTTTTCACCAGTATTGGGAATGCTGTTAAATATTGCGGCACTGGCTGTGTTGATTCTGTTCGGATGCCATAATCCATTCATGTTTAATCAATCTACATTGGTTCTTGGGTATCTGCTACTATATGGTTATGATGTTACGGGAAAAAGCTATCAGATGCGATTAGTCGGAATGGCTTTAGGTGCAGCACTTACCTGCTTCGTATTTTATCGAAATCATAAAAACAGAACTTATAAAAGAAATCTGAAAGATCTGATACAAGAATTTGATATCACTTCTTCCAGAACAAAATGGCAGATATGTCAGATTTTATGCGTACCGATTGTCCTTTGCATTGCAGAACTTTGTAATATGCCACGTGCAATGTGGGCTGGTATTGCGGCCATGTCCGCGATTTTGCCGTTTATGGAAGATATGCACTACAGAGTCCGTAAAAGGATTGTCGGAAATATTGCAGGTGTTATATGTTTTACAGTATTATATTTTCTGCTTCCTTCGTCAATCTATGCATATATAGGAATTCTTGGTGGAATCGGTGTAGGATTTTCAGCACAATATGGCTGGCAGGCAGTATTTAACACATTTGGTGCTTTAGCCATTGCTGCAGAGACTTATGGACTAAAAGGAGCGGTTAGTCTTAGAGTGATTCAAAATGTTTTTGGTGTTGTGTTTGCTTTAGCATTTTGTGTTATATTTTATTGGTTTATGTCTAAAAAAAAGGAAAGTGAGTTGACCGTACATGCAGAGTAAAGTGAATCAGGAAGAAAATTTGAATAGAATTATTACGGTTCCTAATCTTCTTTCTTTTTTTCGGCTTTGTCTGATTCCGGTAATTATATGGAATTATTGTGTAAAAAAAAATCCTCTGTTAGCTGGAGAAATCTTATTGCTGTCTGGTCTTACGGATCTTGCTGATGGATATATCGCAAGAAGATTCCATAGGATTAGTAATTTAGGAAAAATACTTGATCCGGTGGCTGATAAGCTGACACAGGCAGCGATGTTAATCTGTCTGTTTACTCGTTTTCCGCATATGCTTCTTTTAATCGTAATAATGGCAGGTAAGGAGCTGTATATGGTAGTCAGTGGATGTCTTGTGATACGAAAGACAGGAAAAGTAGACGGTGCAGACTGGCATGGAAAGATAGCAACCTTTTTATTATATGGAACTGCAGCGGTGCATATTATATGGTTCCACATTACACCGATGGTATCAGATCTGTTGATTGGTTTGTGCGCTATAATGATGGTCATATCGGTCGCTCTGTATATTATCCAGAATACCAAGACCCTTAAGGGAGAGACTGTATAAGCAATTTTATATTGCAATGAATAGAAAAATATTTAGGAGAAGATAGATATAAACAGTAAGTCAAACACACAAACTATGGAGTCTTTAGTCGGTTTAATAAAATTTTAGATAGAAAATAAATCATTATAAAAAGATCCTGTTCATACTATGATATATAGAACAGGATCTTTATTTACTTTGATGTGTATGTCACCAGAAGTAATTCCAAGTTCCTGTCCAGTGACATTGTGACCGAATTCCGTGGCAGAGGTGATGAAATCAGAATCTATCCCCTCTCCTTTGCTGAGTTTTATTCTGCCTGTGACAGTGATTATGATGATGCCTGGGATGACTACATGATCTATGGAGGATTGCCGCAGGTTGTTGGTTTCCAGAGTGAGCGACAGAAAGCAGACTATCTGAAGAACATCTTTGCTAATGTTTATCTGAAGGATGTTATAGAAAGAAATAAAATTCAGAATGTGGATGAAATTGGTATTCTGGTTGATGTGCTTGCATCTGCAATCGGCGCACCAACCAACCCTTCAAAGATTGCTAATACCTTTTCCAGTGAGCGTCAGATGACTTATACCAATAAAACTATCTCAAACCACATTGACTATTTGGCAGATGCGTTTTTGATTTCCAAGGCAAGCCGGTACGACATTAAGGGACGAAAATATATCGGTGCAAATCTGAAATATTACTTTACTGATCTGGGACTGAGAAATGCTCGTTTGAATTTCAGACAGCAGGAGCCTACTCATATCATGGAGAACATTGTTTATAATGAGCTGCTGATCCGTGGCTACAATGTTGATGTGGGCGTCGTGCAGATCTTTGATAAAGATAAAGAGGACAAGCGTGTCCGTAAGCAGCTGGAAGTTGACTTTGTGGTTAACCAAGGCAATCAGAGGTACTATATTCAGGTTGCATATGACATGATTTCGAAAGAAAAGCAAACTCAGGAGTTCAACTCCTTGCGTAATATCCCAGACTCTTTCAAGAAGATTGTCATTGTAAATGGCAGCAAGAAACCTTGGAGAAATGATGAAGGATTTGTCATCATGGGAATGAAGTATTTCCTTTTAAATGCAGATAGTTTAGAGTTCTGACATCGGTTATAGATAGCTGAAAAAATCAGGGTTAGAAAAGGAAAAGAATAACAAAGATAAGTGACAAATAGAAAATAATTACAACCTTAATAATGCCGGTGCAGAATTTTGATATCCAGTACCGGCGTTATTGATTCTACCTGTTTATTCTTGTAGTAACCAATCGGCTATATCGTGAATTTCGATTCCTTCATAGCTATATTGGGGATGTTTGGTTCTGGCAATAATCATTTTCGGATAAGCATCTCGGATCTGGAGCAGAGGTGAGTATTCTCTCTCAAATGTTTCCTGCCTGGAAATGTCGTCGCTTACCTGAATATAAATCTTCTCGCTGCCTCTCTGAGCAACAAAGTCGATTTCCTTTTGATAAAGCTTGCCGACATAAACATCATATCCACGGCGAAGAAGCTCGATGCAAACGATGTTTTCATATACTCTGCCATAATCCATATTTCTGCTTCCCAGTATTGCATATCGAATACCGTTGTCACACAAATAGAATTTTTCAGAGCTTTCAAGGTATTTCTTACCTCGGATGTCGTATCTCTTAATATCATAAAATACAAAAGCATTGCACAAATACTTAATGTACTTGCCGACGGTTACATGATTAGTTGGAGTCTCATTTGCTGTCAGCAACTGACTGACCTTATTAGGCGAAGTCAGGTTGCTGATATTATCCATAAGGAACTCGCTCAGACGTTGCAAAACCAAAGTGTCAGGGAGAGAATATTTCTGTACCAAATCCCTTGTAACAATAGTTTCGTAGACCTCTTTGATATAGTTTGTTTTGTCTTTTTCGGTTCTATAAGCATAGGAACCTGCTAAACCGCCCTTGATAGCGTACTCATCAAAGAGCTTATCTTTGTCACTAATATCATCATAATATTGGCAATATTCCTGGAAGCTGAAAGGAAACACATGAATTTCAATATAGCGTCCGGTAAACAGAGTTGCCAGATCTGCACTCAACAGGAAAGCATTAGAGCCTGTTACATAGATGTCGTATTTTCCCTTAGAGTACAGGCTGTTGATTGCCAGCTCAAACTTGGGACACATCTGAACCTCGTCTACAAACAGGTAGTTCGTTTTGCCTTCCTGATAATGTTGTTCCACATAGGAGTGTAAGGCATGGTATTCCTTGATTTCTTCATACGCCAAATCCATGAAGTCAATGAAGATAATATTGATGTTTTCAAAGTTGCTTTTCAGATACGCAATATACGCCTGCATCAGTTTAGACTTACCAGATCGACGAATACCCGTAATGATCTTGATGTCAGGAGTGCCATTCAGTTCAATGATTCTATCGAGATATTTTGCTCTTGTGATTGTTTTCATATAGTCACCCACTTTCAAAAATTGAAATTTTTTCATTTTTCGAAACTGCTTCGTTGTACTTAGTATACTGTCTGCTAATAGTATATGCAAGATGTCGCTTTCAAAAACACAATTTTTTTTATTTTTTGAAAGTGGAAACTATGTAAAGGCAACCCGATTCTTTACTTAATTTCAGGAAAAATGCAGAAGAAGAGATAAAATCTATGGAATCCTTAACAGAAAATTATGATTAAAAGATAAGATGCGAGAAAATAGGTTGTATTCTAGCTAGAATTTGCATATAATAAAGGTAAAAGAGAGGTGTATGCAATATGACAGTTGATACAAATACAATGATATCTATTACAGAAGCAAATCAGAATTTTTCAAAAGTTGCACGATTGGTTGATGAACATGGAACCGCTGTTATTTTAAAAAATAATGTTCCCCGATATCTTGTTATAGATTTCAGTAAGGCAGATCAGGAAAAAACAGCACCAACTGAAGATGTAATGGCGATATCAGAACGTCTGATTAAAGAAAATATGGAAGCATATAAGGTACTTGCGAAATGATTACATTGACTAAAGAACAGGTATTGATGCTTCATGATCAGCTGATAGAAGCCACTGGTGGCAGCAAGGGCATAAGAGATGAGGGAATGTAGGAATCAGCACTTATGAATCCATACCAATCATTTGGCGGGATAGAACTTTATCCAAGCATTCAAGCCAAAGCAGCTCAGCTGTGTTTTGGAATTGTGAAAGATCATCCTATGATTGATGGAAACAAACGACTTGGTACTCATGTAATGCTTGTGTTTTTAGCATTGAATGGTTATGAATTATCATATAGCCAAAAAGAATTGAGTGATACGATATTATTACTTGCAGCGGGGAAATTACAGTCGGAAGATATTTTGCAATGGATTATTGAGCATCAAAAATAAATAAAGATTTTAAGCAGTTACAGACCGGAAAAGTTTGTAACTGTTTTTTTGTGCCTAAAAACGAGGAGGTAGCGATGAAATTATATAATATTCGGTCACCAACAAAATGAAACTATAACAAAAAACACAGAAAAATTAAGAAGGGAGGTGAACATGCATATGGGATTTTTCAGTAATGCTATCAATATCCTTCAGACACTGGTCGTTGCAATCGGTGCCGGTCTTGGTGTATGGGGAGTAATCAACCTGATGGAAGGTTATGGTAATGACAATCCTGGCGCGAATGCTCATGTGCGGTAAAGTAACACACAAGAATTTGATAGACAGCAGCCCCTCTATTCCGAATATTGAGCTACTTTTCACCTTATTACTTTGAGGTAAGTATCTTACGCCAAAGTGCGTACTTTACAAAGGCTTTCTATGGAACTATGATAAGTTTGTGGCTTTCAACAAGGAGGACGTTTCTATGGATTTCAAATGGCTAAATGAGGGACAGGTAAAAACGAATGGGGACAAGATAGAAATATTTGCTCCCGCACAAAGCGATTTTTTCTTTAACAACGGCGCAATCGGAGAAGAAGGAATCACGCCGTAATCTTTGTGCAACGCTCCGTTTTATTACACAGAGATTACGGGCGATTTTGTAATGAGAGTAAAGGTATCACATGACTTTAAAGATACCTATGATTCTGCTTCCATTATGGTAATGCAGGACATGAAAAACTGGGCGAAAGCGTGCTTTGAAATGACGGATTTTGGAACACACGCCGCAGTCAGCGTTATCGCACGAAACGGAGAATCAGACGACGCAAACGGGTGCAATATTGACGGTAACATAGCATGGCTACAGGTGTGCAGATGTGGAAACTCTTTTGCGTTTCATTACTCCGTTGACGGAAAGAACTTTTACATGATGAGGTTTTTCAATCTTCCTGCGGGCAACACTGTAAAAGTGGGGCTGCTTGCACAAGCTCCTGTTGGAAACAGAGGAAGCAGAGTTTATTCAAACCTCACATTCGAGCAGAAAACAGTAAAAAATATCCGTATGGGCGAATAAGAAATTATGTGCCGCTATCACAAGCGAAATGCAATGAAGAAGCAGACCGAAACCGTTTCAGATTTCAGTCTGCTTTTTTACAATCTGTTTTCTTCTCCCCAATCGCACATTGTTTCCAATATAGGAATGAGAGATTTTCCACGCTCTGTAAGACTGTATTCGACTTTGGGGGGAATTTGCGGATATTCTTCTCTATGGACTAATTTATCTGCTTCTAATTCTTTCAAGGTAGAGCTTAATGTTTTATAGGAGATTTCATCAATGTATTTTTTCATTTCATTGAAACGGACAACGCCAAACTCAGCCAGAACATATAGTATCGTCATTTTATATTTTCCGTTAATCAGAGATAAAGTGTAGCTAAATCCTGTACTTCTAAAGCATTCATTTGAAATATTACGTTCACTCATTTTACACTTTCCTTTTCGTAAGTATATTACACGAATTTTAGTATCGCACTTAATTGTGCGTACTTGATTTTCATTTCATTCTTGCTATTATGATAATATCGAAAGAGGGAAAAGTCAATCCCGCTATCATAAGGAGGATCAATTTTATGAGCAAAAAAATTGTTGTAATCACAGGCAGCCCCCGCAAAAAAGGAAACAGCTTCGCAATGACAGCGGCTTTTATCAAAGCTGCGGAAGAAAAAGGACATACGGTAAAGCGGTTTGACGCTGCCATGATGAATGTGAGTGGTTGCCATGCCTGCGAAACATGCTTTAAGACAGGAAAAGCCTGTTCATTTGATGATGATTTCAATGTGATAGCCCCGGCTATTCAGGAAGCCGACGCTATTGTTTTTTCCATGCCGGTTTACTGGTACACGATTCCGTCACAGATAAAGGCGGTCATTGATAAGCTGTTTTCATTCTATCATGCAGAGGTAGACCTTTCTGGAAAAGAATACGCTATCATTACTTGCTGCGAGGAAGATGATAAATCTGTCATGGACGGTATTCGGATTCCTATTGAACGGTCTGCTGCATTGTTGAAATGGAAAATGGTCGGTGCGGTAATGATTCCCGCAGTTGTAAATACAGGCGATATTGACAAGACAGATGGGTGCGAACAGGCAGCGACTTTAGCTGATAAATTCTAATTGCAAACTATCTATCAGATATTTCTACTCTGTTTAGAAATAGCAAAGCCAGCCGGAGCAGTCAACGGTCAAGATGAACTGGCATGCGCCCTGAACTGCTCCTCTGATCATTTACATGGTCTCATTTTCAAATTTTTCTGTATACTTTTTCTGGATCAAATCCACTAACTCCGGTGCCTTTCCTCCGATCGGGGTGCCGTTCATTTCGCAGACCGGGGAGCAGAATTTTGTGGAGCTGGAGACGATGATCTCGTCGACGATGATCCCGTTATCCTTGCAGATCTGGATGATGTGCATTCTTGTGATTCCCGGTAAAATATAGTGGTCTGTCGGGTGGGTCTTAAATACGCCGTCCTTGATGATGGAAACGTTGCTGTGGGCACACTCGGTGACGATATCACCGCGGTGGAAGACGCACTCGCCGCATCCGAGAGACTCCGCTTTCTCTGCCGCCATGACGTTGACGAGAAGGTTTAATGTCTTGATATTGCAGTGGAGGAAACGGGTGTCTTCCATGTCTGTAAGTTTCAGACGTTTGCTGGAGTCAGCCGATTTCCCAGGCTTCATGAAAATCCAGAGATTCGGCTTTGTGCCTGCAGCTGGGAACTGGTGCTGACGGATGCCGGTTCCCCGGGTCATCTGCCAGTAGATGAAGATATCCTTATCGTCCATTTTTGCCAGCATATCGTAGAGGATCGCCGCAAGCTCGTCCTTTGTGTAAGGGATATCGATCTTAATGAGTCCGGCGCTGTTGAAGAAACGGTCCAGGTGCTCTTTTAAAGCGAAGATCTTTCCGTTTCTCGCCAGTGTCGCCTCGTACACACCATCACCGAAATAACATGCGCGGTCGTTCATCGGAACGGTCATCTCTTCCAGAGGTCCGAATTTACCGTTGTAGTAGCCAAGTGTTTTCATTTACATTTCCTCCTGAATTTACGAAAAATTTTTCGGATATAACTGAAATATTCTATCGCTATCATAGCATGGAACAGGAGGAAAGTAAAGGAAAGAGGAAGGATTTCAGCTAATGTTTTTGGACATATTGTATAAAAGGTCCTATATTTTCCCATTGTCATATGTAAAATTTTTCTGTATAATATAGAATAATTATAACTGTTCAGTAGGTCTGCGCATTTACTGCGCTGACCGTAAGAAAAATTAGGCTGGAAGGCAAAAATCCTATCGGAGCAGCTGATTTGGAATGGATTTTTGCGCGTAACTGTGAGGGTACTGAACCAATGTCATTTAGTTAACGTTTAATAGGGAGCGAATTCTTACAGAACAAATTACAGATGGGCCTTAGTGGAACAGTTTTACAGATATGTTTACGATTTACTCATGAAGGAAAGCACGACAAAAAGACAGATTGCAAATCTGCCTCAAAACGGATTATAATGATGCAAGTAGCCTTGCCCATATTTCCTGTTTCACGTATTCGGGTTTATATGCATGGAAATTACTCAGCCCAATGGTATATTTCAGTTTCCTGAAGAGTTACAGGAAATCCTAGGAGTCAGCAGACCTACTATTTATAACCTTTTAAAGAAAAAGGAATTCCGGTGGATGATATGCTACCCTCATATAGGACAATGAAATATAAAAGTCCTATATGGGGGTAT